>CAZFEK010000001.1:0-32660 GCA_964517465.1 uncultured Alcaligenaceae bacterium
CGTTCGGGGGTGCTCGAACCCTCCCCCCAGCCCCCTCCCCGCGGGAGGGGGTGATTGTCGTTCGCGGGCTGCGCCCGCTCCGGCGGATGGCTCATTTGTTACCCTCGGCGATGCCATCCACCAGAAGTACTTCGAATTCCCCCAGTCCTTCGCGCAGCAGACGCACGGCGGCGTACTCGGGCGAGTTCCAGAAGGCGCGCGCAGCGGCGGCGTCGGGCCATTCTGAGATCACGATCTTGCGCTGGTCTTGCGGCCCTTCGAGCACTTCGGGCACACCACCCAGCACCCGGTAGCGTCCGCCGAAGCGCGCCACCAGGGCCGCCGCCTGCTGGGCGTAGGCGCGGAAGGCCACCGCATCGGTGAGTCTCGCTTTGATGATCAGGAACGCAGGCAAGGGCAATCCTAACGCTGCAATTCGACGAGTTCGTAGTAGGTCTGCATGTAGCCGCCCACGCCGCCTTTCAAGAACAGGTAGTCGCCATCGTCGCTGCACCAGACGTCATACGGAGGATGCTCCTGGGGCAACTGCCCGGCGGTGTCCACATAACGAAAATGCAGGGCGCCGAAGCTGCCGGCGGCGACACTGACTGCTTCGCGCCCGACGAACTCCAGTCCGAAACCCAGGCTGAAAAGCAAAGGCCCGGTGGCGCCGCGATGATCGGGAGAGCTCAGCATGAGCTTGGGAAAAAACTGTTTGCCCGGCCCCTGCTTGAGATCATAGAGCTTGAGGCACAGCGCGTCGCCACAGATCGGGTGTGCGCCCAGCCAGCGCAGAGGCTCCTGCAACTCGATCTTCTGACTCAGGCGGCCGTCGCGGCGATTGAAGGTTTCGCATTCCGCCAGGGTGGGCGAAAAGCGCATGAACCCCGTGCCTTCGAAACGCCCACCCACCGTCAAACGAACGCAGCAATCGAGCGGCCGCCATTCGGGGTCCAGGGCCAGCTGCACGTCGCGGATGACCGCCGGCGCGTCGTCGATTTCACAGTGCGCCTGCACCACCCGCAGGCCATCGTCCTGCACGCTGATGTTGAAGAACTCCCGGCCGCGCTCCTGGCCCAGGCGTTCGGGCTTGCGGCTGGTGTAAAGAATGCGGCCTCGTACATTGCGGTTCATGTCGGTGCTCAGAAGGGCTTCACCGCGGCCAGAAATGCGACGCTGCCGATGCCCACCCAATAGAGGTAGGCCAGGCCGCGCCCGATGCGTATGGATCGCTCCAGCACCGCCTCGATTTCGGGCGGATTGCCTTCGGCGGCCAAACGCCGGAAGAGCATGGTCCATTCGCGCATGATGAAGCGCAGCTTGAGACCGATAACCAGAAGCAGCGAATAGATCAGCACTTTCGCGGAGAACCAGGCCTGGTTCTGCCCGGGCTCGTTACTGAAGGGGCCGTAACCCAAAAGCGAAGCGAGGCTCGAAACCAGCAACAGCGGAATGACCACGTAGCGGATTTGTTCATCGATGCGGGTGAGCCGCACGCCGCGATCCGTTTCGCGGTAGATGAAGGCCGCCCAGGCGAGCCCCAGCCAGCCGGCAAAGGCGAGCCACATGAGCGCCAGCGCATTGCCCCCCCAGGGCTGGATGCCCCACAGATGGCCCATGTGCAGACCCAGGGGCAGCAGCAGGATGATGCCGCTGCGCGCCAGGATGTCGATGCGGTAGGCGGTCTCCATGTGGCGGCGGCGCTCTTCGAGCGACAGCCTGCGGTTGATGACGTTGTAGGAGGTCTGGAAGACGCCCCACTCGCCGCCCAGCCAATAGACCATGGCGATGATGTGCAGCCAGCGCAGCACGCCCAGTTCATTGAAGCTCATGCCTTGTCTCCAGAACGACTTGCCGGGCGATGGCTATGGACATGGCCGTGTTCATGCGCCTCTTGATGAGCCTCGTCGTGCACCTCGAAGTGGTGATGGAGATGATGCTCGTGGTCATGGTCGTGATCGTGATGGTGCACATGGTCGTGTTCATGCGTATGCCGGTGGCTGTGGTCCGCCGGGGCGGCCTCAGGTTCGGGGGCACCGGCGTCACGTCCACGCAGGGCGTCTTCGAAATCCGCGGGTCCGTCGGGGTGGTTGTGACCGTGTTTGACGATCCAGCGATAAAGCAGCGGGTCGCGCTGCGAGAGCTTGGCGGCGGCGCGCAACTGGTTTTCTTCCGGGGTGCTCCAGGGGTTGTAGTGAAAGTAGTTGAAGAGCTTGGAATCCACCCGCCCCAGAGCGATGCAGCCCAGCTCGCTCGCGAAGGCGCCATGGTTGATATAGGCCGGCCGCCAGAAGTAGCCGCCGGTAGGCACGGTGCCGAATTGCATCATCCAGGAGTCGCCCCACAGGTGATAGGACTCCTCGGCGCAATCGTGGTAGCTGATGTTGTCCTGCCAAAAATGCGGCGTCATGCAATAGAGGAAGGTGAGCGCGTGGCTGCGGTCGTTGTAGTTGAGCAGCTTGATCAGGCAGCCCGAAGCGACCGAGGGCTTGGCGACATTGCCCAGCGCCCAGGGGATGTCGTCGTAGGAATTGACATCGTGATAGCGATCGAGCCTCGCCAGCGGGTGGTGAGCATCGGACGCAACCAGGCTGGGCTCGCCGGTGTTGTACATCATCAGCAGCAAACAGCCTTGCCGGGTCGACCACGCCGGCAGTGCATAACCCGCCGGCACGAAGAGATAATGCCCTTTGCCGATGCGCCGCGCGCCGAGTTCGAGTTCGCCCTCGATCACCACCAGTTCCAGTTCCGACCAGGAGAAACCCGGCGGCTGGCGGTAGCCGCCGTCGAGCTGCACGGTCATGCTGCACGCCCCGGTGTCGGGATCGAGCGAGAGCATCTTGTAACGAAAGCCGGACGAAAAACCCGGCAGGCTCATGTTCTTGAACGGGACGTCCCGGTCGCAGAAAGGTTCGATGTGGGGGCGGGCCATGGTGGGTCGGAACTCTCAGTAGACGACTTTGTGGGGTCGATTGGGCTTCTGGGGAATTTCGGCGGCCGGGATCTTGCGCCGCAAGTCGCCGTCGACATTAAAGCCGCGGGTCTGGATGCGCTGCAGGAACTCGGCGTACCACTGTTCGCGTTGCGGCTCCATGACGTCCATGGCGGCGACGATTTTTTCGTAACGCGCCTGCTGTTCGCGCACTTCCTCGCAGAGCCAGCGCTCGACCTCGGGGGTCTTGGGGTGGGGAATGAAGAGGTTCTGGAAGCTCATTTCGTCACTCCGTTTCAGAGCCAGTTTTCCAGGCCGTACACCCGCACGGCGTTGTCGATCAGGAGCTTTCGCTTCGAGCTCTCTCTGAGTTCCAGGGCGTCGATTTCGCGCATCGCCCGCTCGAACTCGATGATCGGCCAATCGGTGCCGAAAAGCACCTTGTCCTGGCCGCGGCCGTTGAGAAAGCGCACCAGATTCGGCTCCCAATATTTGGGCGCGTGGGCGTCGACGCCGATGAACACGTTTTTGTGTTTCCAGGCCATGGAGATCATTTCCTCGGTCCAGGGATGGCCGATGTGAATGCCGATGATTTTCAGCTCGGGAAAATCGATCGCCACCCGGTCGAGGCAAATGGGCCGGCCCACACTTTCCAGGAACCACTGCGCCGAATGACCCACTTGAATCTGGATGGGCACACCCAGTTCGGCGCACTTGGCGTAGAAGGGATAGTAGACGCGGTCATCCGGCGCCTTGCCGAACCAGTGCGGATAAAGATGCGCACCGACGAAGCCATACTCGCGCACCGCTTTTTCGAGTTTGGCGAGCCAAGGCAAAATGCGCGAAGGGTTGATGCCGACGATGCCCTTGAAGCGCTCGGGATGCTCGCGGCAGACCCGGTCGATGAGGTCGATGTGCTTTTCGAAATAGATCTTGGAGCCGATCTCGCCGCCAGTGGTGGCCACCAGCAAACCTTTGCCGATGCCGGCCGCATCCATGCGGCGGATTTCTTCTTCGAGGCTGATGCCGCGATGGGTGGTGTCCTGGCCCAGGGTGATGAGATCCCAGAACTGGTCGAGTTCCTGGGGATAGTTGCGGGTGACCTCTTCGGTCCAGAGGTTCACCACGATGTCGATGGCGCGGGTCATCCGATTTTCCTTGTCTCGCCTTGCCAATAGGGTTCGCGCAATTCGCGCCGCAGAATTTTGCCGGTGGGATTACGCGGCAGCGCCGCGACGAAATCCACCGACTTGGGTTTCTTGAAGCCGGCGATGCGGCCCTCGCAAAAACCGATGATCTCGCCGGCGCCGGCCACCGCGCCCGGGCGCAGGACGACGATGGCCTTCACTTCTTCGCCCCATTCTTTCGAGGGTACGCCGATCACCGCCACTTCGTACACCGCCGGATGCTGTTGCAGCACCCGCTCCACTTCCGAAGGATAAACGTTGAAAGCACCGCTGACGATGAGATCGCGCTTGCGATCGACGAGATAGAAGTAACCGTTTTCATCCCGATAACCCATGTCGCCGGTGTAGACCCAGCCTTCGCGTATCGCCTCGGCGGTGGCTTCCGGGCGGTTCCAGAAACCCGCGACATTGGCTTCGGTGAGCACCGCGATCTCACCCACTTCGCCATCGGGCAGGGGGCGCCCGGCCGCATCGGTGACGCGCACTTCGACATTGGTCTGCGGCCGCCCGCAGGAGAGCAGCAAGCCCTCGCGCGCCGGGTCTTCGAGGGCCAGCCAGTGCTCCGCGGGCTCCAGCACCGTGCCGGCGCAACCGGTTTCGGTGGAGGCGAAAGTCTGGCGGTAGCCGCAGTTGGGCAGGCGCCGGCGCAGCTCACGCAGCACCGGCACGGGCATGGGCGAACCGCCGTAGAGCAGCACTTCCAGCGAGGAGAGGTCGTAGCGGCCGAAGTCCTCGCGCGCCAGGAGGCGCTGGATGGTGGTGGGCACGAGGTTGGTGAAGCTGATGCGTTCGCGCTGGATGGTTTCCAGGGCCGTCACCGGATCAAAATTGACGATGAAAGTGCTGGAGCCGACATACATCGAGCAATAAATTCCGGCGATGCCCGCCGCGGAATAAAGCGGTGCAGGCAACATCACCCGATGCGTGCTGCGGCTGCCGATGGCGTGCACATGGATGAGCATGCCCACCAGGGTGCCGCCGTGGGTGTAGATGGCCCCTTTGGGAAATCCCGTGGTGCCGCTGGTGTAGAGCAGCATCAAGGGGTCGTGGTAGGCGAGCGGCCGATCGTGCGCGGGCTCGCTCTCGGGCATGCCGTCGAGCAGCGCTTCGTACTCCGGCAGTTTTGCCGACCGGGTGCCGATCCCCACCATCACCCCTAGCCCCGGCAACTCGGCCACGGCAGCCTCGGCGGTGGCCAGTTCCTCGGCCCCGGTGATGAGGCCGCAGGCCCCCGAGTCTCTGAGGATGAAGCTCACTTCGGGGGCGGAGAGCCGGTGATTGATGGTGACCAGCACGGCACCGATCTTGGCGAGGGCAAAGGCGGCCTCGACCCACTGGTGGCTGTTGCGGGCAAAGATGCCCACCCGATCGCCGCGCTTCACCCCCAGGGCCCGCAAGGCGTGGGCAAAGCGATTGCAGCGCGCGTTGGCCTGGCGCCAGGTGAGGCGCGTGGCGCCGAAGATCAGCCCGGGGTGATGCGGCGCCACCGCCGCATTGCGCCGCAGCAGGTCGCCGGCACCGCTCAAGCCGCCGAAAATGCCCAGATCGCGTGGTTTCAAGTCTTCACTCAAAAAAATGCTCCGCCAAGCGCATGTTGTCTCTTCCTCCCGAAAGCAACTTAGCCGATGGCACCGGCTTCGCGCAAGCGGGCAAGCTGCGCCTTGCCGTAGCCCAGCAGCCCCTCGAGCACCGCATCGGTGTGCTCGCCCAGGAAAGGCGGCGGCCCGAAGGCGCTTGGTTGATCCTCGGAGAGCTTCACGGGATTGCCCGGGACGCGAATCTCCGACCCATCCTGGAGCCGAACGCTCGCCACCATGTCGCGGGCGAGCACTTGCGGATCGGCCAGGGCCCGGGCGAAGTCATTCACCGGCGCACAAGGAATACGTTTCGCCCCGAGCGCGGCCAGCCAGTAGGCGGTGTCCTGCTGCGCCAGCGCCTCGCCGACGATGGCGTCGATGCGCACGCGGTCGGCGAGCCGCGCCGGCTGCTTGCGGTATTTTTCTTCCAGCAGTACGGCATGCGGCAGCACTTCGAGCAAGCGTTCGTAAAAGGCATCGCCGATGCAGGCGATGATGATGTGCCCGTCTCGGGTGCGATAGCTGTTGTAGGGCACATGCACGAAATGTGCGTTGCCCAGCGGCCCGGGCACATCGCCCGAGAGCAGGTACATGGTGGCCATGTAATTGAGCAGCGAAATTTGCACATCGAGCATCGAAACGTCGACATGCTGGCCGCGCCCCGTGCGCTCGCGCGCCGCCAGTGCGGCCAGCACACCGATGGCACCGAACACACCGCCCCCCAGGTCCCCTATGGGTATGCCCGAGCGCGTGGGTTCGCCCCCCTCTAGGCCGGTGATCGACATACCGCCGCCCATGCCTTGCACCACTTGGTCAAAAGCCGGGCGATGCGGTTCCGGCCCGGTTTCGCCAAAGCCGGTCACCGAGCAGGTGACGATGCGTGGATTAATCGCCGCAAGCGCCGCGTGATCGATGCCCAGCCGGGCAGTAACGCCGACGCTGAAATTGTCAAAGACCACGTCGGCCTGACGCACGAGGTCGTGAAAGACTTGCAAGCCCGCAGGCGTCTTGAGATCGATGGCCACGCTCTCCTTGCCGCGATTGAGGGTGAGAAAATAGGCGCCCATGCCTTGGCGCGAATAACGCGGATTGTTCGCCAGCAACTGGCGCGTGCCTTCGCCCTGCCCCGGCGGCTCGACCTTGATGGTGCGCGCCCCGAGGTCGGCGAGCAGCATGGCGCCATAAGGCCCCGAGAGCATGTGCGTGAGATCGAGAACCACCAACCCGGAGAGTGCCCGCATTACCTACCTTTCACCAATACTGGCAAGGCCCACAGCAAGAGCGATGCCAGTCCCTGATCGAGGCTGCAAGGGCTTGTCGCAGCAAGGCTCGCGGGGGCAGAGAGGCGGATCGTCGTGAGGCTTGTAACACCCACGAACGCGGCTGAAACAGCGATGGAACACCACCACAAGACGCCGGGGGCGACGGGCTTCAGACGCCGTTTTCGCGTTCAAAGAGTTCGAGGCGCGCCCCTTCGGGAGACTCCACGGCCAGAAGATCGACTGGTCCGAAAGGCGCCAGGTTGCAGCGCAGCGGCGTGGCCACCGTAGCGGGAAAAAGACCCGCCAGGCGCCGCGCCCAAGCATCGAGGCCGGTCACTTCGAAGCGCAGGGCCGCCAGTCCGCGACGCGGCGGCCGGCATTGGCCCGACCAGTCGCGCCCGGTGAGGCCCGGAAAGCTGATGAGTTCCAGCATGCCCGGGCCGCTCGGCGGATCGAGCAGCACGATGCGCAGGCGCTGGCCGCGCGCCAATTGCGGGGGCAAGCCAAAGACGTTTTCAGCGTCGAAAAAGCTCGCCGTTTCATGCACCATGCGCACCCTGAACCCCAGGCCCTCGCAATAAAAACGCCGGGCGAGCACCTCGTCGCTGACGATTTGACTGGTGTTGAAAATTTCGCCGCAGGCGGTCGAACTATCCGCCTCGGGCAAAGGCGGCGCCAAGCGCTGGATGCAGGCGACATGCAGGCCTTCGGGGCCGTTGGCCAGCCACTCCACCACTTCGAGCTGACCCAGGCGCCAACGCACCGGAGGGGCCTCGCCGCGCCAGCCGCGCTCGCGCAAAGCGTGGGCGATGGCGGCGGCGTCGCGCACCCGCAGGTTGAAATCGAACAGCCCGCCGGGGTCCCAGGGCTGGTCGTCTTCGCGCTGCAGGCCAGGCCAGGGTTCGCCCGCCGCCCTGCCGAGGCACAGCAGGCGCAGCCGCCCGTGGGTGCAGCCCGGGCGCGCCAGCAGCCATTCCTCGCCGGTGCCGGCACCGCGATAACCCAGGCCATCGAGCGCCGCGGCGGGTTGACCCTGGTGCAGGAGTTCATAACCCGCCACTTCCTGGAAAGCGCGGAGGACGGGCGCCGCCTCGGCCACGACCACCACCACCTCGGCGAAGGTTTTGAAGGCGGGTTCCACGGCGCCCGCGCCTGCGCTCATAACCCCAGCGCCCCGGGGTTCAGCAAACCCTGGGGGTCGAGCTCGCGCTTCACCGCGGTGAGCAGCGCGGCCGCTGCGGGCGCCAGCCGCTCCCGGCAGGCGTAGCGTCGCCCGAGCTGGAAGTGGGTCGCGCCAAAACGGGTGAAAATGGCCGCCACCTCCTCCCAAAGCGTGGCCACCAGGCGGCGGGTCTCCGGGGCGTCGGGCCGCTGGCGCCAGGAAGGGTCGAGGCCCTCGCCGTAGGCTTCGGCATGAAGCGGCGTGAGGGCGTCGAACCAGTAGAAACAGGGCTCGAAAAGAATGCCGTGGGTCACATTGACGATCAGCGGTGAATACTCGATGCCGGCGGCCAACAGGGCGTCCTGCCGTGACCGGATGTGCGCCTCGATGGCGGTGATGGCCGCGCTCGCGTCCGCCAGGGCGAGGATGCCATGCACCGGCACCCAGCGCTGGCCTCGTCCGCCCAGCACCGAACGCAGCGGCGGAAAAGGCCGCGCATGCATGGCGCGCGGCACCAGCGCTTCGAGCTCGCTGCCCTTGGCGGCGCGGCAGACCTCCTTGACTTCGCCCAGCGCCGCGCCTGCGCGGGCAGCATCGCGGTCTTCCAGCGCGATATGCAGCGAATAGGCCGCGGCTTCGAGCGCTTCCGTTCCGCTCAAGGCCATACGCGCCACGTTGCGCAGTCCTTGCAGCACACCGCCGCTGTTCTTCACCACACCGAGCGCGGTTTGCGCGCTCTGGGCGAGTTTCTTGCCGGTCTGGGCGGAGTTTCTGGCCTTGTAGGCATCGATGCCGAAGACCTCGCTGCCCAGGCCGCGCCGCGCCAGCGTGATCTGTGCCGCCACCATGGCCGCCAGCGTGTCGAAGGCGAAGCTTGCGTATTCGGTGACCGCCGGGCGTTCGATGAGACGCAGCGCGACCGCGAGCTTCACGCCCAGGGCGCCGTTGTCCCCCAGAAAAAGCCCGGCGAGATCGGGACCGCCCCAGCGCGAGTGCGCAAAGCCGCCACCGGCCAAGCCGGTGCGCAACACCTCGCCGCTGGCGGTCGCTACTTCGAGGCCCAGCACGCTTTCGGCGGCGCTGCCGTGCTGCCCCGAACCATAAAAAACGCTGTTCTGCGACAACGTGCCGCCGAGCGTGGCACGCAGCCCGGATAACGGCCCCCAATAGGGCGTACGCAGGCCGTGGGGCGCCAGCGCTTCGGCCAACTGGCTCCAGGTGACGCCGGCTTCGGCCACCACCACGCCGCGTCCGATGTCGATTTCGCGAATGCGGTCGAGGTCCCGCAGGTCGAGCAGCACCGCCGGGCGGCCGGCCAGAAGATAGCCCGCGGTATAAGAAACGCCGCCGCCGCGCGGCAACACCGCCACCCCGGCGCGCGTGGACCAGCGCAAGGCCTCGAGCACGCCTTCGGGTGTGGCGGGGCGCAGCACCGCGAGCGGGGCCTCCCCTTCCCAAAAGAGATCCTGGGCGTAACGGGCACGGATCGCCGGGTCGGTCTGGACCGCGGCGGCGCCCAGCGCCGCGATCAGTTCCGTCAACCGAGCGGGCGGCAGTTGCCTCTCGGGTTTCGTGATCATGGCGTCACGTGCTCGATTTCCAGGCACTCGCCGCCGGGGCCGAACCAGACCTCGGGCGCGCGCGTTTGGCTGCCGCGGCCTGCGGTCGAGATCGCCCGCACGGCAAGAATGGCGCCGGGCGTCGCATTGGCCCCAAAGAGTTCGGGCACGGCGTCGATTTCCACCAGGCATTGTCCCGCCAGGGGCAGCGTGGCCACAGCGCGCAGGGTATCGGGATTCTGGCGCAAGGCGCTTTGCAGGGCGGCGACCCGGGTGTCGAAGCGCAGACCCTGGGAGCCGCACAGGTGCTCGTAAGCGGCAAGTGCGGTGTCGCGGTCGGGCACGGCAACCACCGGAATGAACAGGCGCTCGGCCGTGAGCCGCGCCGGCGCAGGCAAATCGAAGGGCGGCACGGCACCTTTGACTTCGGTGAGATAGAGCACTTCCCCCGAGGGGCCGGCGACCTGCATTGCCCAGATCTGCTCGCTCAACGCCAGCGGGCGAGGTTCGCCGAGGATGCGAAAAGGGCTCGTCGCCAGCCGGCCGGCGAGACTCAGCACATCCGCCACCAGCACCTCCAGCGCCAGCCATCCGCCTTGGCCGAAAGGCGGCACCGGCGCCCAGCCGGGCAGTTCGACCAGTTCCAGCCAGTGGGTGCCGGCATCCCCGCGATCGGCGCCCAAGAGCGCCGCGGGTACGCCGGCAAGCTCGGGCCGGCCCCAGGCACGGGCCCGGGCGGCGTCGAAAACATCCCGCGCCACCAGCTGGAGGTCGAGCCCCTGCCGGTACGCGGCGATGGCCTCGTCCAGGCGGGCTACCGCCACACTGCCCCGGCGCACCGGGCCGATTGTCGCCTTGCTCAAGGCTCCTCCGAACTTTCGGGCTCGCGCCCGCGACAGCCGCATCCTAGCAAGAGCTTTGCCAGGGCGGAGAGCAACAGCACCGCGGCCTTTCCGACGAACGCGATTGCCACGCCGGTTCCATCTGTGAAACACTTGCAACATCCTAATGTAGCAACAAGCATACATTTAATGCGAACAAGATGGCGGCCCGGGGGAGGCGGTTGGGAATCGTGCTGGAGGAGTGCTGGGGAAGATGGTCACGGAGTTCAAGCCGCGCAAGCCGCGTTTATGCATCATCAGCTATAAGGCTCTGAGCCAGCTCATCCGTGGTGTGCTGGACGAGTTCGCCGACCGCGCCGAGATCGAGGTCGTCGAAGTGGTCATGGACAACGCCCTGGCCCTGGGCCGGGAGCTGGAGCGCCACAACCGGGTCGACGTGATCGTCTCGGCCGGCGCCAATGCCGCCATCCTTCAGGCCGCCCTGGACCTGCCGGTGGTAAGCATCCAGGTCTCGGGCTACGACGTCTTGCAGGCTTTGCAGAAGGCGAGGCAAACCGCCGACCGGGTCGGCGTGGTCATCTACCAGAACAAGATTCCTGAACTCGAAGCGGTCAAGGAACTGCTCCGCGTCGAACTCACCCAGCGTCCTTACCAAACCGTCGAAGACATGGCGGAGTGTTTCCGCGAACTCAAGGCCGAAGGTTACCGGGTGATCATCGGCTCCAGCCTGATCGTGGACATGGCGCACCAGGCGGGCATTGGCGGAGTGCTGGTGTACAGCCTCGACTCGGTGCGCGCGGCCATCGCCCAGGCTTTGCAGATCGGTCAGGTGGCGGTGGCGGAAAGCGCCCGCTACGACCGCCTCAACGCCGTGCTCCAGCACCTGCACGAAGCCGTGCTGGCGGTGGACACCCACAAGCGCATCATCGCCATCAACCCGCTGATGGAGCGCATCCTCGGCCTCAAGCCCCAGGAGGCGATCGGCGCCCATTTGCCGGAAGTGGCGCCAGAGTTGTCGCTCGACGCGGTCTTCGAGCGCAACGAGCGCGATCCCGACGCAGTGATCCAGTTTCGGCACAGCACCTTCGTCGCCAACTGCATTCCCATCCGCGAGCAAGGCGCGCTCACCGGCGCCCTGGTGACCTTGCAGGATGCCCACGCCATTCAGCGCGCCGACACCAACATTCGCTCCCAGCCGCGCTCGCGCGGGCCTGGAGCACGCTACCGCTTCGAGCAGATCCACGGCTCGGGCAGCGCCTTTCAGCAGTCGCGGGCCATCGCCGAGCGCTATGCGCGCACCAGCACCACGGTGTTGATCACCGGCGAAAGCGGCACCGGCAAGGAGCTTTTCGCCCAGGCCATGCACAACGCCTCGCCGCGCAAGGCCTGCCCCTTCGTGGCCCTCAATTGCGCGGCCTTCCCCGAACCCCTGCTGGAGAGCGAACTCTTCGGCTACGAAGAAGGCGCCTTCACCGGCTCGCGCCGCGGCGGCAAACCCGGACTTTTCGAAACCGCGCACACCGGCACGGTCTTCCTGGACGAAATCGGCGACATGCCGGTATCGCTGCAAACACGGCTCTTGCGCGTGTTGCAGGAGCGCGAGGTGGTGCGCCTGGGCGGCGTGAGACCCATCGCCATCGACGTGCGGGTGGTCGCCGCCACGCATAGGCCGCTGTTCGAACTGGTGGAGCGTGGCCTCTTCCGCGCCGATCTTTACTATCGCCTCAACATCCTGCACCTGCGGCTGCCGCCATTGCGCGAGCGGCGCGAGGACATTCGCGGCTTGGCCCTGCAGCTGCTTTATTTCTGCCTGCGCCGCCTGGGCTGCCACATGCCCGCCGACCAGGCGATCGCGCCCTTGATGCCCATGCTGCTCTCCTACCACTGGCCAGGCAATGTGCGCGAGCTGGAGAACGTGGTCGAGCGCTTCGGCGTGTATCTGATGCAGTTCCCCAGCGTCAACGAAATCGATTACCAGCGCTTCCAGGCGGAGGTGCCGGAACTGCTCGCCGTTCGCCCGGCACCGAGCAGCAGCGCCCCGCAAGTGCTGGCGGAACTGCCCGAACTCACCGAAGAAGGCATCAGGAAGGCGCTGGCCCTGGCCCGCGGCAACAAGGGCCGCGCCGCCGAATTGCTGGGCATCAGCCGCACCACCCTGTGGCGCAAGTTGCGCGAAGTGCCGGGGGAACTGGCCGAGGCTTGAGGGCGGTGGGCCGAATCGGCGCCCCCTGGGGATCGGTGGAGCAATCGCCGTGCCGGATGGGATGCAAGCCCCCCCCCGCGACTAAGAGCGCCTGCCCTTTGTTCCGACCGCGCCATGACGCTCTCACGCGCATCTTGCGCTAAAGGGCCTGGTAGGCTACATTTTCGCCCTAGCGACTGAGCCGAGACGCGTATGCGCCTCCCGTAGGGCGAATGCCCTACCTCAGACGCGTTTTTTTTGCCCGGAGTTCTGCCATGTACTTTTGCTACCTTGACGAGTCAGGGGTCGTAGAACATGGAGCAAGCACCGATCACTTCGTCCTTCTGGGGTTCGCAGTACCAGCAGCCGCATGGAAACCAAAGGACATCCAAGTCAATTTGCTGAAGGCGAAGTACGGATTGAAGGATGTGGAAGTGCATACGGCGTGGATGGCCAGGGATTACCCCGAGCAAAAGATCATCCCCTGCTTTGAATCCCTCACTTGGGAAGAAAGACGAAAAGCAGTTCGGGGAACGAGAACACTGAATCTCGCCCGCGCGACTCGAACCTCCAACAAGGAACTGATCAAGAACTACCGAAAGACAGAGGCGTACGTTCACCTGACTCGATCAGAGCGATACGCATTCCTCAGAGATCTGGCTCAAATGATTGGCGCATGGAGCGACGTCCGAATCTTCTGTGATGCTCATTCGAAGCAGCACCTCGATGACGTCGATCATTTCCGCATCGCGTTTGAACAAGTGGTCACCCGATTCAATACCTACCTGACCGTAGCAACTGACGATCTCGGGTTGCTCGTTCAAGACAATAACCAAACCGTCGCGCGCCGCCTGACCGAAATCATGCGCATGTACCACCAACAGGGCACCCTTTGGTCCAGGATCGACAAGATCGTGGAGACACCCCTATTTGTGGACAGCGAACTCACCTCGATGGTGCAGCTTTCTGATCTGTGCGCCTACGCAACCCGCCGCTACTTCGAAAAGGACGAACGCCAGCTCTTCGACCTGATTCGCGATCGTTTTGATCGAAACCGGGACAAACTGGTTGGACTGCGTCACTTCACTGGCAAGACCAAGTGCCAATGCGAAGTCTGCCTCGATCACGGCCGTTCTTAGCGCCTGAGCCTGATCTGCGCCGACACCTGCCAGCAAGAGCGCGTTGCGCAAGAAGGCGTGCAACTGGGCTACTTCGACGATCGGTAAGAAAGCCAGCAGTGCCGCCGGGAGCTATTGAGCGCCCCCTGCAAACCGCCGATACCGCCCCAGCGCCAGCAGCAGCAGCGCCCCCGCCACCAGCAGCACGGCGGAAATGAGCAGGATGGAGGCGTAGGAACCGCTGCGGTCGAAGGTTTTGCCGAAGAACACCGGGCCGAAGCCCGCGCCCAGCGCGAAGAAGCCGTAGAGGCTGCCATAAATCGCGCCATAGGCACGCATGCCGAAGTAGCGCGCCACCAGGAAGGCCATGAGGTCGTACTCCACCCCGGCGGCAAAACCGATGAGGAAAATCGACAGGCGTGCCTGAAAAAGATCGGCCCCACCCTGCGCCAGCAGCCAGCAGGCCAGGGCGGGGAGACTCAGCATGACGAAGGCCACGCCGGGCGCCCAGAGGCGGTCGATGAGCCAGCCGCCGATGATGCGGCCGCAGATCACCGACAGTCCGATCAAGGCCACCAGCCCGACGATCTGCTGCTTCTCGAAACCCGCGACCTTGAGAATGTTCTCCATGTTGGGTATGGGCCCGCCCACGGCAAAGGAGATCAGCACGAAGGCGACGGCCAGCAGCCAGAAGCGCCAGTCGCGCAAGGCCTCGGGCATGGTCTTGCCCGCCAGCACAGCCGCGGGCGCGACCCCGCCGGCCCGTGCCTGGTGCGGGCCACGGTCGTGAAAGGCGAAATACGCCACCGGAAAGGCGATGACGATGGGCAGCAAGCCCACCGCGACGTACGCGGTGCGCCAGCCGTATTCCGCGATCAACCAAGCGGTGAAGGGCTTGACCAGGAATCCGAAAATGCCGGTGCCCAGTAGCGAAAATCCTAGCGCCAGCCCCTTGCGCACTTCGAAGTGGTTGTTCACTGCCCGCGTCCAGGTGACGGGAAGCGTGCCCGCCCCCAGCAGCGCCATCAGTCCCCAATTGCAATAGAAGAGGATCAGGTTGCCGTTGCCCAGGGCAAAGCCCATGAAGGACAGCCCAAAAAGCAGCACCGAAGTGAGGGCCACCTTGCGCACGCCGTAGCGGTCCGCCAGCCAACCGACCACCGGGCTGGCGATTAGCACGGCGAAGGTCATGATGGGCAGACCCACCATGATGGCGCCGAACTCCCACTTGAAGGCCTTCGCCAATTCCGGGGCCAGCATGCCGATGGTGTAGAAAGGCACGGGCGAGAGCCCTATGCCTATGCCCAGCATGGCGGCCAGCACCACCGGCCAGCCCTCGCGGAATTCGCCATAGCCGGCGACTGGTGCTGTTTCGTTCGCGCTTGTGCTCGTCATGCCCTGCCCTTTCCAGAAGTCTCGTCCAAGATCACCAGCGCCTTGCCCTGATTCTCGCCGCGCATCAGCCGGCAAAAGGCCGCTGGCGCGCTGGGGAGACCGTTACCGCGGTCCTCGCGAAAAGCCATTTCCCCGGCGGCGACGAGCGGCGCGATCTCTGCCGCCATCTCGGGGTAGCGCTCCCAATGGTCATACACCACCAGGCCGCGCAGCGTCGCGCGCGCCCGTATGAACAAGCCGGGATTGGGTCCAGGCAAAGGCGCGCCATTGTATTGCGCGGCCAGCCCACAAAGCACCACCCGCGCGCCAGGGGCCAGGCGCTCGCTCACCGCGTCGAGGGTGTCGCCACCGACGTTGTCGAAGTAGACATCGATGCCGCGCGGGCAATGTTCATCCAGCGCGGCGCGCAAGTTTTCCCGACGATGGTCGATGCAGGCGGCAAAACCCGCGGCCTCCTTCACCCAGGCGCATTTGTCGGCGCCGCCGGCAATGCCTATGACCCGGCAACCCAGGCGCCGGGCGAGCTGTCCGGCGGTGGCTCCCACCGGGCCGCCGGCGGCGGAAACGACGAAGGTGTCGCCGGCCTGCGCCCCACTCAGCAGGCGCACGCCGGCCCAGGCGGTGAGCCCCGGCATGCCCAGCACGCCCAGGGCCAGGGTAGGCGGCTGCCAGCGGGCATCCACCGGGCGTGCGGCGGCAATCTCGGTGGCGCCGAGCAAGGCATGGCTTCGCCAGCCACAGGCCGCCACCCAGAGTTCGCCTTTGCGCCAGCGCGCATGCCGCGAGCTCATTACACGCACCAGGCCATCTCCGCGCAAGGTGTCGCCGGGCCGGATGCTGGCCGAGAGATGGCGTCCGGCGATGGCGCTGCGCTGATAAGGGTCAAGCGATAGGGCCAGCACCTCGACCAGGGCCTCGCCGTCCGCGGGTTCGCCGGGAGAAAAGTCACGCAGCGCAAAATCGGTCTCCACGGGAAAGCCCTGCGGAACCCGTTGCAAATAGACCTCGCGGGCGAACGAATTCATCGCTTCTCGGCCAGCGCCAGAGTGAGCCGCAGGGCGCGCAGGCGGGCATTCATCGCGGCGTAACGCGCGGGCAAAGCGGCCGGAGTTTCCACCACCCGCAGCTCACGTGGCATCGGGTGCGCGAGCAACTGGTCGACATAAGGCAGAAGCATGGAGCCCAGCCAGCGAAACAGCGTGACCGGCACCTTGAGTCTCTGCACCTCGCTGGCACGTTCGTGGGCAAAGGCGGCGCGATAGGCCACAGCATATTGCGGCCCCGCGGCGAGGAACTCACAGACGGTGGCATGGATTTCCTCGGCGGTGGGTTCGCGCAATGAATAGCGATGCGCCTCATCGGCGGCGAACCAGGGAAAGAACTGGGCCATCTGCCGGGCGATGCGCCACAAGTCTTGAAGATGCCCGCCATCGGGGCGCGGCCGCAAGTCGGGAAAATAATGCGCCAGTAGCCATTCGCGCTGCGCGGCGTCGAAATGCGCCGCGTTGTCGAGCAAGAGATGCTGCACCATTTCTGGACGCTGGTTGGCCAGGGCAATGCCCAACTGCGCACCGGTGGCCGATCCGTAAACCATGGCACGCGGACCGACTACGTGATGGAACCAATCCAACAACGGCGGCAGGTAGGCCGCGAGATGCTCGGGCGGGGCGGCAAGGGCATCGGACGCACCATAACCCGGCGTGTCGGGAGCAAAGACATGGAAGTGCTCGGCGAGCTCCCGCATCCACGGTTCGAACATGGCCGAGCTGCGCGGCGAGGGATGCAGCAGCACCAAGGGCTGCGCCGGCGCCTCGCCGGCCTCGCGGTAGGCGAGGCGCAGGGGCCCGCTGCGAAAGTAGCGGCGTTCGACGCTGCGCAACATGGGTGCGGGCTGACCTTCGCTCATCGCCGCGGCGCGCTCCCGGCCGGCGCGCCCAGCAGCTTGTTGAGCTCGATGTAATTGCCGTCGGCATCCCAGACTGCGGAAAACAGCACCGGGATGACTCCGCCGCCGGGCTGCGGGTACTCGACTCGCGTCGGCGCCGTTTCGACTTTGAGATGGGGCGTCGCGGCAATGCGCTCCCAGCGCTGCTCCAAGTCGGCAACATTGATCACCATGATCATCTGCCCCGGGCCGGCTTTGGCGTAGGTGGGCGGCGGCGGGGTCTCCTTGGCGTTGAGCCTTTGCATCAGCCCCAGGGCACCGATGAAGGTGTCGTTGGCCCGCAGCAGCACCAGGCGCAGGCTGGGCGCCTTGGCCTTGCCTCCTGCATCGACGCCCCCGCCGATCATTTGGTCGTAGACCACCTTGAGGCCCAGCGCGTCGCGGTAGAGCGGCAGCGACTTGTCGATGTCGCGCACCACGAAAGTCGTGCGTCGAATGTCCACGGGAATGCGCTCGGCCTCGGGCACGGGCTCGGCAGCGGTTCTCCCGGCGATCAGCGCGAGCAGCAACAACAACATCCAGCCTGGCCTCATCGGTGTTTCTCCAGTTGGCGCCGCTTCTTGCCCAAAAGGGAAAGCGCCGCAATCACCTCGGCGGTGTCGACCACCTCGCCGGTTTTCAGCGCGAGGTCGCGCAGATTGTAACGGTGCGCTTCGGCATCGCGGTCACCGCAAGCCTCGCCCACCACCCACACCGTCAGGTTGTTTTGCAGCGCGTCGACGGCGCTGGCGCGCACGCAACCGCTGGTGGTGAAACCGCAGACCACCGCCGAATCAACCCGCCAGCGCCGCAGCAGGCCACGCAGACCGGTGTTCCAGAAGGCGCTGGGTACGGTTTTGCGCAGGGTGACATCCCGTTCACCGGGGCATAAGCGCGGATCGAGTTCGGCCCAGGGGCCGCCCCATTGCAGGCAATCGAGAGCGGGCAGCTTGCGGCGAAAGACGCTGGCCTCGGCGGGGCTGGCGTAAGCGTTGATGGTGAACACCACCGGCCGCGCAACAGCATGAAAAGCGTCTATCAGGCGGACGATCTCGTCCACGGCGGCATCCATGGACGCGCCGCAGGGCGAGGCCGGATCGGTGAAGCCGCGCGTGGCGTCGATCACCAGCAGGACTGGGCGCCGGCCTAGCGGTAGACGGCGTGTTTCCAGGGTGGCCATGCCGCGTCTGCCGTTTCCAGGATCACGATTTGGGCGGAAAAAAGCCGAAAGCCGGCTGTTCGGCTTTGCGCGTGAGCCCGACCTGTACCCAGCCCAGGTTGAAGCCGAGGCGGTCGGAGTCGATACTTGCCCAGGTGTAGGCCAAACTCTTGCCGCTGGCGCGATCGATCAGGGCCAGCTTGAGGATCGGCACCGTAGTTCGTTGATAGGTGAGCTGCGCCAGTTCGAGATCATAGGGTGTGTCACTGCCATCGTCGAGCTTCAGCACCAGGCGCTTGCCTTCGGTGTGCAGCAGCAGATCGCGCCGCAGACTGAAGGGGGTTTCCTTGGGCGCTTCCTTGCCGCCCCGGTTGATGGCCACCCATCCCGTGTAATAACTCAGTTTGCGCGCCTTGACCGGCGTGTCGCTGCGGGAACCGAAAACGTGTTGCCCGGTTTCGTCTTTGGCCTGGTCGTTGATCCACAGCATCTTTTCGGTGAGACGCAAGCGGTCGTTGATGATGATCTTCTTGCCCAGCCGCACCGACTGAATGACGCAGGCGTCGGGCTTCATCCCGCCCTCGAAGCTCGCCTCCTCGGGGCGATAGCGCCAGCGCACTTCGCAACCGGGAAAGGCCTTGAGCTCTGCCGGATCGAGGCTGGCAAAGCGTGCCGGGGTGAGCTGCGCATCGCGCCATTTCGCTTCCTCGGGCAGCCCGAAGATCTCCAGTTTGACCTCGTTCTCCTCGGTTTCGCTGAAGCGGTATAAGCGCTGGCGATAGGGCTGGTCGAGTCGATCGGCGGCCGCTTGTTGGACGTAGAAGACCTGCGCGCCCAGACGGGGCATGGCCACCGGCACGAAGAGGTGGTGGGTATGGGGAATGGGATCGCTCATAGTCTCCCCAGGTCGGGCGGCCGCGTTTTGCGCCCACACCTGTTCATGGTTGTTCCATTCGCCGGCGAGCCACGAAGTCAGGCGTGCCAACTCACCCGCGCCCCAAGCGGGACTGGCCAGCGCCCACGCCAGTCCCCAGAGCACCAGACCCTTGGGCCTCACTTGAATTTGTACTCCAAACCGACGCGGTAGTAACGCGAGCGCAAGTCATATAGCGTGGGCTCAGGGCCGACGCCGCTGGCGATGTCGATCGGCGGATCGCGATCCGCGAGATTGGTGACCGCAAGCCAAACTTTGAGGTTGCGCACGCCGGTGTAAGCGAAATAGAGGTCGAAGGTGGTGTGATCCCCCACGAAGGCGTTGGCCGGCGGTACCGGGAAGCTCGCCGAACGCTGGCGATAGTGCCCGGTGTAGTTGCCGCTCAGGGTGACCTGGAAGTCGCGCCAGTTCCAATCCAGCGCCATGGTTCCCCGCACTCTGGGCAACACCAGGCCATTGGGGCCGGCGTTGCGGCCTGCGTAATCGACGGGCTCGGCGCCGGCGGCGGGCGGTTGTTGGTAGTCGATGAGATAGCTCCAGTTGGTGCGCCAGGCGAACTTGCCCACCGCCGTCTCGGGCAGTTTGAGCGACGCATCGAAATCAATGCCCGAGGTCTCGACCTTGGCGATGTTGGTGTAGTTGTCGTACACCACCACGATCTGGTTGGTGGCCGGATCGCGCACCACCGCGCCAGGGAAAAACGTCGGGTTATTGACGATGAACTGGAAACCGTTCTGCGAGACCAGGTTCTTTTGCTCGATATGGTAATAGTCGAGTCCGAAGGATACGTGCTTGGTGGGCTCGAGCACCAAACCCAAAGTATAAGAGTCCGATTTCTCGGGCTTGAGATCCTTGGCGCCGAGGCTCACCACGCCGACGATGCTGGTGGCGCCGTTACGCGCCGGATCACGCAGCGAAGTGAAACTGAGCGAATTGGAGTTGGAGTTTTCCACCAAGGTCGGCGCTCGAAAACCCTTGGCATAGGAGGCGCGGACCAAGACTTCCTTGATCGGCGACCATTTCGCGCCCGCCTTGGGAGAAAACGCGCTGCCAAAATCACTGTAATGGTCGCCGCGGCCCGCAAGCTGCAATTCGAGGCTCTTCAAAGCCGGAATGCTGAATTCGAAGAAACCCGCGATCGCGTCGCGCTTGCCATCGGTCGCCGACGAACCGGTGCCCAGCAGCCGCCCCTGGCGGATGGCCTCGTCGGGCACGTCTTTCATCGACTCGGTGCGTAGCTCGACACCTGCGGCGAAACCCAGAGGCCCGGCGGGCAACTGGGCAAGCTCGGTGGAGGCTTTGGCATCGAGGAAAGAGAGTTTCGAGCTGGAGTTGCGCGTGGTGGAAAGCCGCAAGCGCGCGGTTTGTTCAGGCGTGGGAGCGAGAAAATTGTATTGTCCCGAAGTTGGATTGGCGATGAAACCGGCCAAGACGTCGGCATCAACTTGCCCGCCGGTAAGCTGCGAGATTTTGCTCTCCGATGTGCCCACCGCGGCCTGCCAGTCCCAGCCGCGCCACGTGCCACTGAGTCCGGCCAAGACCCGGAAGGCATCGGTGGTCAAGTCGAAGGTGCGCGCGCCGACGTCGAAGAAGGTGTAGTTGAGGGAGGCCGGCCTGCCGTAAGGATTGTTGGCGAAGTTTGCCGGAAAGACGTTGGAGAAAGGAATAAAGCCCCCGGTCGCCGGATTGAAGCGCACCGTGGTGTTGGTCATGGTTTGCGGCTGGTTGATCCAGTTCGACTCGTTGCGCGAGACCGACATTTCCGCAAAAGCCTGCACATCGGCGTTGATGCGCAAAGTACCGCGGGAGAAGAAGCCAACCCGGTCGGCTTCGGGAAAGGCGGTGCCATAGGGCGCGAAGTCGTAGCCGCAGGTATTGCCGGTACCGAAGGAACCGGCCACCACACTATAGGGAATGAGTCGCGCGCCCGGCTGGCAGGGGTTGAGCGGCGTGCGCGAAGGCAGGCCGGTGACGCCCGAGGGCCGCACCCAGGTGCCGCCCGACATGGCCGGGAACCAGTAGCCTCCCGGCAGATGTCGGAAATCCAGATTATTGAGGAAAGCGCGGTCCGACAGCATCATCCGATCGCGATGGAAGTAGTCCAGCACCGCCAAGACGTTGTAGCCGTCCTTGTCGAGATCGCCGCGGCCGAAGCTCACGCTGGCGCCTTGCTCATTGAGTCCGCCCTCGGACGCTTGACCGGCGTTGGCGGCCACCTCCAGGCCGGTATAGTCGCGGCGCAGGATCACATTGACCACGCCGGCGATGGCGTCGGAACCGTAAATGGCCGAGGCGCCATCTTTGAGAATCTCGATGCGGTCGACCGCGCTCTTTGGAATCGAATGCAAATCGACGAAAGTGTCCTGGTTGTTCTGCGCGAAGGCGTGATTGGCCATGCGCCGGCCATTGATCAGCACCAGTGTGGACTTCTGCCCCAGGCCGCGCAGCGAAATGCCCGCCGCGCCCGACTGGTTGTTGGTCGACGACTCGGAGTAGCTCCCGCCTGAGTTCGAGGGAATGCGGCGCAGCAGATCACCCACGGTGGGCGCCGTGCTTCGGGCGATCTCTTCGCGGCTGATGATTTGCACCGGCGCGGGCCC
The DNA here is from genome assembly GCA_964517465.1 of uncultured Alcaligenaceae bacterium. Classification (GTDB taxonomy): domain Bacteria; phylum Pseudomonadota; class Gammaproteobacteria; order Burkholderiales; family Casimicrobiaceae; genus JACPUX01. Next base: position 21,813 of record CAZFEK010000001.1, read on the forward strand.
CTCGGCATCCACCCGCTTGATGTTCGAGCCGGTGACCTCGATCTTTTCGATCTTCTGCGCCTGCTGCGCCAGCGCCACTGCGGCGCTGCCCAGCACGGCAACGCCCAGCACCTGGCTGAGCGCGTTGATGAGCAGCTTGCGTTGCCCTACTTTCATTTGCCACCTCCCGATTTCATTCCATCCGAAAAGCCACGATCGGCCGGCGAAGCCCTTTGCAAGGCCTCCCCCCGCCGCCAAAAAAACCCTTAAGCCGCCGCGCGCTCCAAAGACCGTGTCGCCTGGCCGCGCCACCATTGGGCGCTACGCCCGCCCAGGCCGCGGCCGACCAGGCGCTCGGCCACCGCCACGGCGCGATAAAGCGCCGCGAGGTCGATGCCGGTGGAAAAGCCGCTTTGCTCGGCGAGCAGGACCAGATCCTCGGTGGCGAGATTGCCCGCCGCCCCAGGGGCGAAAGGACAGCCCCCTAGGCCGCCGACGCTGCTGTCGAAACGCCGCACGCCCGCGCGTATCGCCGCCCAGGCGTTGGCCAGCGCCAGGCCGCGGGTGTCATGAAAATGCACCGCCACCCGCGCCGCGCCGAAGCGACGCACCGCCTCGCCAAGCAGCGCCTCGACCGCGGCGGGCGCGGCCGCACCGATGGTGTCGGCGAAAACCAGCTCCGAGGCTCCCGCGCCGAGCATCGCCGCGGCCAGGCGCATGACTTCGCCGCCGGCGACCGCGCCTTCGTAAGGGCAGCCAAAGGCCACGGCAAGATAGGCCTTGCCGCGCAAGCCCCGCGCCGGGCAAGCCGCGAGCACTTCGGCGCAACCCGCCTGCGCTTCGGCGAGGCCTTGGTTGATGTTCCTGCGATTCATGGTTTCGGTGGCCGCCAGCACCACCGCGATTTCGCGAATTCCCGCCTCGGCCGCGCGCTCCAGTCCGCGCCGATTGGGCACCAGGGCAGAAAAGCGCAATTCGGGGTCGCGCGGCAACGAGACCGCCAGCTCGGCGGCATCGGCCATCTGCGGCACCGCTTTGGGCGAAACGAAGGCGGTGGCCTCGATCGCTTTGAGGCCCGCGTCGACCAGGGCGCGAACGAGCTCCAGCTTGCCCAGGGTCGCGATCGGGGCCGACTGGTTCTGCAGGCCGTCGCGCGGCCCCACTTCGTTGATGAATAGCGCTTCGGACATCGGCCGGTTCAATGGCTCGCGGCGCGGGTCATCCACCGGGCGAAGACCGGGGTGCTGGGTGGCGTGAGCCCGGTCTCTTCCAGGCAGGCCGCCTTCAGTGCCTCGATGCTGCGCCCGCGATTGAAGATCGGGAGTTCCTTGCGTTCCAGCGCCATCTGCCGGCGCAGCGCCTCGGTGGCCGCGGCATCGACCTCTAAGGCGGTGCCGACCACCACGCCGTAGCGCCGCGCGCCTTCGACACTCACCAGACCGCGCGCGCAATCGCGCGCCACCAGCTCTGGGTCGCGCTTCAAGGGGTCGCCCCAGCCGCCGCCGCCCCAAGTGTTGAAGTCGAGCACGTCACCGGCGCGAACCTGGATGCGGTCGCACTTGGAGGGCAGCGCTTCGCGGCGGCCGTCGGCGCGATGCAGGATCTTGCTGCTGCGCCCGCCGGGCAGCCCCCCGTTGACGCCCCAGGGATGGGTGAGCCAGCGGTCGTCGTGGATGGAAATCACGCCGTCTTCGAGAAACTGGTAGCTGATGCGCACGCCATTGCCGCCGCGGTGCAGGCCCGCCCCGCCGGAATCGGCAATGGTTTCGTAGGCGAGGATACGCAGCGGGAAGTAGCTTTCCAGAAACTCATTGGGCACGTTGGTGAAGGAGGGCCACAGCGAATGCCCGTCCGGGCCGTCGCCCACCGGGCGCCCTGGAATGCCGCCAAAGCCGATCTGATAGAGCTGATACCACTCGCCCTTGGCGTCGTAACCCGAATACATGAGGTGCGGACTGTCGGAGAAACCCGCGGCGTTCAGCCCTTCGGGCGCCCCCTGGCCCAGGAGGCCGCCCATGATGTCGAAGATGCGGCCCAGCATGTGGGTGCGGCAGGACAGCGCGGCCGGCCGCCGCGGCTTGAGGATGGAGCCTTCCGGGATGCGCACCTCCACCAGGTCGTAGAAGCCGTCGTTAAAGAGGATCTGCGAGTCGAAAAGGCTAATGAGGATGGCGCCGAAGAACATCTTGAACATCTCTTCGTTCAAGAGGAAGTTCACCGAGGACAGCGACTGCGGATCGGTGCCGGCGAAATCGAAGACCGCGACATCACCCTCACGCCAGAGGCTGCATGCCACCTTGTAGGGGCCCATGCCCACGCCATCGTCGTCGATGAAATCTTCGAAGTAGGCTTTTTTCTCCGGCACCACCATCTTGATGATGGCGCTCATGGCGCGGTGGTTGCGCGCGAGCATTTCCTCCATGGCGGCAACGTATTCATCTTCGCCGAAGCGGCTGACGATTTCGTGCACCCGCCGCTCGGCCAGGCGCATGGCGGCGACGATGGCGTCGAGGTCGGCGCGGTTCCATTGCGGCATGCGGCAGTTGCGGAGCACCAGCGCCTGGATTTCCTGGTTGAGTTCACCCTTGCGGTAGAGCTTCACCGGCGGAATCTGGATGCCTTCTTCGAAAATCTGCCCGGCGTCGGTGGGCAGGCTGCCCGGGACTTTGCCGCCGATGTCGGTCATGTGTCCGAACATCGCCGCCCAGCTCACCAGGCGCCCTTGATGGAAAATCGGCATCAGCGTGAGCCAGTCGTTCAAGTGGCTCACCGCGCCGTTGCAGGCGTAGGGATCGTTGGTGAGGAAAACGTCGCCTTCCTCGATGTCGCCTTCGTAGCCTTCGACGAAACCGTAGATGAAGGAACCGAACTGGCCCACCACCATCTTGCCTTGATGATTGGCGATCATCGGAAAAGCGTCGTGCTGCTCGCGTATGCCCGGCGACATCGCGGTGCGGAAGAGCACCGCGTCCATTTCGGCGCGGGCATTGCGCAGCGCATTCTCGATGATGTCGAGGGTGATGGAATCCAGCTTGACCGGACGAAACGGTGCGCTGTTGGCTTGAATGATCTGGGCAGGCATGGTGTCCTCTGGGCTGGCGCTTGCGTTCAGGCGTTGGGGCGGATCAGGATGTTGCCCATGGCATCGACCGTGCCATGGTGGCCAGGCAGGATGAGCGTGGTGGTGTCCATTTGCGACACGATCGCCGGGCCATCGAGGCGATTGCCCGCCAGGAGCTTGTGCCGGTCGAACACCCGCGCGGGCAGGGTCTTGCCGTCGGCATAGACGGTGGTCTCGGCGACCAGCGCCGCCCGCGCGTCGGCCGTCCCTTGCGCCAGGGCCTCGGCGCGCACTTTGGTCTCCGGGCCTTCGACCACGGCCCGCAGGTTCACCAGTTCTTCCTCGGCGTCGAGCGCAAAGGTGTAGAGCTGGGTGTGCATGCTCTCGAAGCGCTTGATCACGCCGGCCAAACCGCTGTGCGCAAACTCGGCCGGCGCGACGTCGATGGTCAGGCGCATGCCCTGGCCGCGGTAGCGCAGGTCGAGCTGGAAGTTCACCTGATGCTGTGCCTCGGGCACGCCCTCGGCGTTGAGCGAAGCGCGGGCGGTGTTGGTCAATTCTTCGAGCAGGCCGCGCACCTCGGCGTCGCTGGTGTCGGCAACGCGACGAATGAAAGTGCGCGAGGCTTCGTCGCGCAAGCGCGTGGTGGCGTCGCCGTAGGCGCACAGCACGCCCGGCGCCGGGGGAATGATCACCGGCCAACTGCCCAGGAGCTTGCCCAGCGCGTTGGCGTGCAGCGGCCCCGCGCCGCCAAATGCTACCAGGGCGAAGTCGCGCGGATCGAAACCCTGTTCGATGGACACTAGGCGCAAGGCGCCGAACATGTTCTCGTTGACGATGTTGACGATGCCTTCGGCGGCGTCTTGCACCGCCTTGCCCAGGCTCTCCGCGACGGTGGCCACGGCCTTCTCGGCCAGCTCGCGGTCGATGCGCATGTCTCCGCCCAGCCTCGCGCTGGTGGGCAGATAGCCCAGCACCACGTTGGCATCGGTGACGGTGGGCTTTTGCCCGCCCTTGCCATAAGCGGCCGGGCCGGGATCGGCACCGGCGCTTTGCGGGCCGACGCGCAAGGCTTTGGTCAGTTCGGGCACATAGGCGATCGATCCGCCGCCGGCCCCGACCGTGCGCACGTCGATCGAGGGGGCACGCACGGTCACGTCGGCCACGCGCGTCTCGCGCCTCGTGCGCGCTACACCGGTTTCGATCAGCGCCACGTCAGTGGAGGTGCCGCCCATGTCGAAGGTCAAGAGATTCTTGAAACCCGACTCACGGGCGATCCACTGCGCCCCCGCCACGCCGCCGGCCGGACCGCTCATCAACAGATTGACCGGGTGCTTTTCCGCCGCCTCGACCGAGGCGAGGCCACCGTCGGAACGCAAGATGTGGAGCTTCACGCCGGGCATCTTTCCCGAGAGCTCGCGGTGCAGATTCTTCAAGTAGCGGGTGAGCACCGGGCGCACATAGGAATTGACCACCGTGGTCTCGGTGCGCTCGTATTCGTACATCTCCGGAATGACTTCCGATGAGATCGATACCGGCACGCCGGGCAATTGGTCCTGGGCGATCTCGCGCACCCTGCGCTCATGCGCGCCGTTGGCATAGGCGTTGACCAGGCAGACGGTCAGGGCTTCGACGCCCTGGTTTATGAGCGTCGCCAGGCTGCGCCGCAAAGCGGCCTCGTCGATCGCCTCAACGACTTCGCCGCTGGCGCTGATGCGCTCCCGCGCTTCGATGGTCAGTTCCAGGGGGGCCAAAAGCGGACGCTTGTTGTACACCACCCAGCCGCCCAGGCCGCCAGGCACGTAAGAGCGCGCGATTTGCAAGACTTGGCGGAAGCCCTGCGTCGTCACCAGGCCGACCCGCGCGCCTTTACCTTCGAGCACGGCATTGGTGGCGACGGTGGTGCCGTGCATCACATGGGTGATGCGCTTGGGATCGAGTCCGTTCTGTTCGCAGATGCGGGCAATGCCGTTCAACACGCCGATCGAGGAATCCTGGGGCGTTGAGGGCACTTTGGCGGACAGAGTTTCGCCCGTGCTTTCATTGATGAGCAAGAGGTCGGTGAACGTGCCTCCGACATCCACACCCAGGCGATAGCTGGGAGTCTGGCTGGCCAAGATGAGGTCTCCTCCGTGAGCAGGGTCCGACCGGGGGGCGCGCGCGTCGCGCGTCCCACCGATACGCGCCGCGGCGGCTTCGCCGCGACCATTCGGGGAGGAGATCAGCAAAGGTCATGCCAACGCCCTGGCTGGACGGAAAGGCCCACGGGACGCGGCTTTCGCCGAAGAGCAAAAGAAAGCGCCGGACGCGAAGAAGACCACGGAAACGGACCTGAAACACTCAGCGCTCGCCTGAAACATGCGTGCAACAGCGGCCAACCCGACCCTCGCCGAAGCGTATCTCCCGGCAAGGCCGGAAACGCCCGTCAGCGAGACAGTCTCAGCGCAGAACTGCCCAGAGCGCAACCAAACCGATACCCGCCTGCGCCAATCCGACCAGCAACCAGAAGGCGGCCATGCCCCATTGGCGCTCGGCCAGATAATGACGCACCGAGCGCTGGTTGCTCCAGACCACCGCGACCATGCCCGCCGCCACGAGCAAGTACAGGAGTTTCCACAACCCGCGCCCAGCCGCAACCCAGCCGGGGCTGAATTCGAAATCGGCTAGCGCGAAGGCGATTACGGTCAGCACATACAAGGCCGCGAGGCCCAGCACCCAGGCGAGCACCCAGCGGTTCTTGGCCCGCGGCGCCAGCGCGTCGTGCCGCCGCGCCTCAAAATCGGCCAGCAGATGCGGCGCATGCGTCGCAAACGCTTCCCGCAACTGGCCTTCCTCGAACCACTGAGCAAAGCCATCGAGCGGAATGAAGCGACGCTCGGCGATCTCCGGCAGGTTGTGCGCCGAAACAATCGGTGCGCCATTGATACGCACGCCAGCCCAATTCCTCAGCCGCGCGGTGAACTTGCTCTGGTCGGGTGCCCTGAGCACCAAACCTTCCGCCCCGTCCCCCAGGCGCAGAGATTCGATTTGATCCCAAGCGAGGCTCACTTCACCCGAGCCGATGATGCCTCGCAAAAAGACGCCTTTCCCGGAAATGACCACCACCGGACGCCGCAAAGCCCAGCCGAGGAACAGGACGAAAGGCAGCAGTATCGCGGCAACGATACCGCCCGCAGTGAGCAGCGCCGCGTCGTCAGCCAGCGCGCCGCCCAGAATCAAGGCCGCGGGCAAACCGAGAAAGAAGGCGATACCCGCGTACAAGGGCCAGCGGCGCCTGCGAGCAAGTGGAAAACGGTAATCCTGGGGTTTGGACATGGAGCGCGCTCGACCCGGGCGGCCAGAAGCACATGATGCCCATCATCGAGCGCTGCCGCAATGCGGCCCGGCGCGGTGCGCACCTCGTGGCCCCGGCGGCCCCGGTCCTCTTCGCGCGCGCTCGCTCTGCAAAGCGCAAGCGACAACCCCGGGCGCGGCGCCGATGGCGACCCGCAGTCTGGCCGAGCCCTTGCCCGCCCGAGGCGGCTAGCTTCGCGGCTGCGGCCTTTCAGCGCTGCCCGGCATTCATGGCCGCGACACACTCCTTGAACTGCTCCCCGGCGCCCGCACCGGTGAGGGTGCAACCGCCGCTTGCGCTGGCCTGGGAGCGCGCGGTCGGCGCAATGCCGGTCGTGGCCGCCGGACGCGAGCCGGCACCGCCGGGAGCGGCGCTGGAAACGGGGGGTGCAGCGGGCACTTCGGTGCCGCGATTTCGCAGCAGATTGGTCAACTGCTGAATGCGCGCTTGATCGGACTGGCGCATAGATTTCATCGCGGCAAGGTCTTCTTTCAGCGTGCTGATCGCGCGCTGGGCATCGGCAATCTTCTTTTCCGCGGCTTTGGCTTCTTTCACCGCCGCGGCGGTGAGTTTGTCATTGGCTTCTATGGTGCTCTCGAAGTACCAATAGGCCAGGCTCGCCGCGCCTCCCACACCCAGGAAAAACATCAGCGCAAGGCCGCTGAACAGCCAGGCTTTGCTGCGTTTCTTCGGCGGTGGAATTCCCGGAGCCGCGGCTGCCACTTCGGCGCTCGGATCGCGGCGCATAGGGTCACGCCGAGCACGCGGGGCGTCCTCGCTGGCTTCTTCGTCCGGGCCAGGACCCGCGTAGATCTTGCGCGAGCTCTTGAGCAAAGCGCCAAACCAGGCGACCAGCCGGTCGCGCAGCCAGTGGCGCAAGTGCTGACCCAAACTTTCCGTTACTGCTGCCCGGGCAACGTTCTGCCCGGGCCTTTCTGCTAAAACTCCCATGACCCCTCCGTCACGGTGGCGCTTCGACAATTACGTTAACGGCAGCTTGGTTAAGAGCTTTAGCGAGCCCTCGCACTCCGGGAGATCGTGGCCTGACCTGGGTCAAATTTGTGCGCCTCGCGAGAGTACAATGCGCCATGGTTTCCGACGACCTTGCTGCGTTTTTTGGTTCCGAAGGGGTGCTCGCTCGCAAGGTGCCCGGCTACCGCTTTCGCACCCAGCAGCTCGAAATGGCGCAAGCAGTCGCCCGCTGCATCGAGGAACGGGGGGCGCTGCTCGCCGAAGCCGGCACCGGCACCGGCAAGACCTTCGCTTACCTCGTCCCGGCGTTGCTTTCGGGCGGTCGGGTCATCCTCTCGACAGGAACCAAAACCTTGCAGGACCAGCTTTTCGAGCGCGACTTGCCCCTGGTGCGCGATGCGCTGGGCGTACCCGTTGCGGTTGCGCTGCTCAAGGGCCGCGCCAACTATGTCTGCCATCACCACTTGGAGCGCACCGCCAGCGAGGGGCGCCTCGCCAGCCGCCAAGACGTGCGGTGGCTGCACCAGATTCAATCCTTCGCTCGCGGCAGCGCCACAGGCGACAAAGCGCAACTGACCTCGGTGCCTGAGACCGCAGGCGTTTGGGCCGCGGTAACCTCGACCCGGGAGAACTGCCTCGGTTCAGATTGCCCCAACTACCGCGAGTGCTTTGTCATGAACGCGCGGCGCGAGGCGCTGGCCGCCGACGTCGTGGTCGTGAACCACCATCTCTTCTTTGCCGACCTGATGTTGCGCGATGAAGGCGTCTCCGAGCTCCTGCCCCACTGCAACACGGTGATCTTCGACGAGGCGCACCAATTGCCCGAGACTGCGACGCTTTTTTTTGGCGAGCAGATCGGCGCCGGCCAGCTCGCCGAGCTTGCCCGCGACAGCGAGGCCGCGGCGCGCACTGGCGCCATCGACGCCCTTGACCTGGTCAGCGCGGCGGATTCGCTGGCCTTGGAAGCCAAGCGCTTTCGCTTGGCGCTGGGCACATCGGCGGCGCGCTATGCGCGGGAGGCGGTCGAAGCCAAGGACGAAATGAGCGTTGCGCTGCACGATCTCAGCGCCCGGCTGCAGGGTTTGCGCGAAGAATTGCAAGTGCATGGGGAGCGCAGCGAAGATTTGGAAAATTGCCTTCTGCGCGCCAATGAGTTCGCGGGCAGGCTCGCCCGCTGGCGTGATCCCGAAGCTTTCGAGTGGGTGCGCTGGATCGAGGTCAGCCAAAGCGGATGGGTAATGCAGGCGGCGCCGCTATCGGTGGCCAAGATCTTCCGCGACCAGGTGGAGGCGAGCGGCCGGGCCTGGATCTTCACCTCGGCCACCTTGGCGGTAAACGGCGATTTCTCGCACTACCAGGGCCAAATGGGCTTGGAGAGCGCGCATGCCGCGTGCTGGGACAGCCCTTACGACTATGGGCAGCAAGCGCTGCTTTGTGTGCCGCGCGGGCTGCCCGCGCCCAATGAGTCGCGGCACACCGAAGCCGTGGTCGAAGCGGCCCTGCCGGTGCTGCGCGCGGCCGGCGGGCGGGCTTTTTTGCTCTTCACTACGCTCCGAGCACTCGATCGCGCTCGCGATCTGGTCGCCGAAGCCTTTGCCCGGGAAGGTCTGGATTTCCCGCTCCTGGCTCAGGGCGAAGGCTCGCGCACCGAACTTCTGGACCGGTTTCGCGACTTGGGCAACGCCGTGCTGCTGGGGAGCCAGAGTTTCTGGGAAGGAGTGGACGTGCGCGGCGACGCGCTGTCGCTGGTGGTGATCGACAAGCTGCCTTTCGCGCCGCCCGATGACCCGGTGCTCGCGGCGCGCTTGGCGGAAATCGAACGCGCCGGCGGCAACGGATTCATGAGCTTTCAAGTGCCCGCCGCGGCCATCGCTCTCAAGCAAGGCGCGGGACGTTTGATACGCTCGGAAACCGATCGCGGGGTGTTGATGATTTGCGATCCGCGCCTGGTGGACAAGCCCTATGGCAAGCGGCTTTGGCGCAGCCTGCCGCCGATGCGCCGCAGTCGCGAGTTAGCCGATGCGATCGCGTTTTTCGCCGCTCACCAGAATTTCCACCAAGGCTTGTCTTCCGACTTGGCCGGGGCGGATGCGACGCTCACGTAGCGCTCTTCGTTCGAAGCCCAGAATTTCCACCACGAGGGCCTTTCCAGCTTGCCGGTGAGATAGGAATTCTGCGGAAAGTTCGCGGCAATGATCCGGCGGGTATCGTCGCGCAGCGCGTCCAATTTCAAAGCGTCGTAGCTGCGGGCAAGGATGACCAGCGCTTCTTCCGTGGCGGGGGTCTGCGCATAGGCGGTGAGCGCGTATTGCGCTCGATTCGCGGCCGCAACGAAGGCCTGGCGGTTGAAATAGTAGCGCGCGGCATGAACCTCGTGCGCGGCAAGGGAATTGACCAGATAAGCCATGCGCACCTGGGCGTCCCGTGCGTAGCGGCTTTCCGGGAACTTGGTCACCAGCTCGCGGAAAGTGGCATAAGACTCGCGCGCCGACTTCGGGTCGCGTTCGGACATGTCCTGGTCGGCAATGGCGCCGAGGAAGCCCAAGTCTTCGTTGAAGTTGGCCAGCCCCTTGAGATAGTACATATAGTCGACGCTGGGATGATCGGGGTGGAGCTTGATGAAACGGTCTGCCGCCGCGATCGCCAGCGCCGGTTCTCCGAGCTTGTACTGCGCGTAGGCGCCTTCGATGATCGCCTGTTGCGCATGCCGCCCGTAGGGATAGCGTCCTTCCAGCGTTTCGAAGAGTTTGACCGCGCGGTTATAATCCCCTTCGACCAAGGCCTCATGCCCCTTGCGATACATCTTCTCCGCATTCCAGCCGGCGGTTTCATCTTTCACCTCGGAAAACAGGCTGCACCCCGTGGCCAGGAGCGCCAGCAGGGCGGCAAAACTCAGTGACAGCGCGCGACGATACATCGATGAGTCCCAAAATTCGGTCGGGCGATTATACCGTAAGGGTGCCCCCCGCCCCCGCAGGGCCGTCCCAAGGGGGCGAAAGCCCAACGCCGGAGCGGGCGAAGCCCGCGAAGCGCACTCACCCCCTTCCCCGGGAAGGGGGCCGGGGGGAAGGTTCCATTCCGCCCGCAGGGCCGTCCCAAGGGGGCGAAAGCCCGACGCCGGAGCGGGCGAAGCCCGCGAAGCGCACTCACCCCCTTCCCCGGGAAGGGGGCCGGGGGGAAGGTTCCATTCCGCCCGCAGGGCCGTCCCAAGGGGGCGAAAGCCCGACGCCGGAGCGGGCGAAGCCCGCGAAGCGCACTCACCCCCTTCCCCGGGAAGGGGGCCGGGGGGAAGGTTCCATTCCGCCCGCAGGGCCGTCCCAAGGGGGCGAAAGCCCGACGCCGGAGCGGGCGAAGCCCGCGAAGCGAACTCACCCCCTTCCCCGGGAAGGGGGCCGGGGGGACGGTTCCATTCCGCCCGCAGGGCCGTCCCAAGGGGGCGAAAGCCCAACGCCGGAGCGGGCGAAGCCCGCGAAGCGCACTCACCCCCTTCCCCGGGAAGGGG
>CAZFEK010000001.1:32760-99065 GCA_964517465.1 uncultured Alcaligenaceae bacterium
CCCGCGAAGCGCACTCACCCCCTTCCCCGGGAAGGGGGCCGGGGGGAAGGTTCCACCCTCCACGTCGCCACGCTACCGGCCTCGGCAGCCGGTCAGCGCCTGGATCGCGCGCTGGCCAGCGCCTTCCCGGATTTTTCACGCAGCCGCCTGCAGCAATGGCTCGCCGAGGGCCGCATCGCGGTGTTTGGCCCGGCGCGACAAGCGCGTGACAAGGTTTGCGGGGGGGAAGAAGTGCGCCTCGAAGTGCCGCCCCTGGAAGAGGAAACTGCGCACCAACCGGAGGACATACCGCTTTCTATCGTCTTCGAAGACCAGGCGATCATTATCATCGACAAACCGGCCGGCCTGGTCGTGCATCCCGGCAGCGGCAATTGGGCGGGAACCATGCTCAATGCGCTGCTGCGGCATGCGCCGGAACTCGCCGGGGTCCCGCGTGCGGGCATCGTGCACCGGCTGGACAAGGAAACCAGCGGCTTGCTGGTGGTCGCCAAAACCCTGGAGGCGCAAACCGCCCTGGTGCGCCAGCTCCAGGCGCGCACAGTGCACCGCGAATACCTGGCGCTGGCCCAGGGACAAGTCGCGCGGGCCGGGCGGATCGAAGCGCCGATCGGCCGCCATCCCACGCAGCGCACCAAGATGGCCGTGGTCGCGCAAGGCAAACCGGCCCTTACCGAGTACGAAATCGTCGCCCGTTATGCGGATTGCACGCTTTTGCGCTGTCGGCTACACACCGGCCGCACGCACCAAATTCGCGTTCATCTGGCTTCTGTCGGCCATCCCCTGGTCGGCGATCCGGTGTATGGCAAACGCCTGCCCGATCCCAAATTCCATCGCCAAGCGCTGCACGCAGCGCGCTTGGGCTTGATTCACCCGCTCAGCGCCGAGGCGATGAATTGGCAGTCCCCCCTGCCTTTGGATTTTCAGGAACTCCTTGCCCGCTTGAGCGGCGCGACGCCGCCTGGCGTTCCCGCGGCGGCAGCCCAAGCGCTACCGCCCCAGGGCCCCGCCAGGCGCGCAAGGTGAAGTCCGTGCAACAACGCCTGCACTGCGAGTTGGCATCCCGAGGTCTAGACTGGCTGCTTCCCGACTGGCCCGCGCCGGCGAACGTCAGCGCTTTGATGACCACCCGCAGCGGACCGGGCGGTGGAGCTTTCGACGTTTCCACCCGCGACGGCAGCAACCCGGCCGCAAAAAGCGGACGCGATTACCTCCAAGCGCTCTGCGGGCGCCCCATCGTCTGGCTGAATCAAGTGCATGGGCGGGAGGTCGTATGCCCGCAGAATGCCCAGTCTTTCCCCGCGGCCGACGCCCTGATTTTGGATCGCTACTGCCTCGCCGGGGCGGTTCAGACCGCCGACTGCCTTCCGGCCCTCTTCTGCAACCGCGCCGGCACGCGCGTGGCAGCCGCCCATGCCGGTTGGCGTGGATTATGCTCCGGCGTGCTGGAAGCCACCGTCGCACGCCTCGACTCGCCTCCCCAGGAGCTTCTGGTCTGGCTGGGAGCGGCGATCGGGCCGCAGGCCTATGAAGTGGGAAAAGAGGTGCGCGAAGCCTTTTGCGAGGCGGATGCCGCAGCGGCGTCGTGTTTCCGGCCGGGGCCAGGCGATCGATACTGGGCCGACCTCTACGCCCTCGCCCGGCTTCGCCTGGGCAAAGCCGGAGTCGAAGCGGTTTATGGCGGCGACCGCTGCACCTATAGCGAACCAGACTCGTTCTATTCTCACCGCCGCAGTCAGGAAAAGGGGCGCATGGCGGCGATGATCTGGATAAGCTCTCCCGGACGCGTCTAGCAGCCGCGAAGTACCGACCGGGCGTTTTGCCGGTGTGAACGGCAGCGGCTTGGGGAACAAATTTTCGGGCCGGGTGTCAACCAGATGTAGTTGGAACGTTTCGTGGTTTGTTGTTCTCCATCGTAAGTTTTTGTGAGGCGCTGTGTAGCGCCTCCTTTTTTTGCTCGGTTCAATGCAACTGCCCGGCACTGCCGGCGCCTTCCTCCGGTGCTTCCACATGCACGGCTTCGCCGGCTGCGTTTGGAAACAACGGCGCCCCGCAGTCATCGCAAAACTCGAAGGGGAAGGTCTGCTCCAGCAGCAGCACCTCGCCCACGCCCCCTTCACGCAGCACTGCTTCGATTTCGGCCGCGGCCACCGGTAGTTCGTTCTCCCCTTCGAGCAGCGGCCAAACCACTCCATGCACCACGTCGCCGGAGTCGTCGATCGAAAAGCTGATGCGGAATTCGATCATGTCGTGTTCCTGGAAAGGAGCCAGCACGACTTTCAGGGCCGACGGTTCAAGGTTGAAACTCATTTGCAGGAACGCGGCACCTGCCTTTAGGGAATAGGGCCGCAGTTGCCGGTCTGAATTGCGGCAGGCAGTGAAAAAAGCATCCGGCAACAGGACCTCGAAGGCGCAGGCAGGCAGCGCGGCCTGAATCGCCGGGCTGCCCTGGGCGCGCCATTGGGCATCCACGCTCTCTCGGCTGGAATCGGGCTCCTGCCAGCGAAAATGTGCCTCGCCCGCCGGCGCTGCGATCGCCGCCAGAACATAACGCGAATCGGCGATGAAATTTGCCGATTCGGGGATATCCCTAGCGTCGATATGCAGGTCCTTGCCGACCGCGGCAGCACCCCACAGTTCTCTCGCCAATTCCAGGGTGGCGCCAAATCCCCGAGGCAGTTGATCGATGCTGAAAAGCACGTCTGCCAGGCCCAAGCGGGCATTGGCTGCCAACACATGGGCCTGCAAATGCACGCGGATGTCTTTGAGCACGCCCGGCGCAATGGTGCCGGTAGGAATCACGAAGCGCGACCAGGCCAGAATCGGCACCGCGATCAGCAGCACCTCCAGTTCGCCCTCCGGGCCGCTCAGCCCAGTGGCTTCGCAGCGCGCCTCGATGGCGTCGGCCAGTTCGTCGCTGGCCCGAGGATTGGCGCTGTAGAGGTGCTCTTGCGCCGCCGCCAGCGCGTCTTCATTGCGTGCTTTGAGCAATTTCTCGATCTGGGCGTTGAGGCGTCTTTCCCAAAAGCCATCTTCGGTGCGGCTGCCCGAGTTGGCGAGGCCGGTGCCGAGGCGCACGAGCTGCTCCGCTTCTCGGGTGAGTCGGGTGCGGTGAGTCTGGCGGGTGCGCTTCATGGGGAGTAAAAACCGGGCGGGAAAGCCTTTCATTCTAACATTTCCCCTCGGCCGCCCGGAAAGGGCTAGGGGAAGCCATTCCCGGATACAATTCCCGCAATTTGCCCAAGGATGCTGGTTTTGAAGATCAGTTGCAATTTTGACAGCGGCGCGATCGAGACCGTCGACCTCGCTTCCCCCCAGAACCTTCGCCTGCGCATACGCGCCGACAACCAGGCCGAATTCAGGCAGTGGTTTCATTTTCGCTTGCAGGGCGCAGCGGATGCCGCCTGCCGCCTGGTTTTCGAAAATGCCGGCGCCTGCACCTACGCCGATGGCTGGCGAGATTATCGCGTCCTCGCCTCCTACGACCGACAGCATTGGTTCCGCATTGCCACGTCTTTCGACGGGATGGAAATGGTCGCCCAAATCACGCCCGAAAAAGACAGCGTCTACTTCGCTTATTTCGAACCGTATAGCTGGGAGAGGCACCTCCATCTGCTGGGCGCTGCCGATGCCTCTCCGCTGGCCGCGGTTCAAGACCTGGGCAGCACGGTCGAAGATCGCGACCTCAACTTGGTTCAGGTAGGCCGTCCCACGGAGGGCAAACAGAAGGTTTGGGTCATTGCCCGCCAACATCCGGGCGAAACCATGTCCGAATGGTTCGTCGAAGGCATGCTGGAACGCCTCTTGGATCAAAGCGATCCCTTCGCGCGGAAACTGCTGGAACGCGCCGTTTTTTACATCGTGCCCAATATGAACCCTGATGGCAGCGTGCGGGGCAATCTGCGCACCAATGCCGCGGGCGCCAATCTCAACCGGGAGTGGATGGAACCCTCGCTGGCCACCAGCCCCGAGGTTTACCACGTTCGCCAGCGCATGCACCAAACGGGAGTGGACGTGTTCATCGACGTCCACGGCGACGAGGTCATTCCGTATAACTTCATTTCCGGCTGCGAGATGTTGCCCTCCGTCGGCGACCCGCAGAAGCTGCGCCAGAGTCGCTTCATCGAGGCGTATAAACTTGCCAGCCCGGATTTTCAGGATCGCTACGGCTACGAAGCCAGCCGCTACGATCAGGATGCCTTGAAGCTCGCCTCAAAGTATGTCGGGCATCACTTCGGCTGCGTTTCAGTGACCCTGGAAATGCCCTTCAAAGACAATGCCGACCTGCCGGATCACGAAACCGGCTGGAGCGGCGCCCGCAGCGCGCGCCTCGGCGCAGCCGCATTGCAACCGATACGAGAGATTCTGTCCTGAGCCGGACAAGCCGGAACCAAAAAGGAGCTTCCCATGCCAGCAAACGGCGAACCAACCCTCGTACGAACAAGGGCAGAAGCCCCTTCTAGATCCCCCATCCGGAACAAGGGGGCACGCCCCCTTGCAAATCCCCCCAAGTCATCTGTTCGATTCACTGGTTCTCCAAGGATGTGAAGACTTTGGGCTTTAGCGACTAAAGGAGGTCGACAAGATCATGCACACGCTACTCGTCACCAACCCCAAGGGCGGCGCCGGCAAGACCACGATCGCCACCAACCTCGCCGCGTGGCTTGCCGGGCGCCGACAACAAGTCGGGCTGCTCGATCTCGATCGCCAGCAATCGGCCACGCAATGGCTCAAGCGTCGGCCGGAGCTGTTTCCGGAAATTCGCCGAATCACGCGCGATGAAGACCGCGCCGAGTTGCGGGCCCAGGGACTCGACTGGCTGGTGATCGACAGCCCGGCGGGCCTGCATGGCGAAGAGCTGCGCGATGCGGTGCGCCGCGCCGATGTGCTGCTGGTGCCGGTGGCGCCCTCGGCCTTCGACATGGACGCCACGCGCGACTTCTTGAAGGTGATCGCTGAATACAAGGCCGTACGCAAAGGCGATTTGCCGGTCGGTTTGGTGGGTAACCGCGTCGACGCGCGCACGCTGTCGGCGCAGGAACTCGAGGAGTTCCTCGAAGGCTGCGGCTTTCCTTTGGTGGCGCACCTTCGCGACGGACAGGTTTATGTGCATTGCGCCCGCGACGGCGTGTCGGTGTTCGAGCTGCCGCGTTCCCGCGCCGAACAGGACTGGGAGCAATGGCGGCCCCTGACCCGCTGGATAGGGCAACAGGTCAAGAAATAGCGCCTCCTGCAGACCGCCGAACCGCGCGGTCTAGGAAGAGCCGGGCAATATCTTTGCCTGGGGCGCTCACGCCGGGATGCCGATGATCACGCTCGAAGCCTTGAAAACGCCGATGGCGTTGTCGCCGACGGCCAACTGAAGCGCCTGGAGGCTGTCGTCGGTCACCGTGGCCGCGAGATGCCCGCCGCCATGGAGGTCGATGCGCACCTCCGCATTCACCACGCCCGGGGTGATCGAAGCCACCGTCCCGCGCAATTGGTTGCGAGCGGAAAGCGGCAAGCGCTCTTCGCCGCGGGCGATGATCACCGACGATGCTTTCACCAGAGCGAAAGCTTTGGTCTTGATTTTCAGGCCCAAAGCGTCGGTGCTTTCGCGGGTGATGATGGCCACGATGCGCTGCCCGCCGGGCAAGGTGAGCTCCACTTCATCATTGACCGCACCAACGCGCAGGGCCGTCACGGTGCCGAGAAACTGATTACGGGCGCTGGTTTTCATGTTGAGCGTCTTCAAGAGATCGAGTTCGGCGTAAAGACCCTCCGCTTCGGCGTTGAGCAGTTTGACGAAGCGCGCATGCGCCGCTTCGACCTGGGCAAAACGCGCAATCAACTCCTCGCCTCGCGGCGTCAGCTTGGTGTAGCCGCCGCCGCGCCCGCCAGTGGCGCGCTCGACCAGCGGCTCGCCGGCCAAGTTGTTCATGGTGTCCACCGCATCCCAGGCGGCTTTGTAACTCATGCCTATGGCTTTGGCCGCGTGCGTGATGGAGCCGGTTTGGGCAATCGCTTGGAGCAAACCGATGCGGCCGTGACCGCCGAAATTGGCCTTGCCCGAAGTGAGCCAGACCGAACCTTGCAGCGCCAGCGGCTTGCGGCGGCGCGCACCGTCGCTCATGGCGCTTCCTGCCGACGCCGGCCGGCTTCGATTTCGATCACCTCCTCGGCGAACAGCGTCACGTCTTCCTCGTCGTGGGTAATCAGAATGATGGGCAAACGCAGCTCGGCTTGCAGCGCCAGGAGTTCGCCGCGCAGGTGCTGGCGCAGTTTGCGGTCCAGCGCGGCAAAGGGCTCGTCGAGCAAAAGCGCCCGCGGCTCGGTGACCAGGGCACGCGCCAGCGCCGTGCGCTGTTGCTGGCCGCCGGAGATCTGCGGGGGATAGAGATGTTCAACCACGCCCAGATCGAAGCCTTCGATCCAGCGCTCCACCCGCGGATCGGCAAAACGCCGCGACGGATTGCGCAGTCCGCGGCCGAGTCCGAAAGCGATGTTCTGGCGCACCGTGAGATGAGGAAAGAGCGCGTAGTTCTGGAACACGTAAGCCAGCCGCCGCGCTTGCGGTCTGACATCGATGCCCGCATCGGAATCGAACAATGCGTCGCCCTGAAAAGCGATGCGCCCGGTTTCCGGCGGCACCAGTCCGGCCAGCATTTTCAGGGTTTGGCTCTTGCCGGCCCCCGAGGGGCCATAGAGCACCAGCCGAGAGGCATCGCTGGCGAAAGACACCTCGAGGGCAAAGGCCTTGGCGCCCTCGCCGTAGCGCCTGCTGAGCTCGATCTGCCAAATCATCGCGGCTACCGCCCTATCGCTCGCCGAGCACCGGCAGGCAAAATGCGGCCGGCGGCAAGCAACACGCAGAGCGAAACCACCGAGGTGACCAGCACCAGGAAGTTGGCGGTGTCGTCCTGCCCGGCCTGAACCGCTTCGTACACCGCGATAGACAGCGTTTGGGTTTGCCCGGGAATGCTCCCCGCCACCATCAGCGTGGCGCCGAATTCCCCCATGGCGCGCGCAAACGCGAGCAAGGTGCCGGCCAGTATGCCCCTTGCCGCCAAGGGCAGCGAAACGCGCAGGAAAATGGCGAACTCGGAAATACCCAAGCTGCGGGCCGCTTGCTCCAACTCGGGGTCGAGCGCCTCGAAAGCGGCGCGCGCCGACTTCAACACCAGCGGCAGAGAAACCACCGCCGCGGCGAGCACCGCCGCCTGCCAGGTGAAAATGAGGCGAATGCCGAAGGTGTCGAGCAGCCAGGCGCCAATCGGGCCGCGCGAGCCGATTAGCACCAGCAGGTAATAGCCCAGCACTGTGGGCGGCAGCACCATCGGCAGGGTGAACACGGCATCGAGCACATCGCGGCCGGGGAAACGCCCGCGTGCCAGCAAGAAACCCAAGGCGACACCGAGCGCCAAATCGATGAGGATGGCAAAACCCGCCACCTTGAGCGACAGCGCGAGCGGAATCCAGGCTTCGCTCATGGCACCTCGAAGCCGTATTTCGCGAGGATCGCTTGCCCGCGGGCGGAGCGAAGGTAGGCCACGAACTCGCGCGCTTCGGCCGGGTGGGCGGCCTTGAGGATGGGCGCGATCGGATAGTTGAGCGCTAGGTCCAGCGGCACCGCGCCGACCAGCCTGACCCGGTCCTTGGCGATCGCCGCGTCGGTGACATAAACGAGGCCCGCTTCCACTTCCCCGCGCACCACGTAATCGAGCGCTTGGCGCACCGTCTGGGCGAAGACCAGCTTGGGCGCGAGACTGTCCCATAGTCCGGCAGCAACCAGCGCCCGCTGGGCATAACGCCCCGCCGGAACGCTTGCCGGATTGCCGACCGCGATGCGCCGCACCGCCGGGACGGCGAGATCACCCAAACCGATGAGCCGCGTCTGGTCCTTGGTGGGCGCAATCAGGACCAGCTTGTTGCGCGCAAAGTTGTGTCGGTCTTGCGAGGAGATGAGGCCCTGCTTCTGGGCGAGATCCATCGATTCCTGGTCGGCACAGGCGAGAAGATCGACCGGAGCACCGTTGCTGATCTGGCGCACCAGCACATCCGAAGCGCCGAAATTGAGGATCACTTTGGTCTGCGGATGGGACTGGCGGTACTCCCGGGCGATTTCGTCGAAGGCATTGCTCAAGCTAACCGCGGCGGAAACGATCAAATCGCCGGCGCAAGCGGCATGCGCCAGCAGCAGTGCCCAGATCGCCAGCGTCGCGCGCAACAAAGCCCGGAACATGGAACCCAAAAAACCTCGCACCGAAAATTAAGTGAAGGAGCGTAATATATCCATCTATATAACGATGCGCAAACTCGCCCCGAAGCGAGCGGCCTTGATCTAAGTGCTCGCGGATAGCTTTGCCAGCAGTTGGAGCGGCGTAGCGATCTGCAGCGGGACGGCGGCAGGCACGCGACGGGCCAAAGCGAGCAGGGCGCGGTCATAAGTGAGCAGCCAATCGGCGCCGGCGCTCGCCGCGAGGATCAGAAACTTCTGATCGTCGGCATCACGGCATACCGGCAGCCCGCGCGGCGCGTCCTTCTCCGGCAGCTGGCGGGACCGAGCGGCATAGGCCGCGGCCGCTGCCGCCTGAGCTTCGGCCGAAAGCTTGAGCGCCGGGTATGCGAGCACGCGCAGAAACTCTGCGGCGCAGGCCGCGGTGGTGATCACTTCGGCCTCGCCGGCGGCGATGCGTCGCGCGATGAGTTGGAAACGCGCATCGTCGAAAACCAGCCAGTCGAGCGCGACATTGGTATCGAGGACCAGCTTCATGAGCGCTCGACCACGTTCACGAGTAGTTCAACAGGTCAGGGATTGTACCGCGGCCAAGGCGATGAACCCCGCCCCAGCGGACGTGCCCGCGCAGCGCGCGGTTACAATGTCGCCATGCGCATTCTGCTCGCTCCCATGGAAGGCCTCGCCGACGATTTGTTGCGCGGCATCCTCACCGCCGTCGGCGGTTACGACCTCTGCGTCAGCGAATTCTTGCGGGTCAGCGGCACGCTCTTGCCGCGCCGCGCCTTTGTTCGCCTCGCGCCGGAACTGGCGCAGGGCGCGCGCACCGCCGCGGGCACGCCTTTGCGCTTGCAACTGCTGGGCAGCGACGCCTCTTGCCTCGCCGAAAACGCGGCACGCGCCGCCGAGTTCTCGCCCTTTGGCATCGATCTCAATTTCGGCTGCCCGGCGCCGCTGGTCAACCGGCATGGCGGCGGCGCGGCTTTGCTGGCTCATCCCGAGCAGCTTTGCGCCATCGTCACGGCCGTGCGCCGTGCCGTGCCCAAAGCGATTCCAGTCACCGCCAAAATGCGTCTGGGCCTGCACCATCCCGAAGAAGCGCTGGTTATCGCCAGCGCTTTGGCGGCCGGTGGCGCCGACGAGTTGGTGGTGCATGCGCGAACCCGCGCCGACGCGTACAGCAGGCCAGCGCGCTGGGAATGGCTGGCCCGCATTCGCGAGGCGGTAAGGGTGCCGGTAATCGCCAACGGCGACATCTGGAGTCGCGCTGACTACGACGCGTGTCGGCGCATTTCCGGCTGCGGCGATGTGATGCTGGGTCGCGGCGCGGTAGCCGACCCCTTTCTCGCGCAACGCCTGCGCGGCAGGGAACCGGCGCTGGGCCAGGCAGCATTGGCGCCGATGCTTGATACCTATTGGCAGGCGGTGCAGCGCAAGGTGACGCCCCGGCATGCACCCGGGCGGCTCAAAGCCTGGCTGGTCTGGCTCGCCCGCGGCGATGCCTGGGCCCGCGAGCTGCACGACCGCATTCGCCCTTTGCGCGATCCCGCCGCGATCGGCATGGTGTTGCAGGCGGCAGCCCTGCCGCCCTAGCCTGCTTTCTGCAGCCACCGATCCCGGCGCTTCACGGCCTCCGCCGGCGCGTCGTCGTCGAGTTCGAGCCAGCAGGTGTCAAAAGGCGCGGGCAGGAGCGGCAGGTCGAAGCGCAGCAATTCGTCGCGGCGGAAAGCATACACTTCGACGCTGCCCGAGCCGCGCTGCGATTGCAGCAAACCGTCTAGATTGGAGGCCATCGCGCGCAGGCCCGCGGCGGCTACGATGACATCGCCGGCTGCGAGCCCCGCCCGCTGCGCTGCGCCATCATCGAAAACATGGGAGAGCTTGGCTTCGCTGCCCGCGGCGAGTTTGGCGCCCAGCGCCACCTTGCCCAGGCCATTTTTCCCTGGCCGCCCGCCTTTGTCGTTGGCGCCTTCAGAGGCGCGCAAATTGAAGCGCAAGGCGAACTCGGCACAGAAATCGGCGAGCGGCAGTTCTTTGGTGCCGAAAACATAGTCGGCAAAGAAGGCGCTCAGATCGAGGCTGGAGAGTTCTTCCGCCAGCCGCTGCACTCCGTCTTCCGGCACGCCCAGACCGGTCTTGCCATGGCGCTGCCAAAGCACGCGCATGATTTCGTCGAGGCCGGCTTCGCTATGCCGGCGCAAATGGAAATCCAACAGCATACCGACCAGCGCGCCTTTGGCGTAATAACTTACGACGGCGTTGGGCGCGTTTTCGTCTTGGCGGTAGTACTTGATCCAAGCGTCGAAACTCGATTCGGCGACACTTTGCTTCAAGCGCCCGCTGCCGCGCAGCACATTGGTGACAGTGCGCCCCAGGAGTTCGAGGTAGCTGTCGAGATCGATGATGCCGCAGCGCAAGAGCGCGAGGTCATCGTAGTACGAGGTGAAACCTTCGAAAACCCAGAGCAGGCGCGTGTAATTCTCGCGCGAGAGATCGTAGGGCACGAAGGCAGCGGGCTTGATGCGCTTGACGTTCCAGGTGTGGAAATATTCGTGGCTGGCGAGCCCCAAAAACCCTCGGTATTCCTCGCTCATGCGCTCCATGCGCGAATGCGGCAAATCGTCGCGCGAACAGATCAAGCTGGTGCTGGAACGGTGTTCCAGGCCGCCATACCCTTCGCCCACGGCCATGACTTGGAAAAGATAGTGGTTCATAGGCGCGGGCCGGCCGAAGAAGTCGATCTGCCATTCGCAGATCCGCTTCAAATCCGCGCACAAACGCGCGAGATCGGTCTGATGGCGGCCAGTGATGGCCACATCGTGCGGCACTCCGTGCGCTTCAAATCGCGTCAAGGTGAACGTGCCCATTTCGACCGGGTGATCGATCAGCGCGTCATAGTTCTCCGCCCGATAAGCGCCGAAGCCGAACTCCGGGGCATCGACCCGCGGCAGCGTGGTCGCGACCCGCCAAGCCCCGAACTCCTCGCCATCGGGGGGCAGGATGAGCACTTCACAAGGCGACTGCTCCAGTCCCTCGGGGCACAAGAAAACGCTGCTGCCGGTGAAAAACCCGTGGGTGGTGTCGAGGTGCGCCGCCCGCACCGAAAGATCCCAGGCGTAAACCTCGTAGCTCACTTCCAAGGGACCGGAGGTCGGGGCGCACCGCCAGGCATCTTTGGCGATTTTTTCCACGGCCACTTCCTGGCCGCCCCCCCGCGCCCAAAGACGCACGATGTTGCGCGCGAATTCGCGGATGAGGTAGCTGCCGGGTATCCAGGTCGGCAGCCGCAGCACCTGGCCGCCGCTATGCGGTTGAGCGATGGTGCAGCGGACCGTGTACAGGTGGGCTTGCGGATTGCTGGGGATGATGCGATAAACCAAAGAAGCGCTCATGCTGGCGATCGGCGCGCGCCGAGGCCCAGCGCCGCGAAAGAAAGCGAGAGTGGCATTGTAGCAGGGCCGCCCGGCGCGACTTCTTCACTCAACGTTTCGAGGATGCGACATGCCAAGACAAAACTTCGCCACCGGCACCCCCTGGGAGCCCATCGTCGGCTATTCCCGCGCCGTGCGCCTGGGCAATATGGTGTGGGTTTCCGGCACCACCGCCACCGACGCCCAAGGCCAAATCGTAGGGCCGGGGGATGCCTATGCCCAAACGGTGCAAACCCTGAGGAACATCGAAACCGCGCTCACAAAGGCCGGCGCGAGCCTCAAGGACGTAGTGCGCACGCGCATGTACGTCACCAACATCGAGCAATGGGAAGCGATCGGCCGCGCCCACGGTGAATTCTTCCGCGACATTCGCCCCGCCACCGCGATGGTCGAAGTGAGCCGGCTTATCGACCCCACGATGCTGGTAGAAATCGAGGCGGAGGCTTGCCTCGACGCCGGCTGAGGCGGCCAAAAGCTTGTTCTGCGTCAAGCGCTTGCAGCGTATCAGGCAACCCCGCCGGGTTGTGAAGAAATCGTCAAAAATTTTCCTTGACGCCACCTTTCGAGCCACGTATAGTCCGCCAAATTTTTCGGCGCTTACCCCCGCCGAAGAAGCGCAGGACATTGGAGGAGGGTGGAGTACCAAGAGCCTAGACGCCGGCGAAACCTGGAGGTTTCGACCGGCAGTCGGCCTCCCTGTTCCGGTCTTTGCCGCCGCCTGATTTCTCTATCCCCCCCGCATCTCGATTGTGTTCGCGCCTACCGCGTGATAGCGTTTTTGTTTTCCCGCTCCCTCTCCTTTGCAGCTCGCCATGCCCTCATTCGATATCGTTTCTGAAGTCAACCAGGTCGAAGTTCACAACGCCGTGGATCAAACCAACAAGGAAGTCTCCACGCGCTTCGATTTCAAGGGCTCGGATGCCCGCGTGGAGTTGGCCGACAAATCGCTCACCGTGTTCGCCGACGATGAATTCAAACTCGATCAAGTGCAGCAAATCCTCACCGCCAAACTTGCCAAACGCGGCGTCGACATCCGCTGCCTCGACCAAGGCAAGATCGAGAAAATCACCGGCAACAAGGTGAAGCAAACGGTCACCGTCAAAGTGGGTGTGGAAACCGAACTCGCGAAGAAGATACAGCGCCTCATCAAAGACAGCAAAATGAAGGTGCAGGCGAGCATACAGGGCGACAGCGTGCGCGTCTCGGGTGCCAAACGCGACGACTTGCAGGCCGCGATTGCGCTGGTGAAGAAGTCCGTTGCGGACTTTCCGCTGCAATTTAACAACTTCCGCGATTAGGCCCCGCCCTTCAGGCGAGTCGCGTTTCGCCATGCGCACCCCGCAACTCGCCCCCGTCGAAGTGCCCGCCCGATGCTTGGAGCTTCTTGCCCCGGCGCGCGATGCGGACATCGGTATCGAAGCGGTGAAACACGGCGCCGACGCCGTGTATATTGGCGGCCCCGCCTTTGGCGCGCGTGCCTCGGCCGACAACCGCGTGGCCGACATCGCCCGCCTCGCCGAATTCGCGCATCGTTATCACGCCAAAGTTTTCGTTACCCTCAACACCATTTTGCGCGATGACGAATTGGACTCCGCCCGCGACATCGCTTGGCAAGTGTGCGAGGCGGGCGCCGACGCGCTCATCATTCAGGATTTCGGCCTGCTGGAACTTGACCTGCCGCCCATCCAATTGCACGCCAGCACGCAGATGGATAACCGCAGCCTCGGCAAGGTGCGCTTTCTCGAAGCCGTGGGCTTCTCGCAAATCGTGCTGGCGCGTGAACTGAGCTTGCCCCAAATCCGCGCCATCGCCGGCGAAACCCAGGCCACCTTGGAATTTTTTGTCCACGGCGCGTTATGTGTGAGCTACAGCGGCCAGTGTTACCTGAGTCACGCCCAAACCGGCCGCAGCGCCAACCGAGGCGAGTGCTCACAGGCCTGCCGCTTGCCCTATGACCTTTTGGGCAGCGAAGGCGAAACACTCGCCAGCGGCAAACATGTCCTGTCCATGAAAGACAATGACCAGACCGAAAACCTCGTGGCTCTGGTCGATGCCGGCGTTCGTTCCTTCAAAATCGAAGGGCGCTTGAAAGATGCGGCTTACGTCAAAAATATCACCGCCTGGTATCGCCAGCGGCTGGACGACATTCTGCTGCTGCGCCCGGAGCTTGCGCGCGCTTCGGCCGGCCGCTGCACTTTCACGTTCGAACCGCAACCGGAAAAAACCTTCAACCGCGGCAGCACCGATTATTTCGTCAACGGCCGCAAAGCCGATATCGCAGCCGCCGAAACGCCCAAATTTTCCGGCGAACCCATCGGCCGCGTTTTGCGCCTGACGCGGGAAGCGATCGAAATCGAAGCGGCGGCACAAATCGCCAACGGTGACGGCTTGTGTTATTTCGACGCCCGCGGTGAGCTGGCGGGTGTGCACATCAACCGCGTCGAAGGCAGCGGGCGCCGGCAGCGCCTATTCCCGGCCCATCTGCCGCGGGATTTGGCCCCCGGAACGGAACTCCTGCGCAATCGCGATTGGGCTTTCCTGCGGCTGCTCGAAAAACCTTCTGCCGAGCGGCTCATCGGCGTCGTCATCGAGCTTGCGCCTAGCGATTGCGGCCTGGTTCTGGAAATTCGCGACGAAGCCGGCCACTGCGGCCGCGCCAGCTATTCGGGGACGATAAGCGCAGCGCGCGATGCCGCCAAAGCGCAAACCCATCTCGCCGAACAGCTCGCCAAGCTCGGGGGCACCGAATTTGTCGCCACCGGGGTGAAACTCGCCCACCCCCCTTTGCCCTTCTTGCCGGCTGCGGCGGTTAATGCCCTGCGCCGCGAAGCCGTCGAGGCGCTGCGCCAAGCCCGCGCCGCGGCCTACGCTCGCCCCAAGCGAGCCCTGCCTGCCAATCCGCCGCCTCTCTACCCGGACAGAGAGCTGAGCTACTTGGGTAATGTCTTCAACGCGAAGTCCCGGGCGTTTCTAGAGAAGCACGGCGTCGCCCTCATCTCGGACGCCTACGAGGCCAACCGCGAAAAGGGTGCCGTCTCGCTGATGATCACCAAGCACTGCCTGCGCTATTCCTACCAGCTCTGCCC
The DNA here is from genome assembly GCA_964517465.1 of uncultured Alcaligenaceae bacterium. Classification (GTDB taxonomy): domain Bacteria; phylum Pseudomonadota; class Gammaproteobacteria; order Burkholderiales; family Casimicrobiaceae; genus JACPUX01. The sequence continues at coordinate 47,490 of CAZFEK010000001.1, forward strand.
CAAGGAAGTCAAAGGACTGCGGCCCGACCCCATGACCTTGAAGCACGGCAAAGAAACGCTCACCCTCACGTTCGATTGCAAGCGCTGCGAGATGCATGTGGTGGGGCGGCTGAGCGCGAAGCAGATAGCGCTTTGAGGGCGAGTCGAACAACAACAGCGGCGGCACGTTCAAGGTAAGCGACTGCGGCACCGCCGCCCCCGTGACCGAATCACGACGGCCGCTGCAGCTACCCCAACGCCGAGCGGGGACAGTGTGAAGCCGGCCGCCGCTCAGGCGCGTCTCGCCGCCGTGAGCCGATGCGCACTTCAGCTCTGCGCGTGCCACCCCTTGGGAATCGAAGCGAGCAGCTTTTGCGTGTAGGGATGCTTGGGGCTGCGATAGATGTCGTCGGAATTGGCGATTTCGACGATTTCGCCTTGGTTCATCACCATCACTTGGTCGGAGATGTATTTCACCACCGCCAAGTCGTGGGAGATGAAGATGTAGCTCATTTTGAATTCGTCTTGCAAGTCCTGCAGCAGGTTCAGAACCTGGGCTTGCACCGAAACGTCGAGGGCAGAAACCGATTCGTCGCAGATCAGCACATCGGGTTTCATAGTGAGACAGCGCGCGATGGCGATGCGCTGGCGCTGACCGCCCGAGAATTCGTGCGGATACTTGTAGAAAGACCCTTCCGGCAGGCCCACGCGCTTCAGCAGATCCATGGCCATCTTCTGGCGCTCTTCTTCGTCAGCGCCGATCTTATGGATGATCATTGGTTCCATGAGGATGGCGCCCACGGTGAAGCGGGGGTTGAGGGAGGCGTAGGGGTTCTGGAAGATGATCTGGATGCGCCGCTTATAGGCCATCATTTCGCTCGCCGACAGCGCCAGAAGGTCTTTGCCGTCGAATAGCACTTCGCCGCTGGAAGCTTCGTGCAGGCGCATGAGCGTAAGGCCCACGGTGGTCTTGCCGCTGCCCGACTCGCCCACCAGCCCCAGCGTCTTGCCTTTGGCCAGCCGGAAAGAAACGTCCTTCACGGCGTGGAAGATCTTTTTCCCAAATAGGCCTTCCCGACTTTCGAATTGTTTGCTGAGGCCTTTGACTTCAAGCACGAAGTTTTCTTTGCCAGTGAGTCCGCGCGGACGCTCGCCCGCAGCGGGCGGCGCCTTGCCGCCATTGCTCATGAAGTCGTCGATCACCGGCAGGCGAGCCGGCCGACGGTCGAGCTGGGGGCGGCATAACAACAATGCCTTGGTGTAGGCATCTTGGGGCCGTTCGAAAATGTCTTTGGCAAGTCCCTGTTCCCGGATGACGCCGTCTTTCATCACCACTACGCGGTCGGCGATTTCGCCCACCACCGCCAGATCATGGGTGATGAACAGCACCGACATGCGGTGGCGCTGTTGCAACTCGCGGATCAGTTCGAGGATCTGGCGCTGAATCGTGACATCGAGCGCGGTGGTGGGTTCGTCGGCGATCAGCAGCTTGGGTTCGCAGGCGATGGCCATGGCGATCATCACCCGCTGCTGCTGGCCGCCTGACATCTGGAAAGGAAAAGCGTCGATCTTGCGATCGGGTTCCGGAATGCCCACTTCACGCAGCAATTCGATGGCGCGCGTGCGGGCTTGCTTGGGGCTGAGATTGAGGTGCAGTTGCAGCACCTCGCCCAACTGGTAGCCGACGGTCAGCACCGGATTAAGCGAGCTCATGGGCTCTTGGAAAATCATCGAAATCTCGGCGCCGCGCAGCTTGCGCATTTGCGCGGCGGAAAGATCCGCCAAATTGTGCCCGCCAAAAAGAATCTTGCTGCCGGGCAAGATGCTGGAATTTTCGGGCGGCAAGAGGCCCAAGATGGAGAGCGAAGTCACCGACTTCCCGGAGCCAGACTCACCGACCAGTGCCACCGTGGTGTTGGCGGGAACATCGAAGCTCACGCCTTTGACGGCTTCGAAGCTGAGATTGCGATCGAGACGGAAGGAAACACGCAGGTCGCGCACCGCCAGGAGGAGTTCTTGGTCAGCCATGGTCGGTCCTTATTTGAGCTTGGGATCGAGCGCGTCGCGCAGCGCATCAGTAAGCATGGAGAAAGCCGTGACGAGCACCGCCATGGCCGTGCCTGCCACCACCAGTTGCCACCATTTGCCGAGAATCAGCTCATTCTGCGCTTCGTTCAACATGCTGCCCCAGGAAACCACATCCACCGGCACGCCAAACCCCAAGAAGGAGAGAATCACCTCAGCTTTGATGAATTGCACTACATGCAAGGACATTTGCACCAGGATGACGTGACTCACGTTGGGCAGGATGTGTACGAACATCCGGCGTTCGGCCGAAGCACCTATGGCGTCGGCCGCCTGCACGTATTCGCGGGCTTTGTGCTTCAAGTATTCGGCCCGGATCAGGCGGTAGATGCCCGTCCAGCCCGTGAGCCCCAGAATGAGGATGATCGTCATCAGGCCTTTTTGCTGCAGCACCGCGGCGATGGCCAGGATCAGCAGCAGGTAAGGGATGGAAGTAAAGACGCTATAAAACCAGTTGAAGAAGTCATCCACCCACTTGCCGTAGTAACCCGAAAAGGCGCCGAAAATAGTGCCCAGGAGAGTAGCCACCAGGGCGGCGGCCAGACCGACGAAAATGGAGGTCTCCGAGCCCTTGATGACCTTTTGCAAAACGTCTCGGCCCCATTTGTCTCCGCCAAAGGGCAAAGTCGCGGCGCGCTGCTCTTTGACCGCTTCGACGCCGCCTTTGCCCTTGATTTCTGCCATTACGTCGGCCAAGGGGTCAACGATGCTGCTCTCGCCCGTCGCGGCCGGCGCGCCGCCTTTCAGTTTCTGCTTGAGTTCAGCTAGTTCGCTGGCGATGGGATCGCTGACGTGGCTTTCCATCACTTCGCCTTCACCCGCCTCGGTGGCCGTCTTGACCGCAGCTTGTCCGGAGGTATCCGCGCCCACGAAGGTGGGCGGAGCGTAATTCGCGCCAACTTCTTTGGACCAGTCTTTGGCCAGGAAGCCGAAACCCGAGGCGATCATCATAAGAATGAAGGCGAGAACGATCACCAAGGAAACCATGCCCACGTGATCGCGGCCCATGCGCCGCCAAGCCAAGGTCCAGAGCCCGGGCGAAGGAACGAAATGCGGATGCGCGGTGCTTGCGCTCATGGTCGTCCCCTAAGCCGGAAAAGCCAGAAATAAAGCGGATCGGCGGGCGTTTCGCCCGTCGGCGGCAAGCCGCGAACAAGCCCTCTTACCATCAAGGGGAGCAACCCCTCGTCTGCCCCCCGCCGGGAACAAGGGGGTGCGCTCCCTGGCAACTCCCCCAAAATCGGCTCTTCGATTCATTTCTTCTCCAAGAATGTGAAGACGCTAGGCCTTGGCGACTACTTCAAAACCACGCGCGGGTCGACCGCTTTGTACATCAGGTCGGCGAGGAGGTTGATCACCATCGTGGCCATGGCCACATAAACCGTGATCGCCTTGATGACGGGGAAATCGCTGCGCTCCACGGCCAAAATCACTTCACGGCCGATGCCCGGAATGGAAAAGAAACGCTCCAGCAGAAAGGCGCCCACCAAGAGGCCGGGCAAATAGGCCATGACGTTGGTGATGATGGGAATGAGCGCATTGCGCAGCACATGAATCAGCATCACGCGGTTCTCAGAAACGCCCTTGGCGCGGGCCGTGCGAACGTAATCTTGGTTGATTTCGTCGAGTATGAAGGTACGGTAGAGCCGCGTGTTGGGCGCAATACCAACCAGCAGCCCCAAGAGCACGGGGAGCGCGGCATACACGAAGAGATTCTCCAGGAACTGCTCACCCCAACCCTGCACCGGGAACCAACCCAGCTTGTAAGCGAAGACGTACTGTCCGACGATGATATAGACCAGAAGACTGATCGACATGCCCACCGTGCAGGCCACCATCACCATACGGTCGGTGAGCGACCCGCGCACATAGGCCACACCCAAGGCAATGACGATGGCAAAAATGGTTTCCAGCACCAAGATCGGCACCAGCACAGTCAGCGAGGGGCCCAGCCGGGTGAGGAAAATTTGTGAGACTTTTTCGTTGGTGCTCCAGCTCGAGCCGAAATCGCCGGTGAGAATCTGCTGGATAAAAATCAGCAACTGCTTCCAATACGGCTGGTCAACACCAAGCTGGCGCCGGATATTGTCGATTTGTTCCTGGTTGGAGATTTTTCCGGCCAGCACATAGGCCGGGTCGCCGCCGATCCAGTTGAACAGAAAAAAGATCAGCAGCACGACGCCCAGCATGGTGGGCACCATCTGCCAAATTCTTCGGATGATGTATGCACTCATCGTCTATCCCTCCACCCTGCATTGCCTGCGCCGCATCGAGCAGCACCGCATGGCCAGCTATAACTCTGCTAAAACCCTCAGCCGCGACGCCCGGTAATTTCCGCAAAAAACGCGTCCGGCGAAGGCTCGCGCCCCAGAAACTCCCGCACCATGACCATGCCCTTCTTTTCGCTCCCGCGCGCAAGGATCGTGTTGCGGTAGCGCTGGCCCACTTTGGGATCCATCAGGTTCTTGCCAAAGGCGGAAAGCATGTCGAGCGCCATCACTTCCGACCACATATAACCGTAGTATCCGGCCGCGTACCCGCTCATCAAATGGCCAAAAGAACCGGCAAACTGAGTGCCGGGGATATAACCCAAGGCGGTAGCCCCTTCCATTTGTTCCCAGGTTGCCTGGGGCTCGCCGGGGCTGGCTTTGGAAAGCGCCATATCGTAGCTGGCATAGAGGTGCTGCCGGGCATACATGACACCCTTGCCATAACGCCGCGCTTCGTCCAGGCGCCGCAAGAGATCGTCATCGACCGGAGGACAGGCCGAACAAACTTTGGCCAATATGTCGAAACTGGCTCGGCGTCTTGCCCATTCTTCGAACATCTGCGAAGGCGCCTCGACGAAATCACGCTCCACGCTGGTGCCGCCCTGCGGAGCGTACCGGGTGTTGGACAGTACCCCGTGAATCAAGTGGCCGAATTCATGCCAGAAGGTTTCGAGCTCGCGGTGAGTGAGCCCTTGGCGATTGAAATTAGTCACCAGCACGCTGATCGGCCGCCGCGCGGCCAAAGTGCTCACGGCGCGCACCGGGAAGACGGCAGCATGGCCGTATTTGCCGTCGCGCGGGTAGAGATCGAGATAGGCGCCGCCCAAGAGCTTGCCGGTCTTGGCATCCTTGACGTCGAAGTACATTACCTCGGAATGCCAGGCCGGCACTTCAGCGCGCTCAAAGCGCACGCCATAAAGCGTCTGTGACACTTCCATCACCCAGCGCAAGGCAGCGTCCACGGGGAAATGCTTACGCATCGCTTCCTGGTCGATGGCAAAGCGCGCCTTGCGCACTTGCGCTTGATAATAGGCCACGTCCCAGCGCTGGAGTTTGGTGTCGCTCAGCGGCTTGCCGGTGCGCTCAGCCTTGAGCGCAGTGAGTTCCTGAAGCTCTTGCCGCTCCTTGGCTTCCACCGTGGCCTTTACTTGCTCGAGAAACTTCAGCACGGCTTGGGGCTTCTCAGCCATGCGACGCCGAATGACAAAATCGGCAAAACTCGGCATCCCGTACAGCGTGGCTATTTCTTGGCGCAGCTTGATCGTTTCGGCCAAGAGCTCCATGTTCTTGGGGGTGCCGCGATTGCCGAAGGCAAACTGATAGCGGCGGCGCGCCTCTTCATTCTCGGCGTTTTCAATGAAAGGTTCGTACTCGGGATAGTTAAATCCGAGCTGATAATTGCCTTGTTCGTCGCGCTTGGCTCGCGCGATGTAATCGGCAGGCAGGCCTTTGAGTTCCTCGGCGGTGAAACTGACTTTGGCCTTGTTGTCGCGGATGTTCTTTTCGAACTCCAGGCGCAGCTTTTCAAGACGCTGCAGGATTTCCTTCATGCGGGTGCGCTTGGCGCCTTCCAAAGCCACGCCGGTGTCTTCGAAAGCTTCGATCAGATCCTGGCGCAGTTTCTTGTCCACTGCGTTCTTGGCGACCACGCGCTGAATGCGCTGATAGAGTTTTTCGTTCTGGTAGAGCTCGGTGCTGAACTCGTTGAGCTTGATCAGGCACTTGTCTGCGGCCTCGCGCACCTTCTCGTCGGGAGAGACGCTGTTGAGGATATACACCGGTCCTTCGAGGTTTTCCAGGGCGATGTACAGGCGGTTCCAAGCATGGAGCACTGTGGAGGTCTTGGCCTCTTTGAGCGGCAAGCTCTCCAGGCGCTCCACCATGCCCTTAACTTGCGCCAAGCCGGTCTCGCAGGCTTGGCTAAGCTGCTCGGCGTTATAAACCGGGATGGTGGCGCGTTCGGCGAAAACCGCGGGCGCGGTGCTTGCGGCCGTCAGGCCCAGAGACAACAACAAAATGCGCTTCAAACTCTCCTCCTTTTTGGGGCGGGGCGCGGCGGGAATTGTTCCCCACCAGCGCGCGGGATCATGGTTCGAGATCGAGGTACATCCAATCGGCCAGCAAGATGGGATGTTTCTTGTAGCCTTTTACTCGCGGGTAAACCAGCATATTGCGGTAACGCGTGTTATTGAGCTTCCAAACGCCATAGTTTTCCGCCAGGCGGGCCAGATCGACGTAAAGGCGGTCGCGCTCGGGCGAAGGCGGCATTTTGGTCGAACGCTCATAAATCTCGTCGTATTCCGGCAACTCGAAGCAGGGGTTGTTGCTCTGGCCCACGTTTTTGCCATAGAGCAACATGACGAAGTCGTCGCCATCCGGGTAGTCGGCAATCCAGGCGGCGCCGCGCATCATCAGGCGGCACTGTTTCTCGAGTTTCAAGAGTTCGGCGAATTTCTCTTTTTGCACTTCCATGCGCACGCCGATGGCGTCGAAACTCTTTTTCCAAAGCTCGTCGAACAGGCGCGCCGTGGAATCGGGCTGCGACGCATAGCGAATCACCAGCGGCCGGCCGTCGGGGAGGGTTCGCCAACCATCGTCACCTTTGCGATAACCGAAACGATCCAGGAGCGCGTTGGCCAACTCGACCTGGTAAGCATTGCCGGCGCGGTAACGCGGCACATGGCCCACTACGCCGGGCGGCACCGGAAAATGGGTCTCCATCGCCTGATTCTTGCGGATGATGCGAATTTCTTCGTTATTGTCGTAGGCCATCAAAATGGCGCGGCGCAGCGCGACCTTCTCCTTCGAATAGCCGCCCACGACCGGGTCGCGCATATTGAAATAATGATAGGTGATCTCTGGATCGGTGATGCGATTGAGGCGCACGCCTCGGGCGGCGAGCTGGTCGTTCACTTTGCCTTCGGGAATGGCGACCGGTGAAAACTGCGAGCGCAAATAAAGAAGGTCCAGCTCGGCATTCTGGAAGGCAAGCCAAGCGGATTGTTCTTCTTCGATGATGTTGATTTCCACCTGACCGATTTGGGGCATCTTCTTGCCCTTCATTTCCGCCACCACGCGCTTATCCCAAGCGTCGTCGCTACCCTTGAAGTCCCAAACAAAGCTGCGGTACTCCGGATTCGCTTCGAGGAAAATCTTGGCCGAGCGTATCCAGCGCTTAAGGTAGTAAGGCCCGGTTCCTACCGGGTGCGAGTTGGTATCGTTGGGATAGGCTTCGACCACCTCGCGGGCCACCGCGCCCAAGCTGGGCATGGCCAGAATGTAGCCAAGGTTGTAGTCGGTGACCTTGAGCTCGATGCGCAGCGTGTAGCGGTCCAGTACCTTGAGCCCGGCAATTGGCTGGTCGTAATCGAACTTTCCGGTCTTCGCGGCCTCGGCCTCCGCTTCATCGAGACCGATGATTTTGCCGTCGAGCAGAAACTTCCACACCGAGCGGTTCTTGGGATCTTTGTGCCGCTTGATCGAATAGGCGAAGTCTTCCGCCGTCAGCTCGCGCCGCTGGCCTTTGAAAGCCGGGTCGGGGTAGAAATGAATACCCTTGCGCACCTTGAAAGTGTAAGCCCGGCCTTCATTTTCGACCACGGGCATGGCTTCGGCCGCCCGCGGCGCCAGTTTTGCCGGACTGGCAAGGTAATCGTAGGTGAGCAGAGGATCAAAAATGGCCTCGACCACGGTCGAGGAGTAGAGATCATGCACTAACACCGGGTCGAAACCGGTCTCCGCCACCGGAAACTCCACCCGCAGCACCTTCTTGAGGTCTGGCGCGGGGCGGGCTTCGGGCGAGAAACCGGCCAGGCTAAAAAGAAATAGCCCAAATAACACCAAGCTGCGGTGAGTCATGCCGATGGTCTCCGGATGGGGTTTACGACAGGCGATCCCCCTGGTGCTGCCTTCTGGGCGGCCCACGGGGCGCGATAATGTATCATGTCCGCCCCCTCGCAGCCACGGGGTTGGGCACCGCCCACCCGACAGATTATTTCGCCAACGCGACGCGGGCGGCGCGAGCCAGTTACGGGCGGCGGCATCAGTTCTTGGCGCCTTTAGCCAATACGTCCAGGTACAGCCACTCGGCATGCAGGATAGGGTGTTTCTTGTAGCCTTGGACATGCGGCTGAATCAGCATGTTGCGGTAGCGGGATACCCCCAGGCGCCAGGGAGTATAAGCCTCCATGACACGCATCATCTGCTGGTAGAGCCGGTTGCGCTCGGCGCCCTCCGGCAACGTCTTGCTCTTGGCATAGAGGGCGTCGAACTCGGGTATCTTGGCGCAGGCGTTGTTGCTCTGTCCAGTATTGGGGCCATAGAGCAATTGCAGGAAATTGTCCCCGTCGGGGTAATCAGCAATCCAAGCGCCGGTGCGCATTTGTAACTTGCACAATTTCTCGGCTTTCAATAGCTCGGGGAATTTGTCTTTGTGGATGTCGATCCGAATGCCGATTCCCTCCAAGGACTTCGCCCAGAGTTCGTCGAACTGGCGCCCTTGGGAATCGGGCCGAGAGGAGTAGCGCACCGTGAAAGGTCTTCCGTCCGGCAGCGCGCGCCATCCGTCCGGGCCCTTCTTGTAGCCGAACTTGTCGAGCAGCGCATTGGCGCCCGCCGGGTCGAAGCGGATCTTGCTCTGGAAGTTCGGGTCATGGCCAACCACCCCGGGCGGCACCAGGAACTCGGCAGCCACCGCTTGGCCATTGTGTATGACCCGAATCTCCTCGGCGACGTTGTAGGCCATGGCCATGGCGCGGCGCAAGGCGACCTTTTCCTTGTTCATGCCGCCCACTACCGGGTCTTGCATGTTCCAGTAGGTGTACATGATTTCCGGATCGACGATGCGGTTCAAGCGCACGCCGCGCTTGGTGAGCTCGGGCGAAAGCTGATCTTTGGGCAGGGCGATGGGGGCAAGCGGTCCTTCCATGTTCAGGAGATCGAGCTCGCCATTCTGAAAGGCGAGCCATCGCGATTGGTCCTCTTCGATGACGCTCACCTCGATCGTGCCGATTTGAGGCATCTTCTTGCCTTTCATCTGGGCCGCGAGCTTTTGGTCTTCGGCAGCGCTGCCCGGCTGGAAGTCCCAGATCATGCCGCGGTAATGCGGATTCGCTTCGAGCAGAATCTTGGAAGTGCGAACCCACTTCTTGAGCATATAAGGCCCGGTGCCCACCGGATGCGCGTTGGTGTCATCGGCATAGGCTTCGATCACCTCGCGCGCCACGGCACCAAAGGTCGGCATGGCCAGAATGTGCGCAAAGTTGTAGTCGGCCGCAGTGAGTCGAATGCGCAGCGTGTGGCGATCGAGGACTTCGAGTCCCGAAACCTTGGCATCGTAATCGAACTTGCCGGTCTTGGCCGCCTGCTCGGCCAGGGCATCGAGCCCGACGATTTTGCCTTCGAGCAAGAACTTCCAGGGCGAGCGCAGCTTCGGGTCGACGAATCGTTTCAGGGTGTAGGCATAGTCCTCGGCTTTGAGTTCTCGCTTCTTGCCGCGCCACACCGGATCGGGTGCGAAAAATATGCTCTGCTTCAGCCGAAAAGTGTAGGTCTTGCCGCCGTCGGCAATCAGTGGCATCGCCTCGGCCGTTTCGGGGACCAGCTTCGCCGGGCGCGCCAAGTAGTCGTAAGTGACCAGGCGCTCGAACATGTTCTCGACGATGCTGCCCGAGTAATAGTCATGCACCCGCGCGGGATCAAACCCGGTTTCGGCGCGCGGCAGCACCCAGCGCAGCACTTTTTGCGGGTCGGCCTGGGCCGCCGAGACCTGCGCGATGCAGCACAGCAAACCCAAAAAAAAGAGGCGCAGCGACATCGGCACTCCCAATCTTTTTGCTCCCGGCGCTCAGGGTCGGTGAAGAAATCCCGGCAAGCGCTCAGCGGCGCGGCTCGATGTCGATATAAAGCCACTCGGCGCGAATCATGGGATGTTTCTTGTAGCCCTTCACTTGGGGCCGAATGAACTGGGTGCGATAGCGCGAGACACCGAGGCGCCAGGGTGTGTCGGCTTCGAGTTGCCGCGCCATCTGCTCGAACAGACGGTCGCGCTCGGGTGAATTGGGCATGCTGCGCGTTTGCTCGTAGAGCTTGTCGAAGGCCGGCGACTTGTAGCAGGCATTGTTGCTGGCCCCGGTGTTGGGTCCGTAAAGGAGTTGCATGAAATTTTCGCCATCGGGATAGTCGGCGATCCAGGCCTGTCCCCACATTTGCAGCTGGCACTGCTTGGCGGCGCGATAGTGATCGCTGAATTTTCCTTTGTCGACTTCCATGCGCACGCCAATGGAATCGAAGGCTTTTTTCCACAGTTCGTCGAACTCGCGCGACACCGCGTTGGTTTCGGTGGTGAGCTTGATGGTGAAGGGCTTGCCATTGGGCAAGTTGCGATAGCCGTCCTTACCCTTCTTGTAGCCGAACTTGTCGAGCAGCGCGTTGGCCAGCGCCGGATCATGCGGAATGCTGCTGCGGTACTTGGGGTTGTGCCCCACCACGCCGAAAGGCACCGGCGATTGCGCTTCGATCGCCTGGCCCTTGCGGATGATGCGGATTTCATCGGCATTGCTGTAAGCCATGGTCAGGGCCCGGCGCAGCGCCACCTTTTCTTTTTCCAAGCCGCCGATGATCGGGTCCTGCATGTTGTAGGCGGTGTAGGTGATTTCCGGCTCGATGATGCGGCTGATGGTGATGCCTTTTTTCACCAAGTCGGGAGCGAGCTTGCCCTCGGGCAGGGCGATGGGTGCGAAGCTCCCGGGGAAACGGAGCACGTCGAGTTCGCCGCGCTGAAAGGCGAGCCAGCGGGACTGTTCTTCTTCCATGATGAAGATTTCGATGTTGCCGATGCTGGGCATTTTTTTGCCCTTCATGGCCGCAACGATGGCCTTGTCTTCGGGGTCCTCGCCGGGCTGGAAGTCCCAGGTCATGCCCCGGTAGTCGGGGTTGGCGACCAGCACGATCTTGGAGCCCCGTATCCATTGCTTCAGCATGTATGGCCCGGTGCCCACCGGGTGCCCCTGGGTGTCGTCCTTGTAGTGCTCGATCACTTCGCGCGCCACCGCGCCCACGGTGGGCATGGCGAGGATGTAGAGAAAGTTGTAGTCGGGCTGGGTCAGGCGTATGCGCAGGGTATAGCGATCGACCACTTCTAGCCCTGGGATCTTGGCGTCGTAATCGAACTTGCCGGTTTTTTCGGCTTGGGCGGCAAGCTCGTTGAGGCCGATGATCTTGCCATCGACGATGAAACGCATTTGCGCGCGAAGTTTGGGATCCATCAGGCGCTTGATGCTGTAGGCGTAGTCCTCTGCCACCAGTTCGCGCTTCTTGCCTTTGAAGACCGGATCGGCGGAGAAGTAAATGCCCTTCTTCAGCTTGAACAGAAAGGTCTTGCCGCCTTCGCTCACTTCGGGCATGGCGGTGATGGTCAGCGGCAGGAGCTTGGCGGGTCGCGCCAGGTAATCGTAGGTGACCAGGGGTTCGAGGATGGCCTCGATCACGGTGTTCGAGTAGGTGTCGCTCACTAGGGCCGGGTCGAAGCCGGTTTCGGCGGTCTGGAACTCCCAGCGCAGCACCTTGTTGGGGTCGGCCGCTGCCGCGGCCGGCCCGGTGGCGAACGAAGTGGCAAGCGCCACCAAAACTAGCACCCGAAACAGCATTTTCCTACCCCTGGGGGAACGCGAAAGCGCGCAATGTATCACTTTCCGCAGTCCCTCACCATTGGCCAGGCGACCCCGAAGAGTTATAGTCCGACCGTGAAGCCAGAATATTGGGACCGAGCCACGCGTGCGCTGGCAAGGCGAGACTCCGTGCTGCGCGCGTTGATCAAACGCTACCCCGGCATTCACCTGCAGCGGCGCAGCGACCCCTTTACCACTCTGGCGCGAGCCATCGTCGGCCAGCAGATCTCGGTAAAGGCCGCGGACAGCGTGTGGGGCCGCCTTTCCACGCGGCTGCTGCGCGTGAATCCAAGGCAAGTTGTGGCCTGCGCGGCGGAAGACTTGCGCGCCTGCGGGCTTTCCGGCCAGAAAGCCGCCTATCTCATCGATCTGGCGACCCACTTCCAGAGCCGCCGGCTTCAGCCCAGACGCTGGCAGACCATGGACGACGAAGCGGTCATTGCCGAGCTTACGGCGGTAAAGGGCATAGGCCGCTGGACGGCGGAAATGTTTCTGATTTTCCATGAGCTGCGCCCAGACGTTCTGCCGCTCGCCGACCTTGGACTGCGCCGGGCGGTAAGCCTCAGCTACAACGGGGGTAAAGCACTCGCGCCGGAACAAATCCGCACTCTGGCCGAGCCCTGGCAGCCCTGGCGCTCGGTGGCAACCTGGTATCTGTGGCGCAGTCTGGACCCCATCCCAGTAGAGTATTGAACCTAGGTTGAACCTAGAAACGGCAGTTGGCGCCCTTAGGCAATTGGAAAACGCCTGAGGATGAACGAGTTTAGGTTGTTTTCGGCGCTTGCCCTGCGGGTGCGTCGCTTCGCTGCGCAAAGCGCGCATGGAAACGTCTTGCAACAATTCTCTCCCAACCCAAACGTAAACGCGGGCAACCTAAGCGGCGTTAGGACAACATCGTCGCACGCTTCTCAAGGAGAGAATCATGAACACCAAACTGCTCGTTGCCGCCTTCGCCTTCATCTCGCTTGGCGCCGCCGGTGCCGCTTGCGCTGCTGGTCGAGGCCATGTCCATGTTCGCGTCGGAGTACCGGTCGCCGTCCGGCACGTGCATGTCGCCGCCCCCGTGGTGGCCGTTGCGCCGGCGCGCGTATCCAGCACCTGCGCCTGGGTCGAAGGCCATTGGCATTGGAATGGCTACGAAAACATCTGGGTGCCGGGGCATTGCGCGCACCGCGCCGCCTACCTCGCCCCGGCGGTGAGTTATGCGCCGGCGCCGATCGGCGTTTCGATCGGTTTCACCGGTCGCTTCTGAACCTGGCTCAGCCTGGCGAAGCTGGCTTCGCCAGGTGCGCCTGTGCCTCTTCGGCGGTTTCGTAAACCTTCGCGGACAGGCCCCGCCGTCCAAGCGCCTCGCCCAGCTTGACACGCAGAAAGGCGCTGGTGGTGTAGCGGGTGACTTCGCGGTAATAGCGATCGCACAGCCAAGAGACCATTTCCGAATAAGCTTCCATGAGCTCCGGGCGGATGCGGAAATTCTCGTAGTTGACCACGGCGTTGACCGGCCGCCCTAGCGGCCCCAAACAGCCGACTACCAGTTGGCGGATGTCCTCGATGGTCTGGACATCATCAACAAGGAGCCCCTCGAAGTTGATGAAAAACGTGTCCTGCGCCGAATCATAGACCATGCGCTGAGCCAGGGGCACGGCGAGGAGCCCTGCTCGCAAACCCATGGAGCCCGGCGCAAAGATGCGCGGATCCATCAACGCGGGGGGCGCGCGCATGACCGGCCGAAAGTCCATATGCGCGAGGATGTCGCGATCTAGATCCACACCCGGCGCGATCTCGATCAGTTCCAGGCCCTCGGGAATGAGTCTGAAGACACAGCGCTCCGTGACGTACAGCACCGCTTGCCCGCGTTCTGCCGCGTAGGCGCCGCTGAAGGTGCGGTGTTCCACTGCAGCCACGAACTTGCGGGCCTCTCCTTCGCGTTGAATGCGCAGCTTGCCCTCATCAACGGCGAGCTCCAGGTTGCCGGCGGTGAAAGTGCCCACGAACACCACCTTGCGCGCATTTTGGCTGATGTTGATGAAGCCTCCCGCGCCCGCGAGTTTGGGGCCGAACTTGGAAACGTTGAGGTTGCCTTGTGCATCGGCTTGCGCAAGGCCGAGAAAGGCCAAATCCAGGCCGCCGCCGTCGTAGAAATCGAATTGGTCGGGCTGGTCGATGATCGCCTGAGTGTTGACCGCGGCGCCGAAATTGAGCCCGCCCGCTGGAATGCCGCCAATCACGCCCGGTTCGGCGGTGAGCGTGATCAGGTCAATGGCGTGCTCCTCGGCAGCCACATTGGCAATACCCTCGGGCATGCCAATCCCCAAATTGACCACCGCGTTGGCCTGCAATTCCAGCGCGGCGCGACGGGCGATGATTTTGCGCTCGCTCATGGGCATGGGAGCGATGGTGTTCATCGGCACCCGAATCTCGCCTGAAAAGGCCGGGCTGTAGGCGGTGGCAAAAGTTTGCTGATGATGCTCGGGCCTCTCCGCCACCACCACGCAATCGACCAACACTCCCGGAATGCGCACCTGGCGCGGATTCAGGGTGTTTCGGTCGGCCACCCGTTCGACTTGCACGATGACCACGCCGCCGCTGTTGTGCACCGCCGTAGCAATGGCCAGCGCCTCCAGAGTGAGCGCCTCTTTTTCCATCGTGATGTTGCCATCGAGGTCGGCGGTAGTGCCGCGGATGATTCCCACATCGATGGGAAAGGCACGGTAGAAGAGATACTCTTTGCCAGCGACGCTCACAAGCTCGACGATGTCCTCGGTGGTCGCGGCGTTGATCTTCCCGCCGCCGAAACGCGGGTCCACGAAGGTACCTAGCCCCACGGTGCAGAGGTGCCCGGGGCGACCGCCGGCGATGTCGCGGAAGAGGTGAGAAATGACTCCTTGCGGCAAGTTATAGGCTTCGATGCGATTGCTGATGGCAAGTTGCTGCAGCCTGGGCACAAGGCCCCAATGCCCGCCGATGACCCGGCGCACCAGCCCTTCGTGGCCCAAGTGGTTGAGGCCCCGCTCTTTGCCGTCGCCCTGGCCCGCGGCATAAACCAAAGTGAGATTGCGCGGCCCACCCTGCGCTTCTTCGTAGGCCGCCGCACGGGCCAAAAAACTCTCCTCCAGCGCGATGGCGATGCCTTCGGCGAATCCAATGCCGACGAACCCGCCGGTGGCCACGGTGTCGCCATCGCGAATCAGGCGCACCGCCTCCGCGGCGCTAACTACTTTGCCATCGGCGTGGCGCACTTTCGCCAGCGCAGATCTGCCTGCCACCATTTTCTTGTCCTCACCTCGCTCGCCGGTCCGCCACGGCTTACCGGCCGTCACGGCCCTGTGCTAGCATCGCGTCATGAATGCAGCCAACTTTCCCCCCCGCCGCGCGAAGTCCTCGGTTCAGAGAGGCTCGAGCATCCGTCGTCGGCACCCCTTGGATGGCAAAATTAGCACTCCGGGCAACCGGCTGTGATTGGGGGAAACCCGATGCGCGGCAAGCTCTTCGTGATCAGCGCGCCTTCCGGGGCGGGCAAGACGAGCTTGGTCAAGGCGCTTCTAGCCGTCGAACCCGAATTGCACCTATCGGTCTCCTACACGACGCGCCCCCCGCGGCCGGGCGAAGTGAACGGCGTCGATTATCATTTTGTCGACAAAGATCAGTTCCAAGGGCTGCAAAACGAAGGCGCCTTCTTGGAACGCGCCGAGGTTCATGGCAATTACTACGCCACCTCCCATCGCTGGCTGAGCGATAAGCTGGACCAAGGCTGCGACGTACTGCTCGAAATCGACTGGCAAGGCGCGGCGCAAGTGCGGCATCTGCTACCCGAGGCCGTTTGCCTTTTCATACTGCCCCCGTCATTGGACGCGCTGGCTAAGCGCTTGCACGGGCGTCGGCAAGATGCGCCGGAAGTGATCGCCCAGCGCCTCGCGGCGGCCCGGGCCGAGATCGAACATTATGTCGAATTTGATTATGTTATCATTAACAATGACTTCCAGACCGCGCTCGATGACCTGCGCGCAGTTCTGCGGGCGAGCAGTTTGCGCCTGGCTGAACAGTCGGTGCGCCAAGCGGCGCTGATCACCAACTTGCTGAATTGATCCCAACCATGGCACGTATCACCATCGACGATTGCTTGAAGCGCATCCCCAATCGATTCGAGCTCACGCTCGCGGCGACATATCGAGCGCGGCAGATCACCACGGGAGCCCAGCCGATGGTGGAGGCGGATCGAGACAAGCCCACCGTAATCGCGCTGCGTGAAGTAGCCGCCGGCAAGGTGGGGCCGGAAATCCTCAACAAACAAGTCGGCTAGTCCCCGCAAGCGCCATGGTGAGGCCGGAACATGGCGGCGACTTCGGAGATCGCAGACTTCACCCGCAACCTCGGGCATTACTTGCGGCCCGCCGAGGTCGCGTTGGTCGAGAACGCCTACGAATTCTCCGAAGAGGCGCACCGCGGCCAGTTCCGTAAAACCGGCGATCCCTACATCACGCACCCGCTGGCGGTCGCCAGCATCCTTTCCGAAATACGTCTAGATGCGCAAGGCCTTTGTGCGGCGCTGCTGCACGACGTCATGGAGGACACCGCGGTCACACGGGCCGAAATCGAACTTCGCTTCGGCAAGTCGGTTGCCGCTCTGGTCGATGGGGTAAGCAAACTCGACCAGATCGAGTTTCAGACGCGCGAAGAAGCGCAAGCCGAAAATTTCCGCAAAATGCTCTTGGCGATGGCCAAGGACATCCGCGTCATTCTGATCAAGCTTGCCGACCGGCTGCACAACATGCGCACCCTGGACGTCATGGAGCCGGATCAGCGGCAGCGCATCGCGCAGGAGACGATCGACATCTTCGGCCCGCTCGCCAATCGCCTGGGTCTCAACGCTTGGTACCAAGAGCTGCAAGACCTTGCTTTCCGCCAGCTTCGCCCGATGCGCTATCGGGTCTTGGCGAAGGCAATCAAATCCGCGCGAGGAAATCGACGCGAAGTCGTGGGCAAAATGCTCGAAGCGATTCAGAGCCGCCTCAAAGCCTCGGGCATCGAGGCGCTGGTAACTGGGCGAGAGAAAACCGTCTTCAGCGTGCACAAGAAGATGGTGGAAAAGGATCTTTCGTTTTCGCAGGTGTTCGACATTTACGGCTTCCGCATTTTGGTCAATGAAGTGACCTCCTGTTATGCCGCGCTGGGTGTGTTGCACGGACTCTACAAGCCGCTGCCCGGGAAGTTCAAGGATTACATCGCCATCCCCAAAGCCAACGGCTATCAGTCGCTGCACACTACGCTGTTCGGACCTTACGGCACGCCGGTAGAAATCCAAGTCCGCACTCAGGAAATGCACCGCGTCGCCGAGGCCGGAGTGGCCGCACACTGGCTATACAAAGATCTTCCGGGCGAAAAAGACCTCGCCGAAGCCCAGCAGCAGACCCACCATTGGCTCGAGAGCCTTTTGGAAATCCAGCGCGAATCGGGGGATTCCAGCGAGTTTCTGGAGCACGTCAAAGGCGATCTTTTCCCTGACGAAATTTACGTTTTCACGCCCAAAGGCCGCATTATGGCATTGCCGCGCGGCGCCACTCCGGTCGATTTTGCCTATGCCGTGCACACCGACATCGGCCATCACTGCGTGGCGGCGAAAGTGAACCGCGACTTGGCGCCGCTGCGCACCGCTCTGCGAAACGGGGACCAAGTCGAAATCGTCACCTCGCCCTCGGCAAAACCCAACGCCTCGTGGCTGAGCTTCGTCGCCACCGGCAAGGCGCGCTCGCGCATACGCCACTACCTGAAATCGCTGCATCAGCGCGAGTCGGCCCAGCTGGGCGAGCGCATGCTGCAGCAGGCGCTGGCAACTCTGGGCGAGCCGGAATTCCCGGCCGCCGGCGCGGCCTGGGATCGATTGACGCGAACCTATGGCGTGCGAACCCGTCAGGAAGTGCTCGCCGACGTCGGCACGGGAAGGCGCCACGCTTTCGTCGTGGCGCAGGCGCTGCTTGCCACAGGAGAGCGGACCACGGGTTCGGGAACCGCGACTTCCCGCCCGCCGATTTCGCTCGACGGCGTGGAGCGGGTCGCCATTCAATACGCCAAGTGCTGCCGCCCGGTGCCGGGCGACCCGATCGTCGGCGAATTCCGCGCCGGCCAGGGCATGATCGTGCACCTCACGGAATGCCCGGTATTGCAAAAGCGCGGCCCCGAATCCGGGCAATTGTTGGATGTCGCTTGGGCGAAAGATGTGCAGGGCGAATTCGACGCCGGAATTCGCCTCTCGGTGGCGGATCAAAGGGGCGTGCTGGCGAAGGTCGCCGCCGCGATTTCCGATGCCGAAGCGAATATCGAAAACGTGAGCATGGACCGCCCCGAGGGTGAGACGGTGGTCAACATGTTTTTTGCCATCCAGGTGAACGATCGTCAGCACCTGGCTCGCGTGATGCGAGCGCTGCGCCAAATTCCCGAAGTACAAAAAATTCAGCGCGCGAGAACGTGAAAGGCGCCTCGGTTTTGATTCCGGACGGCCGGAATCAGAACCGAGGCGCCTCGCTGCTGCCCTTGACACCGCCGCCCGGGGCGGAGCGATCAGCCGCGCGCATGTTTGCCCGCGGGCGCCTGAACTTCACCCTGGTTGGCCACCACTTGCGTGGCCGTCACCGATGCGGCGGCTTGGGTGGTCTCGGCTTGGGGCAAAGGGGCAAAACTGCCGATGGCCAGTGTCAGCAAACCGGCGATCATGAGGCTGGTGAAGGCGATACTGTCGGTCAGCGTGGACGGGGTCTGGGAGAAGAACTTGCTCATTTTCATCACTCCTGGGTTGGTGCTGCGGTTGAACATGGCGCCACTTTAGGGACCCTCCCCTGCGGCCGCAATGCGCGAGCGATGAAATGCAATAAACGGGGGCCAGAACTCGGCTTGGCTGGATATTCGGTAGCCGCTTGCCCAAGACAAGCGCGCGATCAGATGCCACTTTGCGCAACATGGCGAAGTTTCGAATGCGGTTTATGTGCCCCGATCGCGACACTGGATGGTGCGTCAGCCGGATAGACCGTGACGGTCTGGGGTGGCGACCGCCAAAGGCACCACCGCCGCCGTCTTCGGAAGCGGTGAGCGGCCGACCACCCTTTGAACTTCAAACCGGCCCGCCGCCATCGTCTCGTTCTCGAGCCGCAGGCGCGGGCGCCGAGCGCCGATAATCTGGGATAATGTCCCCATGCTCAAGCCCACCTTTGGACTGGCGCTGCTACTCACCACGCTAGTCGCCCTTGGTCCGCTCTCGACCGACCTCTACCTCCCCGCGCTGCCCGCTCTCACGCAAGACTTCGCCACCAGCGTGGCAAAGGTCCAATTGACCCTCTCGGTTTTCCTGGCGGGATTTGCCGTGGCACAGATCGCCTACGGCCCCCTCTCGGACCGCTATGGCCGCCGGCCGGTGCTCCTTGCCGGCCTGGTGATTTATCTTGTTGCGTCGATCGCCTGCATGTTTGCCCCTAGCATCGAAGCACTCATCGCCGCGCGCTTCGTGCAGGCGCTTGGCGCTTGCGCCGGACCGGTGCTCGGCCGCGCCATCGTGAGGGACGTCTATGGCCCGCAGCAGGCCGCGCGCGTTTTGGCTTACATCAGCGGGGCAATGGCGCTGGCGCCCATGCTCGGACCCGTGCTGGGCGGCTGGCTCACCGTGCTTTTCGGCTGGCGGGCGAACTTCGCCGCGCTCGCGGTATTCTCGGTGCTGCAGTGCGCAGCCACGGCGGCTTTGCTCGGCGAAAGTAATGCCCACCTCGACCCGCAGGCAACGCGGCTGTCGCGCATGGCCGACAATTTCGGCAGCCTCTTGCGCACCCGGCTGTACCGCGGTTATCTCCTTTGTTTTTCTTTTTCTTATGCCGGCTTGTTCTCGTTCATTTCCGGCTCGTCTTTCGTGCTGATCGATCTCTATGGCTTGAGTCCGCAATGGTATGGGGCCAGCTTCGGCTTCGTGGTCGCCGGTTATGTGAGCGGCACGATGATTTCCGGCCGCCTCACGCTGCGTCTGGGAACCCGGCGCATGGTATTGATGGGCGCAGTGGTCGCGATGGGCGCGGGTTGGTGCATGCTCGGCCTCGCTTGGGCCGCAGTCGTCTCGGTCTGGGCGATACTGCTGCCGATGTTCGGATACATGGTGGCCACCGGCATGGTCATGCCCAACGCGATCGGCGGAGCCCTGGCCCCCTACCCCAAGATGGCAGGCGCCGCCTCGGCGCTGCTCGGATTCGTGCAAATGAGCCTGGCCGCCCTCGTGGGTATCGCTGTCGGCCACAGCTACGACCGCAGTGTCATGCCTATGGTGCTGGCCGTTGCCTTGTGCGGTCTGGCCGTGCTCGTCGCATACCTGTGGCTGGTTCGCGGCGGTACCGAACCTGCGCCCTCTTGAAAACCTCCCCGGCAGCCCCATTCTAGTCTCATCGAAGCTTGAACCGGGAGTTGCCCAATGTTCACCTGTGCCATCCACCCCGCCCGCAGCACGCTGCGGGCCTTCGTCCGCGCCGCCCCGACGAGCGGCAGCAGCCGAACCATGCCGATCGAGGCCTGGGAAACCCAGGATGAATATGTCCTGCGAGCGGAACTGCCGGGTCTCACCCGAGCCGATATCGAGGTCGAAATCGAGAAGCAGGAGGTGCGCATCGGCGCCAAACGCGAGCGCTCCTTGCCTGCCGACGCCGCGCTTTTGATCAACGAGCTGCGCAACGGACGGTGGGAGCGCCGCTTCGCATTGCCGCAGCCCATCGATACCGAACGAGCGCAAGCGAACTACCAGGAGGGCATTCTGAGTTTACGCCTGCCGAAACTGACTGCGGAACCAAGCCGCCGTATCGCGGTCAATTAGTTCGCAACAGTGATGTAACCACTCCTCCTCCTTGGCCCGCCCTGCGGGCCATTTTTTTAGGCCGCTTTGCCTGGGTCGCGCAAGGCCCGCTGCAAGTAACTTCCGGTAGCGCTGCCGAGGTAGGCGGCGATTTCTTCCGGCGAACCTTGCGCGATGATGCGCCCGCCGCCATCGCCGCCCTCGGGACCCAGGTCGATCAACCAATCGGCTGTCTTGATTACGTCCAAATTGTGCTCGATCACGACCACCGTGTTGCCGTGGTCGCGCAAGCGATGCAGCACTTTGAGCAGGAGCTCGATGTCCTGAAAGTGCAAGCCAGTGGTCGGTTCGTCCAGCAGATAGAGCGTGCGCCCCGTGTCTCGCTTGGAAAGCTCAAGCGCAAGCTTTACCCGCTGCGCCTCACCCCCGGAAAGCGTCGTCGCCGCCTGCCCGAGGGTGATATAGCCAAGCCCCACTTCGGCCAAAGTAGTCAGCTTCCTCGCCACCACCGGCACCGCGGCGAAAAAGCTCTGCGCCGCTTCGACGGTCATCTGCAAGACCTCGTGTATGGTCTTTCCTTTATATTGGATTTCCAGGGTCTCGCGGTTGTAGCGCTGTCCGTGGCATACGTCGCAAGGCACATACACGTCGGGCAGGAAGTGCATCTCGACTTTGATGAGACCATCACCCTGGCAGGCTTCGCAGCGCCCGCCTTTGACGTTGAACGAAAACCGCCCCGGCCCGTAGCCTCGCTCGCGCGCTTCGGGCACCTGCGCGAAGAGGTCCCGAATCGGCGTAAATAGGCCGGTATAAGTTGCCGGATTGGACCGAGGCGTGCGCCCGATCGGGCTTTGATCGACGCTGACCACTTTGTCGAAAAATTCCAGCCCGTGCACTTCATCGTAGGGGGCCGGTTCGAGCGTGCTGCCGTGTAAGTGCCTCGCGATGATCGGATAAAGCGTGTCATTGACCAAAGTCGACTTGCCGGACCCGCTGACCCCGGTAACGGCTACGAACAAGCCCACGGGCAAAATCATCTCGACCTGCTTCAAGTTGTTGCCGCGCGCGCCGAGTATACGCAAAGCCTGGCCCGGTTTTGGTTTGCGCCGCCTTCTGGGCACCGGGATTTGCCGCCGGCCGGCGAGGTAAGCGCCGGTGAGCGAGGCGGATGCCGCGCGAATTTCAGCCGGCGTGCCCTGGGCAATGATCTGGCCGCCATGCTCGCCCGCGCCTGGTCCCATGTCCACCACGAAGTCGGCCGTTTCGATCGCTTCCTGATCATGCTCGACCACGATGACGCTATTGCCCAGATCGCGCAGATGTTTCAGCGTGGCCAGCAGGCGATCATTGTCGCGTTGATGCAGGCCGATCGAGGGTTCGTCGAGGACATACATCACCCCGGTCAAGCCCGATCCGATCTGGCTCGCCAGCCGGATGCGCTGCGCCTCGCCGCCCGAGAGGGTATCTGCGGAGCGGTCGAGCGAGAGGTAGTCGAGCCCCACGTTATTGAGGAACTGCAAGCGGCTGGTTATTTCTTTGACGATCTTGTCCGCGATCGCCTGGCGGTGCCCTTCGAGTTTGAGTTCGCCAAAAAAGGTCGACGCCTGCCTCAGAGGCATAGCCGAAACCTCGTATATCGCCCTCCCGCCAACCGTAACATGCCGCGCCTCGCGCCGCAGCCGGGTGCCCCTGCATTCGGGGCAAACTTGGCTATTGATGTATTTCGCCAACTCCTCGCGGACCATTAACGAATCGGTCTCGCGATAACGCCGCTCCAGGTTGGGAATGATGCCTTCAAAGGGGTGCTCTTTTAGCGTCATGCGGCCTCGTTCGCTGAGGTACTGGAAGGGCACCGTTTCGCGGCCGCTGCCGTAAAGCACGATGTTCTGCACGCGCTCGGGCAAGTGATTGAAAGGCGCCTCCAAGTCGAAATCAAAGTGTCGCGCAAGACTCGCCAGCATTTGAAAATAGAACTGGTTGCGCCGGTCCCAGCCTTTGATCGCCCCCGAAGACAGCGAAAGGTGCGGCAGGGCTACCACCCGGCGCGGGTCGAAGAAGGTCACCTGACCCAGGCCGTCGCAGCGCGCACAGGCGCCAAGCGGGTTGTTGAAGGAAAAGAGCCGCGGTTCGAGTTCAGCCAGCGCGTAATTGCAAATCGGACATGCGTATCGGGAAGAAAACAAGTGTTCCCGGCCTTGATCCATCTCCAAGAGAATGACCCGCCCTTCGCCATGGCGCAAAGCGGTCTCGAAACTTTCCGCCAGGCGTTGCTTCAAATCCGCCCGCACTTTGAGCCGGTCGACCACCACTTCGACGGTATGCTTCTGGCTTTTGCCCAGACGAGGCAGGGCATCGATATCGCAGACCTTGCCATCGATCCGAAGCCGAACGAAACCTTT
Source organism: uncultured Alcaligenaceae bacterium (assembly GCA_964517465.1). GTDB lineage: Bacteria > Pseudomonadota > Gammaproteobacteria > Burkholderiales > Casimicrobiaceae > JACPUX01. The sequence continues at coordinate 70,702 of CAZFEK010000001.1, forward strand.
GGCGCGTAGCTCCTCGAACAACTCGGTCTGCTCCCCCTTGCGGCTCACCACCACCGGCGCCAGGATCATCACCCGCAATTCCGGCGGCAAGGCAAGCGTGGCATCAACCATCTGGCCCACGCTCATCGCCGACAGGCTCGCGCCATGCTCGGGACAGTGCGGCTCGCCGACACGCGCATAAAGCAGCCGCAAATAGTCGTGAATCTCGGTCACCGTGCCCACTGTGGAGCGCGGGTTGTGGCTGGTCGCTTTTTGCTCGATCGAAATGGCGGGAGACAGCCCTTCGATCAAATCGACATCCGGCTTCTCCATGAGCTGGAGAAATTGCCGCGCATAGGCTGAAAGCGATTCGACGTAGCGCCGCTGGCCCTCGGCGTAGAGCGTGTCGAAGGCCAGCGAAGACTTCCCCGAGCCGGACAGCCCGGTGATCACGACCAAGCGCTGTCGCGGCAAGTCGAGGTGGATGTTCTTGAGGTTGTGCGTGCGCGCACCGCGAATGCGGATGTATTCCATGGGTCCGAAGGCTCTCGGGTAAGGCCCTGCCGGAGGCAGTGCCTCGCATGACGGAGCAGGGGTCAACCTGCTAATATAACCGGATTCCGCCCCGCCACACCAAAGCCTTTTTGCTTCTTCCATGGCGCAAGCTTCCGCCGCCAGCCCGAATTTTGGTCTCGACCCCCAGGAACGCCGCGCCACCGCCGGTTTGGCGGCGATCTTTGGCCTGCGCATGCTGGGCATGTTCATCATTCTGCCGGTTTTTGCCTTGTACGCGGAAGGTTTGCCCGGGGGTGACAATCGCCTCCTGATCGGCATGGCGCTGGGCACCTACGGACTCACTCAGGCTTTGCTGCAGATTCCCTTCGGCTGGGCGTCCGACCGCTGGGGCCGCAAACGTATGATTTATCTGGGTCTGGGTCTCTTTGCCGCGGGCAGCTTTCTGGCCGCGGCGGCCAGCGATCTCTACTGGATCATCGCCGGCCGCACGCTGCAAGGCGCCGGCGCAATCTCCGCGGCGGTGATCGCCCTGCTCGCCGACCTCACCCGCGACAGCGTGCGCACCAAAGCCATGGCCCTGATCGGCATGACCATAGGCGCAACCTTTGCGCTGTCGCTCGTCGCTGGCCCTGCGCTGTCTCGCTGGATCGGCGTTCCGGGGATTTTTGCGCTCACCGGACTGCTCGCGCTCGCTGCCATATTGGTGGTAAAAGGCGTGGTGCCCGACCCGGTTCACGCAAACCGTGAACGACAAGTGCGCGGCAAGGAGTTCAGCGCGGTACTCACCAATGGCCCGCTGTTGCGCTTGAACTATGGCATTTTCGCCTTGCATGCTGCGTTGATGTCGCTTTTCGTCCAAGTGCCTTTCGCCTTGCGCGACAACGGACTGCCGGAGGCTCGGCACTGGCAGGTTTACCTTGGCGTGCTGATCGCCTCGCTCTTGCTGATCTTCCCGCTGTTTTCCCAGGCGGACCGCGCCGGTCGCAGCAAGCCCATCTTCGTCGCCGCGGTAGCCTTGTTACTCGGCGGCCAGATCTTGCTCGGCGCGCAGATCCAATCGCTCGCCGGGCTCATCGCTGCGCTACTGGTGTTTTTTGCCGCTTTCAATCTGCTGGAAGCCAAGCTACCCGCCATGGTGTCTCGTTACGCGCCGCCGGAAGTTAAAGGCACCGCCATAGGCGTTTACAGTGGCGTACAATTCCTCGGCATGTTCGCGGGCGGAGCCGTCGGCGGCTGGCTCGCCGAACATGTGGCGCCGGCCGCGGTGTTCTGGTTCGGTGCAGGGCTCAGCGCGGTCTGGCTGGCCTTGTCCGTTTCCATGCCTGGCCAGCCCGCTTACGCTACACAGTCATTAGCCAAACCTATGGGAGAATCCTGATGGCCTCGATCAATAAAGTGATCCTGATCGGCAACCTTGGTCGCGACCCCGAAGTCCGTTACCTGCCCAACGGGGACGCGGTCACCAATATTTCGGTTGCCACCACCGATACCTGGAAAGACAAGGAAGGCAAAAAACAAGAAAAGACCGAGTGGCACCGCGTCACCTTCTATCGGCGCCTGGCCGAAATCGCCGGCGAATACTTGAAGAAGGGCAGCCAGATTTATGTCGAAGGGCGACTCGAAACCCGCAAGTGGCAGGACAAGGAAGGGCAAGACCGCTACACCACCGAGATCATCGCCTCGGAAATGAAGATGCTGGGCTCGCGCAGCGGCGGCGGCGAACCGGCGGATAGGGAAAGCGGGAGCGGTCAGAATACCTCGGCAACGCCCTCGAAGCCAAACAAACTGGACGATTTCGAAGACGACATCCCGTTCTGAGCGAGTCGGCGAGGTCTGTTCCTGGGGCTATTGAATCACCCCACCGCCCAAGCAGACCGCGCCGCGATACAGCACCAAATATTGGCCTGGCGTCGGCGCCCATTGGGGCGTTTCGAAAACCACTCGCATCTCTTGCGCGCTCGGATATTCGATAAAACAGGCGGCATCCGCCTGACGGTAGCGAGTCTTTGCACCATAGCGTTCGCCCGCCTTCGGCGCCGAGCCGCTGATCCAATGGAGGTCGCGCACCACGATTTCCCGGCGCAAAAGCAGCGGGTGTTCATGCCCCTGCACGACGATAAGGGTATTGCTTCTCAAGTCCTTGCCCGCCACGTACCAGGCGGAACCATCCCCCGAGGATGTGCCGCCTATGCCCAGCCCCTGCCGCTGGCCGAGGGTATGGTACATGAGGCCTTGGTGCCGGCCGATGCGCTGGCCTTCGGGAGTAGAAATGTCGCCCGGTTCGCGTGGCAGGTAACGAGCCAGGAACTCGCGAAACGGCCGCTCGCCGATGAAGCAGATCCCGGTGCTGTCTTTCTTGGCAAAGGTCGGTAAACCCTCGCGCTGGGCGATGCCGCGCACTTCTGGCTTGGAAATTTCGCCCAAGGGAAAGACCGCGCGTGCCAACTGCGTCTGGGTCAGCCGGTGCAGAAAGTAGCTCTGATCCTTGCTTGCATCGGCCGCCTTCAATAGTTCCTTCGCGCCCTCGGCTCCCTTGAGCCTGGCATAGTGCCCCGTCGCAATCCAGTCGGCGCCCAGCCGCAGGGCATAGTCGAGAAAGGCTTTGAATTTGATCTCGCTGTTGCAGAGCACGTCCGGATTCGGTGTGCGACCGGCACGGTATTCGGCGAGGAAGCGCGCGAATACGCGCTCACGGTACTCGGCGGAGAAATTGACCGCTTCGATTTCGATTCCGAGAACCTCCGCGACGCTGACCGCATCGACGAGGTCCTGGCGCGAGCTGCAATACTCTTCTTGGTCGTCGTCTTCCCAGTTCTTCATGAAGACGCCGATGACGTGAAAACCCTGGCGCTTGAGCAAGAGCGCAGCAACCGATGAATCGACACCACCGGAAAGACCTACTACGACCGTTTCTGCGCTCATCGGTTTTTCCCGCCGATCAGGCCCTACCGTTCAAATCGTGGATTATGCCCAGATCGTAAGAGATGCCGGCACGGTAGTCGGTTATGCAGCGTGCGACCATGGGGCTTCGGAACCGCGGACGAGCCTCATCGAGTTCCCTTGGATCGAGCCAGACCGCTCGAACGATCCCCGCATCAAGCGGACGCTGCGGCTCATGCGAACGGATTTCGGCGGTAAAGGCGAAGCGCAAATAGGCTCTCCCCTTGGCCTCATGGTGCCAGCGATAGATGCCGATCAAAGATCGCGGTTCGACCACGTAGCCGGTCTCTTCCAGCGTCTCGCGCACCATGGCGGCGATCAGGCTTTCCCCTGGTTCGAGGTGACCGGCAGGCTGATTGAAGCGCAAGCCTTCATCGGTTTCTTCTTCGACCAGCAGAAGGCGCCCCTCGCGCTCGACGACGGCCGCTACGGTGACCTCGGGTTTCCAGATTTCGTTCACGGATTTCGCAGGAATAAGGCCCCGGAGAAGCCCAGGACTTGGTTTCGATTTTGCCGCTTCAAAAACGCAAAAGGCAGAGCCGCAGCCCTGCCTCTTGCGCTCAAGTCGCCCGAATTACTTCTTGGCTTCTTCTTTCTTGGGAGCAGCGGCAGCAGGCTTGGCATCCTTGGCGGGAGCGGCCTTGGCGTCCTTGGCGGGAGCAGCTTTGGCGTCCTTGGCGGGAGCGGCCTTGGCGTCCTTGGCAGGAGCAGCTTTCGCTTCGGCGGCCGGAGCGGCCTTTTCGTCCTTCTTGGGCGCGTCGGCAGCGACAGCGGTGAAAGAAACAGCCGCGAACAGCGCAGCGATCAGGGTGGACAGCAGTTTGCTCATGGTTAAATCGTCCTCGTAAGTGTATGGATTTGTTTTCGCCCGCACGACTAGAATTCTAGGCACAGCCGACCGATTCTTCCGTGCAAAGCTGCGGAATTATAAAGTCTTTTTGTGCTTTGACAAGCCTGGCGGTGGTCATTTGCTGGTCACCGGGCGAGTTTTCGACCTACTATTTGGGGGCGTCGGCCTTGTTCTCCTTGGCCTTCTTGGCCTTTTTGGCCTGCTTGGGCTTGGCATCGCTCTTGGCTTCGGCCGCCTTGGCGGGGGCCGGGGCCGCTGCGGCAGCGGGGGCCGCGGGAGCGGCTGGAGCGGCAGCGGGAGCGGCTGGGGCAGCCGCCGGCTTGGGCGCATCGGCCGCCTGGGCGGTCGCGGTAAGAGCCAGCACGGCGCTGGCGATCAGGGTTTTCAGCATTTTGCTCATGGCAGGACTTCCTCGGTCAAAAGATTTTGTCGATGGGCGCCGCTTCCGGCGCGACACTTTACCAGTGTCAGGCGCCATAACGCCGCCTCCGGTACGCCCGTTGACAATTGTTGTGAGACGCTCCGCCCTCGAAGGCGCAACCAGCGCGCGACCCGCGGTCAGGAATCCATGCCGGTCTGGTCTTTGAGCGTAATGATCGGCCAGCTCTCGCGTTCGGCCTCGGCGCGCAAGGCTGCGTCCGGTCGCACCGCCACCGGGTGGCTAACCACGCGCAACAAGGGCAGGTCGTTGCGGGAGTCGGTGAAAAACCACGATTGCTCGAAATCGCCCAGGACGAGCCCAAGTTCCGCCAGCCAGGCGTGCAAACGGGCGACTTTCCCGGCTTGAAAACACGGCTCGCCCACGGTCTTCCCGGTGTATCGGCCGGCCAGGAACTCGGGCTCGGTCGCCAGCAAGTGTTCCACCCCAAAAAGATCGGCTACGGGCCGAGTAATGAAGGCATTGGTCGCGGTGATGATGGCGACCCGATCTCCCCGATCGACTCGTGTCCGCACCAACTCCAGAGCTTCCTGCAGCACCATGGGTTTGATTCTGCGGTCGAGGAAGTCCGCCCTCCAGGTCTCGAGCTGGTTCAGCGGGTACCGCGCCAGCGGCGCGAGTTGGAAATCGAGGAAGGCGTGGATGTCGAGGTTTCCGGCCAGGTAGTCCTGGTAGTAGCGTTCGTTCTCTGCTTCATAAAAGCCCCGGTCGAGGATGCCCAGTTCGATGAGATACTGGGCCCAGGCATAGTCGCTGTCGCCGTCGAGTAGCGTGTTGTCGAGATCGAACAGGCTGAGTCTCATATTTTCTCCACGCGCATCAGGCGCTGCGCCAGCGCAACCGTGATGGGGCGCTTCTCCAGCAGGGAAACGTGATCCAAGGTGGCCAGGAGGCGCACCAGCGTTCCCATGTCGCGCCGCCCGCGGCCCAACAAATACGCAATCACCTTCGGGGTCGCGGCGATCCCCCGCGCCTCCGCGTAGGCAAGCAGCGCCATGGGTTTGTCTTCATCGGCGAGCGCTTTCAATTCGAATACCAGGCCCCAGGCCAGGCGCGAACGAACGTCCTCGCGCATGGCCAGCTGGGCCGGGGGACGCGCCCCGGCGACCAGAAGCCACCGGCCGGACTCCCGCCGGGCATTGATTTGCGAGAAAAGCCAGGCTTGCCCTTCTGTATCGAGGCTTTCAACATCGTCCACAGCGAGCAATCCGGGGGGGTCCGCGGAAGGCAAAGAAACACCCTGCTTCACTAACATCCCGCCGGCCTTGCCGAGGGCGGCCCCAAGCAAATGGGACTTGCCCGCCGCAGACGGCCCCCAGAGGTAAATAACGGCTTCGCCGCTTTGCTGCGCTAGGCGCTGTTCCAGTGCCGCCACCACCTCGGAATTCGGACCCGGCAGGTAGTTGTCAAAGCTGGGCGGCTCCGGAGGAACCAGTTCGAGCAGTAGTTGTTCCATCGGCGAAGGGAGCGGCGCATGCTGATTTGGGGCGGGCCGCGAGGCTTTCCGGTAAAATGTTGCACTCTACCGCGCCGCGCTCTGCGACTCAACGATGACCGCTCCCTCCCTTACCTACCGCGATGCCGGCGTCGACATCGACGCCGGCGATCAACTGGTCGACAACATCAAGCCTTTCGCTAAGCGGACCATGCGGCCCGAAGTTCTGGCCGGCATCGGAGGGTTCGGTGCGCTATTCGCGTTGGGGCAGAAGTATCGCGATCCGGTGCTGGTGTCTGGAACCGACGGCGTGGGCACTAAGCTGAAACTCGCCTTCGCCATGAGCCAGCATGACACCGTGGGCATCGACCTCGTGGCCATGAGCGTCAACGACATTCTGGTGCAAGGCGCGGAACCGCTGTTCTTTTTGGATTATTTCGCTTGCGGCAAACTGGACGTATCTACGGCCACTGCCGTGGTCCAAGGCATCGCCAAGGGCTGCGAAATGGCGGGCTGCGCGCTGATCGGCGGCGAGACCGCGGAAATGCCCGGCATGTACCCCGCCGGCGAATACGATCTGGCGGGTTTTGCCGTTGGCGCCGTGGAGCGCGAGCGCATCATCGATGGCCGGGATATCGCACCTGGCGACGTCTTGGTCGGTCTGGCTTCCAGCGGCCCGCACTCGAATGGTTTTTCGCTCATTCGGCGCATTCTCGAGGCGAGCGGTGCCAAGCTGGACAGCCTCTTCGAGGGTAAGCCGCTGGGTGAGGCACTGCTCGAACCTACCCGCATTTACGTCAAACCTGTCCTGGCCGCTATGGCGAAGACCAAGATCAAAGGTTTGGCCCATATCACCGGGGGCGGCCTAGTCGAGAACGTGCCGCGCGTCTTGCCGGACCATTGCCAGGCGGTATTGCATCGAGCGCGCTGGCCGCGCCCGCCAATCTTCGATTGGCTGCAGACGCAAGGTGGCGTCAGTGACGAGGAAATGCACCGCGTCTTCAACTGCGGCATAGGCATGGCGGCAATTTGCGCCGCCGAAGCTGCGGGCACACTGGTGGACGCCCTGCAGGCCGAAGGCGAAGCGGCCTGGACGATCGGAGAAATCCGCGCGCGCGGCACTGGTCAACCAGGCACCCTGGTGATTTGATCGGGTCGGCATGAAGCGCATCGCGGTATTGGTTTCCGGGCGGGGGAGCAATCTCGAAGCGCTCCTCGCTGCGGTCAGGGCAGGGCGGATTTCCGGCGAAATCGTGGTGGTAGGCGCCAATCGCGCCGAAGCCAAGGGCCTCGAAACGGCGCGCCGGGCTGGCATCGCCACTTTTTGTGTTTCGCACCGCGACTATTCCGAGCGCGAAACTTTCGATCGCGCGCTGATTGCCGCGCTCGACGCCCATCGTCCCGATCTTGTCGTTCTGGCGGGATTCATGCGCATACTGACGGCGCCGTTTGTCGATCACTATTCCGGGCGGCTGCTCAACATCCATCCCTCGCTTTTGCCCTCTTACCCTGGCTTGCACACCCATGAGCGCGCAATCGCCGATGGCGTGCGCATTCACGGCTGCACGGTGCACTTCGTCACTTCGAATCTCGACCTCGGCCCGATCGTGATTCAGGGCGCCGTGCCGGTGCTGCCCAATGATGATGCCGAACGCTTGGCCGCCCGCGTGCTCCGAGTGGAACACCAAATCTACCCGCTTGCGGTGCAGTGGTTCTGCGAAGGGCGTTTGCAGCTGGTGAAGAACCAGGTGCGCGTGCTGGGCGATTTCGGTGATGACGATGCGACGCCCGAATTGATCGTCCCGATGCGGGCCTAAACGCGGCGCCCCGGAAAGACCGGCGCCACCCGCGAGAAGCCGCTCCCAACATGGTGATGCCCGCCACCGGAACGACGCCCCTGGACCTCGCGCCCAAAGCTCTTTGGGCTCCTTCGCCACGATTACTCGCGGCCCTGACGCTCTCGGTCTTGGCCCACCTCATCGGGGGCTCTTTCCTTGAGTTTGAAACCGAGGGCTTTGCGGATTCCCGGCCGCTCACCGCGGAGCTGAAAGCCCTGCCGCCGCCGCCTTTGCCCCAAGCGGCGGATCGGGCGCCTCCTCCCAAACCCAAGCGACCCAAAGCCCCCAAGAGCGATTCGGGCTTTAGTCCGCCGCCTCCGCCAGCGGCACCTGAACCTGTCCTTCCGGCTGAAACCACACCGGTCCCCGAGCCGGAGTTACCCGAGGCGGCGCCCTATTCCGAGGCCGACCCCAGCGTACCCATATTCGATAAGCCGCCGCCGGGCCTGGTTCTGCCGCCCAGAATCGATCTCGTGTACACCGTGCTCTACGGCAGCGTCGGTCTACACGTCGGGGAAAGCAGCTATCGCTTCGAGCACCGCGACGGGCGCTACTCGATCCGAACCGTGGGCGAAGCCCAGGGTTTGCTGGCCCTGATTTATCGCGGCAAACTGCGCGCTTCGAGCCAGGGGCGGATCACCCTCGAAGGGCTGCAACCTGAGGAAGTGGCCATAGAGCGCGGCGGTCCGGAAAAGCGCGAGGCGGCGCAGCTCGACTGGGAGGCACTAAAGGTCACTTTCAAGGACGGCAGCAGTGCCGCTTTGCCCGCGGGCACGCTGGATCTCTTGAGCTTCCTCTTGCAGTTCTACTTCGCCCGCCCTGAAGATACCGCCATTGAGATGCCCATCGTCACACCGCGTCGTCTCGCCCATTACCGCTTCGAACGCAAAGGCATGGAGCGCGTCCACATCGGCTTGGGCGATTTTGACGCCGAATTGTGGTCACGCACCGCCGTGGACGGTTCCGATGCCGAAGCCTTGGTGTGGCTTGCACCCACCGTAGGCAACGTGCCGATCAAGATCCGAGTTCAAGACCCCAAGCGTGGCACCGGTGAACTGCGCCTGGCCAAGATCCTCACCGAGGAAAGACCTGCGTCCCCATGATCTCCCCCCACCGCCCGATTGAAGCGCTCATCGAAATCTTCGAAGACTTGGCGCCCTTCTCACAGCCGGCCGACCTGGTCTTGCGCCGGTATTTCCGCGCCCATCCGCAACTGGGCCAGAAAGATCGGGCGCTGCTCGCGGAAACGGCGTTCTTCTGGCTACGGCATCGCCGCTCTCTCACCGCCCTCGCCGGGGAACAAGCGCGGGCCAATGTCCTTCTCTCTTTGAACCGCGGCGCCGGCTTTTCGCTGCGGGAACTTGCGCCTGCCCTGAAGGAGGCGGAAAGGCAGTGGCTCGCCGCGGCCCTCGCGCATGAGCCATCCACCGACCCCGCGGTGCGGTCGGAATTGCCCGATTGGCTCTACGCCCGGCTATGCGCTCAGTGGGGCGAGGAAGAGTGCTTTGCTTTTGGATTTGGCGCGCAAACCGCGGCGCCACTCGATCTGCGGGTCAATACCCGGCTCACTTCGCGCCCGGCTCTCCAAGCGGAGCTTGCCGCAAGCGGGGTCGAAGCCGAACCTACGCCTTACTCGCCTCTGGGTTTGCGCGTCCGAGGCAAACCCGCACTGCAGAACCACGCCCTGTTTCGCCAGGGCCAGTTTGAGGTTCAAGACGAAGGCAGCCAATTGATCGGGCTTTTGCTGGAGCCGGGACGCCATCAGACCGTGGTCGACTTTTGCGCCGGCGCCGGAGGCAAAACGCTGGCGCTGGCGGCGGCGATGAGCGGACAGGGTCAAATCTACGCCTTGGACCCGCAGGAGCGGCGCTTGCGCAATCTGCGCGAACGCCTCGCCCGAGCCGGCTTCACCAATGTGCAGCCGTGGCTCATCGCGAACGAAGCTGACCCAAAACTCGAGCGCCTCGCCAACAAAGCCGACCGGGTTCTCGTCGACGCACCCTGCAGCGGCTTTGGCACTTTGAGGCGCAATCCCGACCTCAAATGGCGGCACGGCGCGCTTGCGGTCGCGGAGCTCGCGACGAAGCAGGCAAGCATCCTGCAAGCGGCCGCAAGCTTGGTAAAACCCGGTGGGCGCTTGGTGTACGCCACCTGCAGCGTGCTTGCCGACGAAAACGAAGCAATCGTCGAGCGCTTCTTGAGCGCCAATCCCCAATTTCAAGTTCGCCCGGCGAACCAAATCCTCGCTGCTGCCAAAGTGCCGCTGAGCAGCGGCCGGTACCTGCAACTCCTACCCCATCGCCACGGCTGCGACGGCTTCTTCGCTGCAGCGCTGGAGCGCTTGAAATAGGGCGCACCAAACAACAAACCCGCCTCGAAGGCGGGTTTGCGTGAAAAAACCGCTTGACTCTACTTCAGCTTGGTTTCTTTGTAGGGCACATGCTTCCTGGCGACGGGATCGAACTTCTTGATCTCCATCTTCTCCGGCATGGTGCGTTTGTTTTTGGTAGTGGTATAGAAATGGCCGGTTCCGGCAGTGGATTCCAGCTTAATCTTTTCGCGCATGACAAACTCCTAAGAAAAGGGCTGCGCTGGCTCAGGCTGCTTCGCCGCGGGCGCGCAACTCGGCGAGCACTGCGTCGATGCCCTTTTTGTCGATGGTGCGCAGTGCGGCATTGGTGAGGCGCAGCGAAATCCAGCGATTCTCGCTCTCGACCCAAAAGCGGCGACGCTGCAAGTTCGGCAGGAAACGCCGCTTGGTCTTGTTGTTGGCGTGGGAGACGTTGTTCCCCACCATCGGGCCCTTACCGGTAATTTGACAAACGCGCGACATGCGAACACCTAATTGGACTTGGAAAAAGCTCTGCATAATACCAAAAGATCGAGCCCGGAGCAAACAAAAAAGGGGCGTTTAGGGGCTTTGGTGGGTTCGAGCATTCGTGCTCCCGCTCTGCCCCTTTCCCGGCGCAGCACTGAGGGCGAAGCGCGCACCGCGCGGCGCACCCCCTGGTTCGCCAACGGCCGCGCGACGGAATTGCCTCGCCCGCAGGCGGGAGCTAACATCGCGCATGCTCCACGCACTTCGTCGTTTGCCTGGACGGCGCCGCCTGCTCGGGGCGCTGGTGCTCTCTTCCGTCCTCTTGGCCTCCGGCTGCATGCTGCAAGATCATTTGCTCTATTATCCAGAGCAGACGACCGTCGCCGAAGTGATGGCGCGATACCCCCGTCTGCGCCCCTGGCCCTCGCCGAGCGAGCCGCGCGGCTTTCTTTTCGAAGCTCCTGCGGCGCCGCGGGGAACGGCGATCGTCTTTCATGGCAACGCCGGGCATGCTGCCCAGCGCCAGTGGTATGCCGAGGCGCTCACCCGCCGCGGCTGGCGCACAGTGCTGGCCGAATACCCGGGTTATGGCCCGCGTTCCGGCAAGCCGCGGGAGGAGGCTTTCATCCAAGATGCGATCGCCAGTTTGCGCCTTGCGCAGGAACAGTTCGGCTCGCCGCTGCTGGTGATCGGCGAATCGCTCGGTGCCGCAGTAGCCGCCGGGGCTGCGGGTGCGAGTACCGTTTCGATTGCCGGGCTGGTGCTCATTACGCCTTGGGACAATCTCTCGAACGTCGCCAAGCACCATTATCCCTGGTTGCCGGTAGCGCTACTGCTGCGCGATGCCTACGACAGCGCGGCACGGCTCAAGAGTTTTACCGGACCTAGCGCCGTGGTCGTGGCCGAAGCCGACAGCATCATCCCCGCGGCCTTGGGCCGACAGCTCTTCACCGCGTTGCCGGGAAAGAAGCACCTCATCTCCATCCCCAGCGCCGAGCACAACGATTGGGCGGGCCGTATCGATACCGAGTGGTGGCCGCGCCTACTCGGCGAACTCATACCGCCCGACTGAGGGAGCGATCGCAAAGCGCAGGCGACCTCGGACGACGACCTCGCGATCAGCGATTTTCGCTCCTCGCCGGCGCCCGCGGGGGTAAGCGGAAACTCGAACGGCTACACCAGCCCTCGCTCCGCCAAAGAGACAATGCCGTTCCCGGCCACGATGAGATGATCGTGGACGCGAATTTCGACCAGGGCCAAGGCGTTCTTCAGCGCCAGGGTGAGCATTTCATCGGCGCGGCTGGGCTCTGCCACCCCCGAGGGGTGATTGTGGGCAAAGATCACCGCAGCCGCGTTGTGTGCCAGTGCCCGCTTCACCACTTCCCTCGGATAGACGCTGGTTTGGGTCAGCGTGCCGCGGAATAGCTCCTCGGCAATGATCAGACGGTTCTGCGCGTCGAGCATCAAGGCCACGAACACTTCATGCGGTCGAGACGAAAGCGTCAAGCGCAAGTAATCGCGCACCGCCGCAGGAGAAGCGAGAGTATCTTGGGCGGCCGCTTCCTGAGCCAATATGCGGCGCGCCAACTCGACCACGGCTTGCAGCTGAGCAAATTTTGCCGGCCCCAAACCTTTGGCGGCGCAGACTTCGGCGGCGGGCGCGCGGACCAAGGCATGGAGGCTTCCGAAACGGGCGAGAAGTGCCCGCGCGAGACTTACCGCGCTTTGCCCCGCCACCCCGGTGCGCAGGAATATCGCCAGCAATTCGGCATCGGAAAGCGCCGCCGCTCCCGATGCCAACAGGCGCTCTCGGGGGCGTTCCGCGACGGGCCAATCAGGGATGGGCATCATTGGCTAGGCAGTGGGCGAGGTGCATATTAAACTGCTTACCATTTCCTTCCGGAACCCTTCTGTGAACATTCTGCAAAGTGCGCGCCCACTGACTCGCATCGCACTGGGGGTCACAGGCGGCATTGCCGCCTACAAGGCAGCCGAACTCACCCGCTTGTGGGTGAAACGCGGCATCGAGGTGCAGGTGGTGATGACCGAGGCAGCCACCCACTTCGTATCGCCGACCACTTTTCAGGCGCTTTCCGGGAAACCCGTGTTCACCGACCTTTGGGATGCTCGCCCGACCAACGCCATGGGGCACATCGATTTGGGTCGAGAAGTGGATGCCATCGTCGTTGCCCCGGCAAGTGCCAATTTCCTGGCTCGTTTGGCCCTGGGGACGGCCGATGACTTGCTCAGCACAACCTGTCTGGCGCGAACCTGCCCGTTGCTCGTCGCCCCGGCGATGAATCGGCAGATGTGGCAGAACCCGGCGACGCAAAGGAACCTTGCCCAGATCGAACGGGATGGCGTGGTGCTCTTGGGGCCGGCTTTTGGCGACCAGGCCTGTGGCGAGGTGGGTGAAGGACGGATGCTCGAAGCCGCAGAGATCGTAGCGGCACTCGATGCTTGGGCGCAGCCCAAGTTGCTCGCCGGCCTGCGTGTGCTGCTGACCGCCGGCCCCACTTTCGAAGCCATCGACCCGGTGCGTGGCATTACCAACCCAAGCTCCGGGAAGATGGGTTTTGCCCTGGCGGAGGCAGCGGCCGTGGCGGGTGCGCAAGTTACGCTGGTGAGTGGCCCGGTCGCTTTGGTCACTCCCCTCGGGGTTCGGCGCCTAGACGTGCGCAGTGCGGCCGAGATGCTGGCCGCCGTGGAGGCAGAGTTAGGCGATGCCGACATCTTCGTTTCCGTGGCGGCGGTCGCGGATTACACGCCGGCCGCCGTCCAGGCGGAGAAGATGAAGAAGTCCCAAAGCGCGATGCAGCTTAAACTCGTGCCGACGGTGGACATACTGGCGCGCGTCGCCAGCCGCCCCAATCCGCCCTTCTGTGTGGGTTTTGCCGCGGAGAGTGAGCACCTGCTCGAGTTCGGCGAAAAAAAACGCCGGCGCAAGAATTTGCCCCTCCTCATCGCCAATAACGTGCGTAGCGCCATGGGCGCCGATGATAATGAGGTGACCCTGCTCGACGATGCCGGCGCGCACCCGCTGCCCCGTCTGCCCAAAAGCCAGTTGGCAGGGCGCTTGGTGCAGGAAATCGCCTCGCGTTTTCGCTCGGCTCGTCCGAGCCCCATTTGAGTTTCTTATTCAGAGAGCAAGTTTCGAATGCCCATCCAAGTCGACCTCAAAGTGCTGGACTCCCGCATGCATGATTTCCTCCCCGCCTACGCCACCCCCGGCGCAGCCGGCTTGGATTTACGCGCTTGTGTCGAAGAGCCCCTCACCCTCGCGCCGGGCGATGCCACGCTGTTGCCCACCGGCCTGGCCCTGCACCTTGCCGACCCTCATCTTGCCGCGATGATCCTGCCGCGTTCGGGTCTCGGCCACAAGCACGGCATCGTGCTCGGTAATTTGGTGGGCCTCATCGATTCCGACTACCAAGGCCCCTTGCTCGTTTCGTGCTGGAACCGGGGACGAGAGAGTTTTGTCATCAAACCCATGGAGCGCATTGCGCAAATGATCATCGTGCCCGTGGTGCATGCGAACTTTCGGGTCGTAACCGAATTTCCGGAAAGCGAAAGAGGTTCGGGCGGTTTCGGCAGCACGGGGCGGCATTGACATGCCCACCTCCCGGCGGCGCGGCGTGCTGCTCTTCGCTCACGGCGCGGCTGATCCGGAGTGGGCACTGCCTTTTGCCGCCCTGCAGGAGCGCGTGCGCCATGTACTCCCGGGGGTGCCGGTGGAATTGGCCTATCTCGAACGCATGAGCCCGGATTTCCCATCCGGAATCCGCCGCTTAGTCGCAGCGGGCGCAACTGAGATCACAGTCGTTCCGCTTTTCCTGGCGCGAGGGGGGCATTTGCGGCAAGACTTGCCTGCCCTGGCTGCCGCAGCACAGACCTGCCACCCCGAAGTCAAACTGCACTTGAGCCCGGCGCTGGGCGAAGTACCGGAATTGCTGGAGGCCATCGCCCAGTGGGTGAGGCAGCAATTGCCGACGCCAGATAATTGACCCGCGAGCCGGGAGCACCAAAAAGACGAAGCCGCAGCAAACCGCCTGCGGCTTCGTTCTTTCGGACCCCAGAGCCTCGCGGCTCTGGCGCATCCGTCAACTAACGATTACTTGCAAGAACCCGGCAGATATTTCTGCGGGACGGTGGTGCCGTCTGCCGCCGCGCCGCAACGGAAATTGAACACCTGCTGCGAGGTACCGGCAACAAAAGTGAGAGCCGTACCACCGTTGTTAACTGGCACCAAAGTAAGAATTTGGTTGGCGGCAGTTCCCAGATTGGCGGATCCGCCTAGGGTAACCAGGATAGCTCCGTCAATGGTCGTATTGACCTGATTTACATACTGGGTCGGGTTCAGCACGCCTTCATTACAACCCCAGCCATTGGGAACCATCACCGTGCTCGGGCTATTGGTTTGATAGACCTCGGCGACGCTGGTGCGGCATTGGCTGACCGTCAAGATCGCTTCCGAAACCCGCGCCTTGATGGTGTAGTCCTGATACGCCGGCAACGCGATGGCCGCCAAGATGCCGATGATCGCAACCACGATCATCAGTTCGATCAAGGTAAAACCTTTTTGCAAACGCTTCTTCATGTCCACTCTCCTAGGTTAACGGAAAAGCACTTCAATCCTGTGCAGGGCTCTAAAAGCAACCTGCGTGCCAGGCAAATCGGGAAATGTGAACGCCCTCTCACCCGCTCCGCGCGTGGCGCCTTTACGGATCGCAAATGCTGCGCGGCTATTTTAGTCTGAGGCCCTGGGGAAGTGGAAGGCCCGGGAAGGATGGCCTTGGCCCCCCATTTGGCATCGCCGGAGCCTGGCGACCGCCTCGCGCCCCCTGGGCAAACTGCGACCGACCCCACCGAGCCGGGCTACCGCTCCGGAAACACGACTGGGTTGGTTGCGGCTGGCGCCGCACCTGAGCCAGCCTCGCGAGCCGGCAGCGCAGGCAGGCTCTGGCAAGGTCGGCCAGGTGCCCAAAAACGTCAGCTACTGCCGCATTAGTGCGCTTCTGCCGGCGCCGAAACTTGCAGCTCCATCCTGACGCCGGCCAACTCGATGACGTCGTTTGAAAACAGCGGGTAGGGAGACCCCTGGGTGGCTTTGCCATTAACCAAGGGTGGATCCGCGCCTTCGAGCTGGGCCAAGAAATAACCGTGTGGACGCCGCGTTATGGTGATGACCGCCTTGCCCACTTTGCCCAAAGAGGTGGTTTCCCGCTCCAAGACGATCTGTTTGCCGGCGTTGGGGCCGTTGGCAATGCGCAATGAAGCCGCGGGCAGCGGCGCCGCGACCGGCTCGCCGGAGATCTTGCCGACCGAGGATTCGGTTGCGTCCACCGAAGCGGTGGTCGCCACGCTGGTCGGAACCCCGTCGGCGACCTGATAAACCATTTTGTGGCGACCAATCTCGATTACGTCGCCATCGCGCAGAAAGTGGCGCTTGATCTGGCGCCCGTTGACATAGGTGCCGTTGGTGCTGCCGGCATCTTCAACGAAAGAATCGGGCGGAATGGTCAGAATGGCCGAATGTTCGGCGCTGACGGCCAAGTTGGTGAGTACGATGTCGTTTGCGGCGCGGCGCCCGATGGTGAAGCGATCCTTAGTGAGCGCATACTCTCGGGTGCTGCCGTCTTCCAGATGCAGGACGATTTTCGCCATGCGCTGCTTTCCTCCTCACAGACTTTTTCACGAATGCCCGGGCAGCCAGCGCTGCCACCAGGGATTCGCTTGCAAGAATCCGGCCGGAACGCGCAGCAGAATCACCGAAATGTTGTCGCGCCCACCCCGCGCGTTCGCCTCGGCCACTAGGTGAGCGGCAATGTCGGCCGCCGGCGCCTCACCTTGGCCAATGATGCTGCGCAAATCCTCGGCCTCGAGCATGTCGGTCAGCCCGTCCGAACACAGCAGATAGAGGTCGCCCTCATCAAGGGCATATTCAGCGATTTCCACGTCGATTTCGGGATCGATGCCTAACGCCCGGGTGAGCAAGCTGCGGTAGGTAGATCGGCGGGCTTCATCTTCGGTGAGGATGCCGCTCTCCACCTGCTCTTGCAAAAAGGAGTGGTCGCGCGTGAGCTGCTCCAGCACGCCCTTGCGCCAGCGATAGAGCCGGGAATCCCCAACGTGACCGACGCAGACTTTGCCCCAATGAAAAAGCGCAACGACTAGGGTGGTGCCCATGCCGGCGCATTCAGCTTGCGAAGCAGCCGCTTCGAGGATGCCGCGATTGGCGAGGACGACCTGTTCTTCGACGAGTTTGGCCGCAGCGCTGGAAGCATCGAGATCACCGCGGCCGCCCGATCTTTCTAGCGGCAGGTGGGCCATCAATCCCTGACTGATCAGGTTGACCGCCAGTCCGCTCGCCACTTCACCGGCATTGTAGCCGCCCATGCCATCGGCGAGCACGGCAATCCCGGCTTCGAGATCCAAGAAGACGGCATCTTCATTGTGCGCGCGCACCTGGCCGCAATCGGTGAGCGCCGTGCCTTCCAAAAGAACCCGCTCGGCCATTGCGTTATCCCGTCAAGCTGCGGTGTCAAGACCGATGTCGACGATCTCGGAGAACAGTTCGGATCGGCATTCGCGCAGGGCCGCAGCGAGCTGAGTGCCGGTCTGGAAGCGATCTTCCGGTCGTTTGGACAAAGCCTTGGCCACCAGCCGCACCACCGAATCCGGCAGCGCGGCATTGTATTCGAGGATATTGGCGGGCGGGTCGTTGGCGATCTTGTACATCAACTCGGTCATCGAACCACCCTCGAAAGGCAAATGCCCGCATAGCAGCTGGTAAAAAGTAACGCCCAGCGCATAGAGATCGGCACGGCCATCGATTTTGCGCCCGCCGAGCTGCTCCGGCGACATGTAGGAGGGTGTCCCCAACACCATGCCGGTGCGGGTTCGGCTGGCGTCGGAAATTCGAGCAATTCCGAAGTCCGCGACCTTCAGGAGCCCGCTTTCGGGCTCATACATGATATTGGCCGGCTTAATGTCGCGATGGATGACCTGATTGTCATGCGCGTAGGCGAGCGCATCCGCGATATCCGCCATCATCTCCAAAGTCTTGGCGAGCGGCAGCAAGTGGCCGGGACGGGTATAGGGGATGAGATCCTGGCCTTTGACGAACTCCATCGCAATATAGGCCAGTTCCTGTTCTTCTCCGGCATCGTAGATGGTTACGATGTTGGGGTGAGACAAGCGCCCGGCAGTCTCGGCTTCTCGGAAGAAACGCGATTTCACCTCGGCCAGCTCCTGAGGATCGAACTCGCGCGACAATTCCATGGTCTTGATGGCGACAACCCGTCCGATCTTGGAGTCTCGCCCCATATACACCACACCCATCGCGCCTTTGCCCAGTTCGCGCTCGATTTCGTAGCGTCCCAGGCGCGGCCTTTCCGCGCCAGCGGCCAAGAGCCCCTCGCGTTTGGCCAGCATCGGTTCGGTACCCTGGCCGACCAGTGCCTTCAAACGCTGCAAGCGATCCTGAATGTCTCGGAACTCGGGCTCAAAACCAGACATGTGCTCCAAGACGCTGACCGCCTTGCCGAATTGCCGCTTGCGCTCGAAATCCAGCGCCAGATTGTAGAGCGGATCCAGCATGCGCCGCTCTAGCGGTACTTGGCGGAACTTGTCGAAGGCCAGATCGAGCTGGCCTTGACTCTGGAATGCAAGCCCGAGCATGCGGTTGCTTTCGGCGGTATTGTCGTCCGCGGCCCGCTTGGCTTCTTCGCTGGCGAGAAAGCCCACGGTGGTCACCGCGATATGCCCCAAGGCCAATAGGAGAGCCGCCGGCATCAGACGGAGCCATACGCCCTGTGCGGCGAGCAAATAGACGCCGCCGCCCACGACGAGCACGAAAAGCACCCCCGTGCCCAGCGCCGCGCGCAACGCACCCATCCTAGGCAGAGCCAGCAATATGTAAATCGCAACGAGCGCAAAAACCGCCCACTCGATGCCAGCGCGCTGCCTCGGGATGGTGACGAAGTCCTGCCGCAGCAGGCTCGAAGTCGCATTGGCAACCATCAGGACCGTGGGCATCGCCGCGGCAACCGGGGTGACCACACTGGAGCTGAGTCCGGGTGCGGTGGCACCGACGAATACCACCTTGCCGCGATACCGCTCGGGATGCAAGCTGCCTGAAAGCACATCGGCAAACGAATCGACTTGGAAGCCAGGGCCGTCGCTCCCGCTGCGGTGAAAGAAGGGGTAAAACCGCAAGCGCTCGTCCGCCGGGACACGCACGCTACCCAAGCTCACTCCTTCGCCGAGTTTGACGCGCAGTTCGCGCGGGTCAACATCGAGGGCGCGCGCTGCCAGAGCCAGGGCCAAAGAGGGGTAACTCCGCTCGGAGTATTGCAAGGCCAAGGGCAGCGCTCGCACCACTCCATCGTCGTCTGGTGTCAGGTTCAAGAAACCGATCCCCGCCGCGGACTGACCCACGCTGTCCAGCGGCAAGGTCGCGCCTCGCGAGGGCAAGGGCAGCGACAAGGGCCCGCCGGCTTCCATTTGCACCGTGGCGAAGGCGCTGCGAGTGACGAACTCGGGCAAAGGCTTCAGTGCCCTCCCTCCCGGCTCTCCCAACTCAAGGTTCATGGGCAAGAACGCGTTGCCGGCTTTGATCAGCGCCTGCGCCAGCAGTTTGTCCCCATCGAGTTCCTTGCCGGCGTCTTCGATCAGCTGCAGCAAAGCGGCGTAATCTGCCCGCACCGTCGCATCGGCATGGCCTGCCAGCCCGGAAGACTGCAGCCGCTGCCTTATCCGCTCCAATTGCGCCGCGCCCTGTCCCGACTGGGTCTCCGAAAAGAACACCGTATAACCCACCGCTTTGGCACCCGCGCCCGCGAGTTTTGCGATCAGCTGGGCATGCACCTCGCGCGGCCAAGGCCAGCGGCCGATGGTAGCCAGACTGGCTTCGTCGATGGCGATGACTGCCACCTGATCACTGAGGCGATGACTGCCAAAATGCATGGCGGCATCGTAAAGCCGGCGCTCGACTCCGCCCAACCAGTCCATCGCGCTGACGAGCGCAACCACGGCGATAACCGCCAGGCCCGGTAAAAGCTCTTTGCGCCAGTGTTTGATTGACCGCATATACGTTTCGCTGCCTGGGGGCGATCCCGCGTCCACCGCTGCTGCCTCAGGTACTCGCACCCGACGGCAAACCCGCGAAATCATGCTTTTATCATAGCCTGCGGGGCGGCGGCAATGGTTTTGGCGCTTCGGCGCCAATTTGCGATCGAGCGCATCCGTCTCGACCCGCGGGGTGCATCTGACGCGATCGAAAGTGTTCCCCGGACCCGCGCTAAGCCACCAAAGCCAAGCGGCATCCCGCCAGCGCCTGGATTTACACTGCCAAGCTTGGCACCTCGAACCAAGGGGTCTAGCGCTCGCGGCACTGGGGGTACCGCGAGTCCGCTACGTGCCGGGCTAGAGCCCTAAGGTGCGGCCCGCCACGTTTCCTTCCTAGCCCATGCCGCGAACGCGCTGAACGACTTGCCTACAGCACGCTCTTGAGCAGCACACCCATCTCAGCCGGGTTCTTGGTCGTCTTGATGCCGCAGGCTTCCAAGACTGCGAGTTTTTCCTGCGCCGTGCCTTTGCCGCCGGAAATGATCGCGCCGGCATGACCCATCCGCTTACCCGCTGGGGCAGTCACGCCGGCGATGAAACCGACCACCGGTTTCTTGTTTTTGCATTCCTTGGCGTACCACTGCGCGGCGGCTTCCTCGTCGGAACCGCCGATTTCGCCGATCATGATCACGGCGTCGGTGTCGGGATCGTTCATGAACAACTCCAACACCTCCTTGTGCTTCAATCCGTTGACCGGGTCGCCCCCGATACCCACCGCCGTGGACTGACCCAAATCCAAATCCGAGAGCTGGCCCACCGCCTCATAGGTCAAGGTGCCGGAACGCGACACCACCCCGATACGGCCCTTCTTGTGGATATGGCCGGGCATGATGCCGATCTTGACTTCGTCCGGCGTGATGATGCCCGGGCAATTGGGCCCGCATAGCACCGTCTTGCTGCCTGCTTTGCGCATCCTGTCCTTGACCTCGACCATGTCGCGCACCGGAATCCCTTCGGTGATGCAAATCACCAGATCGAGTTCGGCTTCGACCGCCTCCCAAATCGCTGCCGCGGCGAAAGGCGGCGGCACATAGATCACCGAAGTGTTGCACCCGGTTTGCTTCTTTGCTTCTTTTACCGAAGCGTAGATCGGAATGCCCTCATAGGACTCACCCGGTTTCTTGGGGTTGACACCGGCAACGTAGCAGTTGGCGCCGTTGGCGTACTCCTTGCTCATCTTGGTGTGGAACTGCCCGGTCTTGCCCGTGATGCCCTGAGTAACCACCCGGGTGTTCTTGTTGATCAGTATGCTCATGCTGGTATCCCCTACTTGCCCGACACTGCGGCGACAATTTTTTTGGCCGCGTCGGCCATGTCACTTGCGGAAATGATCGGCAGGCCAGAGTCCTTCAGAATCTGCTTGCCGATGTCTTCATTGGTGCCGCGCATGCGAACCACCAAGGGCACGGAAAGGTGCACTTCCTTGGCCGCCGCGACCACGCCGGAAGCAATGGTGTCGCACTTCATGATGCCGCCGAAGATGTTGACGAGTATCCCCTTCACTTTGGGATTGGCCAGCATGAGCTTGAAGGCGGCAGTCACTTTCTCGGCGGTGGCGCCACCGCCGACGTCCAAGAAGTTGGCAGGTTCGGCGCCAAAAAGCTTGATCGTGTCCATGGTCGCCATGGCGAGGCCCGCACCGTTCACCAAGCAACCGATGTTGCCATCGAGCGAGATGTAGGAAAGGTCAAACTTGGACGCCTCGATCTCGGCCGGGTCTTCTTCGTCGAGGTCGCGCATGGCGACGATGTCCTCGTGGCGGAACAGGGCGTTGGAATCGAAGTTCATCTTGGCGTCGAGGGCGATGATTTTGCCGTCGCCGGTTACGATCAGCGGATTGATCTCGGCCAGGCTGGCATCGGTTTCCCAAAAAGCCCGGTAGAGCCCTTGCAGCACTGCCCGGGCCTGGGCCACGGACCCCTCGGGCACGCCGATCTTGCGCGCGATATCCTCTGCTTCGGCATCGGTAAGGCCTTTGACCGGATCGACGAAGACTTTGTGGATCTTCTCCGGCGTATGGGCGGCGACTTCCTCGATGTCCATGCCACCTTCGCTGGAGGCCATGAGGCAGACCTTTTGCGTGACGCGGTCCACGACCATCCCGAGGTAGAGTTCTTTCTTGATGTCCGCGCCTTCTTCGATCAGCAGGCGACGCACCTTCTGACCTTCTGGCCCGGTTTGGTGCGTTTTCAATTGCATCCCGAGGATTTGCCCAGCGTATTGGCGAACTTCCTCAACCGATTTCGCCACCTTGACGCCACCGCCCTTGCCGCGGCCACCGGCGTGGATCTGCGCCTTCACCACCCAAACCTTGCCGCCCAGGGTCTGCGCGGCGTTTACCGCCTCGTCAACGCTGAAGCACGGCATGCCGCGCGGCGTGGTCACGCCAAAGCGGCGCAGAATTTCCTTGCCCTGATACTCATGTATCTTCACTTCACACTCCCCTCGTCGAGAATCGTTTCCGCCGCGGTCCCGGCTACGGCGCCATGACCGCGATACCATTTGGGGTAATACCTTCGCACCGTTTCGCTGCTCGTTTCCAACGCCCGGCAATGGTCGAGTTGAAACGGCTTTTGATCACCATGGTCGTTGTCTCTCAGGTCGCCGGCAAAGGTTTGAATCGCTGCCGTGGGCACGCCCAGCAGAAGCTCAGTGAGATGCGAACAACCCAACACCCCGCCGACCAAACCTTCTACTCGCTTGCGAAAACCCTTCAGTAGCGACGCACCGATCAACTGGCGATAATCCGGTGCCACCCGATCGCAGCCGCCGGGATAGGGAACGGCATCGGACGAAGCCTCGATATCGCAAATCACGAATTGGCTGTCGATGGTTACGCGCAGCCTCATGTCGTGCACTGGCTCCCCGACGCGGCGCAGGCCGCTGGAAAGCTGATAATCATGGTGTTTGGTGTCGAGCAGCCGGCCTTCGATGTCCCAGAGTCCATCGGCCCGCTTATAGCCGTCGAAGACGACGCTGCGGCAGTGCCGCGGTATACGCTCAACGGCGCTGGCGGAAAGTGGCATGGTCGAACGAAAACACATTGGCCGCAAAAGGCCGGCCAATTGATGGAAGAAGTGCTATTTTAGCCGCAGGGCTCCAGCGGAACAACCGCAAATCCGATCAACAACTTGGGCCCAATCCCAGCACATCCGACATGTCGTAAAGGCCGGGCTGGCGGCCGACCAAAAAACGCGCGGCTCGCAGCGCGCCTTGGGCGAAAGTCATGCGGCTCGATGCTTTGTGGGTAATCTCGAGGCGCTCCCCCGTGCCGGCGAAAAGCACGGTGTGGTCGCCGACGATGTCACCGCCACGCACGGTGGCAAACCCGATCGTGGATGGGTCGCGTTCGCCGGTCAGGCCTTCGCGGCCAAAAACCGCGCAGGTCTTGAGATCCCTTCCCAGCGCCGACGCTACCGCCTCGCCGAGACGAAGCGCGGTACCCGAGGGAGCATCGACTTTGTGGCGGTGGTGCGCTTCGATGATTTCGATGTCGTAGCCTTCGGGCAGCGTTCGGGCGGCAATTTCCAGCAGCCGGATCATCAAGTTCACGCCCACGCTCATATTGGGGGCAAAAACGATCGGCACGCTCTGCGCACAATCAGCCAGGGCCGACTTCTGTTGGGCATTCAGCCCGGTGGTGCCAATCACCGCGGCCACGCCATGCTGGCGACAGACGGCAAGATGCGCAAGCGTGCCCTCGGGTCGGGTGAAGTCGATCAGCACATCGCTCGCGGACAGGGCCGATTCAACGTCGGCGCTGATCCGAACCTTGGTGGCTCGACCCCAGCTCGCACCTGCATCCTGCCCGAGCAGCGGGTTTCCGGAAACTTCCAGCGCCGCGGCAAGCTCCAGTTCCGGCGCGGCCAGCACAGCCTCGATCAGGGTGCGCCCCATGCGCCCGCCGGCTCCAGCGATGGCGATGCGCGTCGGCATTTCAGGACTTGATCCAATCCCAAACGCGGCGGAGTACTCCGGGCTCCTCGCGCGCCACCGGCGCGCTTTCCGATTTCTCGCCCGTGGTCGCCGCCTGCGCGCGCCGATTGAGAACCGCCGGAGAGATCGGCTGTTGGTCGCCCTCCCAGCGCGCGAGTTTGTCGTCGACGAAAAAAACGCTGAAGTTGCGGTGCGTCACCAGCTTTCCCTGATAGCGATACTCGTAGACGTAATCCCAGCGGTTGGTGTGGTAGACATCCGCCAAAAGCGGTGTGCCCAGTGTCGCGCGCACCTGCTGGCGCGTCAGACCGGGTTTGAGCTTCTCCACCATTTCTTGAGTAAGGGAGTTGCCCTGATTGATGTCGATCTTGTGAACACCCAGCGAGGGCATCCAAGAACAAGCGGCTAGTGCCAGCAAAAGAAACGGAGTCAGTACGCGCAGGGGACGCATAGTCAGTGAAAAAACGGGAAAAGCTGTCAGCGACGGGGAACAAACTATATCATAGGCATCCATCCTCAGGTTCCCGAAGCCGCGGCATGACTACTCCCAAGGATCTCAAGACCATCGGCCTCAAAGCCACGACACCCCGGCTCAAGATCATCAATCTGTTCGAGCGGAGCAACGAACGGCACCTGACCGCGGAGGATGTCTATCGCCAGTTGCTGGCGGAGGATCTTGACGTCGGGCTTGCCACCGTCTATCGGGTTCTTACGCAGTTTGAACAGGCTGGACTCTTGGTGCGGCACCACTTCGAATCAGGCAAGGCAGTGTTCGAACTGGCCAAAGAGGGGCACCACGACCACCTTGTTTGCGTGCAATGCGGGCACGTCGAAGAATTCTACGATCCGGAAATCGAGAAGCGGCAGATCAAGATTGCGGAGCAACGCGGTTTCAAAATTCGCGAACATGCGCTTTATGTCTACGTCGAGTGCACGAAGAAGCAATGTCCCTTCCGCAACCCCAATTAGCAAACCACGGATCGATTTTTTCGTAGCCGCAAGGGCCTGGTTCAGCGCCTTCTCAAACCCCAGCCGGTGCAGCCGGAATCAAAGCCTTTGCCCCCTGGCTGCAGGGGGAGATACCCTTGGCATGTCCGCTGCCAACAGCAATGGCGCGCTCCACCGCGTTGCCCCTTTCCGACCCTTTGGATCATCGCCCTTCAAAGAGGCGAGGTTCGCGAAGTTGCTGACTATTTGTTCGAACGCAGAAAATCACCGGGCCGAAAGCCCAAAATCCATAACACCAAGAAATACGCGCTCGCTCCGGCAAACACGACCCAAGCGAGCCGCCCGACTTTGGCAAGCAAACCGGCTCGCAACCAAAAAGCATCGCTCCCTGCAGTAAAATGCACTGCCAGGCCGAGAGCCAGGAGCGCGAGGCAAAGTTTCCCAAAAAAGGCGCCCCACCCGGGAAGCGGCTGATAAATGCCCTTGCGGCGCAGCATCCAGAGCAAAAGACTTGCATTGACGCAGGCCCCGATCGAGGTGGCCAAGGTCAGCCCGGCATGCGCGATGAACTGCATCAAGAGGGTGGCGAAAACCACGGACACGATGACTGCCAGTACCGAGATCTTCACCGGTGTCTTCATGTCCTGCCGGGCATAAAAACCCGGAGCAAGTACCTTTACGGCGATCAGCCCGATCAAGCCGGCGCTGTAACCCAAGAGGGCGGCCCGAGTTTGAGTCACGTCGAAGGCGGTGAAGGCGCCGTACTGGTTGATCGTCGCGATCAGCGGCACGCCGATGAGCCCCAGCGCCAGCGCCGCCGGCAAGGCGAGCACACAGGTGAACCGCAGCCCCCAGTCCAAAAGCTCCGAATACTCGCGCCCCTCCCCCATTCCATGGTGCCGCGCCAGACTGGGCAGGAGCACGGTACCCAAGGCAACGCCCAGCAGCGCCGTGGGGAACTCCATCAATCGATCAGCGTAGGTAATCCAGGAGACCGCGCCGTCGCCCAGCATCGAAGCCAACTGAGTGTTAATCAGGATGCTGATTTGCGCGGCAGAAACGCCCAGCATGGCGGGGCCCATGGCCCGCAGGATGCGCGCCACGCCTTCGTCTCGCCAATGGAAGTTTGGCCTTGGCAGCAGCCCCAAGCGATAAAGCGGCCAAATCTGCATGAGGAGCTGAGCCACCCCGCCGATCACCACGCCCCATGCCAGCGCGAGTATCGGTTGCGCAAAATGGGGCGCAAGCCAAAGCGCCGAGCCGATCAGCGAAAGATTGAGCAACACCGGCGTAAACGCGGGAACGCCAAAGCGTCGGTGCACATTCAGCACCCCACCGGCCAGAGAGACCAGGGAAATGAATACGATGTAGGGAAAAACGACGCGGATGAGCGCTGTGGTCAGCTCCATTTTCCCCGGCTGAGAGGAAAATCCGCTAGCCAGGAGATACGCCAGCCAAGGCGCCGCCAATACCCCCAGAATGGAAAGCACCAGCAATACACTGGCAAGCAGAGAGGCCACTCGGGAGATGAGCAGTGCGGTTTCCTGCTGGCCCTTTTTGGCCTGGTATTCCGCCAAGATGGGCACAAATGCTTGGGAAAAGGCGCCTTCGGCGAACATGCGCCGCAAGATGTTGGGCAAGCGAAAGGCGGCCTCAAAAGCATCGGTATGAGCCCCAACGCCGAAAACCGCGGCTTGCACGCTGGTTCTGACCAAACCCGTAACTCGGGAAAGCAAGGTCATGCCGCTGACGGCGGTGAGCGCTTTGATCAGGTTCATCGCAGCCGTAGCGGCCCTTGCGGGAGTCGGGGAAAGCGCGTATTATGCACAGTCTTTTTTTGCGACACCACAGGATTCCTCGCCATGGCAAACTCCGCCCAGGCCAGAAAGCGCGCCCGTCAGTCCGAGACCCAGCGCCAGCACAATGCCAGTCTGCGTTCGACCCTGCGCACGGCGATCAAGAAGGTTCAGAAAGCCATCACCGCCGGCGACCAGGCGGCCGCTCAAACCGTTTACCAGAATTCGGTAGCCGTGATCGACCGTATCGCCGACAAGAAAATCATTCACAAGAACAAGGCCGCTCGCCATAAGAGCCGGCTTAGCCACGCCATCAAGGCACTGGCAGCTCCGGCTGCCTGACGCTTCGCGCTGCGAAAAAAAGGCGCCGCAAGCGGCGCCTTTTTTTGTTGCCGAAGGGTCGATACCGCCGATCACTTCCTGCCATCCGGCGCGCGTGGCAACAAAGAGGCGATTGCGTCAGCTTGGTAGGTCATCTGCAGCCCATTGTCTTGGGCGAAGTGGATGAGGAAGTTGTAGAGCCGCGGCTCAAGTTCGGCGAGTTTGGCGCCGACCACCACGGAACGCACCCCTTCGATCACTACCGGCCGAACATAGGGCGAGTACTTGAGCTTCTGCTCATGACCGAACACAGACATCATCCCGCACAGGCGTTCGGCCCAGTCGCTGGGTCGAAAAGGCTTTCCCGCCTTGGTGAGGCCTCGAATGACGAAATCAGTGGGATTCATAACTGCGGAGGATAGGGAATCATTTTACCACAGCCAATTGCTGCGCCGCAGCGTCTGCGGGCGCGCATGGTAAAATGAAAAACTGCGCCGGTTCTGCACCACCCCGATCAATGCATCCGCCCCGTCACTTCTTGCAGTTCAAGGACTTTTCCCGCGAGGAGCTGGAGCATCTTTTCGCGCGCACCCGCTGGATCAAAGAGCGCTTCAAACGCTATGAAGTTTATCAGCCGCTCCGGGATCGCACCCTGGCCATGGTGTTCGAGAAGTCCTCTACCCGCACCCGGGTGTCTTTCGAAGCCGGCATGAATCAACTGGGCGGCATCGCCATCAACTTGAACCGGGGCGACACCCAGCTTTCGCGCGGCGAGCCGATCGAAGACGTGGCACGTGTGGTGTCGCGCATGGTTGACATCGTGATGATCCGCACTTTCGAGCAGACGATCATTGAGCGATTTGCCGCGCATTCGCGCGTTCCCGTGATCAACGGCTTGACCAACGAATACCACCCCTGCCAGATCCTGGCGGACATCTACACCTTTATCGAACATCGGGGTTCCATCCAAGGCAAAACAGTGGCCTGGATAGGTGATTCCAATAACGTCTGCAACACTTGGCTGCAAGCCGCCGAGGTCTTTGGCTTTAATGTGCATGTCTCCACCCCACCCGGCTATGAGGTGGAGCCGGAGCGCGCCGGTCTGTATGGCACCGACCACTACGAAGAATTTGCCGATCCGCTGGATGCTTGCCGCGATGCCGACTTGGTCACCACCGACGTTTGGACCAGCATGGGCTTCGAAGCGGAAAACGCCGAACGGCTCAAGGATTTCGCCGACTGGCAAGTTGATGCCCATAAGATGTCCGTCGCCAAAGCCGAAGCGCTCTTTATGCATTGCCTCCCCGCACATCGCGGCGAAGAAGTTGCGGCGGAAGTCATCGACGGTCCCCAAAGCGTCGTCTGGGACGAAGCGGAAAACCGATTGCACGCACAGAAGGCGTTGCTCGAATACCTGGT
>CAZFEK010000001.1:99165-220410 GCA_964517465.1 uncultured Alcaligenaceae bacterium
CTGCGGGCGGGTGAACGATTGAACTCGGGCCTGGTGCAATCGATTTCGGCGAAGGCTAACCTGAGCAGAGCGAAGGTTAAGCCGCGCAGCGGCGGCCGGCGCCAAAACCGATTGCACGCACAGAAGGCGTTGCTCGAATACCTGGTCTGCGGGCGGGTGAACGATTGAACTCGGGCCTGGTGCAATCGATTTCGGCGAAGGTTAAGCTGAGCGACCGCATGGGTGGAGATGTAGGAGCGGCCTTGGCCGAGACCGCTACGAATCGCAAATGCACCGCCGTCTTCGCGGGCAAGCCCGCTCCTGCCAAACCTTGGCCTGCCCTGGTAGGAGCGGCCTTGGCCGCGACAGCTATTCACTCACTGGAGCCAAATCGCATCCCAATGGGGGTAATCGCCCAGTCGCGCCGTCGATCCTGCTCGCAATGGGTTGCCCACGATATACCGAGCGACTGCCTGAAGATCCTGTTCCTGTCGCAGAGCGCGGTCATAAAAACCTGCTTGCCACACTCGCAGGCCGGGCGTCCCACAGAATTCATTGATGCGCCGGGAGCTTACCGATTTGAATCGGCGGACCACCGCATCCAGATGACTGTGGCCCAGCTCAAACATCCAATGCAAATGGTCGGGCATCAAAACAAAGGCCAGCGTCTGCGCCTCGCCAAGGGTGGAACACTCACGCAGCGCTCCGATCGCAATTCGCGCCACGCGGAAGTTCTCAAATACCGGACGCCGTTCATTCGTAACCGTTGTTACGATGTAGACCCGACCGGGTTCGGAATACCGGCCAAGGCGCAACCTGTGGGCATGAGCTTGGGTCATTGCGAAATGATACAACGATGCCCGAGTTATGCACCAGGAATCGCGGGCAAGCCCGCTCCTACAAAACCTTGGCTCGCCCCGGTCGGAGCGGCCTTGGCCGAGGCCGCCACGAATCGCAAATGCACCGCCGTCTTCGCGGGCAAGCCCGCTCCTACCAAACCTTGGCCTGCTTTGGTAGGAGCGGACCTCACTGCGGAGCCAAAGCGATGATCGATCACATCGGTGTCTCGGTTTCGAATTTGCCGAAAGCCAGGGCTTTTTATCAGGCGTCTCTGGCGCCCCTAGGCTATTCCCTGATCATCGAGTTCACCGGAGAACAGCCCGGAGGTTTTGTCGGCGCCGGTTTCGGCGTTCCGCCCAAACCCGATTTCTGGCTGGCGCAAGGGGCACCACAGCTACCGCCTGTGCATGTCGCTTTCCGCGCCGAAACCCGCGCCCAAGTCCATGCATTCCATGCGGCGGCGGTCGCCGCCGGGGGGCACGACAACGGCAGACCAGGGCTCAGGCCGCATTATCACGCCAATTATTATGGTGCCTTTGTTCTGGATGCCGACGGCAACAACATCGAAGCGGTTTGCCACAAGCCGGAATAAGGGCCGGTGGGAGCAAGTTTTGTCGAAGGAAGTGAGCATATGAGTGAAATCAAGCGCGTCGTGCTCGCCTATTCGGGCGGGTTGGATACTTCGGTCATTCTGAAGTGGCTGCAGGAACAGTATCAGTGCGAGGTGGTGACCTTTACCGCCGACCTCGGTCAGGGAGAAGAACTGGATCCGGCCCGCAAGAAGGCCCTTCAGTTCGGCATTCAGCCTGAACACATCTTTATCGACGATTTGCGTGAAGAGTTTGTGCGCGATTTCGTTTTCCCCATGTTTCGGGCAAACACCATCTATGAGGGCGAATACCTGCTGGGAACGTCGATCGCCCGCCCGCTGATCGCCAAACGCCTGGTGGAAATCACCAACCAAGTGGGCGCCGACGCGATCTCTCATGGCGCCACGGGAAAAGGTAACGACCAAGTTCGTTTCGAGTTGGGCGCCTACGCCCTCAAGCCGGGGGTGAAGATCATCGCGCCATGGCGCGAATGGGATCTGCTTTCGCGCGA
Organism: uncultured Alcaligenaceae bacterium; assembly: GCA_964517465.1. GTDB lineage: Bacteria > Pseudomonadota > Gammaproteobacteria > Burkholderiales > Casimicrobiaceae > JACPUX01. The sequence continues at coordinate 101,086 of CAZFEK010000001.1, forward strand.
GAAACTCATGGCCTATGCCGAACGTCATGGCATTCCCATCGACATGAAGCACAAGCAGGGCGGCTCGCCCTACTCCATGGATGCCAATCTGCTGCATATCTCTTATGAAGGGCGCCACCTGGAAGACCCGTCCGCCGAAGCCGAAGAAGGCATGTGGCGCTGGACGGTTTCCCCGGAAGCTGCACCTGATGTCGCCGAGTACATCGATCTCACTTTCGAGCGCGGTGACCTGGTAAGCATCGATGGCAAACGCATGGCCGCTCATGAACTGCTCGCGGCGCTCAACCGGCTTGGCGGCAAGCATGGTATTGGCCGACTCGACCTCGTGGAGAACCGCTACCTCGGCATGAAGTCACGCGGCTGTTATGAAACCCCCGGCGGCGCCATATTGCTCAAAGCGCATCGTGCCATCGAGTCGATCACCCTGGACCGCGAGGTGGCCCACTTGAAGGACGACCTCATGCCCCGCTATGCCAGCCTGATTTACAACGGCTATTGGTGGAGCCCGGAACGCAAAGCGCTGCAGGCGCTGATCGATCACACGCAAGCAAACGTCAACGGGTGGGTCCGGCTGAAGTTGTACAAGGGCAACGTGATCGTCACCAGCCGTGATTCCAAGACCGACTCGCTCTTCGACCCGACCATTGCCACTTTCGAGGACGACGCGGGCGCCTACGACCAGAAGGACGCCGGCGGCTTCATCAAACTCAACGCTTTGCGGATGCGCATCGCCGCGAAGCGGGCGCAACGCAAAAGCTAAAAGAAAGCCCCCGGCAAGCCGGGGGCCTCGGAGTTTCCTGCCACCGCCCCGGAGCATGCTCCGGGGCGTTCTTGTTGTTGCTTACTTGATTTTGTATTCGAAATCCAAGCGGTACTGGCGGCCCCGCACGTCATAGATGCTGAAATCGTACAGGAAGGTGCCGCTGAAGCCCGGATCGTAGGGCGGCTTCTCGTTGGTGAGGTTCACCACCGTTGCCGTCACGCGCAAGTTCTTGTTGAGCTGATACTTGCCGTAGAGGGTATAGGTCGTGTAGGCAGGAATACGCTCGCCGTAAACACCATTCTGGAACCGTGGATCCTGCTCAGTGAAGTACGAACCGGGCAGCAACTGCTGATAGTAGCCATGGATGTAGTTGGCCGACAGGGTGGCACTGAATGGCTGCTTGTCCCAATCCAAGGCCACGCTGCCTCTCACCCGCGGCATGGTGTTGGTGCCGCCGTTGGTGCCCACAGTCTCGACGCCATTCTCTTTGAAGGTGGCGATATAGACCCAGTTGGTGCGAGCAGTGAACTTGCCAAACCCGGTGTTGAAGCCGACTTTGGCGTCAAAGTCAAAGCCTTGGGTTTTGGTTTCGTTCAGGTTGGTATAACCAGAAAGCACCGTGACGATGGCGTTGGTCGACGGATCGCGAATCACGTTGGGGCCACCAGCATTCACGACGGACTGGAAGCTCGGCGCCGCGACGATGTTTTTCCACTTGATCGCGTAAGCGTTGAGCCCAACGTTGATGTCTTTGTTGGGTTCAACGACGAAACCAAAGGTGGCCGATTCCGATTTCTCCGCCTCGAGGTTCGGGTTGCCCGCGAACACGCCGGAAATCTGCGTAATCTGATTGGTCAGCGGGTCGGTCACCGAGGTGAAGAAGGTGGCGACCGAGGGCGAGATCTCCGGCAGCGTTGGCGCCCGGAAGCCCTTGCCCCAGTTGGCCCGCAGCAGCAGGTTACCGGTGGGCTTAAATTTCACACCGACCTTGGGCGTGGTCGAGCTGCCATAGTCGCTATAGTGGTCGTAACGCGCCGCCAACTGGCCCTCGATCATGGAAGTGACGGGCAGGGACAATTCGCCGTAAGCAGCGTAGGAGTCGCGCTTGCCGTCGGTCGAGGTAATGCCCTGACCGAGGATGAGGCCGGCACTGGCGATTTCAGCCGGCCGGTCCTTCAGCTTCTCGTTGCGGAACTCGGCGCCCAGGGCCAGTCCGATCGGCCCGCCGCCGAGCTTGCCCAGTTCGGTATTGGCCTTGGTGTCGAGGAAGGACATTTCCGAGGTCGACTGGCGCGGGAAATTCGCCCGCATCATGTCGCGCGAGGCGGCGCTGTTGGTGGACCAGTTGTTGAGGTTGTAGGTGCTGCCCGTGGAAATGGGAACTGGAGGCTGCGGGTTGGTCGAAACGCCGAACAGCGTGCTGGTGCCGTTCAAGGACAGGCGGTTGGAGTTGAAAGACTCCACCTCGTTCTTGGCGTAACCCGCGCCGGTATCGAAATCCCAGGAGCCCAGGCTGTAATTCAGTCCGCCCAGCAAGCGCCAGGTAGTGGACGTGATTTCGGTGTCCCGAGTGCCCATGTCGTTCAACACGCCGACATAACGGGCATTGGTGGTCATGGGATTACCCGCCGCGCCCGGCGCAAAGGTAATGTTGTAGGTGAAGGGACGCAGGCCAGCGGGGGTTTGCGTCAGGCCCGTGGTAGCAGCGAAGAACGGGGACTGAAACTTCTGCAAGGTCTTGTTCTCGCTCCAGCCGAATTCAGCGTAGCCACTGAGGTTGGACGAAAAATTGAAAGTACCGCGCGACAGGAGGCCCATGCGTTCGGTCTTGGGCATGGCGGTGAACTGATCGTTGAAGTCCCTGCCGCAGAACGTATTGGTCGCGTTGTTCCAGCTGTTGTTACCCAAGGGTCCGGCGATTAGGCCGAGATCTACCGCCTGCGCCCCGTTTAGAACGAAACCGTTCAGCGCGCAATCTCCGTTAGCTTGGAAATTGGTGGAAAGCCCTCCCGAGGAGGTCAGACCGCGCCAAGTGCCGGCACCGGTCAGCGATTGGTGGTTACGACCACCCTGGTGACCCCGCATGTCGCGCGTCTTGCCGAACTCGGTGTCCGACAACATCACGAGATCGCGCTTGTAATAGTCGAACGAAGCGAAGACGTTGAAACGATCGCGTCCCAGATCGCCAAAGCCGCCGACGGCGTTGAGGCGATAGTCGTTCTTGCCTTCGAAGGAGCCCAGACCGCCGCCCACTTGCGCACCGACGAAGTCTTTGCGCAAGATGACGTTGACCACCCCGGCGATGGCGTCAGAACCGTAGACGGCAGAGGCGCCGTCCTTCAAAACTTCGACGCGCTCGACGGCGCTGCTAGGAATGCTGTTGAGGTCAACGAAAGTATCTTGCAGGTTCTGCGCGAAGCCGTAGCCTGCGGTGCGACGGCCGTTGATCAGCACCAGAGTGGACTTCTGGCCCAAACCGCGCAAGGAAATGCCGGCAGCCCCCGGCGCGAAACTGTTGGTGAAGCTTTCGCCAAAACTGCCGCCGCTATTGGCCGGAATATTGCGCAGTACCTCGGCTACGGTCGCCAGACCCGTGCGTTCGATTTGGTCGCGGCTGATAATTTCCACCGGCGCAACGGTTTCGGTGTCGACACGCTTGATGTTCGACCCCGTCACTTCGATTTTTTCAATCTTTTGCGGCTGGCTTTGAGCAAAAGCCGAACCCGAAGCCGCGAGCGTGATCGCCACGCTCAGGCCCAAGGCCGCCTGGACGGCTAGGGTAAGCTGTTTTCTTTGCAAATTCATGATGTTAAACCCCTTCGGTATTAAAATTTTTGGCCCCTTCCGGGGCCGGTAGCCCTAAGATACGCCAACCGTTTCCTGCCAGCAACGGCCTTGTGGATCGAGAAACGGTCTAACATATTGTTTATTCATCTGTTTTACAGTGACGGACGGGTTTCTGGGGCTCACGCCTGTTGTACAAAAAATACAGTTTTCCGGCTTTCCCGATGCGAAGGGCTTAAGGACCTCCACGGCCAACAAAGCCACATGAGGACCTTTCCCGACCGGAAAGAACCCGGTTTTCGATCACGTGCGGCCTGAACCCCAACCGCTCCCCCCTCGCCAAAAACCCCGCGCCCTTGGCTCAGCGTCGAATACTCGCCGGCCGCCTAATTCCCGGCTTGGCGTACGCCGAGATTTTCATTGAAGAACTTCAACATGCGGCTATACATGTCGACCCGATTTTCCAGTTTGGAGAAGCCGTGTCCTTCTTCCGGCTTGACGATCCATTCGGTTTGTTTGCCCGCTTTTTCGAGCGCGGCCTTCATCTTTTCTCCCTGTTCGAGCGGAACTCGCATGTCTGCCTCCCCAAACACCAGCATGGTGGGAGCTTTGATCTTAGCGGCATGATACGCTGGAGAAACGGCCCGCAAAGCCTCCGTTTCCTTCTTGGGGTCCCCGACCATTCGGGTCCAAAAGTAGTAACCCTCCTCGTTGGTGACCGTGTCGCCTCGAGTAGAAGTGAGCTGCAGATCGAGATCGGTGACCGCCAGGGCGGCTACGCCGCACCTGTACTTGTCCGGTGTTTTGATCAGGCCCCACAGCGTCGCGTAACCCCCGTAGCTTGCGCCATATAGACAAACACGCGCTGGGTCGACCAAACCCTTGGCCACGAGGTGATCGACCCCGTCTTCGATGTCCTCCTGCATGGCCTTGCCGATTTGCCGAATTCCGGAGGTGAAGAGTTTGTGTCCGAAACCCGGTGTCATGCGGAAGTTGGTCAATAGCACGGCGTAGCCGTTCTGGGCGAGGAACTGCGATTCCATGGGCCCCCACATTTGCAAACCCCAGTAGTCGGCGCGAACATGCGGGCCGCCGTGGATATTGACGATTAGAGGCAATTTCTTTCCCTCGCTGCCTTTGGGGAGGAAAAGATAAGCCGGGATTTCCAGCCCGTCACGAGCCTTGAAAACGAGTGCTTGCATCTCCACCAGGTCTGATTCCTTGAGCCACGGTCTCATGGAGAAAACCTCTTCGATTTGTTTCGCTGCCGCATCGAATAGGTACCATGTTCCGGAATGCCGGTCGGAAAAGGAATAGACGACGCTGCGGCTGCTGCCATCTTCCGGGGGGCGAAACAAATTCACACGCGAGTTGAGCGAAGCGTCGAGGGACGCCTGCGTCTTTTCCCACTGCGCGTCAAACCACTTCACCCCGGGCTTGAGACCCTCGTAACGCACTCCAGCGAGTTTCTTCGTTTTGGGATCGAAAATCAGGCTTGACGGATCCGGACCCGCGCCATTGGCCATGGCCACATCGACCTCCGCGTGTTCGAAGACCAAGTCCTTGAGCGCTTTTCTCTCGGCGTCGTAGGTATATATGGCGTACTTGTCGCGCCCAAGGTTCGACAGGACGTAAAAACTACCGTCGTAGCCGAAATCAAGAGGAAGGAAATTCTTTTCGAACAGGTCATACTGGGCCAGCTCCACCCATTTGGCTTCGCCGTTGGAGCGCCACCAAATGGTCGCGCGTAGTTTTTCGTCGAGCGAAACCGCAGCACGCGGTACACCGTCCTTGTCCAGTACCCAGTCGGCCACGCGTCCGGGGTTTTCCCAGGTCAGCAGGGTTTTGCGCCCGGTTCGCGTATTGAGCCGATAAACGTCCGGGCTTTTTAGGTTGCGATCGTTGGCAAGCGCGATGATTTCATCGGACGGCTCTTTGGTCCGAGCAAGAAAGGAACTCATCCGGATAACGTTCTGGCCCAAGTTCACTTGCGACTCGACGGTCGGTTCCAGAACCCTCGCGTTCTTGCCGTCTTTGTCAACGGCAAAAAGTCCGCCGACGTACTTCTTTCGAGATCCGGAAGGCTCGTTGATATTGCCCAGGCTATACACCAAGCGGTCGTTGCTCACCCAGTGGAAATCGACGACATCGGCGTCTTTCATGCGCGTCAGGCGCCCTCCCTTGCGCTCCTTCAGGGAAATGACCGCTAGATTCATCCGGCCGTCCGCGGGAGCGGTGGCAGCCAGATGGGTCCCGTCAGGAGACAACTTTACGCCGTAATACTGCGGATTCTTGAAGAACTCCTCGATGGTGTTTGTCGCAGCCCAGGCGCTGCCGATCCACGGTGTCAAAAGAACTGCCGCGAACGCAGGGGCCAATTGACGGACGCGAAAAGCGAAATGGCGAAAACTCATGGGTGATCTCCCTTGGTTGTGTCGGCCGATTGCGGCGACTCCCAAAAACGCGCCGAGTTTATCAATGTTCATGAATCATGACCACAAATAAGAAGGGCCGGTAGCGACCGGCCCTTGGGAAAGGCAAAAACGAGCTTACTTGAACTTGTAGTTCACGCTGCCATAGAAGAAGCGACCGCGGTTGGTATAAAGTTCAGCAAAACCCATTTGCGTGTACGCGTTGCTGCTCACATTCTGGATCGAAATCGGCGGCATGCGATCAAGGAAGTTCTTCACCCCCACGTCGACGCGCAGATTCTTGATCCCCGACCAGCTGACTTGAATGTCACCCTCTTCGTGCTTGCCCACGGTGCGGACCGATGCCGGAATCGGCTCTTCGCCGGTCGAGGGATCGTCGGTGTCACGGAAGCCGGCAATGGTGCGCCACGACAAGCCAAGCACCCAAGACCCCATTTCCCATTCGGTCTTGAAGTAGTTGCGCCAGCGCGGAGTTGCGTAGGTATCGACGTAGTTATACCACGGGTCGCTGGTAGCTCCGCGTTGCCGCTGGTACAAGTAGTAGGTGGCCACGTCGCGCAAACCCAGCTTGCCCATGCTGCCCAGAGAGAACTTCAGCTGCCCGTCGACATCGAATCCCGAGGCCTCGAAGTAGCTGGTGTTTTGCAAGTTGGTATACACCAAGAGCTGACCATTGGCTGCGCGACCAGTGCGCCCGGCAAGCAGCGAGGAGAGAATGGTCGGCGACGTGATGTTGTCGCGCTTCTCGATCTTGAACCAGTCGAGCATCAGTGACATCGGGCCTGCTTCGACAACGCCACCGATGTTGAAGGTCTTGCCGATCTCGGGCTTGAGGTTGGGGTTGGAACCGTTCACCTGGTAGGCGGGAATGAAACAGCCGACCGGCTGGCCAATCGCTTGGCACTCCTCGTCGCTGGAGATGTTGATTGCGCCCTCCTCCTGCGCCCCAAAGAGCTGCTTGAGGGTCGGCATCTTGAAGCTTTCGCTGTAGGAGGCCCGAAGCAGGAAGGTCTTGTTGGGCTGCCACCGGGCGGCAATTTTGGGCGAGGTCCGGGAATCGGTGGGGTAATCATCCCAGCGCACGGCGCCCTGCACCTCAACGCCCATACCCAGCGGTATATTCACTTCGCCGAAGAGGGCCTTGGCGTTGCGGGATGCATTGACCGGCGCCTGCTGGATGCTGCCCACGACCAAGCCCTGTTGGGTCAGCGCATCGGGTGTATCGACCAGTTCTTCGCGCCAGGCAGAAACGCCGGCAGCGTAGGCGAAGGGGCCCGCCTTCATCTGGAAGAGTTCGCCCGACATCTTGGCGTCGAAGAAACTCACCTGCGACTTGCCGACGCGCAACGGGTTGACCTTGAGGCTTTCCACCAGCGCCGGATCGTTGGTCGACACCGTAGCATCGAGCAGACCGGCTTCCAGCGCGGCATACCAAAGGTCATAGTTGTAATAATTGCTGTCGCGGTTGGTCACCTTGCTCTTGCCCTGGCCGGCCGCGATATTGAGATCGATCGAACCTAGCGTCCCTTCGACGCCGAGGATCACTTCGTCCAACTTCGACTTGCGATCGGTCATGCGCGGTCCGCCCTGCATGAAGCGGCCGGTGTACCACTGTCCGGTGGGCAGGACAAAGAAATCGGGCACGGGGTGAGCGTCGAAGTGGTCCTTGGCTTCTCCCATGAAGGCTTGGGCAAAGCCCTTCCAGTTCGGGCTGAATTGGAAGGTTCCCACGACCATGGCGCTCCAGCGGTCGGCGCCGTTATAGGCGGTCAAAAGGCTGGTATTGAAGTCATAGCGGCACAATCCCCCGCTAAAATTCTCGGGTGGGCAGGGTTTGACGGTCTCGCCGGTAAAGTTGAAGTCATCGTCCAGCAAGTTGCCATAAGGCGAGAACACACTGCGGCGATCCGGGCCGCCAAAACGCCGGAAGTCGACCGAGCTCGAAATATCCCGGTCCTTGCGCAGCACCGGGTCACGCTTGAAGTACTGGAACGACGCCAAAACGTTGAAGCGGTCCTTGTCCAGGGACCCCCAACCGCCGGTAACGCTCAGGCTCTGTTCTTGCCCGTCGCTGCGGCTGGAAGTGCCATAGCCCACCTGCGCTTCGATTCCGGTGAAATCCTTGCGAGTGATGAAGTTGACCACGCCGGCGACGGCATCGGCACCATAAATGGCCGAGCCGCCATCTTTCAGGATCTCCACCCGCTCAATCGAGCCGATGGGAATCATGTTGATGTCGAAGGCCGCTCCCGCGCCCGACGAATCATAAAGGGCGTTGACCGGTACGCGCCGACCGTTGAGCAACACCAGCACGTTGGTTTCCGAAAGGCCGCGCATGCGAATGGTGGCCGTACCGGATCCGGCGGGGCTGTTCGAGGCCAATTCGCCTTGGTCGAAAATATCGATAGTCGGCAAGGACCGCATCAGTTCGTTCAGGTTGGTGGCACCCGTACGCTCGATCTCTTTGCGCGTCACGACTTGCACCGGAGTGGCCGTTTCCCCCTCGATGCGCTTGATGTTGGAGCCAGTCACCTCGATCTTTTCGATCTTGGTGGGCTGCTGTTCGGTTTGCTGCTGGGCCAAGGCCGAAGAGACAGCGAAGACACTCAAGCCTACGCCACCAACGGCATAAAGAACCGCAGCCGCAAGGACTTTGCGTTGAAATACCATGAGTAACCCCCTCACGCGAATGTAAACGATTAACAGGATTCTTGTCTGCGGCGCGATGCCGCAACAACGCGGAAATATACGCCATCGCCCCTGATTTTGCCAGCTTTGCGGAATCGATGCGAAAGCGACAAAGGAAGACAGATCAGGGATTCGGGGTTTCCCAGGATTGTTATTCCGGCGATTGTGCAAACAAAAACCGGCGCAAAGGCGCCGGCGAGACCTGCTGGCGGGCGGCGGCCCAAGACCGCCGCCCATCCAAACCCATTATTTGAACTTGTAATTCACGCTGCCGTACCAGAAGCGACCCCGCGGATCAGCCACCGAATTGGCGTAACCCGCAGCGTGCGACCCGTTGCTCGAGGAATCGACGTAGGGCGGCTCCTTGTCCATGATGTTGCGCACACCCACCGTCAGCTTCAGATTCTTGAACCCGGTGTAACGGGCCGAGAGGTTGAAGTTGGAGTAGTCGCCCACGCCGTGTGTGGCGGTGCAATCGCCCTCGAACGCACAAGGTTCGGTGTTGATGGCGATTTCCGACCAGCCGCGCACGAAACGCTGCTCTAAGGTCACGCCATAAGGACCTTGCTCCCAGTCAAGCGTCAAGGTGTGCTGCCAGCGCGGGTAGGACGCGCCACCAAACACGCCGGCACCGCCGTGACCGAGGTAGCTGATGTACGGCGTGTCCTTGCCTTGTTGGGCCTTGAACTTGGTCATCAGCGTACCAGACAGCGAAGCGGTGAACTTACCGACGCCCGTGCTGAAGCGCGACGTCAAGTCGAGGTCGACGCCCGAGCTCTTCACCCCGCCCAGATTCTCAAGCGGCTGGGCGATATAGAGCAGGAAGCCGGCCGAGTCGCGGAACACGCGGGTCGAGGAGTAACGCGCATACAGCGAATCATCGGTCAGGATGTCTTGGCCGTTGACCGAACCGATCGTGTCGCTCTTCTTGATGTCCCAGTAGTCCATGGAGAAGGACATTTGGGGCGTGGGCTCGAGCACGAATCCGACCGTGAACTGCTTGGATTTCTCCGGCTTCAAGTTGGGATTGGACATGTTCCGCACCGTAAACTGCGTAAAGCAGCGCGGATCATCCTCGAATCCCGGCGGGCAACCCGGATCATAGACGTTGTCGGCGGTATTGGTTTCGGAATCCGGGCTCTTCGAATCCCACAGCGAGGGGGCGCGGAAGCCGGTGCCGGCCGCAGCACGGAACAACATGCTCTTGGCCGGTTGCCAGCGCAAGGACGCCCGCGGGCTCACCTTGGAACCGAAATCGCTGTAATGGTCGCCCCGTGCTGCCAACTGGGCTTCCCACCCTTTGGCGAAGGGAACCGACAACTCGCCATAAATCGCCGTGACGGTGCGGCTGGCATTGACCGTGGGGATGGTGCCCTCGCCACCGACGTGATACCCGGCGGAATAATCCGGATTGGTCGGATGGTCGTTGATCTTCTCGCCACGAATGTTGGCGCCGACGGCAACTGCCAGCGGCCCACCGCCCATGGGCATCAGCTCGCGGCTCATTTTGCCGTCCCACTGGGTGGTCTTGCCTTTGGACTTGCGCATTTCACCGCGCATTTCCGCAGCACGCAACGCCGCCTCACCCTCCGCATCGATCGGGCCGAAGGGATTGATCAGGCCGGCCTCGAAGGCGTCGAGCAAGCGGTTCTCGTGGAAGAAGCCGGTGTAATGCAAGGTGGCATCGTTTTGGGCCCAGCTCAAGGCTGTTTCATAATCCCAACCGGCGAACAAACCCTTCAATCCACCGACGATGCGGGTTTGAATGGCTTCCACATCGGTGATGCGGTTGCCACCCGGTTCCGCGCGCCAGGCGAAGTCGGCAAACCCGGGCACACCGGTATCAAAGGGGTCATATCCCAAGCGGCGCAAAAGATCGACCGGGTAATGCCGCCCATTGGTCGGATACAAGACGGCCCTTCGCGTCCCCGTGGCCGGGTCGATGCGCGTGAGGTCGCTGGACAGCGGAGTTGGCGCAATGCGGCCGATGTTGTGAGCCCGCGACATCGTGCCCTCGACGAAGAGCTGATGATCATTCGTCAGATTGCGCGTAAACCGGGCAAAGGTGTCCCATTTTCTTTGGTCCGGCAGGTTGTCGAGATAGGCTGCGTAACGCCCGCGGCAACGCATGCGCGGATCGCCGGAGGGAGTGGTTCCCGCCGTCTGAATGGTAGTAAAGGTCGGGTTGCAATCGCCGGTATAGGCGCCTGGGCTGAGACCAAAGTCCATCAAGCGGCCGGGAAAACCCCGGTAAGAGGTCAGCGGGAAGGGCAATGCGAGTTCCTGTTCGCCGCGCTCATAAAGTTTCTGCTCCACCGCCTTCATGCGCAGGTTGTTCTGCCAGCCGAAGCTCACCAAAACGTTGTAGTTGTCCTTGGCTAGATCGCCCATGCCCCAAACTGCATTGGCGCCGCGCTCGCCACCGCCTATGCCGGCCTCGGTGTCGCCATAACGCAGGGTTACTTCGGCACCTTTGTAGTCCGAGCGGGTTATGAAGTTGATCACGCCGCCTATGGCATCCGAACCGTAAACCGCGGAAGCGCCGTCACGCAGCACTTCGACACGTTCGATGGCGGAGAAGGGGATCGAATTGAGGTCCACCGACACAGCCCCGCCGATGCTGCCGAAGGCGTGGTTGGAAACCCGGCGACCGTTCAAGAGAATCAGCGTAGAGTTCGCCCCCAGGCCGCGCAGGTTGGCGAACGATTGGGAGTAGCCCGCGCCCTGCGTGCTGTCCGAGAACATACTGGTGCTGGCGGAAATGCGCCGAAGCACGTCTTCCGTATTGACCGCACCCATTTTCTCGATGTCCTGGCGGGTGATGACGGTCACGGGCAGAGCGGTTTCCCCCTCGATGCGCTTGATGTTGGAACCCGTCACTTCGATCTTTTCGATCTTGGCCGGTTTCTGGTCGGTCGCCTGAGCATAGGCACCCGTGGCCAGCACGAACCCGGCCCCACCGACGCCGAGCGCGCACAGCAGCGCAGTGGTGAGGGTTTTGCGTTGGAATTTCATTGAAAAACCTCCTTTGGTAGAGTTCTTGGGTGCGATTTGGGTTTTTGACCCAGGCTTACCCGTGCTTTAGACGATACAATACTGGGCAAGCCAATTCCACCAATCGTCACAATTCCGCCACATTGCTGCCCTCGGGTGTTGCAAACGTGTCAAACATATTGATTCGCAAAGCACTTCCCACCGATCAGATCCGTATCGTGGGGATTTACAATGAATCGATCCCCGGACGCTTGGCTACCGCGGATCTCGAACCGGTCAGCGTTGAGGACCGGCGGGCCTGGTTCGCCGAGCATGCTGCACCGCAGCGTCCGCTCTGGGTGGCGGAAGCGGGCCACGAAATTGCCGCTTGGCTGGGGCTGCGCAGTTTTTACGGCCGTCCGGCCTACCACCACACCGTCGAAGTGTCGGTTTATGTAGGCAACCGGTGGCAGCGCAGGGGGATTGCCGCCATGCTCTTGCAAGAGGCGCTGAACCAGGCCTCTGGTCTGGAAATCCAGACCCTGCTCGCTTTTATTTTTGGCCACAATCGGCCGAGCATCGCGCTTTTCGAGCGCTTCGGCTTTACGCGCTGGGGTAATTTGCCGCGCATTGCCGTGCTGGACGAAATCGAGCGCGACTTGGTCATCTACGGCCGCCGCCTCGATTCTGGAACCTGAGCCTATGCCCGAAGCCTCCTTTGCCATCATCCCAGCCGGGCCCGAAAATGTGGCAGCCATTCACGCCATGGTCATCGAATTGGCGGCCTACGAGAAACTCAGTCACCTATGCGTCAGTAGCGCCGAAGACATCTCCGCGGCACTTTTTGGGCCGCAACCGAGCGCCGAAGTGTTGTTGGGCACCGAAAACGGCATTCCCGTGGCCTTCGCGCTGTTTTTCCACAATTACTCGACTTTTCTCGGGCGCCGCGGCTTGTACCTGGAGGACCTCTTCGTCCGGCCAGCTTTCCGGCGCAAGGGCTATGCCCGGCAATTGCTCGCACGACTTGCGGCGCTTGCCGTGACGCGAGGCTGCGGGCGTTTCGAGTGGGCGGTTCTGGATTGGAATGCGCCGGCGATCGGCTTCTACCAGAGCCTGGGCGCGGAAGTACTGCCGGACTGGCGGATCGCCAGGGTGACGGGAGAGGCGCTACGGCGCTTGGCGACAGAATGAGACAGCCCCCTTTACGCGCCACGCAAGAAGCGCAGATGTAGGCGTTGGGCGAACGAGCGTCAGATCAGGTAATCGAGCCCCAAGTCGCGCAATAAGCCCCTGGGAGCTCGAGATTGCCATAGCTTCTCAATGTTCTGGAGGGTGCTCCCCGGCAACGGGTGTGCAATCGTTTCCCGCGCCAGCGGCGTGTCGGCTTGGGAGTCCTTGCTGATTACGGCCAGCAATTGTTGCTCACTGGGCATGCACAGCTCCAAGAACCGGGACAGCAGCTCGCACGTCTCCACCGGCCGGGTCCCAAGCACCTCGTAAGCCAGGCAAAGACACTCCGCATTTGTGCGCAGCCACTGAAGCGCGCGCAAGGCGGCGACATAGACCGCAAAGTTTTCCTCCAGACTGTCCGGAAAGGCGCGCATGCGGGATTGGCACCAGGAATTAAATCCTCGAGTCAGGAAAATCGCTTTCGGTTTGGCCGGGAAGCTGGCGAGGATTTCCGCTGGCGAAAAATTGGCTTCGCTTCGAAGTTTCAAGGTAATCGCAGCGGTCCTTTCGACGGCCAAAGGCGCAAGGAGCATCCGGCCTGCCGTGCCAAGCGTTTGCACCGTCCTTTCGGCGTAAGGAAGCCCTCGAGACCTCCGAAGGGCAAAATGACAGGCGGCTTGGGTATAAAAATCCGGCTCGGAAATCGAGACCGCGCCCATCTCCCCTAACAGCGCATTCAAGAGCGTCGAGCCGCAGCGGCCGGGAGAAAAGACCAGGGCAAGCCTAGCCAACCCCAAACTCGGTACAGAAGTCAGGGTTTCTGCAGGCACCCGCAAGAATTCGCGCGTGTGCTCGCGAAGATACAAGTAGTGAAACGGAGCGCTTGACGCCGACCTGGGATCGAGGCCAGCGGCCAATATGATCGAATCCTGGCCAAAATCGAGGCAATACGGGATCAAGCTTTCGGTGCCAAAATCCGAGAGCGCGGCAACGCTTGGGCTTTCCATAGGAATGTCAGTCGGAGAAACGATCCGCATTCCAAGGCCAGGCCTAACACGAGTCGAAAATCGTAGTACTTCTCTCATGACCGACCAAACTTCTCTTCTTACCGCCCGCGCCACCTTCGCCTGGAAGCTGCTCTTGGAAACGCTTGGGAATGCTCAGCGCCGGAGCTAAGGAGTCGGTCTCGCGGGCGCCAAAGGCCTTTCTGCGACGCTCCTGCGCCTGATTGTGCCGCCGGAATCTCCGATCGGCAGCGCTTCGCTGCTGGGGACGATCGGCGCAGACCCTGCCAAATGCAAAAAACAGAGCGGGCGAATACTCTCCGCCCGCTCATCGAAAAAAACCAGCGTACTAAACCACCGGCAAAGCCGCCAGCGACTTATCCAGGGCGTTCTGATCGTAAGCCTTATCCTGCAGCTTGCCTTCGAAATAATCGATATAGGCCTGCATGTCGAAATGGCCGTGACCCGAGAGGTTGAAAAGGATCGCCTTGGAGGTCCCAGACTCGCGGCACTTCAAAGCCTCGTCGACTGCGGCGCGCACCGCATGGCTCGATTCGGGCGCCGGGACGATGCCCTCGGCGCGCGCGAACTGCACCGCCGCTTCGAAGCAAGGCGTCTGGTGGTAGGCGCGCGCTTCCAAGAGGCCCAGTTCTTTGCAATGCGACACCAGGGGCGACATGCCATGATAGCGAAGGCCGCCGGCGTGCAGTCCCGAAGGCATGAAATTGGAGCCCAAGGTGTGCATTTTCGCCAGCGGCGTCATACAGCCCGTGTCGCCAAAGTCGTAGGCATATTTCCCGCGCGTCAGCGAAGGGCACGCAGCCGGTTCGACGGCGATGACCTGCACTTTACGGCCACCGCGCAACTGCAGCCCGATGAACGGAAAGGCGATACCGGCGAAGTTCGATCCGCCCCCGGCGCAACCTATCACCACGTCGGGATAATCGTTGGCCATGCCCATCTGTTCGATGGCCTCGAGACCGATCACCGATTGATGCAACAACACGTGATTGAGCACCGAGCCCAGGGCATATTTCACATCGTCGTGGGTAGCCGCAATCTCTACCGCTTCCGAAATGGCGATGCCAAGGCTCCCCAGGGAATCCGGGTCGGCGGCCAGCACCGATCGCCCGTAATTCGTTTCCATCGAGGGGCTAGCCACACAGCGGGCGCCGTAGGTTTCCATCAGGGCGCGGCGATAAGGCTTCTGGTTGTACGACACCCGGACCATGAAGACCTGCACTTCGATGCCGAATAGCGCTCCGGCAAACGAAAGCGAGGAGCCCCATTGGCCTGCGCCGGTCTCGGTGCTAATCTTCTTGATGCCGGCCTCTTTGTTGTAGAACGCCTGGGCGACCGCGGTATTGGGCTTGTGACTGCCCGCCGGACTGACGCCTTCATACTTGTAGTATATGCGCGCAGGCGTTTGCAATGCCTGTTCCAAGCGTCTCGCGCGGAACAAGGGGCTGGGGCGCCACTGACGATAGATCTTGCGCACCGGTTCCGGGATTTCGATCTCCCTTTCCGTGCTCACTTCCTGCATGATCAGCGACATCGGAAACAAGGGCGCCAGATCATCCGGCCCGACCGGCTGTTTGGTGCCCGGATGGAGCACCGCAGGCGGAGGCGAAGGCAAATCGGCGGCGATGTTGTACCAGAACTTCGGAAGATGGCTCTCGTCGAGCAGATACTTGACTGTCTCACTCATCGGACAAACTCCCCTATTCCTTGGATACCCCGCGAGGCGGAGTTTCCCACAGTCCAAGGGCCTTGGAAAGTATTACTCATTGCGCGGCGCACAATGAAAATTGTTGCGCATCAATACCGCACTCTGGACTGCAGCCAACAAGCACGCGCCGCGCCGCAGACGCCGCACTTTTTCTCGCTCTTCTTCGAAATTCGATGCGGGAGCCGAACTCAGCTCCCGCCGCTCCTCATTTGTGTCCAATGCGGCATGACGATCAGGGCATAAATCGCCGGAACGCCATAAGCAAGGGCCTGGCCCGCCCAGCCATTCACCCACTGCGATCCAATGCTGGCAAGCAGCATCACGCCAGCACCGAAGCCGACAAAAAAGGTAATGGGACCCCAGGTTCGCATTTGCCACAAACCCATGGCCGAGGCGATGGTCGCCAGGGCGGCGGCGATCCACATCGCGGCAAAAACCAGATCAGTCAAGCCGATCAGTTGCACCAGACCGAGCTGAACAACGCCGAGCACGCCAACGATATAACAGAACACCGAGATCGACTGCGGACGCATGGGTGAAAGGGAAATGGAAATGCCGCCATTTTAGCCCAACTCCCTGCCCTGCAGTTCTCCAGGACTCGCCGCGCCGGCGATGCGCATGACCGGACGGGAGGCGAACCAATAAGCGCCCGCCATAAAAAAAGCCCCGGCGACGGTATTGCCGAGCGTCACCCAAAACAGGTTGTGGGCCATACCCAGCAGCGTAACGGTTTCGGGATGCTTGCCGAGCAAGGCGATGGCAAACAAACTCATGTTGGCCACGCTATGCTCATAGCCGCTGGCTATGAAGGCAAACAGGCACCAGAAGATCGCCCCGAGTTTAGCCGCATCGCTCGCGGTGCGAGCCGCCATCCACAGGGCAAGGCAAACCAGCCAGTTGCAGAGTATCGCGCGGGCAAAAAGCGCCCCCGGCGCAGCATTCATCTTCGCGCTTGCGACCTTGAACAGCAGCGGCGCCCCATCACCCAGCAGCACGCCTCCACCCCCCGCCGCGAACAAGAACCCGAGCACCATTGCGCCGGCGAGGTTCCCGATCCACGCATAGGCCCAAACCCTGATTAGCTCGGGGGCCGAGATTTTGCGCTGCAGACAACCCAGGGACATCACCATGGTGAGTCCGGTGAAGAGCTCAGAACCGGCAAAGACGACCAGCGTCAAGGCAATCCCGAATGACGCACCCATCACCAAGCGCTGCCATGCGGGCTCGATGGTGGCGCCGACGCTGAAAATCAGGATGATTCCGAGGCCCACATAAGCCCCAGCCATCATCGCGCCAACCAAAAAGGCAAGCGGCCTATGGCGCGCCCAGTCCGCTTTCTTCCGCGCAACGCCGGCAAAGGCTTCAATCGTTTCCTGATACATGTACGCTCCCACCCTGGTGAGTCACGCCGCCCATCTCAGGCGGGGCCTGGTTCGGGCCAAGGCCTTATCCGCGCCGTGCGCGGCCCGCTGGCAATGCCGGCGGCGTCCTGCGGCCCCAAGGGCCCGGTCTCGCCACCCGTTTCAGCTAGGCCCGCACCCCCTCGACCGCGTTTCGTCTTGCCGACCCCGCCCTGCGGATGTGCACTCGACCGGCGGCGGTCAGTGTCCGAGATTCAGGTATACCACCCCTTTGTCGAGGCGCACCCGATACTTCTCAGCGCAGCCTTGGTCGGGCGCCTGCGCCGCGCCGCTATCGAGATGCAGGGTAAGACCATGCAGCGGACAAGTGACGCGCCGGTCGAAGACGATTCCTTGCGAGAGCGGACCGCCTTTGTGCGGACAGCGATCGGCTAGGGCAAAAAGTTCGTCCTCGGCATTGCGAAAGACCGCCACGTCTCCTCGCTCCGTTTTGACCACCCGCGCACCCAAGCGCGGAATTTCTTCAATGGGGCAAACTCTCAACCACTCGCTCATGGCGGCTACCTTTCTCATTCTCGAGGTCTATCGACTGGAACTGGGCGTCCGCCCCACCCGCTTGCTCGGCCCAAGGATCGGGCAAGCCGGCCAGCGCTTCTTGCAGGCGTGAATACAAAGCCTTACGCCCCGCTGTATCGGTGACGACGCGGCTCTTGACATAATCGAGCCCGACGCGCTGCACCCAATGCACAGAGCGATCGAGGTAGCGCGCTTCCTCGCGATAGAGCTGCAAAAACGCGCCGCTGTATTCCAGCACCTCTTCAGCCGTTTTCACTTTGACCAGGAATTGCGCCACCTCGGCCTTGATGCCCCCGTTGCCGGCGACGTAGATCTCCCAGCCCGAGTCCACCCCAACGACGCCGACATCTTTGATGGTCGCCTCGGCGCAGTTGCGCGGGCAGCCCGAAACGGCGAGCTTCACCTTGTGCGGCGCCCACATGCGGTCGAGTTCCTGCTCCAGACGTATCCCCAAAGCAGTGGAGTCCTGCACGCCAAAGCGGCACCATTGCGAACCCACACAGGTTTTGACGGTGCGTATCGACTTTCCGTAGGCGAAACCCGAGGGCATGTCGAGGTCGGCCCAGACCTTGGGCAGATCGTTTTTCTTGACCCCCAGGAGGTCGATGCGCTGGCCGCCGGTAATTTTCACCGTAGGCACGGAGTATTTCTCCGCCACCTCGGCGATGCGCTTGAGCTGTGCCGGCGTGGTCACACCGCCGTGGATGCGCGGCACCACCGAATAGCTCCCATCCTTCTGGATGTTGGCATGAGCGCGCTCATTGATGAAACGCGACTGCGGGTCGTCTCGGTACTCGCCGGGCCAGGCGCAAAGAAGATAATAGTTAAGCGCCGGCCGGCAGCTGGCGCAGCCGTTGGGCGTGCGCCATTCCAGAAATCGCATCGCCTCGGGAATGGACAAGAGGCGATTCTCGCGGATCGCGCGGCGCACATCTTCGTGCGAATAATCGGTGCAGCGGCACAGCGGCTTGGCGGCAGCGGCCACCGGCTGATAGGCGCCCCCCACCACCGTGGCGAGTATCTGCTCAACCAGTCCGGTGCAAGAACCGCAAGAAGAAGAGGCTTTGGTATGCTGGCGCACCTCATCGAGGGTGAAGAGCCCTTTTTCCTTGATCGACTTGACGATGGTCCCTTTGCATACACCGTTGCAGCCGCAGACTTCGAAGTCATCGGGCAGCTCGGCGGCACGGTTCTCGCCTTGGTGCCCGGTGTTGCCCAGGCCCGATTCGCCGAACATCAAGCGCTCGCGCCGCCCGGCCAGCGGCTTGCCTTCTTTCATGAGCTGGAAATACCAGCTCGAATCGACGGTGTCGCCCACCAGCACCGCACCCACCAGCTTTCCTTCGCGGATCACGAGTTTCTTGTAGATGCCGCCGCTTTTGTCCAGCAGTACGATGTCCTCGGTGTTCGCAGTGCCCAAAAATTCCCCGGCGGAAAAGACGTCGATGCCGGTCACCTTGAGCTTGGTCGACAAGGTGGAGCCGCGGTACCGCGCAATGCCGAATTCCGCCAGGTGATTGGCGCAGACTTTGGCCTGCTCGAACAAAGGTGCCACCAAGCCATAGGCAATGCCGCGATGCGAGACACATTCGCCCACGGCATAGATGCGCGGATCGTAAGTCATCATGGTGTCGTTGACCACCACGCCGCGATCGCAAAACAGCCCCGCGTCGCGCGCCAAAGCATCGTTGGGGCGTATGCCCACCGCCATCACCACCAGGTCGGCGGGAAGCTCCCGTCCGTCATCGAGGCGCAACTGGGCAACCCGCCCCTCCTCGCCGGCAATCAGGGCTTGCGTCTGCCTGCCGATCTCGAATTTCAGGCCGCGCTTCTCCAGCGCCGTTTGAAGGATGCCCGCCGCTGTTGCATCGAGCTGGCGCTCCATGAGCCAGGGTGCCAGATGCACCACGGTGACCTCCATACCGCGGGCTTTGAGACCATTGGCCGCTTCAAGCCCCAACAGTCCGCCACCGATCACCACGGCATGCCGATACTGCTGGGCGGCGGCGATCATCGCCTCGGTGTCGGCGATGTCGCGGTAGGCCAGCACGCCGGGCAACTGCGCGCCAGGAATGGGCAGGCGTATCGGCGAGGAGCCGGTGGCGAGCAACAAACGATCGTAGGGCAGCTTCAAACCGTCGGCTGTTTCCACGACCCGAGCGTGGCGGTCGAGCCGCGTGACCTCCTTGCCCAGATGCAATTCGATGCCGCGCGCTTGATACCACTCGCGCGGATTGAGGATGATCTGTTCGAAGTGCTGTTCGCCTGCCAGAACCGGCGAAAGCAATATGCGGTTGTAATTGCTGACCGGCTCGGCCCCCAGAACGGTGATGTCATAAAGGTCGGGTGCGAGCTTCAGCAGTTCTTCGAGCGTGCGCACGCCCGCCATGCCGTTGCCGACCAAGACCAGTTTCATTTTGCGCATGCCCATCTCCGCGTCGAGGAATACTTGCTCCACCCTCCGCAAAGGCAATGCCAGGATCGCGCAATACGCACGAATGCCGCGTCAAGCAAGGCGTTCGCCCCCGAAAGTGGGAGCCTGAACCCGATACTGCGACGCACAATTTTGGGTAATGGTCCGGGCGTCACGCACCAAGTCGGAACAAACCGAGCCGGCGTGACCCCTTGAACTTCAGACGCCGAAGCCGACGAGCGCGGCCCGCAGCTGCGGCAACAGCAGGTCCAGTTCCTTCGCGTCGAAAGGTTCGTGCGCCCGCTTGGCGACGCCAAAATCGGCCAAGACGAGATGCCGATCGGGCGTCACTTGGCGCTGCGAGAGACAGGCTCGCACGCAGGCGAGGTGACAGCCATCGAGGGCCAGAATCGGCCGGCCAGAGCGCGCCAGGCGCACCAAAGCCGGCACGCCCCCTCCTACACCGGCGATGCACGACATCTCCGCGATGCCTTCACGCGTAAGCTGCAAGGCCAGCGCATTGGTGAGCTGCGCCGCGCTCGAACAGCCCGAGCAGGAATAAATCAGCGGGAAGGTGGCAGGCTTGGCAGACATTTGATCGCGGCTCGTGGAGAGCATGATTTTATGCCAGCTTTGTTGCCGCTTTGTGTCCACGCATCGAGTATAAGCCCCGTCATTCACGCCGGGGCCCCCGAGACCATGCCGCAGCCATGAGCCCGCTGACTGCGCGCGCAATGGCGGCACGGAAACTCCGTCCTTCATGGCGGGGGCAACTCACCTCGCACTGATGCCCTTCCTTTCTTGATGCAAATCACGGCAAGCAAAACCCGCCGGTGCGAGACTTGCCGCCCGATCCAGCGCCGCGCGAAACCCCTGCGGGCGCAGTGCCTAATCTCCCGAGGTGATTCATGTCGCAACCCCACCTGCATATTCTGCCGGACCAAATTTATCCTTTCGACGCCCGCGGCATCGCCAAGCGGTTTCGGCATGCGGCCATTTTTGGCGCGCTCGATGCTTTGCATCCCGGCGAAACCATGCGCTTCGTCAACGATCACGACCCCTTGCCTTTGCTGCAGCAATTGCAAATGCGTTACGGCGAGCTGGTGGAAATCAGCTACGTCGAACGCGCGCCGCAGGGTGTGGTGATCGACTTCATTCGCCGCTAGCCTGGCGGCCAGGCCAGACCTGGTCGATCAAACCCAGCGCATCCAGCCCGAGACCTTGGCGCCATGACCCGCTCCCGCGCCGTACGGCGCATGGCTTGGCTGTCGATCGCAACTTCGGTGCTCACTTTGGGCCTGAAGTTTGGTGCCTACTTTCTCACCGGCTCGGTGAGTTTGCTCTCCGACGCGCTGGAGGCTTTGGTCAATCTCGCTGCGGGATTGGTCGCCCTCGGGGCGCTTTCGGTCGCGGAACAACCGGCCGACGATCGCCATGCTTACGGCCACGATAAAGCCGAATATTTTTCCAGCGGCGTCGAAGGTGCGCTGATCCTGGTCGCCGCGCTGTCGATTTTTTACGCCGCGGCGCAAAGGCTCTTCGCTCCGGCACCGCTGGAACATCTGGGCGCTGGTTTGCTGGTGGCGCTGGCCGCCGCCGCGGCCAACTTCTTCACCGCCCGCGTCATGCTCGGCGTGGCGCGCAAACACGACAGCATCGCCATCGAGGCAGACGCCCAGCACCTGCTCACCGACGTGTGGACTTCGGCCGGTGTGGTGGGCGGCTTGTGCATCGTGCTTCTGGTGCCGCAGTGGTACTTGCTCGACCCCTTGATCGCCCTAGCGGTCGCCTTGCATATCGTTTGGACCGGCATCGATCTCCTGCGGCGTTCGGTCGACGGTTTGATGGATGCCGCACTGCCGGCCGAGGAAGCGGCACGCGTCGAAACTTTGATCAAAGAAATGCTTCCGCATGAAGCTAGCCACCATGCCCTGCGCACTCGAAAATCCGGAGCGCGGCGTTTTCTCGAATTCCATCTGCTGGTGCCGGGACAGACGCCGGTGCGCGAGGCACACGCCCTGTGTGACCGCATCGAAGCGCGCTTGCATCGAGAACTGGCCAACGCCTCGATTACCATTCACGTCGAACCGATAGAGCAGCATCAGCCACACCCTGGAGACGCCCCGTGAGCTTTCCCGCCTTCTTCGAACAAGTGCCGCGAATCACCTTGCGCGACCCGCTGGCCGATTTTTTGGGTGCTGCCGATGGCGGCTTCATCACCTACACCTATGCCGACGCCGTAAAGCTCGCCGGCCACTCCTGCCCCACCGTGGCGGGCGCCTACCTCGCTACGCGTCGCGCGCTGCTCGCCCTCTACGGCCAGGAAATGCCAGAGCGCGGCCGCTTGCGCGTGGAATTCGCGGAAAGCGCGACGCAAGGCGTGACCGGCGTCATCGCCAGCGTTGCGCGGCTCATCACTGGCGCCACTGGCGAAGAGGGATTCAAGGGAATAGGCGGGCGCTTCGATCGCCGCTGCCTGTTGGAATTCGGCGCCGAAATCGAAAGCGAAATTCGTTTCACCCGAACGGACAACAACGCCGCAGTCGATGTCACTTTGCAATTGGGCCAAGTGCCGGCCGACCCGGCGATGATGCCGCTTATGCAGCGCTGCGCCCAGCAGACCGCCAGTGCCCAAGAACTTGCTGAGTTCGGACGCCTCTGGCAAGACCGCGTGCGGCGCATTTTGCTCGATCACGCCGACGATGAAGCGATGATCCGGGTTGCTGCGGTTTAGCGCCAAGGACCTGCTTCGCGACAAAACCCGTCAGCGCGATTTTGTTCTTCCGTCGGTGCGCAATGCAGAAACCGGCTCGCGGCTTCTTTGCGCCAAGAAGGGCTTGAGTGCCGCGCCCGTGTGCGAGCCGCGTTTTTTGGCGACGGCTTCGGGCGGTCCTTCCGCGGCGATGCGCCCGCCGTCACTGCCGCCTTCTGGGCCTAAGTCGATGATCCAATCGGCTTCGGCCATCACGTCGAGATGATGCTCCACCACCACCACGCTATTGCCCGCATCCACCAAACGATGCAAGGCGCGCAAGAGTTTTTCGACATCGGCCAGATGTAAACCGACCGTGGGTTCATCCAGCACGTACAGCGTATGGCCTTTGCGCAAGGCGGCGCCGCGCGCTCCGGGCGCATCGATTACTGGGCGCGCTTTGGCCAGTTCAGTGACCAGCTTCAAGCGTTGCGCTTCTCCGCCGGAAAGCGTGGGGCTCGCCTGCCCCAAACTCAAATAGCCCAGGCCGACGTCTTGCATCAACTGCAGCGCGTGCTGCACCGCCGGGTGCGCGGCGAAGAATTCCAGCGCTTCGTCGACGCTCATGGCCAGCACCTCGCCGATGCTTTTGCCCTTCCAAGTGATGGCAAGCGTTTCGGCATCGAAGCGCTGACCGCGACAGACTTCGCAAGGCACTTTCACGTCGGGCAAGAAACTCATTTCGATTTTTTGCACGCCCTGCCCTTCGCAGGCCGCACAACGGCCGCCGCCAGGCGTTTTCTTCTTTCCTTTTCCAGTCGCCTGCCCGGCGACGTTGAAAGAAAAGCGCGAGGCGCTATAGCCCCTGAGCCGGGCTTCTTGAGTTTCGGCAAACAAGCGCCGGATGTGATCCCAGAAGCCGACGTAAGTGGCCGGGCAGGAACGCGGCGTCTTGCCTATGGGCGTCTGATCCACTTCCAGCACGCGGGCTATCGCGTCGATGTTTTCAATCGCCGCGCAGCCCAACCAAGGCGCGCTCTTTTTCTGCCGCTCGGCGGTCAAGCGCAGCGCCAAGTTGTCGTGCAACACATCGCGCGCCAGCGTCGATTTGCCCGATCCGGATACGCCGGTAATGACCACCAGTCGCGCCAGCGGTAGCTTCAGATCGAGGTTTCGCAAATTGTGCAGGCGCGCTTGGCGGATCACCAACGCGGGCGTTTGGCGACCGACCGGCCGCCGTGCTTGCAGCGGATGCAACAAAGGCTGCGCCAGGCAAGCCCCGGTGACCGAGGCGGGATTGGCCATCAATTGCCGCGCGTTCCCTTCGGCCACCAAGGCGCCGCCCAGTTTGCCCGCGCCCGGCCCCAAGTCGATGACGTGATCGGCCTCGCGGATGGTGTCTTCGTCGTGCTCCACCACGACCAGGGTGTTGCCCTTGGCGGAAAGCCGCGCCAAGGTGTCGAGCAGCAGGCGGTTGTCGCGCGGATGCAGCCCGATGGTGGGCTCATCGAGGATGTAGCAAACTCCTTGCAAGTTCGAGCCCAATTGCGCCGCGAGACGTATGCGTTGCGCTTCGCCACCGGACAGCGTCGGCGCGGCGCGGTCGAGGCTGAGGTAAGCCAAGCCCACTTGGCGCAAAAAAGCCAGGCGATGCACGATCTCGGGCAACAAGTCACGCGCAATCGCGGCATCGCGGCCCTTGAGGTGCAAACCGTCGAGGAAGCGCTCTGCTTCTAGCACGGGCAAGGCACAAAGATCGGCGATCGATCGATCGCGAAAACGAACCGCAAGCGCGGTCGGGTTCAGCCGCTGGCCGGCGCAGTCAGGGCAATGCTGGGCTTCGCCTTCGAACCATTCGTTCCACCACACCTCCTCGCCGCTTTGTTCAGCGTCGAAGCCTTCCAGCGCCAGACCGGTGCCAAAGCAGCGCTCGCACCAGCCGTGTTTCGAATTGTAGGAAAACAGCCGCGGATCGGGTTCCGGAAAACTTTTGCCACAGCAAGGACAGGCGCGCTTGGTGGAAAAGCTCACCGCTTCCCTGGCGTTCGAAGCGAGCACCTGCAGCACGCCTTTGCCGAATTCGAGGGCGCTGGCCACGGCTTCTCGCAGGGCTTTTTCCGTGCGTCCCGAGACCGCCAAAGCCGCCACCGGCAACTCGATGTTGTGTTCGGAAAAGCGCGCCAGCCGCGGCCATTTCTTTGTGGGCAACAGATTGCCATCGACCCTGAGATGCACAAAGCCTTTGTTCTTCGCCCATTTGGCGAGATCCGTGTAGAGCCCTTTGCGGCTCACCACCAAGGGTGCCAGCAGCGTGACGCTCTGGCCTTTCCAGTCGGCAAGGATGCGCGCAAGGATCGCGTCCGGGGTTTGCGGCTCGATGGGCACGGCACAATCGGGGCAAAACTGCGTGCCCAGTTTGACGTACAAGAGCCGCAGAAAATGATAGATCTCGGTCAGCGTGGCCACCGTGCTTTTGCGCCCGCCACGGCTGGTGCGCTGCTCGATCGCCACGGTGGGTGGTATGCCGTGTATGGCGTCCACCTCGGGCCGCCCCGCCGGCTGCACGAACTGCCGCGCGTAAGCGTTGAGGCTTTCGAGATAGCGGCGTTGCCCTTCGGCGAAGAGGATGTCGAAGGCCAGGGTCGATTTGCCCGAGCCGGAAACCCCGGTGATGACGGTGAACCGATCCAGCGGCAGGTTAAGGTCGATGTTCTTGAGGTTGTGTTCGCGGGCGTGGTGAATGACGATCGAATCGGGCCGCGGCGGCGGCAAGGCCAAGGCGCGATACGCGCTGGCTGGCGCTTCGCGTGCGCTGAGCGCCGGTTTCAGGTAGGCGCGCAGCGCCGCCGCGGTGTGCGAGCGCGGTTCGTCGAGCAAGGCGCTCACTTCGCCGGCAAAAACCAATTCCCCGCCTTCGTCACCCCCTTCCGGGCCCAAGTCGATGATCCAATCCGCAGCAGCGATGACATCGAGATTGTGCTCGATGACGATGAGCGAATGCCCGGCCTCCAGCAGGCGCCGAAACGCCGCCAAGAGCTTGGCGATGTCTTCGAAATGTAGGCCCGTGGTGGGTTCGTCGAACAAGAACAGCGTAGGCTTGCCGGCGCTTTTGGCGCTGGCGGCATCGGCCAGGTATCCGGCAAGCTTGAGGCGTTGCGCTTCGCCGCCGGACAGCGTGGGCACCGGTTGACCCAGGCGCAGGTAGTCGAGTCCGACCTGAACCAGCGGCGCAAGGCGCGCGGCGATTTCGCGTTCGCCTTCAAAGAAACTCAGCGCTTGAGCAACGGTGAGTTCCAGCACTTGATCGATGCTGCGTTCGCGATATTGAAGTTCGCGTATCTCCTGCCGGTAGCGCGTGCCGTTGCAATCCGGGCAACGCAAATAAACGTCCGACAAAAACTGCATTTCGACATGTTCAAAACCGTTGCCGCCGCAAGTGGGGCAACGTCCATTGCCGGAGTTGAAGCTGAAAGTGCCCGGCGTGTAGCCCCGCTCCTTGGCTTCGGGCAAAGCGGCGAACTTGGCGCGGATGGCATCGAAAGCGCCCACATACACCGCCGGATTCGAGCGCGTGGTTTTGCCGATCGGCGCTTGATCGACCAGTACTACCTCGGCAAGCGCCTCGGCTCCGGTGAGTTGGTCGAATTCGCCAGGCTGCTCGCCGCTGCGGCCCAGCGCTTTTTGCAAGGCCGGGTGCAACACTTCGCTCACTAGCGTCGATTTGCCCGAGCCGGAAACGCCGGTGACGCAAACCAATCCTTGCAGGGGAAAATCGACCTCCAGGTTCTTGAGGTTATGTTCGCGCGCCCCGGTGAGCCGCAGGCGGGGTCCGCGGCGCAGCACCCTCGGCGGTTCGGGGGGGGCGACGCGTTTTTTCCCTGATAGATAGTCGGCGGTCAGCGTGCGCGCTTGATCGAGGTCGCTCGGTCGCCCGTGGAAAACGACTTCTCCGCCGCGCTCTCCCGGACCCGGACCGATGTCGAGCAGACGATCGGCGGCGCGCATGATTTGCGGATCATGCTCGACCACGACCAGCGTATTGCCGGCATCGCGCAGGCGCTGCATCACCTCGACGATGCGTCCCACATCGCGCGGGTGCAGACCGATCGAAGGTTCGTCGAGCACGAACAGGGTGTTGATGAGGGAAGTGCCCAGCGCCGTGGTGAGATTGATGCGCTGCACTTCGCCGCCCGAGAGCGTGCGCGATTGGCGATCGAGCGTGAGGTAGCCCAGGCCCACGGTTTGCAGATAGCCAATGCGGGCGCGGATTTCGGTGAGCAGGAGTTCGAGCGCCAGATCCTTCGCGCCGCCAGCGCTCGCTGGTGTGCCTTCCCCCCCTCCCCCTTCCGAGGGAAGGGGGTGAGTGCGGTTCGCGGGCGGTGCCCGCTCCGGTGTTTGGCTTGCGCGCTCTTGGGGCGGCCCGGCGGCGGCTGGTGTACCTTCCCCCCACCCCCCTTCCGAGGGAAGGGGGTGAGTGCGGTTCGCGGGCTGTGCCCGCTTCGGTGTTTGGCTTGCGCGCTCTTGGGGCGGCCCGGCGGCGGCTGGTGTGCCTTCCCCCCCACCCCCTTCCGAGGGAAGGGGGTGAGTACGGTTCGCGGGCTGTGCCCGCTCCGGTGTTTGGCTTGCGCGCTCTTGGGGCGGCCCGGCGAGCGCGCTTTTGCTCTGATCTGCGGCCAGACCCTCGAAGAAATGACTCAAGCGGGCGATGGGCAGGCGGTTGAGTTCGTGGAGATGAAGCCCGGGTAGCGCAGCGAACGTCTCGTCGCTCCAGGCCACACCTTGCGGACGCCAGCGCGGGATGTTGCCCAAGGCGTTTCGGGCGTGGGCGTGGCTGCCCACGCGCCACAGCAGCGCTTCGGGTTTCAAACGCGCGCCCTGACAAGCCGGGCAGGGTGTATAGGAGCGATAACGCGACAACAGCACGCGGATGTGCATTTTGTAGGCTTTGCTCTCCAGCCACTCGAAAAAGCGGCGCACGCCATACCATTTTCCAGGCCAGGATTTGGCCCAACTCACCCATCCCGGCGCGCCTTCGAGAAGCCAGTGACGCGCCTCGGAGGAAAGTTCGCGCACCGGAACATCCAGGGCAATGCCGTCCTTCTTGGCGCAAGTTTCCAAATCGCGCTGGCACTCCTTGAACGACTCGGTTTGCCAAGGCTTCACCGCGCCGCCTTTTAGCGTCTTGCTTTCGTCGGGCACCACCAGACCGAAATCGACGCCGATGACGCGACCAAAACCGCGGCAAGTTTCGCATGCGCCGAGCGGCGAGTTGAAGGAAAAAACCGAGGGGCTGACTTCGGCATAGTGGATGTCGCAGTCGGCGCAATGCCAGTCGGTGGAGAAGCGCCATTGAGCGATTTCATGAGCCTCACCTTCGGCCAGCGCACGCACCGCGAGACGCCCTTGGCCCACACGAAGCGCGGCTTCCAGCGCCTCGGCAAGGCGAGCCGGCTCGACGGCTGCGAGCCGGAAGCGGTCTTGCACCACTTCCAGCGCGTCTTTGCTGCGCGCATGGATGCGCGTGTAGCCTTGGCGTTCCAGCAGCGCGAGCACCTCGGCTTCCTTGAAGTTATGCGGCACGGGAACGGCAAAAGTCACCAGCACGCGCGGGTCGCCCAAACCCGCCACGCGCGCCCGCAAAGCGGCGGCAATACTCGCGGGATCATCTCGGCGCACCGCTTGACCGCAGCCGCGGCAATACAGCGTCGCCGTGCGCGCGAACAGCAGCTTGAGGTAGTCAGCCAGTTCCGTCATGGTGCCCACGGTGGAGCGCGAGCTGCGCACCGGGTTGGTCTGGTCGATGGCAATCGCCGGCGGAATGCCCTCGATGCGATCGACCTGGGGCCTATCCATGCGGTCGAGAAACTGCCGCGCGTAGGGACTGAAGGTTTCGACGTAACGCCGCTGCCCTTCGGCATACAGCGTGTCGAAGACCAACGAAGATTTGCCCGAACCCGAAACGCCGGTCACCACCGTGAGCGCGTCGGTGGCCAGATCGAGATCGAGGTTCTTGAGGTTGTTCTGGCGCGCGCCGAAGATGCGAATGGCGCGCCGGGGAATCTCTTTCATGGGTGCCCAGGGAGTAACCCGACAAGGCTCTTGGCAGCCTCGCCGAAATCACCCGCAGCGAGTTCGCAAGAAGTTGGTGCGTTCAGGCTTTCGCCGCCTTCTCCCGGGCCGCCTTCTCCGCCGCCAAGGTGGCAACGACGGCGGGGCGAGCGGCGATGCGTCCGCTGTACGCCTCGAACACCGGCCAGCGAGATAGATCGACCTTCACCCACTTCGACCAACCGAGGACAGTGAAAAGGTAGGCATCGGCCACACTGTACTGGTCGCCCAAAAGATAGGTCGAAATCGCGAGATGTTTGGCCACATACTCCAGACGCCGGTCCAGCGCCGCGCGGGCAAAGTTCTTCCAGTCTTCCGAAGCCTTGGAATTGAACAAAGGGCTGTAGGATTTGTGCAGCTCCGTGGCGAGATAGTTGAGCCACTCGATCAGTCGATAGTGCGCCATGGTGTTCGGCGCCGGCGCAAGGCCAGCAGCAGGTGCTAAATCGGCGACGTACTGCAGTATGGCTGCCCCTTCGGTGAGCACCTGCCCGTCATCCAGCGCCAAAGCCGGCACATAACCCTTGGGGTTGATGGCGAAGAAGTCGCCGCCGCTGGCCGTCTTCTTGGAGCCGAGATCGACCGTTACCGCCTCGAAAGCCAGGCCGCTTTCATAAAGCGCGATATGCGCGGGCAAAGACGAAGCGCCGGGGCTGAAATAGAGTTTCATGTTTGATCTCCTTCATGGATAACGAGTTCGCCGCAAGACTCAAGCATGGCTTGCGGCCATCTCGGACGCGACGGAAATGGACAAGAGCCCTACCAAGGTCTCCAAGCCCTCGCCCGGATATCCCCATTGGTAGCTAAAGAGCCGCGTTGCGCCGACCCTCTGATCGACGTTGTAATGCGTATGCCCGTAAACCCAGGCGGCCGGTTCATAGGCGATTAGCTCGCTGCAATCGCTGGCAAAAGCGGGACTCAGCGTATCCTTCGCGTACTGAGGCGCAAGCGCCAGGGGATGCGGCGCATGGTGCGTGGCGACCACGGTGATGCCGTCAAACGGCAGCGCGAGCTTTGCGCCGAGCCAGGTTCGGCTCGCCTCGTGCCGCGCCAGCGCCTCCTCGGGCTGGTAGAACCCGCCGCTGGGGGAACGAATGCGCCGATGATCGAGCAAGCCCTGCAGCGCATGCTCCATCATTTCGCGGCGGCGCAGACGGCCATAGAGGCGGTAATCGGTCCACAGCGTGCAGCCCAGCACGCGCAGCGCTTTGCCTTGCAAAGGGAAACTCGCCTGCTCGTTCTCCAGGAAACGCACGTTTCGCGTGCGACTCGCACGCCCATGCAATTCGCGCAGCAGCGGATCGATCTCGTGACGATAAAATTCGTGGTTGCCGGCCACGTACACCACGGGTTTGGGCGCAAACGAAGTTTCGGCCCAGGCCAGCCCGTCGCTGCCGGTGGAAAGATCTCCCACGATGATCACCAAGTCGGCCGTAGCGGCCTTTTCAGCCGCCTTCCTGCCCAATTCGGCAAGCACCTCGTCAATGCCGGATTCGCTGAGTCCCGCTCGCGAAAGCTGCGCCCGCCGAACCTCGAGATGCACGTCGGACAGCACCGCCAAGGTGATCGCTCGCGCGTCTTCCATGCGCTCTTTCAGGCGTCTTGCACGAAAGGTGCGAACCGGCCCCGCCAGTCCTCGTCCAAAGGCAGCGGGCGATAAGTCTCCAGATTGAGCAGTACCAGCACCAAACGCGCTTTCAAGCGCGCCTCGTCACCGCAGTTGGCCGCGACCGCCACATCGATCGAGCTGCGCCCGAGGCGAGTGATCCAGAGCCGAAACACGAGCTGGTCTCCATGCCGGC
The DNA here is from genome assembly GCA_964517465.1 of uncultured Alcaligenaceae bacterium. GTDB lineage: Bacteria > Pseudomonadota > Gammaproteobacteria > Burkholderiales > Casimicrobiaceae > JACPUX01. The sequence continues at coordinate 131,581 of CAZFEK010000001.1, forward strand.
TGGGTTTGATGAAATCACACTCCAGCCGGACCGTGGGCACCCCCAGACGCAAACGGTCGTGCAATTCGGGAAAACCGATGCCTACGCCCTCGCTGAACCAGTCTTCGACCACTTCATTGAGCAGACCCATGTAGCGGGGATAAAAGACGATGCCCGCCGGATCACAATGCTGAAAACGGATGAGTTTTTCGCGTCGATATTCCATGCCCCGATTCTATTCGCGAATGCTCGCCCGCGCCACCAATCGCCTCGAAGCCTCCAGCACCGCTTGGGGCTGATCGCGGTGCGGCGAATGCCGGCAATCCTCCAAAAGCAACAGCTCGCAATCCGGCGCGAGTTCGGCGATTCGCCGCACTTGGCGCGCGGTGCCATATTCATCGTCCTCGCCCTGAATCGCCAGGATGGGGCAGGTAATCCGCGGCACCCATTCCTCGATATTCCACGATCGAAACGCGGGATCAAGCCAGATGTCGTTCCAGCCCCAAAAAGCGCCGTCGACGTCGTCGTGATATCGCTCTAGCCGCGTGCGCAGATCGCCGGTCTGATACGCCGCTTTGGCAGCAGTGATACTCGAGATCGAAAGCTCTTCGACGAAAAGGTGCGGCGCCAGCACGATCAGGCCGCGCACCGCGAAGCCGCTGCCTGCATGGATCAGCGCAATCGAGGCGCCGTCGCTGTGCCCGAACAAGATGGGTGCCTCGATTTCCAAGGCGCGCAGAAGTTCTGGCAAAACTTGCTGCGCCTCCTCATGCATGAAGGCGACGCCTCGCTTCTTCGTCAGGTGGTCGGAATGGCCGTAGCCGCCGCGCGAATAGCTAATGGTTTCGCAGCCCGTGGCATCGGCCAGCCGCTGCGGAAAATCCCGCCACATCGCAACCGAACCGAGACCCTCGTGCAACATGACGATGATCGGCCGCGGGTCGGGGGCGTGCGCGGGGTGATAACGCCGCAACTCGAGCTGCTGGCCGTCGACGCGAATCAGGCTCATCGGCCGCTTCCCGGGCTGCGTCGCTCGCTTGGAACCAGCGTGTGGGACTTCACGCGGACCGTTCAAACGCCGAGGTGGCGCTGCACGATTTCGGGCTGCGTCTGGAGCGCGGCACAGGCGCCTTCGAAAACGACTTGCCCCTTGACCAGGACCACCGCCCGATCGCACAAGGCAGTCAGCGCCCGATGGTTCTTGTCCACGATCACCGTGGCGATGCCGCTGGCCTTGATCTCGCGCACGATGCGCCAGATCTCGCGGGCGATGATGGGCGCCAAACCTTCGGTGGCCTCGTCGAGGATGAGCAGATCGGGGTTGGTCATCAAGGCGCGGCCGATGGTGAGCATTTGCTGTTCGCCGCCGGAGAGCTGGCCGCCGCCATGGGTGATGCGCTCGGCGAGCCGGGGAAAGGTGGCGAGCACGCGCTCATAGGTCCAGTCGCGCTGCCCCTTTGGGCTGGCCCGCGCCGCCATCTGCAAGTTCTCCGCTACGCTCAGGTTGGGAAAGATGCCGCGCCCCTCGGGCACATAGGCGAGACCCCTGCGGATGATCTGATAGGTGGGGAATCCGCTCACTTCCTGCCCGCCGATTTTCACCGAGCCTTGGCGGGGCACCACCAAGCCGATCACCGATTTCAAGAGCGTCGTTTTGCCCATGCCGTTGCGACCCATCAGGGCGACGGTCTCGCCTTGCCTGACGCAAAAGTCGACCCCGTGCAAAATATGGCTGCTGCCGTAATAACTCTGCAGACCTCGCGCTTCGAGCAGAAACTCACTCATGCACTACCTCGTCGTCCCCCAGGTAGGCTTCGCGAACCGCGGCGCTCTGGCGTATCTGCTCCGGCGGGCCCGATTCCAAGACTTGCCCGTTGACCATCACCGTGATGGTATGGGCGGCGGCAAACACCGCGTCCATGTCGTGTTCGACGAGCAGTATCGCGTGCTGCGGCGTGAGACGGCGCAGCAGCTCCATCATGCGCAGCGATTCCTCGGCGCCCATGCCGGCCAAGGGCTCGTCGAACAACAACACGCGCGCCTCGGTGGCGAGCACCATCGCCACTTCCAGCTGGCGTCTTTCGCCGTGGGAGAGTTCTCCGACAATGCGATCGCGCCTCGACTGCAAACCCACCTCGGCAATGGCCGCATCCGCCCGCTCGTTGACCGCCCGATCGGACAGCGCGCCCGCCCATACCCGCCAGGGCCGCGGCCGGCGCGACTGCGCGGCGAGGCGGACGTTTTCAAAGACGGTGAAGCGCATGAAGACATTGCTGCGCTGGTAGCTGCGCCCGATGCCGGCCAGGGACCGCTGGTAAGAGTCAAGCCCGCTGATATCTCGTTCGGCGAGAAGAATGCGGCCGCTGGTGGGCGCCAAATCGCCAGAGAGCAGGTTGATGCAAGTCGATTTCCCGGCGCCGTTGGGGCCGACCAGAGCATGCAACTCGCCCTGGCGCAGCGCCAGCGAAACGCCTTGGTTCGCAGCGAGGCCGCCGAAAAACCGCGTCAACTCGACCGCTCTCAGCATCGGCTCACTCATCGTCACCCGCCTTGGGCTTGGGCTTGAAGCGTCCCGGCAATGCAGCCAGACCGCCGGGCAGGAAGAGCACGGCGGTGACGATCACTCCGCCCATCAGTAGCTGCCAATGTTTGGTCCAAGAGGAGAAAAACTCCTGCATGGCGACGAAGCCGAAGGCCCCGGTGATTGCGCCGCCAAAGCTTCCGGTACCGCCCAAAATGACCATCAAAAGCACGTTGCCCGACTGATGCCAGGAAAGGTATTCAGGGGTAACGAAACCAAAAAGCAACGCATAAAGATAACCGGCCACTCCCGCCAGGGCTCCGGCGATGGTGAAAGCCGCGAGCTTGTAGCGAAACGTCGGGTAACCCATGGCGAGCATGCGCGACTCGTTGTCGCGTATGCCCAGCAGTATGCTTCCGAAAGACGAGCGTTTGATTTGCCCCAGCAAGGCGTACACCCCCAGAGCGCAAGCGACGATAAAGAAATAGGTCGCCTTGGGCTGGTCGAGGTCGAAGGGCCGGAAAGAACCCAAAGCAGCGCTCGGTTTGAAGTGGACGTAGATGCCGTCCGAACCGCCGCCCAGTGCGGTGTCGTGAAACAAGTAATAAGCCATCTGCGCAAAAGCGAGCGTTACCATGATGAAATACACGCCTTTGGTGCGCAGGACAAAAAACCCGATCACCAGCGCGGCCAGCGCGGCCACGACGATCGCCGCCGGCAGGGTGAGCCAAAGGCTCGCCGCTTCGTATTTTGGCGTCATCAGCGCCAGCACATAGGCCGCTATGCCGAAATACGCGGCGTGCCCGAAACTCACCAGGCCGGTTACGCCGACCAAGAGATCGAGACTCATGGCAAAGATCGCCAACACCATGCCTTTGGCAACCAGTTCGACATAAAAGGCGGGCCCCACCCAGGGAAAAACGGCGAGAAGCGCCAACGCCAACAATTGCAGAAAGAGCTTGAGCGCAGGAGACATCAGGACTTGAAGATCCCTTCTGGACGCCACAAGAGCACCACGGCCATCACGAGATAGACCACGAGCCCGGCAAAATCGGGAACCAACACTTTGCCGAAAGTGTCGGCGAAGCCGATCACCACCGCTGCCACCAGGGCGCCCCAGACCGATCCGATGCCGCCGATCACCACGATCACGAAAGAGAGAATGAGCACATGATTTCCCATGCCCGGAAAAACCGAGGAAACCGGCGCGGCGATCATCCCGGCGAATGCCGCCAGGGTAACGCCCAGCGCAAACACCAGGGTGTACATGCGGTTGATGTCTATGCCTAGGGCTTGCACCATGTCGCGATCGTGATTGCCGGCGCGTATCATCATGCCCACGCGAGTGCGCTGAATCAAGAAGTAAAGCCCCACCGCGAGGAGAATGCAGACCACCGAAATCACCAGCCGGTAGACCGGGTAGGAAAGTGAATCGGAGAGTTTGATCGAGGCGGAAAAGATTGCCGGAATGGCCACTCCGTGCACATCATCGCCCAAAGCCAAGGAGCGCAGCTCTTCGAACACCAAGATCAAACCGTAGGTGAGCAGCACTTGCTCCAAGTGATTGCGTTTGTACAAATGCCGAAACAGAGTCCACTCTAGCGCCGCACCCAAAACAGCGGCCAGCGGGATGCCGAGCAGGACGGCGGCAAAAAGGCTGCCGGTTTTTGCCGTGAGTGCGAAAGCCATGTAAGCGCCGACCATGTAAAAGCTGCCATGCGCCAGATTGATCACACCCATGATGCCGAAGATCAGGGTGAGACCGCTGGCCACCAGGAATAGCAGCAACCCGTACTGGACCGCGTTGAGCGTTTGAATCAGGAAAGAAACGAAATCCATGCGCGCGGGAAGCCCGCCGCGATTTCGCGGCGGGTCCTTTGAATTACGATTGGGTCAAACTGCCGCGGATCAAAGCTTGCAGCCGCGGGCCGGATCAGCCAGGCCTTTGATCAGCACCGAAACGACTTTGTTTTCTTTGCCTTCCACTTTGCGCAGATAGATGTCCTGCATCGGGTTGTGCGCTTTGGAGAGGGTGAAAGTGCCGCGCGGGCTGTCGATCTTGGCCGCTTCCATGCCTTTGATCATGTCGGCGCGCTTGGACATATCGCCTTTCACCGAACTGATGCCCGCGGCCAGCAACTGCGCGGCATCATAACCCTGCACCGCAAAAACGTCGGGCGCCATCTTGTAGGCCTTGTTGTAGGCGGCGCGGAAAGATTTGTCCTTGGCGTTGTCGAGACCGTCCGCGTAATGGAGGGAGGTCAAAAGCCCTTGCCCCGCATCACCCATCGCTTCCAAAGTGCCATCGGTCAGGAAACCCGGGGCATACAAGGGAATGCTGGCGCGCAATCCCGCCGCGGCGTAATCTTTGACGAACTTCACCGCCCCGCCGCCGGAGAAGAAGACGAACACGGCGTCGGGCTTGAGCGCGGCAATTTCGGTCAGGAAAGGCTGGAACTCGACGTTGGGGAAAGGCAAGGTCATTTCTTTCACAACCTTGCCGCCGGCTTTTTCGAAAGATTCCTTGAAGCCGTCGATCATCTGCTGCCCGGCGGCATACTTCCAAGTGAGCGTAACCACCTTGCGCGCGCCTTTTTCGTATGCCACCGGGCCCATGGCATAGGCGGATTGCCAGTTGCTGAAGGAGGTGCGAAAGATGTTCGGCGCGCACAAAGGCCCGGTGATTTCGTCGGCCCCGGCGTTGGGCACGATAAACAAGGTGTTGTTGTCCCGCGCCACCTTGGCCATGGCGAGCGCCACGCCGGAATGTACCGTGCCCACCAGAACATCGACTTGATCACGCTTGACCAGCTTGTTGGTGTTCTCCGTGGCCTTGGCCGGATCGGACTCGTCATCTACCACGAAATATTCGATCTCTTTGCCGCCCAGCTTGCCGCCGCTTTCTTCGACATAAAGCTTGAAGCCGTTGGTGATGGCGTTGCCCAGCGAAGCGTAAGTGCCGGTGTAGGGCAGCATCAAGCCCACTTTGACCTTGGCGCCCTGCGCCTGAGCCGTTCCCCAGGGGGCCAAGGCGGCAAGCGCCAGCGCTGCAAACAGCCCCGCGCCCTGCCGCCCCATCGATGGGATAAAAGAAACCAGTTTGTCCGTCTTCATCTTCAACCCTCCTTAAGGTAAAACCCGCGGCGCAGAGGAACACCCCGCCCGCATCCAATTGCGCAGTAAGGCGGCAATCACAGCACTTCCACCCACCGGCGTCAAGCAAATTGCGGATCAATACACCAATTGACACTCCCGGCCGATGATACTCAAATCGACATAGGCCGATCCATTGTGTTTGGTCTCCGAAAAATCCACCACAAAGCCGCCAAGGTCGAAGTTGCGCATCGAATCCAGCGCACGCATGAGGCCGTTGCGCGTGGCCGCCTTGCCCGTTCGGCGCAACCCTTCCAAAAAGACCCGCGCCGCAACATAGCCTTCGAATTGCATCAGCGAGGGCTTGGCCTCGCGGGCGCCAAAACGCCCGAAATCTTCGAGATATTCACGAACGATCTTCAAGCCGCGATTGCGAATGTTGGGGAAAACCTGCGCCAAACCCACGCCGCGCGCTTTCTCTGCGCTGGCCACCGAACAGATGGTGTCGGCGTTGCCATAAGACAGAGTGTTGATCGGCGACTGCAGTCCATGGTCGCGTGCCGCGGCAACGTATTCTCCGGCGCGCTTGGCCGGCGTGATCAACAAGACGAGATCGGCGTGGGCGCGACTCACCACGCCGAAGCTCGTTTTGACCGTTTCCGGGCCGGTGAGCGCGATGGCCGCTCGGGCAACCGGTTCCATGCCGTGCGCCTTCAAGACGCCTTCCACGATCGCCAGCCCCGACTTGCCGAAAGGGATGTCCACATAAACCACGGCAATGCGCTTGAGACCCACCGTCAGCGAGTGTTCGATGATCTTGCGGTACTGATCGGCATCGCCGGCGCGCACATGATAAAGGTAGGGATGGTGCGGTTTGCGGAAAGGCTCTGCGCCGGGCACCACCCCAATGACCGGCAAGCCGGCCGATTCCAGCGCCTTTTCGGTCAGGAGTTTGGTCAGCGCCGGAGAGCCGACCGGCAAGAGCAGCGCGAGCGCCGAACCGCGACCCAGGCGCGCCACCGCGGCCAAGGTTTTATCGGGGTTGTATTCGTCGTCTTCGGTGACCAGGTTGACGCTCTGGCCATGCACTCCGCCATTGGCGTTCACGGCGGCCAGGGCGACGCGGATGCCGCTGTTGTAGGCCAAACCTTCGACGCCGATCGGGCCGCTCATCGGGGCCACCTGCGCCACGACAAATTCTGCGCGCGCGCCGGTGCTGATCGCCATGATCGCGGCTAGCACCCAAGCTTGCCATGAAATCATTTCCTCGCTCCATCTGTCTGGACCTGCGCGACTTTGCCGGCAAGCTCTTGATCTGAGCAGGCAGTCTAGAAGGCCCTCATCAAATCGAGGTCATGGGCTTGTGAAATTCTTGTGAAAAACCGACTCAAGTTGCCGCAAAGACCAGCCTGGCCCGGGTGCCGCCTTCGGCCCGCGGCTCGATGCGGATTCGCCATCCGGCCTGATCGCAAATCCGCTTGACGATGGCCAGGCCCAGCCCGAAACCGTCTCCGCTGTGCGAGTCGCCGCGACGAAACCGCCGGAAGAGCTCGGGAATGCGACCGGGGTCCACCCCGTGCCCGGTGTCCTCGATTTCGACTTGTCGGACATTGCCGGTCAAGCGTATGCCGCCTTGGTCGGTATAACGCACGGCATTGCCCAGGAGATTGGATAACACCACCAGAAGGGCATTGCGCGGGGCGCTGACGATGATTCCCGGCGGCACCTCGAGACTCAGCACCAGCCCTTTGTTCTGGGCCCGCTCGCGCACCGTTTCCAATGCCTGCTCGGCGCACTCCCGCAGATCGATGGCGTCGCGCTCGCCGCCATCCTGCTCTCTTGCCAACAAGAGAAACACGTTGACCAAACCGGAAAGGCGAGTCGACGCGCGCGCAATGCGCTCGACGCGTTCGCGGGCCTTGGGCGGCAATTCTTCTTCCAAGAGCAGCTCGCTGCTGGTTTGAATCGCGGTGAGCGGGGTGCGCAACTCGTGGCTCACGTCGGCGGTGAAAGAACGCTCGCGCGCCAGCAGCCGGGCGGTGCGCCGATGGTAATCGTCGAATGCCTCGGCCAGCCCGGCCACTTCGCGCTCGCGATAAATATCCTTGAGCGTCGCGTCCCCGGTGGGCGTGTCAAGCCGCGAAACGCGCTCCGACAAATCGACGATCTGCCGGGTCAGCCGCCCGGACAACCACCAGCCGGCGAGGCCCGTGACCAGCGCCGTGAGCGCGGCGCTCAGCACCAGCGCCCAGGTGAATTTGAGCGCCCTCTCCTGATGCAGGGTGACGGCATAGGCCACGTAGAAGCGAACCTCGCCGATTTCGCGCACGCCGACGCGATATCGGTTCTCTCCGGTTTGCAGATCGTGAAACCCCGGTGCGAGATCGCGCAGATCGGCCGGCACGACGATTCGCTCGGCCTGGTTTCGGGCCACGTAGCCCTGGACCAGCCAGTTGGCGCGAAACCACTTGCGCAAGGAGCTGGCATCGCTGTCCGGGCGCACATCCTTTTGCGGCAGGCTGCGCAGAGGCATGCCTTCCACGATGCCGCGGCGCTCGTAGGTCTGCAGCACTTCCTCCAGCTCGTCGGAGACGATCTGATCGATGAGCTGTGCCTCCTGCTGGCGATTCAAGAGGTGAATGGCCACGGCGTGCGAGAGCACCAGCACCAAGCCGGCCAGCGCGAAGGTGGAAGCAAACTTGAGCTTGAGGCTATGCCTTAGGGGCATGCGCAGGCGCGAAACGGTAACCTATGCCATGCACGGTCTCGATCGGCGAGTGCCCGCGCGTGTCGGTCAGCGCCCGCCGCAGCAAATGCATGTGGCTACGCAAGGTGTCGCTGACCAATTGTTCGCCACCCCAGACCGCGTGCTCGAGCTCAGCCCGGGTGTGCACGCGGTTCGGCGCGCGACAGAGGGTTTCCAGCAGGCGCAGGCACTTGCGGGACAAATGCACCGCGCGCCCCTCCACGGTGACCTCCAGCTTCGCCGGGTCGAAGACGATGCGATCGAAAACGAGCTTCGAATCCACCACTCGGCCCCGATGCCTTGCCACCAGGGCGTTGAGCCGGGCCTCAACTTCGCGCAGGGCGAAAGGCTTGACCAGATAGTCGTCGGCCCCGCATTCGAAAGCCGCGAGCTTGTCGTCGAGCACATCGCGGGCGGTGAGTATCAGGACCGGAACATCGTTCCGGGCCTCGGTGCGCAGCTTGCGGCACAAACACATCCCGTCCATGCCCGGCAGGCCCAAATCGAGGATGATCGCGTCGAAGTCGAAAGCCACCGCCAAATGTAGTCCGGTGACTCCGTCATGGGCGAAATCCGCCAAGTGGCCGCGGCTTTCCAGAAAGTCGCCCAGATTGCCGGCGATATCCGGATCGTCCTCGATGATCAGCACCCGCATGGCAAATACTTCAAAGCCAAAGACGCGGGAGCAACTCGCGCCTCTCCCCGCTCTGCGCGTGACCGAGGGGCCGGGTGGCAAGGGGCATAGGCGCGGTTATCCAGAATTGTGGGTGATGAGAATGGAGCAATTTCAGCGCAATTTGAAGCGCTGAATCTTGCCCGTCGCCGTCTTGGGCAGCTCGGGCACGAATTGCAGCCAGCGCGGGTATTTGTACGGCGCGAGCTTGGTCTTGACGTGCAGCTTAATTTCCTCGGCCAAGGTTTCGCTGGCTTGCTGCCCCGGCTTGAGCACCACGAAAGCGGACGGCTTGATTAGCTTGCTCTCATCTTCCTTGCCCACCACTGCGGCTTCCAGCACCGCCGAATGCGTGATCAGTGCGGCTTCGACCTCCGCCGGCGAGACGTAGATGCCGCCCACCTTGAGCATGTCGTCGCTGCGCCCGGCATAGACATAGTAGTCGTCGGCGGTCTGCGTGTACTTGTCGCCGCTTCGCGTCCACCAGCCTTGGAAGGTGTTGCGGCTTTTTTCGCGGTTGTTCCAGTACATGCATGCCGCGCTTGGCCCCATCACTTGCAGCTCGCCGATCTCGCCTTGCGCCACCGGCGTCCCTTGATCGTCAACCAGACGAATCTCATATCCGGGCACCGGTTTGCCCGTAGTGCCGTAGCGCACTTCGCCGGCGCGATTGGAAAGATAGATGTGCAGCATTTCGGTGGAACCGATGCCATCGAGTATGTCCACGCCGTATTTCTGCGTCCACCGCTTGCCGATGTCTTCCGGCAACGGCTCTCCGGCGGAAGTGCAGCGGCGCAGCTTGAGCGCCTCGCGCGGCGGCGCATCGGGCGCGGCCAGAAGCGCCGCGTAAAGCGTGGGCACGCCATAAAAAATGGTCGGCGCCCTTTCGGTAAGGCGCTTGAACACCGAGGCCGGGGTGGGACGTTCGCCCATCAGAATCACGGTGGCGCCGACCGAGAGAGGAAAGGAGAGTCCGTTGCCCAGACCATAAGCAAAAAACAGTTTGGCGGCAGAAAAGACCAAGTCGTGTTCGGTGATGCCCAGAACCGGGCGGCCGTAGAGCTCGGCGGTATAGATCATGCTCGACTGCAAATGCACCGTGCCTTTGGGCGCGCCCGTCGAGCCTGAGGAATAGAGCCAGAACGCCGCATCGTCGCAGGTCGTTTCGCAGGTCATGTGCTCCGGCGAGGCATTGGCCAGCAAATTCGCAAAAGCCATCTTGCCCGGCACTTCTGCGCCGGAGATCACGATGTTTTTCAGCGTCGGTATGCTCTCGACGATGCCGGCGAAGGTGGGCCACAGCGCGCTGGAAACCACCAGCGTCGTGGCGCGGCTGTCTTTGAGCATGTAGGCATAGTCGCCCGCGGTGAGCAGCGTGTTGACCGGCACGGCGACCGCGCCCGACTTGATGGTGCCCAGAAATGCGACAGGAAAGTCGATGGTGTCGAGAAGGCACAAAAATACGCGTTCTTCGCGGCGCACGCCCAGGCTGCCCAGCGCATTGGCCCAGCGGTTGGCGCGCTCGGCCAACTCGCCGTAGGTGCAGCTTCCTTGGTCGTCGAAGTAAGCCGTCTTGCCGGCGCGGCCGGCGCGAAGATTGCGCTCCAAGAGATCAAAGGCCGCGTTGTAGTCACGCGGGATGTTCAGACGGGGTGGGCTGACGCTATGGTCGGCGGTAGAGATTTCCATCCAATTCCTCCAAATTACTGCTTTGGGTTTCTGGCGGCAAAGCTACCCTCGCCCCAGGCGATTGATCAAAAGACGATCTCACCGTCGGGCAGGAGGTACAAAATCCAGGTGCGCCCGCCAGTGACGGTGGGTCGGTGCGTCGTGCCCGGCCCATACACCAGCCAGCCTGCGCCGCGACCGTCGAACTGCCCGGTCGCCACTCGCGGCATGATGAGATCGATTTCACCTCTGGGATGGGTATGCCGCGGTCCGACGATTTCTTTCATATCGACCACGTCGACGGAAAAGCCGTGCGTCGCCGGCCCGGGTTTGATGACCCGGCCGTAACGGATGCCGCCGCCTTCGTACTTGCACATCCAGCCTTCGGTCATGCCCTCGCCACAGGCCTTGACGATGCTCTGAACCAGCTCGCTACCGGCCGGAAATCGAGTATTCAACAAACTTTCCAAAGCCGCATCCAGCGGTCGCCCGACGATGGTGGCGGTCACGCCGGCTATTAGGGTCTGAAATGCTTCCGGTGACATGAATTGCTCCTCATGGCCGCTGTGCAAGGCGCTGGCTCTTGACCCGCTCCCGCCCTCGGCCGCATTGGGAAACCTCACCCGCCGGGTTCGGCCGGGGTCAGGCAATCAGCGCACTATGATGCATTTTGCTGCGCCTGGGCACAAGCCGGCGGCGAAAGACGCGCCGCGGCATGCAGTTTATTGCCGTGAGCGCACCCTAAATCCTGCGTTCCGTTCACGCGACGTCGAAGTGGACGCAGCATCCAAAAAACGCCCCCTAGACGCAGCGCGGAGTGCGCGCCGAAGCAGGCGAGGCAAGACACAAACCGCGGAGAGGTTCTTTCACCTCGCGAGGATTTGTAACGCCGCATCGCCAAGCCCGCTGCGCGTTAGGCGCTGGGGAGCGACCCACCCCAGCGGCGAACCCGGAACACAACAAATACTCGTTCTGCCCCATGCACTTGCCGATTGCCCAAAGCGGCCCACTGCCGTTCCTTGGATCATGGGCGTGGTGCCTCCCTGGGGGGTCGCCCTCGGATTTTCAGCCAACAAAGAGGGCCCAGAGCCGAAGAGGACATCCACCGCGGACGACTCTTGACACCGATCAAGAACGGCATTATTGTGCATTATCGATTTGGAGTAGTTGCAGTCTATTGCATATGCCGACAAACACCCTCGAAACCCAGCCGCCTCCCGCCCATGCCGCGGAAGAGACCGCCTTCCTCGCCCAGCTCGGCCGGCGGGTGCGCGATGCGCGCGACCGGCGCGGCTTTTCGCGCAAACTCACGGCGCGCGAAGCCGGCGTTTCGGAACGCCATCTCGCCAGTCTGGAAGCCGGGGAAGGCAACATCTCCGTCGCGCTTCTGCGCCGCATCGCTCTGGCGCTCGACGTTCCCTTGGCCGACTGGTTCAACCCAGAGAGCGAGGATTCGGTGGAGCGCCGGCTCATTCGCCGATTTCTGGAACGCCTTCCCCAGCATCGTTTGGAGGAAATCGTCTTCCGCCTGATGCGCGAATTCGGGCAGGAAGAAGCAACCCGCAAGAAACGCCTGGTGCTTCTGGGCCTGCGCGGCGCGGGCAAGACCACGCTGGGTTCTCGGCTCGCGCGGGAAACCGGCTTGCCTTTCGTCGAACTGGATCGCGAAATCGAAAGTGAAACCGGCATGCCCACCAGCGAGATTTTTGCGCTCTATGGCCAAGCCGGCTACCGCCGGATGGAGCGGCGCTGTCTCGAACGGGTGTTGCGCGAACGCGAACGCGCGGTTTTGTGTGTCGGCGGCGGCATCGTGGCGCAGCCGGAAACCTACGACTATTTGCTCTCGCACTGCTACACCATTTGGCTGCGCGCGAGCCCTGAAGAACATATGGCGCGGGTGGTGGCGCAAGGCGATCTTCGCCCCATGGCCGGCAACGACGAGGCTATGGAAGACCTGCGCCAAATTCTCGAGGCCCGCTTTTCCCTCTACGGCAAGGCCGATCAAGTGCTCGACACTTCGGGCAAGAGCCCCGAGCAGAGTTTCCAGGAACTGAAGCAATTACTGCCCCTTTGAAACAGGACCGTGATCATGAACCATACCGCCGATCCCGCGGCGCCCGTCGATTACCAGACCGACCCTTCGCGCTACCGCCATTGGAAGCTCAGGGTGGAAGGCCGCGTCGCCACCTTGCTGCTCGACATCGATGAAAACGGCGGCATACGCCCCGGCTACACGCTGAAGCTCAACTCCTACGATTTGGGCGTGGACATCGAACTGGCCGACGCGGTGCAGCGCATTCGCTTCGAGCATCCTGAAGTCGGCTGCGTGGTGATCACCAGTGCCAAGCCGCGAACTTTTTGCTCCGGCGCCAACATCTACATGCTCGGTTTGTCCTCGCACAGCTGGAAGGTGAACTTCTGCAAATTCACCAACGAAACGCGCAATGGCTTGGAAGACTCTTCCCGCCACGACGGGCTCAGGTTTCTTGCTGCGCTCAACGGCGCCACGGCCGGGGGTGGCTACGAACTCGCTCTGGCTTGCGACGAGATCATGCTGATCGATGACCGCAGCTCAGCGGTGAGCTTGCCCGAGGTGCCCCTCCTGGGTGTGCTGCCCGGCACCGGCGGCCTTACTCGCCTCACTGACAAACGCCAGGTAAGACGCGATCATGCCGACATCTTATGCACCACGGTCGAAGGCCTGCGCGGCGAAAAGGCCAAACAATGGCGCTTGGTCGATCACTTGGCTAAGCCCCAGCAATTTGCCGCCGCCGTGGCCGATCGCGCCCAGGCGCTTGCCGAACAATCCTCTCGGCCGAACACCGCGAGCGGGATCGCGCTAACACCGCTCGCGCGCCGCATTGAGGCCGACGCCTATCGCTATTCGAATGTCGACGTGAACATCGACCGCGAGGCCAGAACGGCGACGCTCACCGTGCGCGCCCCCGAAGGCGAGATGCCGCAGAACGTCGCAGACATCGTTCGGATCGGCGCCTCCTGGTGGCCGCTGGTAATGGCGCGAGAGCTGGACGATGCCGTGCTCAACTTGCGCACCAACGAGCCGGAAATTGGCCTGTGGCTTCTGAAGACCCAAGGCGACCCGCAAGCGGTGCTGGCGATGGATGAAGTCCTGCAGAACCACGCCGAGTTTTGGTTGGTGAAGGAAACCCTGGGCCTCTTACGCCGCGCGCTCGCCAGGCTCGAAGTGAGCTCACGCTCTATTTTCGCCTTGATCGAGCCCGGCTCCTGTTTTGCCGGAACCCTGCTGGAGTTGGCACTGGCCGCCGACCGTTGCTATGCCTTGAACGACGAAGCCGGACAAAACGCGTTGTGGCTCTCGAGCGTCAACTTCGGCCGCTATCCGCAGGTCAACGGCCAAAGCCGGTTGAGTGCGCGCTTTTATGCCGATGCCGGCGCCATCAGCGCAGCTCGCGCCCGCCAGGGTGAGCGGCTCGCTCCAGCGGAAGCCCAAGCACTCGGTTTGATCACGGCGGCCCCCGACGACATCGATTGGGCCGACGAAATTCGCCTCGCCTGCGAAGAGCGCGCCAGCCTTTCGCCCGACGCCCTCACCGGCATGGAGGCAAGCCTGCGCTTCGGCCCTGGCGAAACCATGGAAACGCGCATCTTCGGCCGCCTCTCGGCTTGGCAAAACTGGATTTTCATCCGCCCCAACGCCACCGGGGAGCGCGGTGCGCTGCGTGTGTACGGCACCGGAAACCGCCCGCAGTTCGACCGCAAGCGCGTTTAGAAGCCGCCGCCTGCCTCTCATCATCCTGGAGCCCGAAATGATCAACTACAGCGAAAAGATCCCCAACAACGTCAACCTCGCCCAAGACCGCACCCTGCAGCGCGCGCTGGAGCACTGGCAGCCCAACTATTTGCAATGGTGGCAAGACATGGGGCCAGACGGCAGCCAAGCTTTCGAGGTGTATTTGCGCACCGCAGTGAGCGTCGATCCCTCGGGCTGGGCGCATTTCGACCATGTGCGCATGCCCGATTACCGCTGGGGCATCTTCCTGGTGCCCCAGGACTCCGAACGACGCATCCATTTCGGCGAGCACCTCGGCGAACCGGCCTGGCAGGAAGTGCCGGGCGAGCATCGCGCCAACTTGCGCCGCATCATCGTCACCCAGGGAGACACCGAACCCGCCTCGGTGGAACAGCAACGCCACCTGGGACTCACTTGCCCTTCGCTTTATGACTTGCGCAATCTCTTTCAAGTCAACGTTGAAGAGGGACGCCATCTCTGGGCCATGGTCTACCTCCTGCACCGCTATTTCGGGCGCGATGGCCGCGAAGAGGCCGAGGCCCTGCTGGAACGCCGCTCGGGCGACCCCGACAACCCCCGCATCCTCGGCGCCTTCAACGAGCAGACCCCGGACTGGCTGTCCTTTTTTATGTTCACCTATTTCACCGACCGCGACGGCAAATACCAGCTGTGCGCGCTGGCCGAATCGGCCTTCGACCCCCTGGCCCGAAGCTGCCGTTTCATGCTGACCGAAGAAGCGCACCATATGTTCGTCGGTGAATCGGGCATTGCGCGCATCCTGCAGCGCACTTGCGAGGTGATGAATCAGTTGAAGACCGATGACCCCGCCAAGCTCAGAGCCGCCGGCGTGATCGACCTGCCGACGCTCCAGCGCTACCTCAATTTCCACTTCAGCGTGACGCTGGATCTTTTTGGCGCCGACCAGTCCTCCAATGCCGCGCTTTATTACTCCAGCGGCTTGAAGGGTCGCTTCGAAGAAGGCAAACGCAGTGACGATCATCGCCTCAAGGGCGACTCCTACACCGTGCTGGGTGTGCGCGAGGGTCAGCTGGTCAACGAGCAAGTGCCCATGCTCAATGCCTTAAACGAGGTGCTGCGCGACGACTACATCAAAGACTCGATGGCCGGGGTGGAGCGCTGGAACCGGGTGATCGAGAAGGCGGGCATCCCCTTCCGGCTTGCCGTGCCGCACAAGGCATTTCATCGCAAAATCGGCACCTTCGCCGAAATTTCGGTCGCCCCCAATGGCGAAGTGGTCAGTCCGGCGGTTTGGGCTGCCAACGAAAACCGTTGGTTGCCTTCGGCCCAAGACCGTGCCTTCGTGGCTTCGCTCATGGGGAGGGTCGCCGAACCTGGGCAATTCGCCAATTGGATTGCGCCGCCGGCGCGGGGGATCAATAATCAGGCAGTGGATTTCGAATACGTCCGATTCAATTGAGCCCATGAATGCACCGCTGCCACCGCCGGAACTCGTACGTCAGCATTTGATCGACCCCGAGGTCTGCATCCGCTGCAATACCTGCGAAGAGACTTGCCCGATCAAGGCCATCAGCCACGACGCGCGCAACTATGTGGTCGATTTTGCGATCTGCGAAAACTGCCTGGCCTGTATTCCGCCTTGCCCCACCGGAGCCATCGACTCCTGGCGCAATGTCTTGCGCCACAAGCCCTATGCCCTGTCCGAACAACTCGCCTGGGACGCGTTGCCCGCGCCAAGCGACTTGGACAAAAAGCAGCCCGCCGACGGCAAGGCCTTGCCCGAAGACGTGGCGGCGCTCTCCGAAGTAGCCAGTGCGGCCGAACTGGGACAAGCCCGGCCGCCCTGGTCGGCGGCCCATCCCTATACCAACCTGTACACCCCGGATCATCCTGCGCTGGCCACCGTCGCCGGCAACTATTGCCTCACGCCGGAGGGGGCCAGCACGGAAATCCGCCACATCGTGCTCGACTTCGGGCACACCCCTTTTCCGGTACTCGAAGGTCAGGCGATCGGCATCATTCCGCCTGGCCATGATGACGCAGGCAAACCCTACCATCCGCGCATGTACTCGGTGGCGAGCCCGCGCGAAGGCGAGCGTCCGCATTACAACAATCTGGCGCTCACCGTGAAGCGCGTAACCCACGACCGCGAGGGGCATCCGGTGCGGGGCAAAGCCTCGAACCATGTTTGCGATCTCAAGAAAGGGGATCGCGTGCAGGTGGTAGGACCCTACGGCAACACCTTCCTCATGCCCAATCACCCCGGTTCTTCGCTCTTGATGATCTGCACCGGCACGGGCGCAGCCCCCATGCGCGCCATGACCGAAAGGAGGAGGAGGCGCATTGCCCTCAAGGAAGGGGGTGAACTGACGCTTTTTTTTGGCGCGCGTTCGCAAGCCGAGCTGCCGTATTTCGGACCGCTGATGAAGCTGCCCAAGAGTTTCATCGACGTGCACCTCGCCTTCTCGCGCGAACCGGGACAACCCAAGCGTTATGTGCAAGACCTCTTGCGCGATCAGGCCGACCAGGTCTGGCGGCTCCTGAGCGACGACAACTGTTATGTCTATCTGTGCGGGCACAAGGGCATGGAGGCCGGAGTCATCGAGGTCTTCGAAGCGCTGTGCCAGGCCAGGGGCGGCGACTGGAAGAGCCTGCGCCGCGATCTGCTGGCCGAAGGACGCTTGCATGTCGAAACCTATTGATGGGCTCAAGCTCGACGAAGCCGCGCTGCAAATCCTGCGCGACGAGCATCTGGCCATCGCCACCGTGCTCTACGCCCTGCGCTATTTGGTTCAGCACGCCGATGATTCCGACCCCGCGGCTCGCATCCCGGTGCTGCATGCCATCGTCGACTACATCGTCTCCTACCCCGACCGCTGGCACCACCCAAAAGAAGAAACGCAGCTCTTTCGCCTGCTGCGCTTGCGCTGCCAGGAAGCCGACGTTCTGATCGCCGAGCTGGAACTGGAACATTGCGCCGGCTACCACATGATCGAGGACTTACGCACCAAGCTCCGAGCCTTGGAGCGAGGCGAAGCCGAATCCGCTGAGGCTTTCGGCGTCGCGGCCTTGCGTTATGCCGAATTCGAATGGGGGCATTTGCGCAAAGAGGAAGATTTGCTTTTTCCCCTGGCCGAGCACTACCTTACCGCCGACGACTGGAAAAACGTGCACCAAGTCTTCCGCGAGAACGACAATCCGCTCTTCGGCCTGAAGCCGCGAGACCAGGCCGAGCAGCTCTACCAGCGCATACTGGAACTGGCGCCGGCGCCGATAGGACGGCGGTGAAAGCTTCTTTGAATCAGGCGGCGGCGGTCGGCCGTCCCCTAGCTTGGAAAGCGCGCGAGGTCAGGCGCCCTTGGCCCAGGAATCCTTCAATCCCACGGCCCGGTTGAACACCGGTGCGCCCGGTTGAAAATCGACCCGGTCGGCGACGAAATAGCCGTGGCGTTCGAACTGAAATCGCTCCTCGGGCTGGGCCTGCCTCAATGAAGGTTCGAGACAGGCGCGGATGACGCGTTTGGCGTCGGGGTTGATTTCGCCGCGGTAATCGGCCTCGCCCGCTCCAGGTTGGGGCACCCGGAACAGCCGGTCGTAGAGCCGCACTTCACAGGCGTAAGCCTGCCGCGCGCTCACCCAATGCAGATTGCCCTTGACCTTGTAGGTGTCGGCACCGGGGGTGCCGGACTTGCTATCGGGAAAATATTCGCAATGCACGGCGGTGATTTTGCCCGCCGCGTCTTTTTCACAGCCTGTACATTTCACCACGAAGCCATAACGCAAACGCACGCTGTTCCCGGGAAACAGCCGGAAGAACCCTTTCACCGGCGTTTCCATGAAATCTTCGCGCTCGATCCACAATTCGCGCGAAAAAGGCATGGCGCGCTTGCCCCAGTCGGGCTTCTGCGGATGATTGGGCGCGTAGCACTCCTCTTGCTCGCCTTCAGGGTAATTGTCGATGATGAGTTTCAAGGGATCCAGCACCGCCACGCGGCGCGCGGCGCGTTCGTTCAAATCCTCTCGCATGCAGTCTTCGAGCACGCTGTAATCGATCCACGAATCCGCTTTGGAAACCCCTATCCTTTCCGCAAATAGGCGAAAGCCCTCGGGGGTGTAACCGCGTCGGCGCGCACCGGCCAGCGTGGGCATGCGCGGGTCGTCCCATCCCTCGACGTAATGCTCCTGCACCAGCTCGATCAGCTTGCGCTTGGACAGCACCACGTAGGTAAGCTTCAGGCGCGCGAATTCGTATTGCTGGGGCAGCGGCCGAGCGATACAGCCATCATCGGCCAAACGCGCCAGCAGCCAATCATAAAAGGGCCGCTGGTCTTCGAACTCGAGCGTGCAAATGGAGTGGGTGATGTTCTCCAGCGCGTCCTCGATGGGATGGGCGAAGGTGTACATCGGATAAATGCACCAGGCGCTGCCGGTGCGGTGATGTTCCGCCTTGCGAATTCGGTAAATCGCCGGGTCGCGCAAATTGATGTTGGGCGAAGCCATATCGATCTTGGCGCGCAGCACATGGGTGCCGTCGCCAAACTCCCCGGCGCGCATGCGCCGGAAGAGATCGAGATTTTCCGCCGCGCTGCGCTTGCGATAGGGACTATCACGCCCCGGCTCGGTCAGCGTGCCACGGTTCGCGCGCATCTCCTCCGCGCTCTGGCTGTCGACGTAGGCATCACCGCTCTGTATGAGGGCCTCGGCAAACTCGTACATCCACCCGAAATAGTCGGAAGCGAAGAAAAGAGGATCAGCTTGCCGGCCCTGCCAATCGAACCCGAGCCAGCGCACGGCGTCGATGATGGAGTCGACATACTCCTGCTCCTCCTTCTCCGGATTGGTGTCGTCGAAGCGCATGTGGCAGACGCCGCCGAACTCCTTGGCGAGGCCGAAATTGAGGCAAATCGATTTGGCATGCCCAATGTGCAGATAGCCGTTGGGCTCGGGCGGGAAGCGGGTGCGGATACGCGCCGGATCCGGCGCGCCGGCTTCCTGATCTCGCGCGGGGCCGGGTTGGCCGCACCAGCGGCGCGAGGCATACTTACCGCCCGCCAGATCTTCGGCGATAATCTGGCGCAGGAAATTCGATGCCGGGGCCGTCTCCGGTTTGGGCGCGGGCTGAGAATTCATATGCGGGTGATCTGCGCGTGCGCGGTTTGCCAAAGCTTGGAATTGTAACTGGGGCCTCGGTTTGTTGCTAATCCAGGCTGGTATTCGGATGCAGATCAAGCTTGCCCGAACACCGGCACATCATCCGAGAAGGGTTGTCCACACAATCTGTGGATAATTTTGTGCACAAGTTGCGGATAGTGTCGCTAAAGCTTCATCCAATCGTCATTTTTCCTAAAACGCCCAAAAATGCGTCGCCAGTTTTTCTTTACCATTCATGCACTTCCTACGTACTTGCGACGCCCAGCGGCATCCCTCATACGGGGCTTGACAATTTTCGGCAGGTCGTTCCGTTTGTGGATTTCTCTTTGCCGACAAGCCCTTGCCATGACGTTGGCATGACCCCGCACGGCTTATGGTAAGCCCACTTCAGGCTTCTGCTCCCGCATCGGCTCGCGGCGAAGTGCTCCCGGTGTCGCTGCTGGTGAGCTCTGCCCGCTTGCTCCTGGAACAAAACCTGCCCAACCATTGGGTCAGCGGAGAGATTTCCAATTTCACTCGCGCCGCTTCCGGGCACTGTTACTTCATCTTGAAGGACGAGCGCGCCCAAGTGCGCTGCGTGCTCTTTCGCCACCGCGCCTTGGGGCTCGCATTTAAGCTCGAAGAGGGCCTCAAGATCGAGGTGCGCGCCCTGGCCACGATCTACGAAGCACGCGGCGAGTTTCAGCTCAATATCGAAGCCTTGCGCCTTGCCGGCCTAGGAAGCCTCTACGAAGCGTTTTCCCGCCTCAAGGCGAAGCTCGAAGCCCAGGGTTGGTTCGACCCGGCGCGCAAACGCGCCCTGCCGCAGTTCCCGCGCTGCGTGGGGGTGATCACTTCGCCGGCAGCAGCGGCCTGGCGCGATATCCTCAGCACCCTCGGCGGTCGCTTTCCAGCGCTGGAGGTCATCCTCTACCCCACGCCGGTACAAGGCGTCGGGGCTGCCGAGCAGATTGCCGCCGCCCTCGGCGCGGCCAACATGCGTGCCGAATGTGACGTGCTCATTGTGGCCAGGGGTGGGGGCAGCATCGAAGATCTCTGGGCTTTCAATGAAGAAGTCGTCGCCGAGGCCATCTTTCGCTCAGGCCTGGCGGTGGTGAGCGGCGTCGGCCACGAAACCGACTTCACCATCGCCGACTTCGTCGCCGACCAGCGAGCGCCCACGCCCACCGGCGCGGCGATGTTGGTCGCACCCGATGGTGGGGCTTTGAGCCAGCGTTGTGCCGCCCTGGCCACGCGCTTGGCCAGAGCCACTGCGCGCACGCTGGAGCGGCGCATGCAGCAGTTGGATATTTTGTCTCGCCGCCTCACTCACCCCGCGGCACGCCTGAACGCGCAGCGCAAGGAGCTGGCGCAACTTGCCGCGCGGCTGCGAAGGGCAGCGGCACAGCAGCAGGAACGCCGGACTTGGCAACTCGCCAGTTTGGCGCAGAGTTACCGTCGTATCGCACGGCGCCCCCTGGCGCAGGAGGCCAGGCTGCTTGGCCTCACGGAACGCCTGCGGCAGGCGCCCAGGCGTCTGCTGGAGCCCCTGGAAATACGTCTGCAGCACGCGGGGCGCGCCCTGGCCCTGCTCGACCCGCAGCAGGTGTTAGATCGCGGCTACGCCATTGCCACCAACGCGCAAGGCGAAGTGCTGCGCGAAGCTTGTCGAGCGCACTTGGGCGAAACGCTCGCCTTGCGTCTGGCGCGCGGCAGTCTGCTCACCACCGTCGCCGCGCCACCCGACGACGGCGACGCCAAACCATCCGAGGAATTTTCATGCCCGAAGCCCTGATCATCGACGCCCTGCGCACCCCTTTCGGCAAGCGCAAGGGCGCATTGCGCGACATCCGCCCCGACAGCCTCTTGGCTCATACCTTGCAGGGTCTGGCGCAGCGAGTCGCGCTCGATCCCAAAGTAATCGACGACGTGATTTGCGGCACCGTCACCCAGGCGGGTGAACAAGGCGCCAATGTCGGGCGTCTGGCGGTGTTGCTTTCCGGTTTTCCGGTAACCGTGCCGGCGGTGAGCCTCAATCGCATGTGCGGCTCATCGCAGCAGGCGGTGCACTTCGCCGCCCAAGCGATCGCCGCGGGCGATGCGCGCTGCGTCCTCGCTTGCGGGGTGGAGAGCATGAGCCGGGTGCCTATGCTCTCTGATATCACCCCGGGCAAAGAATTCACCGGCTTTCACGTGCTGAACCCGGCGCTGTTTGAGCGCCACGAACTCATCCACCAGGGCGAAAGCGCCGAACGCATCGCGGACCGCTGGGACATACGCCGCGAAACCGTCGATGCCTTCGCCATCGAAAGTCACCGCCGTGCCGCCGCCGCGCAGGCCGCAGGTGTTCAGCGCGAGCTATTGCCCACTCCGGGCGTCGATGCCGCCGGGCAGGCGCTGACCCTCACGCGCGACGAAGGCGTGAGGAGTCCGGTGGACCCCGCCAAGCTCGCCACCCTGGCGACACCCTTTCGCGCTCCCGGACAAGGCATCGTCACCGCCGGCAATGCCAGCCAGATTTCCGATGGCGCCTCGGCGGTGCTGGTGGCTGAAGCGCAATTTGCCCGCGCCCAGGGCTGGCATCCGAAAGCGCGTTTTCGCGCCCGAGTGGCGGTAGGCGGCGACCCGACTCTGCAATTGATGGCGGTGGTGCCCGCCACCCGCCTGGCGCTGGAACGCGCCGGCGTTTCCATGGCGGACATCGACTGGTTCGAAGTCAACGAAGCCTTCGCCACCGTGGTCATCGCCTGGCAGCGCGAACTCTTGGCCGACCCCGCCAAAGTGAACCCCTGGGGCGGCGCCATCGCCCACGGCCACCCCTTGGGCGCCACCGGCGCGGGTCTGTTGGCCAAGATGCTCGCCGGCCTCGAAGCCACCGGCGGCAGCCTGGGCCTGCAAGTGATGTGCATCGGCCACGGCATGGCCACGGCGACGGTGGTGGAGAGGATTTGAGCGGCGGCCCACATCTTCAAGGCCGCTGTTGCGCCCCGATAGCCAGTGGCGTTGCTGATTCGAAGTGGGGCGACATGCGTAACACGCGAACCAGCCGTTCTTTGGGGAAGACCTCGCAGGCGAGACCATGCTAAAAATTGATGCTCCGGGAATATGCGCCCGCAAGGTCGCCAAGGAGACCTTCTTATGGCGGCGGGTTCTGCCATGGGTCGGTGGCCAAAGTGTTCGGGAGTTCTTGCGCCTTGACCTTGAGACCCGCGGGCGCTCATTTTTTGGCGTCTTTTTGCGCGTGCTTCGCTGGCGGTGAGGGTGGCCAGCTGGGTTCTCCAATCGCACAAGAGTGCATGCATCGCCCATTTTGAACCCTGAAAGCCATGCCAAATACGGCGCATCCGATTTTCCGGCTTGCCGATGCAGGCGATTTTGCCGCCATCGTTCACTGCGATACCTATGCGCAATCGCAAGAGCATCGGCGCAGCTTCATCCGCGAGGCAGTGGCACAGCGGCAGTGCCAAGTCGCAGTGGATGATGAAAAGGTCGTAGGCTTCGTCATTTCGACCCGCAATTTCTTCGACCACGATTTCATCGCCCTGGTGGTCGTTGCACCGGGTCACCGACGCCTGGGCATAGGCCGGCAGCTCCTAGCCGCCGCGGAGCGCCACTGCCGGACCCCCAAACTCTTCACTTCGACCAACCGCTCCAACACCGCGGCGTTGTCCTTGTTGGCCGAGGCGGGTTTCATCCGCTGCGGCATCATCGAGAATCTCGATGCCGGAGATCCGGAACTGATCTTTTGCAAACCGGTGCGCCAGGAATCGCGCTAGACTTCCTTGCGGCCTGCTCCCGGATTATGCCGCCGCGCCCGCACCCCGGACTTTTTGACTCGACGCGCCGGTGCCGCGCGCCTGCAGGCTCCTCGGCGAGGTCGGCCGCCTTGCACCAAACCTTGAGGTTTGAACGAAAACTCAACTCAGATCACGATTCAGAGCCTAAGGAGCAAAATCTATGTCCATCCAACAGATTCAAGAAGCGGTAAATGGAGTGATCCGGTTCTTCGGTGAACATCCCGAAAAAGCGCGCTCTGAAGACAAGCCGGCCACCGCAACGGTGGTGGCAGGGTTGCGCTGCCGAGCAAGCAACGGCGAGGGCTTTGAAATGTTCAGCGACATGCCCCAAGGCATCGGCGGCGGCGCTACGGCGCCCACCCCAGGCTGGTTTCTGCGTGCCGCCTTGGCGAGCTGCGACGCGACGATGATTGCCCTGCGCGCCGCGGAGCTGGGAATCCCTTTGACGACGCTGGAAGTCACCGTCGGCAGCACTTCGGATGATCGGGGTATGCTGCAAATAGACGATGCGATACCGGCGGGCCCCCTGAGCGTCCGCGTGCTGGTCAAGCTGGGTGCCAAGGACGTCTCCGAGGAGCAGTTGCACGGGCTCGTCGCTTGGACGGAAAGGCACTCGCCGGTCGGGGACGCCATCAGCCGCGCCGTGCCCTTGAAGCTCGAAGTGGAAATCGTCTGACCCCCTGGCCGTCGCAACGAGCGTGCCTGCTTGGCTTGCCATGTCCGGCACAGTGCCACCGCAGGCGCGCATCTGTCGCTTGCCCCACGCTGGGGTTCGGATCGAATGAAATTTGCGTTTCATGTCCTCGGCTGTCTGGCGATCATCACTATCGTTCAACCCACGCCGCTAGACGCCGGGCAAGTGCTCTTTCTCGCGCCCTGCGCCCTGATCGCCGTGGCCTCGGCTTGGTCGGCCTCCCGAATCGGCGCGCAGTTGCCGCGAACTGCCGCAAACAAGACATGATGTGCACGGCGCTCGTCACTGGGGCAAGCCGTGGATTGGGCTATGCCCTGTGCCACGAGCTCACCAACAATGGCTGGAAGGTGGCTGCCTTGTCGCGAACCCGGAGTGAAGCCTTGGAAAACCTAGCGGCAGCGGCCGGCGATCGTTTGCGGTGGTTCGCGTGCGATGTCACCTCCCCCAATGCCGACCTCGCGGTGCGAAACGCAAGGGCGTTTCTCGGCGGCATCGATTTGCTGATCAACAACGCGGGCGTTGCCGGCTGGTCTCACGGACTGGCGGCAACAGAAATAGAGGAGGTCGAGAGCCTCTTCGACGTTCACGCTCTGGGCTGCCTTCGGATAAGCCGCGCGGCATTGCCGGCATTGCTCGACGCGGAAGATGCGCACATCGTGAACATCAGCTCCCGTCTGGGATCGATCACGCGAACGGAATCGGGCGAGTTCTCCGGGCGAGGCTTCTCCTACAGTTATCGCATCGCCAAGGCGGCGCTCAACATGCTCAGCGCTTGCCTGGCCGAGGAGTTCGCGCCGCAAGGCATTCGCGTCAGCGTTCTTCACCCCGGGCGCTTCCAGTCCGGCTCCGCGGCCAGTGACGCGGAGCTGACTGCCCAAGAGGCCGCGCAGCGCATCTGCCGTTGGCTGCCAAGCAGAGATCAAAGCCCTTTGGTCTACCTGGAGCCTGAGGTCGGGCGTTTATCCTGGTAGCAAAGTCGAGCGTCATTGCTTCGATCCGGTAGCGGCTCACACTCGCTTTTCAAAAACGCCCTCACCTCCCGCGCCGTTTCTTCGGGGGCTTCTTCCATCGGCACGTGGCCGAGCCCCGGATAAAGGACGAGTTTGGCGCCGGGGATGCGCCGCGCGAACTCATGACCGTACTTGGGCAAAATCCAGGTGTCTTTCTCGCCCCACAAAATGAGCGTGGGCACTTTGAGTTCGGCCAGCCGCGGCGTGGCTTGGTAGGTGTCGAGGTGGCTCATGCGGTAGGCGGTTGCGCCGCGATTGCCTTCCCGGAGGCCGAGATCGAAATAGCGGTCGATGAGGGCTTCGCTCACCTTGTCCGGATCGCCATATACCTCGCGCACGCTTTGCGCGACCATCCAGCGCGGCGTGAACACCGTCAACAGCGCATTAAACCCCGGCCAGCCATAAGCACGAAAAGCCAAGGGCAGCGGTTCCTTCGGCGGAATGCCGCGGGCGCCGATGAGCACGAGTTTCTCGACTTTCTGCGGAAAAGCGAGCGCGTAGTTCCAGGCGATGCCGCCGCCCATGGAATTGCCGACCACCACGTAGCGATCGAGCTTCAGCTTCTGCGCGAAATGATCGACAAACTGGGCCGCCTCGGCCCAGTGGTACCGGTTCTCGGGGTGCGGTCCGGTCAGGCCGTGGCCGGGCAGATCGAGGCGAATGAGCCGATAGTCGGACTTCAATTCGCGCACCCAGCCCTCCCAGGTGTGCAGCGAAGCGTTGGAACCGTGCAACAAGAGCAGCACCGGCCCGCGGCCCTCGTCCCGATAGTGCACTTCCATGCCGTCCACCGCGACGAACCGCGAAGCTTCGTTGGCGTAAAAAGACCTCAGCTCGGCGACGGTCTTGTCGCGATATAAGCCGCAGCCTGCCAGCATGAAGCTGACGAGTAAGAATAGCAGCGCTTGACCGGTGCGGTACATGGATGAAACCTCCATCGCTAAGAGTCGATGCGGCAAGGTAAGGCAAACTTTGCGGCTGCGCCATGACGATCCATGCCAGGCACCGGACTTTTTGCGTCAGCCGGGTTTCAAGCTCCCGCGGATTCGTCTCGGCGGCGAAATTCGCTCGGCGCCAGTCCCGTCCAGCGCTTGAAGGCGCGACGAAAAGCGCGGTCTTCCGAATAGCCCAAGACATAAGCGAGCTCTTCGATGCTGGCGCGGCGGCCGCGCAAATGATGTGCAGCAAATTCGCAGCGCACTTCGTCCAGCACTTCGCCAAACTGCCGTCCTTCCTCGCCCAGCTTGCGCTGCAGTGTGCGCGGGCTCATGCCAAGAGCGCGGGCAATGCCGGCCATGTCTGGCTTGTTGCCGTCGAAAGACTTGAGCACCGCCGCGCGCACTTGGCGGGTCAATGCGCCGGTCGCGGCTAAACGCTGCAAAAGCGCCTGCGCTTCCCCTTCCATCCGGACGAAAAGTTCGCCGTTGGCCTGCAATAGCGGTCGCCGGCACTCCGCCTTGGGCAAGCTCAGGACATCGCGGTCTTGCGCAAAACGGACGGGGCAATCGAAAGCGGCAGCGTAACTCGCGGCGCTGTCCGGCGCCGGCCGGCGCAGACTGACACTGTGCGCACCCAGACCCGGACCCGCCAAGCTACGCACACATTGCAGCGCGGCCAAAAGCACCGAGTCGGCGAGGTCGTGATCCAGCGCGGCGCGCAAGCTCGGATGCAGCCAAAGGCTTAGCTCCAAGAGCTCGCCCTGTTCGGCCAGTTCCAAGCGGACTCCGTCGCCAAAGCTTCTTTGATAGCGCTGGTAGCTTTGCAGGCCTTCGAGCAGTGTCGGCGCGCAGATCAGCAGTTGCCCGACGATACCCAGCATGAAAGGCTGATAGACCCGCCCATGCTGCAGGCCGAAATCTTCGCCGGGCCACGCGTCTTTTGCTGCCCGGTAGATTTTCGCGGCGTATTGGCAGCTCAGGCGCAGCTCGCAATCGTCGAGGTCGACGCTTTCCAGCTCCGCCGCCCGGCGAATGCGCTCAAGGTCCAAGCCCATGCGCTGAGCCGCGTTGAGCAGGGCGCGAATTCCGGCGGCGGAAATGCTGGGGGTCGCCTCCTGAGGTTCCTGGGCGCGTTTCGAGGCCGGCATGCTTAGCAATCAAGCATAAAAAATCAACTCCTGCAGCCGCCTCGCGAAGTCGCGCGGCACGATGTTCTCGCCGCAATGGGCTTAAGCGCAGCTCCCCGGGATCTGAGGTGTCGGGCAGATCACGTCGGCATTCTGCGCACGGTGGCGCAGGGCGTGGTCGATCAGCACCAGGGCCATCATCGCCTCGGCCACCGGCACGGCGCGTATGCCTACGCAGGGGTCGTGGCGGCCGTGGGTTTCGATGGTGGTGGCCAGGCCCTGCGCGTCGATGGTGCGCCGAGGCAAACGAATGCTGGAAGTGGGTTTTACGGCAAGACTGAGGGTGAGGTCTTGCCCTGTCGTAATGCCACCCAAGCTGCCGCCGGCGTTGTTGGACAAAAAGCCTTGCGGGGTCAACTCATCGCTGTGTTCGCTGCCCTTTTGGCAGACGCAAGCGAAACCGGCACCGATCTCGACCCCTTTCACCGCATTGATGCCCATCATGGCGTAGGCAAGATCGGCATCGATGCGGTCGTAAACCGGCTCGCCCCAGCCCACGGGCACGCCGCGGGCCACCACGTTCACACGGGCACCGACCGAATCGCCGGATTTTCTCAAGCCATCCATGTAGTCTTCGAGCTCGGCTACCCAACCGAGATTGGCGACGAAAAAGGGGTTCTGATAGACCACATCCCAGTTCTCGAAGGGCACGACGATCGGTCCCAATTGCGCCAACCAGCCGTGAATACTGATGCCGAAACGCTCTTTGAGCCACTTCCTGGCGATGGCGCCGGCCGCCACGCGCACCGCGGTTTCGCGCGCCGAGGCGCGGCCGCCGCCGCGAAAGTCGCGAAAGCCGTATTTCTGCGTATAGGTGTAGTCGGCATGCCCCGGGCGAAAACTCGCGGCGATGTTGCCGTAATCTTTGCTCCTTTGATCCTGGTTGCGGATCAAGAGACCGATCGAAGTGCCGGTAGTCTTGCCTTCGAACACCCCGGAGAGGATTTCCACGGTGTCGGGCTCGCGCCGCTGGGTCACGTGGCGCGAAGTGCCCGGCTTGCGCCGATCGAGATCGACTTGGATGTCGGCTTCGGCGAGGGCCATACCCGGCGGACAGCCGTCGACCACGCAGCCTATGGCCGGGCCGTGCGACTCACCAAAGGACGTGACGCAGAAACTCTTGCCGAGGGTATTGCCGGACATGGTCAAACATCATGAAGAACTGCGGCTCTCAGTGTATCACTGCTGGGCGCCGCCGTCTTTGCCGCCGCGCGTGTCGCGCACCAAACCCCAGGCTATCCAGGCCAGCAGGGCCGCTCCGGCGGCGAGCACGGCCCACAGCGCCCATCGTTTCCAATCGATGGCCTCGGCCCGCCTTGCGTCGCCGCCCGCCAATTTGGCCTCACCTGGCGTTGCGGCGGCGAACACTTGTTCGCGCTTTTTCTCCCAATCCGGCACCAGAGTGGCGATGGGCAAAGCGGCGCCTTCGACCTTGCGCGCGCCATAAGCCAAGCGATAAGGCGCTTCGCCTTGGGCCAGGAAAACCAGGCGCGGCGGCAGCCAGCCCAGCTCCAGCACCGGCGCTTCGTTTACGCTGACGCGCGGATCGATGCGCAGGAGCCATTGCCTATGCTGGCTGCGCGATAGGGCCAACTCCGGCGATTGCAGCGTCAGACCGCCTTGCTCGACGCGGTAGAACACGCTGCGGGCCAGACTTTGCCAAGGCTGATCTTCTTTGTCGCGCACCAGGACTTCGCCCGGCAGCATGACCGTGCCGCCGGCAGTACCAAGCCGCACGCGATCCACCGGCAGCGCTTCGGGCGCTTGGAAAACAAATTCCCCCGGGGTTTCGCCCTTTCTCAAATAATTCGCGGCTTGCCAATGACGCGGGTGCTCGGCACGGGTGCTGGCCGCTTCCACCGTCACCTTGCTCGGCACGAAATGTGGCTCTCCGGCAGACCAGGTGAGGCGCAGGTATTTCGCACTGCGCGCCGGCCACTCCAAACGCTGGCGGGAAAGTGCTTGCCCTTGCCAGGTGCTGCGCAAGATCGGCGCCGCTTGCGCCAGCGGCGACCACAGGGCCAAGTCGTCGCTGGCCTCGACATTCACCCGGCCTTGGTAGATCAAAGGTTCGGCCCAGTCGATTTCGATTGCGGCGATGGCTTCGGCAAAAGCACGCGCGTCGAAGAGATAACCTTGCGCTTCGCCTTGCGCCGCTGCGCGCGCCGCGCCATCGATACGGATACGCGCTTGGCCCTGGCTCACCTCGATGGACAAACTGCTTTGCGGCGCCAAGGCCTGGGCCGGCAGCGGAAAAATGGGCAGCGTGGCGCGCTTGGGGAGTACCCGCTCCTGCTCGCCTTCCGGACGCCAAGCATGCGGCTGCGTCGCGCCTTTGGCATCGAAAACGCGCAAGTCGCCAAAGTCGCGCCGCGTGAATTGGCTCACTACCGCAGGCGGAAGCGTCAGCTCGAAGTATGAGCCCGGCGCGGCGGTACGCAGCGGCAGCTCATAGGCAAAATCTTCCGGCGCCAGATTGGCCGCCGCCGCACACGCCGGCAGCATGGCCAGGAGTACCCGCATTCGCTTCATGATTGCACTCCCACGGCCTCGGCTCGTTTGGGCGGCAGCGGGGAGAAATAACCCACCGCGAGCAGCAGCAAGCCCACGCCGATGAAAGACACGATACGCTCCACCCCGCCGCGATTGGTGAGGTCGACGAGGAAAAGTTTGGCTACCACCACCGCCATCAAAGCCGCGCCGACGAACCACAAGGGACGCAAGCCGCGTCGTGAGGCGAAGACCATCGCGGCCAGCGCCAGGGTGGTCCAGAACAAGGACAGCGCCGTTTGCACTTTCATCGAAGCCAACATGGCATCGAGGTCGTAAGGCACACCGCCCCAGAAGTGCATGGCGCGTAAGAGCACCGCATTGGCCCAAATGAAAGCGCCCAAGGACAACATTTTGCTGCTCACCTCCTTCAGGCGGCTCGCGTCGAGGCGGCGCAGCCAAACGATCATGGCGGTGAGTGCCAAGGCTTGCGCCAGATCGAGCGGGTTCACCAAAGGCACATAAGGCAGGGGCCAAGGGTCGCCATCGTGCGCGGCATTGCCGAAAATCATCCAGCACCAAAGCGCCAAGGCCACGCCGCCGGCAGCCACTTGACCATAAGCGACCGGGTGATCGGCATAAGGCCAGCGCAAGGAAAAACTGCGCCGCGTCAGCACAAAGAGCAGGCCGGCCGGAACCAGCACTTGCGCCACCAGAGGCCAGGACGCTCGGCCCTCGACCCAATGGTCTATCCACCATGCGACTTCGGCGCTCGCCACTGCCGCCAGCACCCAAACCGCGAGCACATGTAAAGCACCCATGAGACGGGGCCAGTTGGCCGATTCAGAAATGCGCTGACACCAGAACCACGCCACGCTGATGACCATCCACGCCACCGCGCCCCAGCGCGCGAAGGGGTGAGCCAGTTCGACGGCATCGATCAAAGCGCCCAAGAGCATGACCAAAGGCAAGGTCAGAGCCGGCACTCGTGCTTCGCTCCAAGACAAGCGCCGACTGGCCCAAGCGAACCCCCAGGCGCTGAGCGCGGCAAATACCAGGAGGGCGTGGCTCAGATCGCGGTGGAACAAGTGCCTATCCATTTCATAGAGCCCCGTTCCCGCCCACCAGAAGGCGCCCCAAGCGAGCGCCACATAGTTGACGACCCTGGACGGCGCGCCGGAATTTCGGGTCTCCCGCGCCATGGCCCAAGCGGTAAAGAGCCCGGCCAAGGCGATCATGGCCCCGCCCAGGAACTGCGGATTCGCCAGCGGCAGACCCTTGGGATCCCCGATATGGAGCGTGTCGAGATGAAACACCGCGGCCGCCACTTGCAGCAGTACGCCGAAAGCGAAGGCCAAACGCCTTTGCTGCCGCAGACCCATCCAAGCGACTGCTGCGCCTTCGAGTGCCCAGGCGGCGGATGTCCAGCGCCCATCGAGAGCCAAGGGCAAGGTCAGGGTGAGGAAAACGACGCCCAGCGCGATGAAAGACTCGACCAGAAGACGCAGGCTCTCGCCGCGTTTGGCCCAGAGCCAGCGTGCCAGCGAGAGATAAAGCGCGCCCAGCGCCAGCGCGCTGAGCGCCAGCGCAAATTCATAGGGCCGAACCAATTGGCTTTGCAGACCGAAACCGACGATGGGCGTGCCGAAAACCAAAGTGCCATCGACGTAATGCTTCAGCTGCGGCGCTTCGCGCAAGGCGTAGCGCAAAGCGATGACCAGATAAAAAGCGTAGAAGAGGATCAGGAAGGGTTCGGTAGTGGCGAAATACTCCGGCCGATAATTCGTCACTCCCCAAAGCGTGGCAATCACGAAGGTAAAGACGAAACCCACCAGATTCAGCCCGCGCCAGCTCTGGCTCCAAGCCACGGCAAAGATGCCGGCATTGAGCAAGGCGTAATAGGAGAAAAGCGCCACATGGCTGCCCTCGCCAGTGGAGGCGAGTACGGGAGCGAGAAAGCCGCCGGCCGCCCCCAGCACCGCCAGCGCTTGGGCGCGCTGTTTCACCGCCAGCACCGCCGAAGCCGCGGCGATCACCGCCAGCAGCGCGAACGCCGCCATCGCCGGCAAAAGCTGATAGAGGCGAAAAGCGCCAAAAGCAGTGAGATAAAGCAGGCCTATGCCGCCGCCTTGCAAGGACAGGCCGTAGCCCGGTCGCCGGTCTTTCAATCTCCAGCCCAGGACCAAAAGCACCAAAGCGCCCAGGCCCGCCCCGGCCAGCCGCAATTCCACCGGAAGGAGGCTGTGTTCAGCGGCGAATTTCACCAGAAAACCCACACCGAAAAACAAAATCACCAGGCCGATGCGCACTACCGTGTTGCCGCCGCTGAACCAAGCGAGCAGGGGGTTGCCTGCGGGCGGCGTCGGTTGACTTGGTGTCGCGGCTTCGAAAACTGCTGCCGGCGGCAGGGCGGCGATCGCCGGCGCTTCGGTTTGCACCGGCTCGGGAGTCGCCGGGGCGATGACCACTTGAGCGACGGGCGGAGTCGTCTCTGCCCGCGCGGTTTCGGGCTCGGGCCGGGAGGGGTGTTCCACTTTTGTAGGCAAGCCTTGCGCCGCTTCCAGCGCGGCGAGGCGGCGATGAATGTCACCCAAGGCGTGGTAGATGTGGGCGACTTGCTGCTCGGTGTCGCTGTGGGGAGCGATCGAAGGCGGCCGAGTGCGCGCCTGGCGCACGAAGAAACCGAGAGCGCCACCGACGATAGCGCCCATGACGAGGCCGTCAAAGCCGCTGCCTAGCCCCCCCAGAATGGCTCCCAAAACGAGACCGATGATGATCCACATCGCTTGTTCTCCTTGTTTATGCTTGCCCAAACGAATAGTGCCGCAATCCTGCGAGCAGCAGACGCGCCTCTTCGATATCCTTTAATCCGGCTTGCAAATAGCCCGAGCAGATTTTCGGCGGTGGCGCGAAGCTCGCCGCATATTTGGCTTCGAAGCGCTGTGCATAGCGCCACCAAGCCTGGCCATAGTTGCTCTTGGATTGGTGAAGCAGTTCGAGATCGAGCGGCACCGCAAGCCGGAAGCCCGATTCGAAGGCACGCCAACTGAAATCAAGATCGTAGAGATGAAAACCGTCGAAAACGTCTTCGTCATAACGCAGCGCTTCCCAGACGTGCCTATGCACCGCAACGAAAACCCCGTCGAGTCCCTGCGCGTTTTCCATCACCGCCTGCGCGCAGCCGGCGACGAAAAGCAGCAGGCCGCTTTCGCCTGGACGGGCTTGGACAAATTGGCCTTGCAGATGCGGCCAACCGGCGGCATCCCAACGGGCGCTGACCAGTCTATCGGTGCCGCAAACCCCCACGCCGTCGTAATGCTCCAGGTGGTGCGCCAAGCGCGCAGCAAAGTCGGGGGAGATCAGGCGAATGTCGTCATGCGCAAAGATCAGCACTTCGCCCGTCGCTTGGCCGGCGCCTCGGTTGAAACCTTCGGCCAAAGATTGGGCATCGCGTATGGCGATGAACTCGTGCGGCCAGCCGGCAAAACGTTCGGCAAAACTCGCACTGACCTGAGCGAGTTTTCCTTCGTCGATGCTGCACACCACGATGGACAATTTGTGTTTCGGGATCGGCTCGGGCACAGCCGGTCGCAATGGGGCCAAACACTCCGGGTGCTCCTTGGCCCAAGCCAAAACAGCGCTGGCATAATATTGCTGGCCCAGCCTCCAATTGGGCTGCGCTTTGAGCACGGCGGCCAGCTCGGGTATGCCTTGTTCCCAGCGGCGAGCAGCCAAATGTGCAAGGGCTTCCGAAAAGCGTCTGTCGGTTTCGCGCCAGCGCGAAACCGGCCAAACTCTCGCGCTTGAGTGTTCGGCGGTGCCGCACCACGCCCCCCAAACCCCGCGATACAGGTTTTCCAAATCGCGGGTGAACGCCGCCGCATCCATCAACGACGACGCTGCAAGGCGAGGACGCAGAGCCAGGCGAAGTTCGGCGAGTTGATTCGGAGACTCGGCGTGGCGCTTGGCGATCGCAAGGTAGTTGGTCTCGTCCGAGGCGATGAACTGGACAAGCTTCAGCGCGCTCAGAATGCTGGCGCTGGAGCGCGATGCGGAAGTTTCTCCCGGCCAAGTGAGCACCGGCACCCCCTGCCAAAGCGCATCGAGAGTGGTGGTGGCGCCGCTGAAAGGCCAAGGGTCGAGGGCGAGGTCGACTTCGGCAAAAAGCTGCCGATACCGCACCGCATCGACGCGCGGCGCGAATCCCAAACGCTCAGGCGCAACATTCAAGGCCCGGCGCACCCGCGCTTGGGCTGCGCCGGCAGCGGCGCCCACGACCAAGAGGCGCGAGTTCGGGCAGGTGGCAAGGAGTTTGCTCCAAAGCGCCAGCGTGGCATCGGTGAGTTTGGGATAGTTGTTGAAAGAGCCAAAAGTGAACGGTTTGCCCTGCGCCGCGGGCAAGGCGGCAACCGGCGGGGCGTCGGCCGGCGCCTCCCAGCACCACTGGGCGTGCGGCAGGCGCAGAAGCGCTTCACGGTGCGAGGCCGCTTCCGTGCCCGGCGGATCGGCCACGGTGTCGCTGATGCGGTAATCCATGCTGGCGAGGCCCGTGGTGCCGAGGTAATCCAGCCAAGTGATCTGTATGGGTGCCGGACGCTCCATGAACACACCGAGGCGATTCTTGCCGGTGTGCCCGGCGATGTCGATCAAGATATCGATTTCATCGGCACGCACCTGCGCGGCCACCGCCTCGTCGCTATGGCCGCTCATGATGCGTGCCTGCACTCGCGCGGCGATGTTGGGATCGGGCTCCGGTTTTTGCGGATTGTTGAAGTAACAAAACACTTCGAATTGTTCGGGATCGTGCTGTCGCAGAACGGGCCGAATAAAGGCCGGCACCGCGGTGTGACAGTCGGGCGAGACATAGCCGATGCGCAGCCTGCGCGCCGGGTTTGAGTCTCGCGCCGGCGGCCGGTAATTCGCCAGCGCGGGACATTCGTAACGGCGCGCATAGGCAAGGTGCGCTTGGAGCAAGGCCTCGGGCGAAGTTTCCGGCACGAGCTTCAAAGCTGCGAGCTGGTTCGAAAATGCCTCCCGCAAATTGGGCTCCAAGGCCAGTGCGGTCTCATAAGCGGCGATTGCCTTAACTAACTCACCCTGTTCTTTGTACAGATTGCCCATGTTATTCCAGGCCTCGGGTCGCTCGCGATCCAGGCCTAGCGCTTGCTCGACCGCCCTGACCGCATCGTCGAGACGACCCAGCGCCTGGCATGCAGTGCCCAGATTCAAAAGCGGGCCGGCCCGTTCCGGAATGAGTTGATGCGCGCGTCGCGCCGCACTTTCGGCTTCGGCAAAGCGCCCGGAACGCAGCCAAGCGGCAGCAAGATTGGCAAAGACGTCGCCCTCGTCCGGCGAGAGTTTTGCCGCTCGCTGTAGGGCTTCCAGCGCAAGGCGCAGGTCGCCGGTGTGCAAGGCCGCTATGCCTGTCACCTGCCAGGCAGGCGCAAACCCGGGAAAGCGCTGCGTCACCACCAGCGCGTGGCTCAGGGCGGTGCGAGCGTCACCTTGGGCAAGACGGCCGCGGGCAGCATCGAAACTGCGCTGGGCGTCCGGCGGCAGGGCATCAGTCGCCACGATCAGCGCCGCTCGCCTCGGAGTTCCAGAACTTTGGTCTGCAGTGTTTCCGGAGTGACCGCGAGCGGCGCGCACGCTTGCGCGATGACCAGTTCGATGCGCGAAAATGCGCCGCGCCAACGGCGGAAGGCCTTGCCTTCGGAATAGCGGCTGAAGAAGCTGCCCCAAAGACCGCGCAAGGCCATGGGAAAAACCGGCACCGGCACATCCCCGAGGATTCGGGTGATGCCCCCTTTGAAGGGCGACATTTCGCCATCCGCAGTGAGCCGCCCCTCCGGGAAAATGCACACCAGATCCCCCTCGCGCAGCGCTTGGGCGATTTCCTGGAAGGCCGTTTCCTTGCGCGCCGCATCCTCCTTTTCCGGTGCGATGGGGATGGTCTTCATGGCGCGGAAGATGGCGCCCAGAAGCGGCGTCTGGAAGATGCGATGATCCATGACGAAGCGCACCGGGCGCGGGCAGGCCGCGGAGATCACCAGCGCATCGACATAGCTCACGTGGTTGCAGACCAGGAGCGCAGCGCCTTCTTCCGGCAGATGGTTCCGGCCGCGCAAACGCAGCCGATACATGCTGTGAATCAACAGCCAGGCCAAAAACCGCAGCAGGAACTCCGGCACCAGGCCATAGATATAGATGGCCACCGCGGCATTGAGCAGTCCGGTGATCAAGAACAAAGTGGGAATGCTGACCCCGTTGGCCAACAGCGCCGCGCCCATGCCTGCCGAGGCGATCATGAACAAGGCGTTGAGGATATTGTTGGCGGCGATGATGCGCGAGCGATGGCTGGGTTCGGCTTTGGCTTGAATCAGCGCGTACAGCGGAACGCTATAAAAACCCGCAAACATCGCCAGGAGAAAGAGGTCGCCCAACACCCGCCAGTTAGGGCCTTGCTCCAGGAAAGCACCGATGCCCAACGTTTCGGCCGGAGCGAGGTGCTGGCAGGCGAAGAAGAGATCCACTGCAAATAACGTCATGCCGATGGAGCCAAAGGGCACCAGGCCGATCTCCACCTTATGACCCGACAGCCGTTCGCACAGCAGTGAGCCGATGCCGATGCCGACCGAAAACACGGCCAGGAGCAGAGTAACCACGTTTTCATCGCCGTGCAGGACGAGCTTGGCAAAAGTGGAAAACTGGGTGAGAAAGGTGGCCCCGAAGAACCAGAGCCAGGAGATGCCCAGAAGAGAGAGAAACACCACCCGCTTCTGGCGTGCAAAACCCAGGTTGCGCCAGGTTTCGGCAAAGGGATTCCAGTTGATCGCCAGATCCGGCGCAGGCGCCGGCGAGCGCGGCACGAACTGCGCCGCGGCAAGGCCCAGCGCGGCAAGGGCGAAAGTGGCGATGGCGACGTATTGCTCGCCGGCAGGTTTGATGTTGATCAGTGCGCCGCCCAGCATGGTCCCCAAGAGTATGGCGACGAAAGTGCCCATTTCCACCAGGCCGTTGCCGCCGACGAGTTCTTCCTCGGCGAGGTGCTGGGGCAGGTAGGCGTATTTCACCGGTCCGAACAAAGTGGAATGCAGGCCCATGAGAAAAAGCGCGGCGAACAGCAGGCCTAGCGAGCGGTGCGTAAAACCCACCCAGGCGATGCCCATGATCAGCACTTCCAGGGTTTTCACCAGGCGAATCAGCTTGGCTTTGTCATACTTGTCGGCGAGTTGCCCCGCCGTCGCAGAAAAGAGCAAGAAAGGCAAAATGAACACCGCGGCAATGGCATTGACCAACACTACCGAAGGCCAAGTGGACCATTGCGCAGCGTGGTAGGTGACGAGTATGGTCAGCGCGAACTTGAAGACGTTGTCATTGCCGGCGCCGAGGAACTGGGTCCAGAAAAAGGGGGCGAAGCGGCGCTGGGTCAGCAACTGGTATTGATTGCGGCTGTGTGCTTTCAAGGAGCCTCCAGTTCAGTTTAGTGATTGTCGTGAGGGGCAGCGGCAACACCTGGGGTCGGTGCGCGCTGGCCATGCGCAAAGAAGCGACGGGTTTCGAACACCGAGGGCGCAAACTGCTTTTCGCGCCAGGTCAAGCTGCGTTTCAAGACGAAATCGAACAACAGGGGATTAAACTCGCGCAGCTCTTTGAGCACCTCGGTATCGGCCGGACGCAGCAAACCAGCGCTCGCCAAACGATCGACGGAAAAAATCGGCATCACTCCCGGCAGCGGATAATCCGACCCGTTGAGCAACCGGGAATGCCAGTCGCTGCGATCAAGAAGCTTGGGCAGCACATGCAGCCGGTTCAACTGCGTCACCGCCGAGATATCGCCAAAAAGCCGTGCGGTAAACCGCGTCTCGTCCATGAGCCGGGTGAACAGCGAGAAACAATCGGCCGTCGCGGCGTTGGGGCCGCGATCGAGATCGACCGCCGTGCCCAGGGAGGCGCAATGGGCTACCACCACCCGCACGCCGGCATCGAGCGGCACCCTCAGCTTCAGGGGATTACCCAGCGCTTGCGCATTGGATCCGTGCACCGCCTTCTCTTCGCCGGCGTGGGTGATGAGCGGCACATCGTGCTGCGCCAGGCGAGCATAAAACGCCGCACAGCGTTTTGCCGCGGGATCGATGTTCTGCGCCGCGGGCAGCCATTTCACCGCCCGCGCTCCGCCCGCTACCGCGCGGTCCAAAGCTTCGAGCGCGTCGGCACGATAGGGGTGTATCGATGCCGCCCATTCGAATTCGCCGTAGTGCGCCTGCGCCACCGCCTGGGCATAGGCATTGGGCACATGGAAAGTGGAGCGCTCGGTGAGACGCCGTCCTTCTTCATCGTGCGCCCAGTCGAAAGCAAAGAGCAAAAGCTTCACCCCCGGGCGCAACCCATCCATGAGGTTCAAGAGCCGCTCGACCACGCTTTCATCTACTCGGCCCGGTGCATCGTGGGCACAACTGGCATTGAGATAAAAGAGCCGCTGCACGAGTTGCAAAGGCGAGAGCAGGCTTTCCATGGCCGGATTGATCCAGATTCCGCTGCCTGAATCGCCGTTGCCGAACAAATGCGCGTGGGTATCCCACATCTCCTCGGGACGCAATCCGCTCCAGGCTTGGCGCAACAGCGGATGTTTCGCCAGCGCTTGCGGCATCATGGCGCGGCAAGGATTGGCGAGCCCCTCGCGGAAGCTGAAGTCGCAGCCGCCGGTCAGTGCGGCAGCGGCCAGCGCGCCGAGGAAGCCGCGGCGATTCATGCGTGCTGCCTCACGTAATCGAGCACGTCGCTCAAGACTTTGTCGAGGTAGTTCTTGTCGAGCCAAAAGTAGACTTCCTTGCCGAGTTTCTCGGACTTGAGCACCCCCGCCTCACGCAAGATGCGCAGGTGGTGAGACACCGTGGGTCGGGAGAGGGTGGATACCGCGGCAATCTGGCTCACATTCAGACGCTCGTCAGGCTCGAAAGTGAGCAGGATGCGCTGCCGATGTTCGTCGCCCAAGGCCACGAACACCCGGCTCATCGCTCGCCAGGGCGTGGGGATCTTGCGCATGTAATCGGTTTTCATGTCGACGATCTTAAACATATAATCGCATTTGTCAAGCCCCCCGCGCACTCGGGGCAAGGCCTGGCGCCGTGCTGCGGTGGTATAATTGCCGCTTGTGATCTTCCGATTCTGGAGCAGTCATGGCCGGCCACAGCAAATGGGCGAACATCAAACACAAAAAAGCCGCGGCGGACGCCAAACGCGGCAAGATTTTCACCCGGCTGATCAAAGAAATCACCGTCGCGGCCAAACTGGGCGGCGGGGATCCCGGCGCCAACCCCCGCCTGCGCTTGGCCATGGACAAGGCCATGGACAACAACATGCCCAAAGACACCATCGAGCGCGCGATCAAGCGCGGCTCGGGTGAAATGGAAGGCGTCAACTACGAAGAAATCCGCTACGAAGGCTACGGCATCAACGGCGCCGCCGTGATCGTCGATTGCCTCACCGACAATCGCACCCGAACCGTCGCCGACGTGCGCCACGCCTTCACCAAATATGGCGGCAATCTCGGCACCGACGGCTCGGTTGCGTTTCTGTTCAAGCATTGCGGGCAGCTCGTCTTCGCCCCCGGCACCGACGAGGACAAGCTCATC
Source organism: uncultured Alcaligenaceae bacterium (assembly GCA_964517465.1). Classification (GTDB taxonomy): domain Bacteria; phylum Pseudomonadota; class Gammaproteobacteria; order Burkholderiales; family Casimicrobiaceae; genus JACPUX01. Next base: position 170,893 of record CAZFEK010000001.1, read on the forward strand.
GAAGCAGCGCTGGAGGCGGGCGCCGAAGATGTGCTCAGCCACGAAGACGGCAGCATCGAAGTGATCACCGGCCCTTACGAATTTGTCGCCGTCAAAGAAGCACTCGCCAAAGGCGGCTTCAAAGCCGAACTGGGGGAAGTGATCATGAAACCCGCCACCGAAGTTGAATTAAAGGGCGATGAGGGCGCAAGAATGCAAAAGCTCATCGACGCCTTGGAAATGCTCGACGACGTGCAGGATGTCTACACCTCGGCGCTGATCGAGCAATAGCGGCTTGCGCCTGCGCTGACCCCGCCGTGCTGGCCCAAGCCGCGCCCGCTATTCGCCGAGTGCTAGGCATCGATCCCGGCTTGCGCTGCACCGGTTTTGGCGTAATCGGCGTGCAGGGGCAGCGCCTGCAATACCTCGCCAGCGGCACCATCAAGAACACCGGCGGCGAGCTTCCCGCGCGCCTGGCCATCATCCTGCGAGACCTCTCGGAAGTGATTGCCCGGTTCCAGCCGATCGATGTGGCGATCGAGAAAGTGTTCGTCAACGTCAACCCGCAATCCACTTTGCTCCTGGGACAAGCTCGCGGCGCTGCGATCTGCGCCGCGGTGCTGGCGGGTCTTCCAGTCGCCGAATACACTGCCTTGCAGGTGAAACAGGCGGTCGTAGGCAATGGCCACGCCGCCAAAGAACAAGTGCAGGAAATGGTCAAGCGGCTTCTCGCTCTGCCGGCAGCACCCGCGGCCGATGCTGCCGATGCGCTGGCTTGCGCCATCTGTCATGCCCACGCCAGCAGCGGTCTGCTGCCCAGCGCAGCGCGGCGCGTGCGTCGAGGACGCATACTGTGACGCCGATTCGCGCTGTCCTCTTCGACATGGATGGTCTGTTGCTCGACAGCGAGCGCATCGCCCTCGCTGTGCTTGCCGACACCGCCCGCGCACTGGGCCTCATTTGGAGCGAGGCTGCCGGTCTGGGCATGATAGGACTCAACGAGCGCGATTCCGACGCCTGGTTGTTGCACTACTTCGGCGCCGATTTTCCGGTGCGCGAATTGCGCACGGCGTTTAATGCCCGCTATCACTCCCGCGTCGAGCAAGGTCCGCTGCCGCTGAAGCCGGGGGCGCGCGACCTCCTCGCTGGGCTGGAAAAGCGCAAGCTGCCTTGCGCCGTCGCCACCTCCACCCGCCAAACGCTGGCCCTGCGCAAATTGCAGAATGCTGGCCTAGAAGGCTATTTCCGCGCGGTAATCGGCGGCGATCAAGTGGCCCGAGGCAAACCCGCAGCGGACATTTATCTTGCCGCAGCCGCTGCGCTGGGCATCGCCCCGGAACATGCGTTGGCTTTGGAAGATTCCGATGCCGGCATCGCCGCCGCACTCGCGGCAGGCTGCCAGGCGCTGATGGTGCCCGACCTGCGCCCGCCGTCCGCGGCCACGCTGGCGCGCGGTGTGCCCGTTCTCGCCTCGCTCGCCCAGGTCACCCCGCTCCTTGCTCCGGTTTTCGGCGTCGAGCCCGCGCCTACGTTATCATGACGCGGTTTGCGCCTTTTGCCCCTCTGCCATGATCGGCCGCCTCGCTGGCATTTTGCTGGAAAAGAATCCGCCCCAGGTCTTGGTGGACGTGCAGGGTATCGCCTATGAAGTCGACGTGCCGATGAGCACGCTCTACAACCTGCCGGATAACGGGCAGAAAGTGATGCTTTTCACCCACTTGGTCGTGCGCGAAGACGCCCATCTGCTGTTCGGCTTTGGCAGTGAAAGCGAACGCCGCACTTTTCGCGAACTCTTGAAGATCTCCGGCGTCGGCGCGCGCACCGCGCTCTCCGTGCTCTCCGGCTTGAGTGTCGCGGAACTCGCCCAAGCGGTTACGCTGCAGGAAGCGGGGCGGTTGACCCGAATTCCGGGCATAGGCAAAAAAACCGCCGAACGCCTGCTCTTGGAATTGAAGGGGAAGCTCGGCGCCGACCTCGGCGCAGCGCCCGCCGGAAACGCCGCCCCCGCGGCCGGCAACGACGTGCTCAATGCGCTTTTGGCCCTGGGTTACAATGAAAAAGAAGCGCACTATGCCATCAAGCAATTGCCCGAGGGGCTTTCCGTCACCGAAGGCATACGCGCTGCGCTCAAAGCTCTCGGCAAGGCCTGACCTTCGATGATTCAAGCCGACCGCATGGTCGATCCCGCTCCCGCCGGCGCCCAGGAAGAAGCGCTGGAAAGGGCGCTGCGCCCGCGCGAGCTGGCCGAGTACGTCGGGCAAGAGAAAATCCGCGACCAACTGGGCCTGTTCATCGAAGCGGCGAGGCGACGCAAAGAGGCCTTGGATCACGTGCTGCTCTTCGGCCCTCCCGGCTTGGGCAAGACCACGCTTTCGCACATCATTGCCCATGAGCTGGGAGTGAACTTGCGCCAAACTTCCGGCCCGGTGCTGGAGCGCGCCGGCGACCTCGCGGCCCAGCTTACGAATCTCGAGCCCTTCGACGTTTTGTTCATCGACGAAATCCACCGCCTTTCGCCGGTGGTGGAGGAAATCCTCTACCCCGCGCTGGAGGATTTTCAGCTCGACATCATGATCGGCGAAGGTCCGGCCGCGCGTTCCGTGAAAGTGCCGCTGCCGCCTTTCACCCTGGTGGGCGCCACGACGCGGGCGGGCATGCTCACCAATCCGCTGCGCGACCGTTTCGGCATCGTGGCGCGCCTCGAGTTTTATTCGGCCGAAGAACTTTCGCGCATCGTCGCCCGCTCGGCCCGGTTGCTGAACATCGAAACCGATCCGGCCGGCGCTTTGGAGGTTGCCCGGCGCGCGCGCGGCACGCCGCGCATCGCCAACCGGCTTTTGCGCCGCGTGCGCGATTTCGCCCAAGTGCGCGCCAACGGGCTGATTTCCCGCGAGGTGGCGGACGCTGCTTTGCGCATGCTGGAAGTGGATGCCGAGGGGCTCGATTTGATGGACCGCAAGCTCTTGAGCACGGTGTTGGAGAAATTCTCCGGCGGTCCGGTGGGAGTGGACAATTTGGCCGCCGCCATCGGCGAAGAGCGCGACACCATCGAAGACGTGATCGAGCCTTTCCTGATCCAACAAGGATTCCTGCAACGCACCACGCGCGGGCGCGTGGCCACTGCCACCGCCTATCGCCACTTCGGCCTTGCTCCGCCGGCCCGCACCGCAACGGCGGATCTGTTCAACGATGAGTGAAACCGAGTTCGCTTTTCCCCTGCGGGTGTATTACGAAGACACCGATGCCGCGGGCGTGGTCTATTACGCCAATTACCTCAAGTTCATCGAGCGCGCCCGCACTGAATGGCTGCGTGACCTGGGTTTCGAACTGGCGGCGGTGGAACGCGATTTCGGCCGCGTGTTCGTGGTTCGCCATGTGAGCATCGATTTCCATTCGCCTGCTCGCCTCGGCGATGCGGTCAGCGCCACGGTGCGCGTCACCGAAACCGGCAGGAGCCGGCTGCGGCTTTTGCAGGAAGTGCGGCGCGGCACAGAGGTCCTGGTGCACGCCGCAGTGACCTTGGCTTGCCTCGATACCGCGCGCTGGCGCCCTGCGGCCATGCCCGCGCCACTCTTGTCCGCCCTGGAGGGCTCGTCTTGAACGTTCATTCCGATCTTTCGCTTTTTGCCTCGATCGCCCAGGCCAGCCTGCCGGTGCAAGCCGTGCTGCTCCTGCTCATTTTCGTTTCCCTGTGGTCCTGGTGGCAGATTTTTCTCAAGCTCTTTACCCTGCGCCGCGCAACACGCGAAACCGAGCGCTTCGAAGACGACTTCTGGAAAGGCGGCGATCTCACCGAGCTCTACCAGCAAGCCAACCGCGGCAGCCAAGACGGCGGCGCGCTGGAGCGAGTATTCGCCGCCGGGTTTCGGGAATTCGTCAAACACAAGCGTCAACCCAACGCCAACGCGGCGGCGACCATGGACAGTTCGCGCCGCGCGATGCGAGCGGCCTACCAGCGCGAACTCGATGCCTTGGAGGCCAACCTTTCGGGCCTGGCCACGGTGGGTTCGGTGAGCCCTTATATCGGCCTCTTTGGCACCGTCTGGGGCATCATGAACGCTTTTCGCGGCCTGTCCAATGTCGGACAAGCCACGCTGGCGCACGTCGCGCCGGGCATTGCCGAAGCTTTGATCGCCACTGCCATCGGCCTCTTCGCCGCCATTCCCGCAGTGGTCGCCTACAACCGTTACAGCCACGACATCGACCGGCTGGCGATACGCTTCGAAACCTTCATGGAGGAGTTTTCCAATATCCTCCAGCGCCAAGCCTGAGCTTGCGCAGATCTCGTCCCAACGCCGCGTCACATTTGCCTGCCAGCAGAGAGCCTGCCCATGAGCCCCCGCCGTCCCCGCCGCTCGATCAACCAGATCAATGTGGTGCCCTACATCGACGTGATGCTGGTGCTTTTGATTATCTTCATGGTGACCGCGCCGCTGATCCAGCCGGGTGAAATTGAGTTGCCTTCGGTGGGGCAGAATCTCACCACCCCGGTCGCCCCTTTGGAAATCACCATCAAACTCGACCGCAGCATCATCCTGCGCGATCGGGCGGGCAGCGCCGAAGCTCAGCGTCTCAACCGCGAGTCGCTGCTGGCGGCTGTGCGCAGCAAGCAAGAAAAGCGTCCTGATCAGGCGGTGGTGATTGCCGCTGACAAAGGGGTGCGCTACGAGGACGTGGTCGCCGTGCTCGACCTCTTGCAGCGCAACCAGGTCAAGAAAGTCGGATTGCTGGCGCGCTCCACTTCATGACCGAGCCCCCTTTGCCAGTTGCGGGCGAACGAGCCTCGCCCAAGTTCCTTGCTGGTGTGCTGGCGGTGCTGGTGCATGCCGCGCTGATCATATTCTTGATTTTTGGCGTCGACTGGCAAAACCGGCCGCCCGTGCCGGTCGTGGTCGAACTTTATGCCCCGCCTCTGCCCAAAGACGCTCCTCCCCAACCCCAACCGGCGCCGCCCAAGCCCGAGCCTGAGCCGGCCCCGCCGCCGCCCAAAAAGGTCGAACCTCCCCCTCCCCCGCCGCCCAGCAAAGCGGAGATTGCGCTGAAAGAAAAGCAGGAGAAGGAACGGCAAAAGAAAGAACAAGAAGCCAAAGAAAAGGAGGACAAGAAGCGCGAGGCGGAACGCAAAAAGCTGGAGGAACAGAAGCGCGAGGCCGAGCGCAAGAAACAAGAGGAGTTGAAGCAGGCCAAGATTCGGGAAACCCAAGCCCGCGAGGCCGAAGCGCTGCGCCTCCAGGAAGAGCGCGCCCGCCAGGCCGCGATCCAGGCGGCGCAAGCCGCGCGGGCCAAAGCTTTTGCCGACTATATACAGCGCATATCCGCCAAAATTCGCGGGAATATTATTCTGCCTCCCGACATCCCCGGAAATCCCGAAGCGATCTTCGAAGTCGTGCAGCTGCCCACCGGGGAAATCATTCAAGCGGAACTGAAACGGTCCAGCGGGCACCCGGCCTACGACGATGCCGTGCAGCGGGCGATCTTGAAGTCCTCGCCGCTGCCCAAGGCAGAACCGGCCGAGCTGTTTCAGCGCGCGCTTACGTTGAAGTTCCGGCCGCGGGAGTAGCCGGGGGCGGCGGCGTGGCGCTGCTCTTGCCCACCACTTCCATGGTCGTCCATACCCATTCGGCGTGGCGTTCGAGCGCGTGGCGCAAAAGAATGCTGTAGGTGGTCTGCCCGGTGTTGACGTTGATCACTTGGTTGGCCTCGTATTCCGAGGCCGGGACGATCAAAGTCTTGCTGCCGGACTTGCCGTCGGGGTCAAGCGGGGTGAGATAAAAACCCTCGCGCCGTTGACCCTGGATGGTGGTCTCTTCGCCGTCGACGGAATAACCTGAAGCCATGCGATGCCGCTGCGCTTGCAGCATAATGCGCACCGGGCGATGGGCCACGATTTGCAGGCCCAGATCGACTTGATCTGCGGTAATGCGCTTGATCCGGCGCACGATGCCCAGAGTCCATTCCTCGCGGCCTTCTTCCAGGAAAATCGCCAAGGTGCCCAAATCGCTCACCGTGAGTCCACTTCCTTTGGTGAGCACCCGGCAACCGGTTGGGCCGCGATCGAGAATCTGGCAGGGGTCACCCAGCACCGGCATCGGCGGGCCTTCCTGGGCCTTCTCCCGCTCCTTGGCTTTGGTTTCCTGGGCTTCGCGCTGCTTGGCCGTTTGCTCGCTGATGTGGCCGTAGATGAACAAGGCCTGCTTGTCGGTATAGGAATATTTCTGGGCGCCGGCCGGGCCCTTGGCCTTGCGCTCGACCCAGCGATCCATCTCGGTCAAGGCATTCCAAGAGGGTCGGAAACCGACCACCAGACGGGCGCGTATCACTTCCTGGGCGCGCGGCTCATTGCGAGTTACCGGCTTGAATTCGGGCGCGAAGTAATCGACGACTTTGTTGATCGCCGAAAGATACTCGTTGACCTGGTCTTCCACTGACCGCGAAGGCCCTTTGAGCAGTTCCTCCTTCAAGGCCTGCTGGTATTGGACGATGGCGCCGTGCATGGGCGCGGTGTCGAGGTAGAGAAACTGGCCGCCGGTGGGCTGGAAGCGCTTGCGGCGCAAGCCTTCCACGCCCGAAAGATCGACGTAAAAACCTTCGGGCGTCTTGGCGTGAGCGGTGAGGGCAATGTCGGCCGACCAAACCGGCAGCTTGGAATTGAGCCACTCGACTTGGGGCGGCGCCAGGTTGCCGGTATTCATGAGCTGCAAGAGCAGGGTATGCAAATACTCGCGCGCGATGGTGCTTTGCCGCACGCCGTCGGCAACGACGATATCGGTGGGCGTCTTGTCTATGCCTTGGCGACAGGCGAGGGCATAGTTCGAATGCAAATCGCGCCAACGCCCGGGAATCCACTGTTCGTAGCGAAAGAGCCGGAACTTGGCGTCGATGCCGCGATGGCGCATCAGCCTCACCAGGAGCGGCAAAAGCCCGGCCTGCCAGCGCTTGGCATCCATGCGCTGGGGCAGTTCGCGCATCAGGAAGTCGTAGGCGGCGATGAAGCCCAGAGTAAGGTCGTACACGCTGGCCCAAAGACGCTTCTCCAGGGCCCCGACAGTGCGCACATTGGCCACATACTGATTGGTGAGTTCGGCGGCTTTGGGTGCCAGCGCATCGTCGAGCATCACCAGCGCCTGCAATTGCCCCAGATCGGGCTTTTCCAGCTCCGAAGGCAGGGCGCGCAAGAGCGCGCTCGCAGCGTCCACCGTCGCCAGCACATCACCTTGCGGCCGGTCTTCCAGCCACTTGGCGACGGACTTGGGCGAAAGCAGCGTGAAGCCCTCTTTCCGTCCGAAAATCGAAAAGCTGAACATAGGTGAGCGTCAGTCCCAGCCGGTCCCCTGCCGCATGCTACCCCGCTTCTTGCGTTCTTGCCATCCCTAGCCCCGGGGCAGGCGGCGCATCGGTTTTTGCCGTAAGATGTGCATTTTAGCGCTTTTTTGGTGCATCTTACCCCTTTTGATTCCGAACCATGAAAACTAGCCTCTTCATCTATTCCCTCGCCGCCCTTTTTCTCACCCCCCTGGCGCTTGCCGATCAACCGGCCCCGGGGTCGGGGGCCAAGGCTCAGGCGGCTCCCGCAGCAGCCAAGGAACTCAAGATCGTCGACCTCGCAGTCGGTAACGGCACCGAGGCCAAAACCGGGCGCCCGGTCTGGGTGCAATACACCGGCTGGCTTTACGATTCGGCCGCCCCCGAGCATAAAGGCAAGAAATTCGACTCCTCGGAAGGGCGACCCACGCCCTTTGGCTTCTTTCTGGGAGTTGGCAAAGTGATCCAGGGCTGGGACCAAGGGGTTCCCGGCATGAAAGTCGGCGGCAAACGCCGGCTGATCATTCCCTCGGAGCTTGCCTACGGAGAAAAAGGGGCCGGCGGCGTGATTCCCCCCAACGCAGCGCTGGTTTTCGACATCGAGCTGGTGGACGTCAAGTGAGCGGGTCGGCGTCAACGGCGCGCAAGCTTATTCAGCGCGCGGATTATCGGCCGCCGGCCTATTTGATCGACACCCTGGATTTGCAGGTACAGCTCGATCCGCAGGCGACTCAGATCACCGCCGAATTGCACTTTCGCGCCAACCCGGCGCTGCCGCCCGGCGCCCCGCTGGTGCTCCAAGGCGAGCAGCAAAGCGAGGTCAACCTCCGTCTCAACGGCGAGGCCCTCGCCCTAGACCGCTACCAGCTTGCCGAAACCACCCTCACCTTGCTGAACCCTCCGGCTTCCGGTGTGCTGACGATCGCGGCCCGGATCAATCCGGCTGCCAATACCGCATTGGAAGGGCTGTATTTGTCGAGCGGCGTTTTTTGCACCCAATGCGAGCCCGAGGGGTTTCGGCGCATCACCTATTACCCGGATCGGCCCGACGTGCTGACCGTATTCACCGTGACGCTGATCGCCGACAAGACACGCTGCCCGGTGCTACTGTCCAACGGCAACCGGGTCGCGCACGGTGATTTGCCCGAGGGAAAACACTTTGCCACTTGGAACGATCCCTTTCCCAAACCCGCCTATCTCTTTGCCCTGGTCGCGGGGCAGTTGGAAGTTCTCAAGGATCGCTTCGTTACTCGCTCGGGACGCGAGATCAGCCTCGAGATCTTCTCCACCCCCGCAAACCTCGAACGCTGCCACCATGCCATGGACTCGCTCCGGCGCTCCATGCGCTGGGACGAGGAGCGCTTTGGGCTGGAATACGATCTCGACACCTTCATGATCTTTTGCGCCGACGATTTCAACATGGGCGCAATGGAAAACAAGGGCCTCAATATCTTCAACTCGAAATGCCTGCTGGCCAGACCCGATACCGCCACCGACGAAGACTACCAGCGCATCGAGGCCGTGGTCGGGCATGAGTATTTCCACAACTGGACCGGCAACCGGGTCACCTGCCGGGACTGGTTCCAACTGAGCCTCAAGGAAGGGCTTACGGTCTTTCGCGATCAAGAGTTTTCGGCCGATATGGGCTCGCGCGCCGTGGAGCGGATCGCCGCGGTAAACGCCTTGCGCATTCATCAGTTCCCGGAAGACGCGGGTCCCATGGCACACCCGGTCCGCCCCGACTCCTACGTCGAGATCAACAACTTCTACACCATGACGGTGTACGAAAAAGGCGCCGAAGTCATTCGCATGATGCATACCCTGCTGGGCGAGGAGGCATTCCAGAAGGGCATGGCGCTGTATGTTCAGCGCTTTGACGGCCAAGCGGTCACCTGCGAGGACTTCGTGCAAGCGATGCAGGATGCCTCGGGCGTCGATCTTGCCCAGTTCCGGCTTTGGTACAGCCAATCGGGAACACCCGTGCTCAAGGTGCAGGAGCGCTATGACCAGGCGGCCCAAAGCTACGTGCTGGTCCTGGAGCAAAGCTGCCCGGCGACGCCGGGGCAGCCGCTCAAGCAGCCTTTTCATATCCCCCTTGCCCTGGGATTGTTGGGTCCTGATGGCCGCGACCTCCTGCAACGGCCAGCGGGAAGCTCAGGGGAGGCGCAAGGCACGCTGGTATTGTCGGTGACTCGGCAGCAACAGGAGTTTCACTTCAAGGGACTAACCGCTCGGCCGGTACCGTCGCTGTTGCGAGGTTTCTCGGCGCCCGTGAAACTGGAGTTCGACTACAGCGACAGCGATCTCGCCTTTCTGTCCAGCCACGACAGCGACCCCGTCAACCGCTGGGAGGCGGCGCAGCGCCTGATGCTGCGCGCGCTGGATCGCCTATTGCTCGCCGACCGCGAGGGGATGCCGCCGCAAGTGGACGGCGCGGTAATCGATGCGGTTCGGGCGCTTCTGCTGGACACTCCAGGCGACCCCGCGTTACGGGCGCTGGCCATCGCGCCGCCCGATTTTGGTTACGTCGCCGAACAGCAGATCGTAATCGACGTGGACGGCATACACCATGCGCGAGAATTCCTCAGGCGCGAAATCGCGCGCCGCTTGCGGGAAGAGTTTACGGCCACCTATCGGACCTGCCGTCCGGCCGGGCCCTATCGCTTGGTGCAAGAGGATATCGCGCGCCGCTCCTTGGCCAACGCCTGTCTCGCCTATCTCGGAGCCATCGACGACCAAGCCGCCCGCGAGCTGGCGCTCGAACAGTTCCGGCAGGCCGACAACATGACCGACAGCCAGGCGGCGCTTGCGGCTTTGAACGACAGCAGCGGTCCGGAACGCACTGCCGCCTTGGTGGCTTTTTACAACCGCTGGCAGCTTGATCCGCTGGTGCTCGACAAATGGCTTGCCTTGCAGGCGAGCTCCAGCCTCCCGGATACCGTTGCCACGGTGAAAAGCCTACTGCTCCACCCGGCTTACGACGGGCGCAATCCCAATCGCATTCGCGCTCTGCTGGGCAGTTTTGCTTTGCGCAATTGGTTGCGCTTCCACTCCCCCTCGGGCGAGGGATATGCCCTGCTCGCCGACCAGATCCTCCTGCTCGACGCCCAGAACCCGCAGATCGCGGCTCGCTTAGCCAGTGCATTCAACCACTGGCGGCGCTTCGATCCGCGCCGCCAGACGGCGCAGAAAAGCGAACTGGAGCATCTGCTCGCCGCCCCCAAGCTGTCGCCCGACCTGTATGAAATCGTCAGCAAAGCGCTGGCAACGGCGGCCTGAAAGATCGGGCAAGCGCCAGGTCTATAAACGTCCGAGCTTGCGGTAAAGCGTGTTGCGGCTGATGCCGAGCTTCTTTGCCGCGGCGGAGACGTTGCCCCCCAGCTCGGCCAAGACGCGACGTATCGTCTCCAGCTCGAGATCGGCAAGGCGCCCGCTGGACGATGGAGCGGCGGCAGCGGCGGATGAACCCGCCATCGCCAGCGAAGGCGCCGGCGCGCCTCGCGCGACGCAGAGATCCTCGGGCAGGTGCACTTCGCGGATTTCATTTTCGTCATCGTCGAGCAACGCTTGCGCCACCCGCAGCACGTTGTAGAGCTGGCGAATATTGCCCGGCCAGGAACATCGCTGCATCATCGCCAAGGCGGCCGCGCTGATCGTCACCGCGCCACCCGGGCGCGCCTCGGCGTTCAATAAGATCTGCACCAGTTCCTGGAAGTCGCTTCGATCGCGCAGGGGCGGCAGCGTCACGCACAGGCCGTTCAAGCGATAGTAAAGATCCTCCCGGAAGTTTCCCCGCGCGACCTCCTCTTTGAGGCTGCGGTGGGTGGCGCAAACCAGGGAGATGTTTACCGGAACCTCTTTGCCGCTGCCCAAAGGAGTGACGACTCGCTCCTGCAACACTCTGAGCATGCGCGCCTGCATCGCCAGCGGCATGTCGCCGATTTCGTCCAGGAAGAGGGTGCCGCCGTCGGCTTGCTGCACTTTGCCCAGAGCCCCTTCCCGGCGAGCGCCGGTAAACGCCCCGCCTTGGTAGCCGAAGAGCTCGGATTCGATCAAGTTCTCCGGTATGGCGGCGCAATTGACCGCCACGAACGGTTTTTCGGCGCGCGGCCCGCTGTTGTGAAAAGCTCGGGCGAACATCTCCTTGCCGACACCCGATTCCCCTTGCACCAGCATCGGGATATCCCGACCGAGCACCCGGCGCGCTCGATCGATCGCCGCTTGCAGACTGCCGTCCCCCGTGGCCAGACGGTCGAGCGTCAAACTCCCGGAATTCCGCCCGGAAGCTTTGCGCGCTCGTCCGGCAGCGCTGCGCGGCGCATCGATCACCACCCTCGCCAGGCTCACCGTCGCCGGCGGAAGGCCGCAGAGCCGAAGGTAATATTGCCTGCCGTTGCGGGCGCTCACTTGGCACACCGAAGAAGGATCGCGGCGCAGGCGATCGACCAAGGTGCCCATAGGCATTTCGAACAACACCGCGAAATGGTGATCGATCAGTTCCTTGGCGCGAGAACCCAAAAGGCGCAGGCCCGCGGTATTGATCGCGAGAATGCGGCCTTCGGGCGAAAGCGCCACCATGCCTTCGCCTGGGCCGCCCAGAAACTCCAAGCGCGGATGAAACGAGACGCGAACGGCATTGGTTTGCTGATGCTCGAACAAGCGGCGCTCGACGATCTGCGCCGCCATGCTCACCAGTCCCAGGGTGTGGCTTTGGTAGGCGCGATGATCGCCCGAGATGTCGAGCACCCCGATGAGATCCCCGCGAGGATCGAACAAAGGCGTGGCACTGCAGGTGAGAAAAGTATTGCGCTCGACGAAATGTTCGGCGCCGAAAATCTCCACCGCCTGCTCTTCGATCAGCGCCGTGCCGATGGCGTTGGTGCCGCGCCGATCTTCCTGCCAGGAAGCACCCGGCGCCAGTGCCACACGAGCCGCGCGATCGAGGAACTCGGCATCTCCTATGGTGTGCAGAATGGTGCCCTGGCGGTCGGAGAGAATCACCATCGATCCGGATTGCCGGATCTGCTCGTAAACGTATTCCATCACCGATTGCGCATTGGCAAAAAGCTCGCGATTGCGCTCGCAGTGTTCCCGCAACTGCCCCCGAGTCATGCCGTCGCAAGCGAAGTGCTGGGTCGACGGTGTCAGCCCCGCGACGCGGCATCGATCCCAAGAGCGCAGCACGGTATCGGTCAGCAGTTCATCGGGTGCGCCCCCTTCGAAGAAGAAGCTGCGCCGCGCCTGTTGCAAGCGCAAGTTGTTCATGCGCTCAGGCGAGCGCACGGGATAGAACTGAACCATACCACCTCCTGGGAGAGCCTCCTGGGCGCTCCGTGATTGCTGCAAACCGTAACACATGCCCAATAACTCAGCAAAGCCGGTTTGTCACCAAAGCGTAAAGCAACATGTATGCCACGCCCCTGGCGCGCGATGAGGCTGGCGAGTTCCAAACGCCATCGCCACTTGGCATGCCCTTTGCGGGAGCCTGCCCTATCCCAAATCAAATCGGTTGGAGGAAATTTTGAGAATCGCGACCCTAGGCGCAGCGACCGGCGCTTTGTTCCTTTTCCTAGCTCCGCTGGGCGGGCCGCGCGCCCACGGCGACGTGACCCCCCAGGCCGTCGATACCGCCGGGCTGGCACCGCTGGGCGAGGCCTGGCGCAGCCGCAATCCCTACCGGAAAGACGCCATCGCCGAAAAGATCGGCGCCTCGGCCTATAGCCAGAACTGCGCGCGCTGCCATGGCATCGAAGCGGTTTCCGGTGGTATCGCCCCCGATTTGCGTTACCTCCCGGCAGGTGATGAGGGAGATGAAATCTACCTGAATCGCGTCCGGCGCGGCTCCACCCGCGAAGGGCGGGTTTATATGCCGCCCTTCGAGGGGATGTTCTCTCAGGAAGCGATCTGGGCCATACGCAGCTGGCTGGAGACCGTCCGTGCTCCCGACTAGATCGCTGCTCTTTCTCATCGGTTGGCTCTGCGCCGCCTTCACTTTGGCCGCCGAACCGGCCCCCACGGCCAAGCCCGGAACTTTGCGGGTCGCGGTTTACGAGCAGTTTCCGCCCTATTCCCACGAAGGGCGCGGCATCGACGTCGATCTGGCGAGCGCGCTGGCTCGGCGCCTGGGGCTCGCGCTGGAGCTGGCATGGTTCCAATCCGGCGAAGAGGTGTCCGACGACCTGCGCAACATGGTTTGGAAGGGGCATTACCTCGGCACGCGCCGAGCCGATCTCCTGTTGCATGTGCCCCTCGATCCCGCGCTGCAAAGATCCAACGACAAGGTCAAGATATTTGGCGCCTACCATCGAGAATCCATGGCTTTGGCCAGCGACTCGATGCGTCTGCCGCGGCTCGACCCCGCCCGCGTTTTGGAGGCGCAAACCTGGGCCGGCGCGGCGATCGGCGTGGCGCTCGACAGCTGGGCGGACACCCACTTGTTGCGAACGCTGGGCGCGCAGTCGCCGCACGCGATCAAACATTTTCGCGACAACGCCCAAGCGCTGGAGGCACTGCGCCGAGGCGAAGTAGCCGCGGTGCTGGCGCCGCGCAGCGAAATCGAAGGTTTGCTGCCGCGAGATTCCCGTTTTCACATTGCCCCCTACCGCATCCCCCCGCCCGCCCCCAGCAGTTGGACTTTAGGCATGGCGGTAGCGTCCGAGAAGGCCGGCTTGGCTGCCGCCATCGAAGCGGCGCTCGGGGAGCTGCGGGCCGATGGAACGCTGGCCCGGATCTTCGCTCGCCACGGCGTTTCCGCTGCTGGCGCGCCCCGGCCTACGCGCGCCTGGGTGCCCAATGAGAAGTCCGGAAGCCTCAGCCTGCTGGATGTCGACCAAGCCACCGTACTCACTGAACTTGCCGTCGGTGGCAGGCCGCGCGGAATCGCCCTTGACCGTCGCAGCGAGAAGCTGTTTGTCAGCGACGCACAGTTTCATCGGCTGCGACTCTTCGACGCAAAAGATGGCCGCCTGCTCAAGGAAGCCGCCACCGGAAATTCTCCCGAGGGCGTGCAGGTTTCCCCTGACGGCCTGCTGGTCGCCGTTGCGGTCGAGGAATCCAACAGCGTGCGGCTCTATGAAACTGCCACCTTGAACTTGGCCGGCGAAATTACCGTTCGCGGGAGCAACCCCGAACATCTCGCCTTCAGCCCGGATGGCCTCTGGTTGGCCGTGAGCGCCGAAGAAGCCGAGCAGGTCGATCTGATCGACCTGACCGCGCGCCGCACCGTCGGGCAAATCACCGTCGGGCGGCGGCCGCGCGGTTTGGCGTTTAGCCCGGACGGCAAGCGCCTCTTCGTGGCCTGCGAACTGGCCGGCAAGCTCTACGTCGTCGATTTCCCGGAACGCCGAGTTCTTGCCGCGCTCGACGCGGGGCACTTCAGCAATGGCGTCGCGCTGACGCCGGATGGCTCGCGGGTTTTCGTCAGCAACGGCAAGGACGCCTCGGTCAGTGTGTACGACACCGGCAAGCTGGCCAGACTGGCCGACATCCGCGTCGGCGAACGTCCTTGGAACATGGCGATCACTGAAGACGGAAGACGGCTCTTGGTCGCCAACGGGCGGAGCAACAGCGTCAGCGTCATCGATGTCGCCGGCCTGCGGGTAGTGGACGAAATCGCAGTCGGCGCTGCGCCCTGGGGCGTTGCCATCCAATGACCCTGATCCGCCACCACCGGATCACTGCGCTCATCCACTGGACGCACGCCGGGCTGGTCTTCATTTTGCTGGCCCTGGGTTGGATCATGCTGACGCTGCCCAAGGGCGCGCCAAAGGCTCAGCTGATGGCGCTGCACAAGTCGCTCGGAATCTGCGCTTTGGCATTGATCCTGCTGCGCCTGGGATGGCGCGCCCGGCATCGATTCGCGCCTCAGCGGGACGGCAAAGTAGAGGTCCTGACTGAAACCCGGCAAGGCCTGCTGGTTCTCCTGCTTTTTCTGACTCCTTGCTTCGGTTTTCTGGGTACGGTCTTCGGCAAATATCCGCTGCGCTTTTTCGCCCTAGAGATCAGCAAACCCTTCGCGTCCAGCGAGTTCCTGTATCGCTTGTTCACCAGTCTGCATGCCGCTGCGGTCTGGGTATTGGCCGGTCTCGTGATCCTTCATCTGATCGGCGCAGTTCACCATCTCGTGTCCCGAAACGGCCTGGCCGGGCGCCTGCCGCCATTTCGGTCTCGGCCGCCCACATTGCCCGCGCAGGTGCCCACGGACGCTGCTCCAGATTGACACAGTTGCGCCAAACTGGAGCAGCCATTGCGGTCACTCGCTGGCCTGAATGTCGAGATAGACCAGCGTCTGGTTGAGCAGCTGATAGGCGATTTCGCCAAAGGTCATGGGGCCGGTCATTCCGGCCGTGGATTTGCCCTCCAAGTTTGAATAAAGATAGTTGAGCACACAGTTGCAGGCGTAGGCCGGCGACGTCGCCCTTTGCGGCAAAACCGATCCGAAGGCGCGAAGGTAATCTTCTACGGGTGCCGCAGCGCGATAGACGATGCCGGGAAAAACCGGCGCATAGAAATCGACTCGGCCTTTTTCCCGGTCCAGCGCCTTGATGCTGACATTGACCTTGGCACCGCAGTAGTTCGCCACCAGCGGCAGCCGGGTGTCGTGGCCGGTGGCAAGGAAGTGGTCGGCCAGCCGGCCCGGCTTGCCGTCGATTTCGCACTCATCCACGGAAAAGCCCCCGGCGCCAAAAACCAGGGCGGGTCCGTGACCAGGCTGAAAGGGATTGACGATATCGATCAGCGCGCGTTTCCCGGCGGGCAGAGGCACTTCCATCACGACCGCCATTTGGTCGCTGACTTGGCCGCTTTGCCCATGCACAACCTTGGGTGTCCGGCTTCCCAGTTCATCGAGGTGGATACCGGCAATCCAGCCCATGAGGGGCCGAAAGTACATCTCGGGATATTCTGGCGCATGCTGCGCGAAACTTTGATGCGCCTCAGAGAATCCGGGAATGATGATCAAGGAGTAACCGTTTTCAGGCACATTGCGGGCAAGCTTGGAAAGGTTCGCCGTGGAATAGAAACGGATCAAAGGCGGTTCTTCGACCGCAATCTCCAGCGGTGTGACGAAGACTTCGCTTTGACTCGTCCGCCCGCCTTGGCGGTCCATGAAATAGGGAATGGTTCCGCCGATCCAGTTGCCTTTGGGAAGTTGGGCCAGCACTCGCTCATCGGCCGCCAAAGCCAAGTAGCGCCCGGTTTTGATCCATGCTGCAGCTTGTCCCACACTCATCAGGCCAGCGGTGTTCATGCGGGTCTCCCGCCGCCGGGGGCAATTGCCCGATGCATTTGGTGCAGCTCTTCTTGCAAGAGGGGTGCGTAACGCGTGAAGTAGTGATGGACTTCCTGCACTTTCATTTGCCGCACCGCCGGATCTTGGATCCTTCGCATCTGCTCGCGCAGTCGAGCCAAAAGCAACTTGAGGCTGAGGATGCGTATGTCCAATTCCAGCTTGCCCTCGAGCAAGTTCTCCCAAACCGGATGCAGCGCCGAGGGCACGCCCCCGGGTTCCGCGCCGGGTTCCTGCGCCGGCGGCGCCGGCAGATGCCCGCTCACGCGCGTGCGCCCGCTCTCCAGGCCAAATTTGAATTTCCAAAGCTCATTGATGGAGAGGTTGAGCAAAGAACAGACGGAGGGCAAGGACATACCCTCGGCAAGCAGGGCGGCCACCCGCAAGGCCAGCGCGCCAGTGAAAGGGGTATCGCCGTCGCCACACCAGGAATGCCGCGGAATGGCTTGGTCGGCAGCGGCACGCAGATGGATGTAGCAGGTCAAACCGGCGAGGTCGACGTGGCGCCATACACGCTCGCTGCCGCCCTGCGTCGGAGCCAGTCGCCGCGCAAACCAGCCGTTGCGGCCGGAGTCTTCCTGCACCCAAACGTCGACCTTGCGTCGCCTGGCGTCATATCGAACTTCGGTAACCGACCAGGGTTGGTCGATCTCCAAAAGCTGGTGTAATTGCATCGCTTGTTTCATTGTTGGCTCCCACGCTCACACATCCCCGAATACTCGATGCGTCGCTTTGGTTTCGACGCGGCGCAGCGGAGCGCAACGCCGGCTGTCGTGATAAATCGAGACACAATCGAGACATTGAAAACAATTCGAGTAGTCGACTTGACCGGCTGCGCCGATCGCCCGATACCGACAGCTGCGGCGGCACACCTGGCAGGGCTTGCCGCAGGCCTTGCGGCGGATCAGCCAGTTCCACGAGCGCAGCCGGCCACCCACCGCAAGCACCGCGCCCAAAGGACACAGCCATCGGCAATAGGCTTTGAAATAGAAGGCGCCAAAAACGAGCGTCGCCAGGGCATAAGCCAAGGGCCCGGCAGGCCCCTGGAAACCCAGGGTCATGGCGGCCTTGAACGGTTCGGCTTGGGCCAGGACATCGCTCCACTCGGGAGCAAACGCGGCCGTTCCGAGTATGGCAGCCGCCAGCGCGTACTTGAGCGTGGCCAGGCGACGGTCCCATCGCTCTCCCGGCTCTCGGGCTGGAATCCGCAAGCGGCGCGCAGCCAGAGCAACGAACTCTTGCAGCGCCCCGAAAGGACAAAGCCAGCCGCAGAAAGTCCCTCGACCCCAAACCAGCAGGCTCAAGGCAATCACGCCGAGCAAAACGCAGGTGATCGGGTCGAAGAGCAAAAATGCCCAGCGATGGCCGCCTCCCAGCGCTTTGACCATGCCCGCCAACTGCACCACCGAAACTTGGCCTTGTAGGGTCCAACCCAGCAGAACCAACGTAAGCGCGAGATAAACCCAACGCAGCCGCGCCAGTGGCCTCCTTTCCAAAAGCCGGCGCGGCATGCCGGTTAAGAACGCACCCAGTGCCAGGAGCATGAGCGCCAAGGCCGCAAGCTCGGGCGCGCGGCTCGTCCAGGAAAGCCGCCAAGCGGCCTGCTCGCTTTGCTGCGGGCGCTCGATCAAAGTCTCCGGCAGCCGCATCTCCAGGGCGAAAGCACGGGTCGCCACTTCCCCAAATAGGGCGCCTTTGCGACGCACGACTTCGAGCCCCAATTCCCAGGGCGATCCCGGGTCGAAACCGGCCCTCGCGGCGACACGAAAAACCTTGTAGTCCCCGTCTGCGAATACTCCGGCAGGCAGCTCCGGAAGATCCAAATCGAGATCACGCAATTCCATGGCCAGGCCGCTCTGGCGCAGCTTCAAGCGCTCAGGAACGGCGCCGCGCACAAAGGCCTCGTCGAGGAAGCTGCGCGGCCCTTTGGCATAAACCAAAAAGGCGTGTTGACCCGGCTCGAGCCGCGAGTGCAACGCTTGCCAGCCCTTGTTGCCCAAAAGACTGCGTCCGATGTCTGGGGCGTTGAGGTAGGCGGCCCAGTATTCGGTGGGGCCGCCCGACTCCGGGTCATCGAACGCGGAACCGGCAAATGCGCCTTCGATCGCAGCGGCATCGATGCGCCGGCGCGCGACCAGCCCGCGGGATAAGAGTTCTTCCCACGACCAAGCGCCCGAATGGGTTTCGCGCACCCGCGCTCGCGGACGGGCCGGGGCGTAACCCAACTTGCCGCGAGCCACTTCCAAGGCCGCAGCGAGGACGGTTTCGTTGACGATGCGCACCGAAGCAGTCGCTTTGCTCACCCCATCGAGGGCGTCGGACTCTCGACCGCCCGCAGCCGTGCGCCGGGGCGAAAGCACGCGCAGACCTTGATCCAGGCGGCGGCCGCGATACTGTTCGACGAAACGCAATAGCGGTTCCGGCCCTAAGCCGTCGAGAAAAACGGGTTCATGCTGGGTGAGCACGCGCACTTCGAGCAGGGTGCCGCTACGATCGAGGGCAATCAGCAAATTGAATGGCACGCCCGCAAAACCTGGGGTAGGCGCCAAATCGATCGATTCGAAGACATAGGCGACGACTGTTTCCCGCGGACCGTCCAGCTTCACGATCGGCCAGACCGGCAGGGTGCGATCGCGGTCGAGCACTCGCAAGGCATCGGGAAAATAGCTTTCGATCTCGGCCTTGCCCAGCATCCCGGCCACCGCCGCGGGCAGGTCTATAGCGGCCCAGAAAAGCGTGAGCAGAAATAGGCAACGAAGCCCGGAAAACATCACCCGGGCCCCGTCGGAGAAACCGGCAGCGAATCCCCTCTGGCTAGGCCGCCGGCGCGGGAGCGCTCAAGATTCCGCCCAAACGCGCCGAAACGAAGCCCAGCAATGCGCCTATGATCATCGATACCGGGATCACCAACAGCGCATTGTCCAGATTCGGCGCCAACAACTTGGCCAGACTGAGCTTTTCCGGCGTCTGCAGGAGATAGGCGAAAGTCGACGCGTAGCCATAGAAACTCGCCGGTATGACGGCAAGCGCCTTCAGGTTGGCCGCCATGCAGACCACCCACACCGAAGCCCCCACCACCACCCCCGCCCAGACCGGCAGACTGAGAACCGGCGCAAGCGGAACGGCCAGGATGACCACGGCCGCCGTCCAGGCGCAGAAGCTGCCAAATAGGTTGCCTAAGATGGTGTTGCGCAGCGCGGCAGCGTCGCCCCCGGTATGAAAAAAGCAGGCCCAGGCGACGAATGCGGCCCATATGAAAACGCCGCCGAAGAAAAGAAACAACCCGGTAGCAACTCCCCCGAGCAAAGCGATGCTGAGTGACAATGCGCTCAGTTGCGACATGTTGACCTCCAGTATTTGGGTTTGGAAAAACCACCGCGCGAGTTCGGCGGCGCTGAGGCCTTCTGCACATTACGTACCAGAAGAACCGCCGCTCACCTAACGAGGAGCACCGCCGCCGCAAGCCCGGTCGCGGCCACCCCCAGCCGCGGCCGCCCTTTGGCGACGGTCCGTCACAGGCAACTTGGGTTCTCGGTTTGCCGAGATTCTGTACGCCTGCTCCAGCTTGCAGCGCCCTCGAATGGGACAGCCAGGCCCAGCCGCGAACTCGCCCCCCTCTTTGCACGTTCTAGAAAAAGCCGAGCTTCTTGGGGCTATAACTGACCAGCAGATTCTTGGTTTGCTGATAGTGCTCGAGCATCATCTTGTGCGTCTCGCGTCCGATGCCTGACTGCTTATAGCCGCCGAAAGCGGCGTGGGCCGGATAGAGGTGATAACAATTGGTCCATACGCGCCCCGCCTTGATCGCCCGCCCGAAGTGGTAGGCCCGGTTGGTGTCGCGCGTCCACAAGCCCGCGCCGAGTCCGTACAAGGTGTCGTTGGCGAGCGCCAGCGCTTCGGCTTCGTCTTTGAAAGTCGCCACCGAGACCACCGGACCGAAAATTTCTTCCTGGAAAATTCGCATCCGATTCTCGCCGCGAAACACCGTCGGCTTGATGTAATAACCCTCGGCCAATTCGCCGCCGTGAATGGCCCGTTCGCCGCCGGCGAGAATGCGCGCGCCCTCTGTTCTCCCGATTTCGATATAGGACAGGATCTTGTCCATCTGTTCAGACGATGCCTGTGCCCCAATCATGGTGTCGGTATCCAAGGGGTTGCCTTGCTTGATCGCTCCCACTCGCGCCAGCGCCTTCTCCATGAAGCGATCATAAAGCGACTCTTGCACCAGGGCGCGGGAGGGACAGGTGCAAACCTCTCCCTGATTGAGGGCGAACATGACAAACCCTTCGATAGCTTTGTCGAAGAAATCGTCATCCGCGGCGGCGACATCGGAAAAGAAAATGTTGGGTGATTTTCCGCCCAGCTCCAGCGTCACCGGAATCAGGTTCTGTGCGGCATATTGCATGATCAGCCGGCCGGTGGTGGTCTCGCCGGTGAAAGCGATTTTGGCGATGCGTTTGCTTGAAGCCAGCGGCTTGCCGGCCTCGAGACCGAAGCCGTTGACCACGTTCAGAACCCCTGGCGGAAGCAAATCGGCGATCAGCTCGACCACGGCCAGAATGCCCACCGGGGTCTGTTCCGCCGGTTTGAGCACCACGCAGTTGCCGGCGGCGAGCGCGGGCGCCAATTTCCACGCGGCCATCAGAATCGGAAAATTCCAAGGAATGATCTGACCCACAACCCCCAAGGGCTCATGGAAGTGATAGGCGACGGTGTTCTCGTCCAGCTCCGCGACAGACCCCTCCTGGCCGCGCAAACAGGACGCGAAATAGCGAAAGTGATCGATGGCCAGGGGAAGGTCCGCCGCCAGGGTTTCACGTATCGGTTTGCCGTTGTCCACGGCTTCGACGTAAGCGATGGCTTCCAGATTTTGTTCCATCCGATCGGCGATGCGCTGGAGAATTTGCGCGCGCTCGGCCGGCGCCGTGCGTCCCCAGCGATCGGCTGCCGCGTGGGCTGCGTCGAGAGCCAGCTCGACATCTTCCGCGGTGGATTTTGCGGCTTGGCAGAAAACCTTGCCGGTCACCGGGCTCAGATTGTCGAAGTACTCGCCCCGCAAGGGCGGCACCCATTTGCCGCCGATGAAGTTGTCGTAGCGCTGCTTGAAGGTGTATTTGGCCCCTGCTTGACCAGGAAAGGCATAGAGCATGTCGAACTCCGTTCGGTTGAATTGGCAAAACCGCCGGGAAGGGTTCTGCAACGGATGTGCCAACTCCGCCAAATGATCGGCTGGCGCCGAGTTGCTCGCGCCGCCCGAATTCTGACCCCTGGGTCGGCCTGTGCCGCGCTGGAACACCTGTCTCAGGCTGGAGCGCTGTTTCCCGAAGCGATTCTGCCAGGCGCGCTGAGTCGGTACGATTCCTGCAGCATGGCCCCCATGCATGATGAAGAGCTAGGCATTTCGCCGGCCATACGCGACTCCTGGAACCGTTGCCGGCGCTGCGGAATGGATCCGGGTCGCGATCCGCCCCTGCATCTTCTTCCGCCCAGCGGCGGCGCAAAGGCTTCGCCCGCTTTGCTCGAGGCGCTTCCGCATCTTCAGGCAGTCTACTGCGGCCTGGCGCAGCAACCTTGTTTGCTGCTGCTGGCCGATGATCGGGTGGCCATTTCGTTCGGTTTGACCTCACCAGAGCTTCGTCTTGCTGCGCCGAGGCTCGGCGCCCTGTGCGGCGCCGATTGGTCCGAAGCGGTTCGCGGCACCAACGCCCTTGCGCTGGCTCAGATCGGCGGCGCGCCCGCCCAGGTAAAAAGCCGCGAACACTATCTCCAAACGCTCAAGACCTGGAGCGGCGCCGCCGTTCCCTTGGGCGGGGACCGAGGGCTCGTCGCGCTTTATGCGCAGGCGCCGGAACTTCATCGCTGTGCCCTGCCCTTGCTCGAAGCTTTGGCGGAGTTTGCCCCGCGGGCGGCGCAAACAGAAGCGAAGGCAGCCACCGTGCTTGCCCTCGATGCGCTCGCCACCGGCGATCGCCGGCTTGCCGTCGCCGTGGATCGGGCCAAACGCATCCTCGATCACGACATCCCGCTACTGATCCAGGGCGAAACCGGCACCGGCAAAGAAGTTTTCGCCCGCGCCTTTCATCTGTCCGGTGGCCGCGCCGGAGGGCCTTTTGTGGCGCTGAACTGCGCGGCCATTCCCGCCGGTCTGATCGAAGCCGAACTTTTTGGCCACGTCGAAGGCGCGTTTTCTGGCGCCCGCCCGGAAGGTTCGCTCGGGAAGGCACGGCTCGCACATCTAGGCACGCTGTTTCTGGATGAAGTCGGAGACATGCCTTTGCCCATGCAATCAGCGCTGCTGCGCTTGCTCGAGACGCGGCGTGTAACCGCTTTGGGCGACGCCCGGGAACACGCCGTGGACCTCGCCCTGATTTGCGCCAGCCACCAGCCCCTGCAAACTTTGGTGGATCAAGGCCGATTCCGCGCCGATCTTTTCTTCCGCCTCGCCGGACTGGTGCTGGAACTGCCCCCCTTGAGAGACCGCGACGATTTCGTCACCCTCGTCCAGCACATACTCGATGAAGAGTCTCCGCTGTGCGCGCGCCGCTTGACTGCCGAGGCAATGAGTTGCCTGGCGGCCCATTCCTGGCCCGGCAACTTGCGCGAACTGCGCAATCTGATGCGTTTGGCCGTGGCGATGGCCGGGGAGGAAACCGAGATTCGCTGCCAACATTTCGATGCCGGCGCCGCGTTCTGCGACACCCCCAAGCGGTCGCTGCGCGAGGTGGAGTCGGTGCTCGTGCGCCAGGCGGTCGCGAGGCACCACGGCAACATTTCGGCGGCCGCGAGAGAGCTGAAAGTCACCCGCAGCACGCTCTATCGGCGCTTGCGCGGCCAGTGACGGGATCACGCCAGGCGCTGCCTCGCTCGGTTTCGCACCCCGCAACTCGCGGCTTGCCGAGGAAAGACGGGGCGCCGCAGCGCCCCGCTGACCCGCCGGCGAGGTGGCTTCTTCAGCTTTTGTGCAGCTTGAAGACCCAGACCGAGCCGCCCTGTTCCAGATAACTCACCCGCTTGGCCACATCGCCGCCCCAGAGCGGCACCGCACCGCCCCAGCCGGAAACGACCGCGATGAATTGTTCGCCCTCTTGTTCCCAGGTGATGGGCGGAGCAACCACGCCGCTACCGGTTTGGAATTGCCAAAGCTCTTTTCCGGTTTTGGCATCGAGCGCCTTCAATTGTCCCTCGGGCGTGCCGTAGAACACGAGACCGCCCCCGGTGGCGAGGGCGCCTCCCCAAAGCGGCGCATAGTTCTTCACCTCCCAGACGATCTTCCCATTGAGAGGGTCGACTGCGCGCATCACTCCGATGTGGTCTTCGTGCAGCGGCTTGATGGTGAAACCGGCGCCAAGATACGCCGCGCCTTTCTTGTAGGAAACGGGTTCGTTCCAGATCTCCATGCCCCATTCATTGGCCGGAACGTAGAACAAACCGGTCTGGGGGCTGTAAGCCATGGGCTGCTGATTTTTGCCGCCCAAGAAGGAGGGCGCCGCAAAGACCACCTTGCCCTTCTTGCCATCACCCGATGCGATGGGATCACCGGGCCGGTTATCGTCAACAAAAATCGGGCGGCCGGTTTTCAGATCGATGCCTTTGGCCCAAGTGATCTCTTTGACGAAAGGAAATGCATTGACCAGTTGACCGCTGCTGCGCTCGAGCACGTAGAAGAACCCGTTGCGGTCGGCCTTGGCGCCCAGCCTCGCCTTTTTGCCATCCTTGCCTTTGGCATCGAAGGAGACGAATTCGTTGACGCCGTCGAAATCCCAGCCGTCATTGGGTGTGGTCTGGTAGTGCCAGGCAATCTTGCCGCTGTCGGCGTCGATCGCCAGGGTGGAAGCCGAGTAGAGGTTGTCCCCTCGGCGCAGGTGGCTGTTCCAAGGCGCCGGGTTACCGGTGCCGACGAAAATGAGATTGGTCTCCGGGTCATAGGTGAAGTTATTCCAGGTTGCCGCGCCGCCGGTCTTCCACAAATCGCCGGGCCAGGAACCATTGGTCGTGCCGCTGATGCCGTTTTCGGCTTTGTTTCCCGCTGCGTCGGTCTTGTAGCCCATATGGCCTTCGACCGTCGGGCGAGTCCAGATCAGTTTTCCGGTTTTCGCATCGCGCGCATCGACGCGGCCGACGATGCCGAATTCGCCGCCTGAAACACCGGTGATGACCATGCCTTTCACAATCAAGGGTGCCGCCGAGATGGAATAGCCCGCGGCGTAGTCATCGATCTTCTCCTTCCACACTTGTTTGCCGCTGTCCTGATCGAAGGCCAAGAGCTGGGCGTCCAAGGTGCCGAAGATCACCAAGTTGCCGTGAAGCGCGGCGCCGCGATTGACGACGTCGCAGCAGGGCATGATCCCATCCGGCAGGCGGTGCTCGTATTTCCAGAGCTTCTTTCCGGTTTTGACGTCGAGTGCGAAGAGGCGGCTATAAGACGCGGTGACGAACATCTTCCCGTTGTGAACCAAGGGTTGGGATTCCTGCCCGCGTTGTTTCTCGCCGCCGAAGCTCATCGACCAGACCGGAACCAGGCTCTTCACATTGCGGGTGTTGATCTTGTCGAGCGAACTGAATCGCTGTCCCTGAGTACCCAGTCCGGCGGTTAGCACGTCTTGCGTCGTCCTGGCATCGTTGAGAAGGTCGGCATCGCTGACCGCCGCGTTGGCCGCCCCCGAAAATGCGACCGCCCCTACGAGAGCCGCGACATGTGCGACCGCTTTGACCCCTTTTCTATGCTCCATCGTCTTCCCTCCATTGGTGATCGAACGGCGCCCTTGTTTCACGCGGCACCGGTTTGTTCCTTTGGCCGAGGTGGCCCCATTCTTCCAAGCAGGATCGCTGGTGCAATTCGCATGCCACATCGAAGGCGCGCGATGGCTCGGGCGAATTGCTTCGCCTCGTCCTGCAAGTTGTCTCACAATTCATCAATTGCTCCAATTTTCAGCACTCCGAGCCGAGTCTCGGCACACCGGGACAGCGCACTTTCGCCTCGGCTGCAACGGCAGGCCGCTTCACTGGCGGGTCTGGCGCAGGGTTCAGCAAACGGTGCCAAGCGATCAAGCGTGGCCTGGCACATGCGTTGCAAGGCCGAGCAGGACATCGCTTGGCGAGTCTCCCTCGCCTGAATGCGGAGGCTTTCTCGCCAGGAGCGAGAACGGAGGCTGGCGCCTGCGGACTCACGATTTTTCATGCTCCCCCCATAAACGGCGGGGGAGCGCACCAACTGTGGTCAAACCGGGCAAGCGCCAGGCTTGCCGAAAGGAACCGAGTGGCGTGCCTTGATGGGTGGCGCAGAACCCCGAAATCACCGGGTGGTCCGACCCGACTGTGGGTGCTGGCGCTGCTTCTCGTCTGCAATGGCCTAAGCATCGCCTCGAAAGAGCCGGCGGCGCTAGAACTCGATCGCATCGAGGTGGTGGCCTCGGCGCCTTTGCCCGGGGGAGATCTCCCGCTCGGCTGGGTTGCGTCGCATGCCCAGGTTCTCGATGGCTCAGTCTTGCAGAGCACCTTGGCCAGCGATCTCGCCGATGTCATGCGGCGTTCCCTGCTCGGCCTTGTGCTGACCCCGGCGCAGGGGAATGGCCAGCAACCGGATTTGCTCTTTCGCGGGTTCATGGCATCGCCGCTGGCCGGCAATCCGCAAGGCCTATCAGTCTATTTGGATGGCGTAAGGATCAACGAATCTTTCGGCGATGTGGTGAATTGGGATTTCTTGCCGCCGAATGCGATCGCGCGCGTGAGCTTGCTGCCTGGTTCACCGGCCGCTTTCGGACTCAACACTTTGGGCGGAGCCCTGGTGCTCGACACCCGGAGCGGAGATGTCTCGCCCGGTCTCAACGTCGAAGCGCTGGGCGGGTCTTGGGGGCGGCAGGGAGCGGGCATAGACTTCGGCAGCGGAACCGCCGACCATCACCTTTTCGTGGCGGCGAACCGGATGCGAGACGCCGGCTGGCGCAGGCATAGCGGCAGCGAGATTCGGCGAGCCTTTGCCAAGTTCGGCCTGGGGTGGGATCGGTGGGAGCTTTTGGTCGCCTTGCACGGGGCCGACAACCAGCTCGAAGGCGGGCAGACTCTGCCCTTGGCGATGCTGGACCAACCCCGCCAGGCCTACACCTGGCCCGATCGAAATGAAAACCGGCTGAGTGCGGTTTCCCTGCGCGCCGCATGGCAGCAGCGGCCGACGCAGCGATGGGACGGAACGATCTATCTGCGCCGCATGAGCAACGCCAATCAATCGAGCAATATTGCCCACGACTTTGATTCCACACGGGTCGCGGGTTTGGAAAACCCGGAGGGCAGCCTCGATCGATCGGACACCCGCACGCTGGCCTACGGCGCCAGCCTGCAGTGGAACACCACGGCGCCAAGCGGTCGCTTCGCCAGCCGCAGCCAGGCGGGCCTGTCAGTCGACGCCGGCCTTAGCGACTATTCCCGATGGGAGTTGCCCGGGCTGTTCACGCCTGATCGACGCATCAGCCCCATGGGCATCGGGGAGCAAGAAGTCCATGCGCGCACGACGCATCGTTACGCCGGCGCCTTCTTCAGCCACACGGCGTCCTTGGGTCCATCCTGGCAGTGGCAAGCCGCGGTGCGCTGGAACTTCGCCGCGATACGCCTGCGCGACCTTTCCGGCGAAAACCCGGCGCTGGAAGGGCGGCATCGCTACGCGCGGTTCAGTCCTTCGGCTTCTGCCGCCTTCGCGCCCAACCGACACGGAAATGCCTTCATCGGTTACAGCGAGGGTATGCGGGTGCCGGCTCCCATGGAACTGACTTGCGCCGACCCGGCCGCCCCTTGCAAGCTCCCAAACGCGTTTCTGGCGGATCCTCCGCTGCGCCCGGTGATCGCGCGGACCCTAGAAGCGGGATGGCGCTCCCGGCCGTCGGAAACGACCCGTCTGAGCCTGGCCGCATTTCGGGCGAGCCTGCGGGACGACATCTGGTTCGTGGGAAGCGAGAACCTCCACAGCGGCTATTTTCAGAACCTGCCGCGGACTTTGCGCCAGGGTGTCGAAGCCCAGATCGACTGGCATAGCGGCAGCGGGCTGACCCTCGCAGCGAAGTACGCCTACACCCGCGCAAGTTTCGCCAGCGCCGTCGAGCTTTCAGCGCCGGCCAACAGCACTGCGGATACGCTGGGCCGCATTCGCGTTCAACCCGGCGATCGCCTGTCTGGCATACCGGCGCACCAGCTGAACCTTCGGCTCGCCTACCGCGCCGGCGCTTGGCAGGCCGCGATGGATCTTTATGCCCAAGGGCCGCAGTTCTCGCGCGGCGATGAAAACAATCTCGACCGGCACGGGCGCCTGCCCGGATTCGCGGTGCTCAACCTGGAGGCCCGTTGCGCGTTGGGCCGGGGCTGGGAGTTACTCGGGCGTCTGGACAACCTTGCTGACCGCCGTTACGGTGCCTTCGCAGTTTTGGGCGAAAACTTCTTCACCGGACCGGGCGCAAGTTTCGATGCCGCTCATAAAGCGGCGACCCAGTTTCGCGCCCCAGGCGCTCCGCGCACCTTCTGGCTGGCATTGCGCCACCAATGGCCAGTGCGCAATCGCATCGACTCGCTGCAAATCTCAAACCAAGGCGGAAATTCAACATGAAACGTTTGTTCTGCGGACCTCCGGCCCTGTGCGCCATCGCTCTGGGCTCGCTCTGCTCCAGCGCCTTGGGCGCAGAAGAACCCAGCCTCGATCCCTTGATCGTTTCGGTGGGCCGGGGCGAGCGCACCAGTCTCGAATTGCCCGCCTCGGCATCGGTGGTCAGTCGCCGAGAAATCGACGAAGCGACGGCGCGGGTCAATGCCTCCGAAGCCTTGGCGCGAGTCGCCGGACTGACCGCCGCCAATCGCCAAAACTATGCCCAGGACTTGCAGATCGCTTCGCGCGGATTTGGCGCCCGCTCCGCCTTCGGCGTGCGCGGCCTGCGGCTCTATACCGACGGCATTCCCGCGACCATGCCCGACGGGCAGGGTCAGGCGGCCACTTTCGACCTCGATGTCGCCGAGCGCATCGAGGTGCTGCGCGGCCCCTACTCGGTGCTCTTTGGCAATCATGCCGGCGGAGTGGTGCAGCTCTTCACGCGAGACCCCGAAGGGGAAAAGCCGAGCTTCGATTCGCGCCTCGTGGCCGGCTCCTATGGCAGCTGGAAGGCCGATGCCAACGCCCTGGGTCGGTTCGGAGCGGTCGCGTATCTGGTCGACAGCTCGCGTTTTGCGAGCGATGGTTATCGTCGACACAGCGCCGTAACGCGCGATCAAGGTCTGGTCAAACTAAAAGCCCGCATTGAGGGTCTGGGCCGTTTCACCATGGTGCTCAATCAACTGTCGCAAAACGATACCGAAGATCCTTTGGGCCTCACTTGGGAGACCTACCTGCGCGATCCGCGTGCGGCCGAGAGCCCAGCATTCCTTTTCAACACCCGCAAGAGCATAGACCATAGGCAGGCTGGCTTGCGCTTCGAAGGCGAAATGGGGCGGGGTCGGTTCGATGTCGCCGCTTACCTGGGCGATCGGGCGGTGATCCAGCACCAATCGATACCCCAAGCGCCCCAGAACTCGCCGCGCAGCCCCGGAGGAGTCATCGATTTCGACCGGCAGTTCGGCGGCTTCGATGCTCGGTGGTCCCTTTCCAGCGTCTGGGGATACGAAGGCCTGAGCACCACCCTAGGGCTCAGCTACGGCAGGTCTCGCGATGACCGCCGCGGATTCTTGAACCACTCGGAGGGAAACCTCGGTGTCACCGGCGCTTTGCGGCGCAAAGAGATCGACCGAGTGGACAGCCTCGATCCCTATCTTCAAATCGAGTGGCTGCGCGAACCATGGGAGATCACCGCAGGCTTGCGTCACAACCGAATCAAATTCAAGGTGCAGGACCAATACCTCGGCAACGGCGACGACAGCGGAGCCGTGCGCTATCGCGAATGGACCGGCATGCTGGGCGGCCGTTATCACCTGGGCGCACACGCATTTGTTTATCTCAGCGCGGCGCGCGGCCTGGAGACACCCACCCTCAACGAGCTGTTCTACTCGGGCAGCGGCGCAGGCTTCAACTTTGGCCTGCGCGCGGCGCGCAGCGACAACCTCGAAGTGGGCATGAAATCCATACTTGCGCCGGGTTTTCGCGCCGATTTGGCCGTTTTCGAAGTGCGCACCCACGACGAACTGGTGGTCGATGCCGCCAGCGGAGGACGCACCAGCTATCGCAATGCCGCGCGGACTCTGCGTCAAGGCGCGGAGCTGTCCTTGCAGGCAGATCTTGGCGCCGGCTTGACCTCCACGCTCGCCGTTTCGGCTCTGAGAGCGCATTACGACCAAGGGTTCCAGACCCCCGGCGGTCCCGTCGCCGCGGGCAATCGACTGCCCGCTGTGCCTGCGGTCTCCGGCTTCGTGGACCTGGTTTGGCGTGACCGCTCGCAGCAAAACGTGCTCGCACTCGAAATGCAGGGGCGCGGCCGCATCTTCGTCGAGGATCGCAACCTTGCCCAAGCCGCCCCGGGATACGCCATTCTGAATCTGCGGGCCGGTACTTCGTTTCAAGCCGGCGCGTGGGCCTTCAGACCCTTCGTGCGCATCGAGAATGTGCTCAATCGCAAGTACATCGGCTCGGTGATCGTGGGCGATGCCAACGGCCGCTACTATGAGCCTTCACCGGGAAGGAGCTGGTTTTTGGGACTCGATTGTCGCTGGCACTGAGCGAGTCGGGGCTTCTTCCGCAGCTGGCCGCCGAGGCTACCAATACGACTCCAGGGTGATCTGGCCCGGGTCCTTGCGCTTGTTCTTCTTGAACCCTCTGGCTTCGAGCGCCGCCGTGGTGTCGCGCAACATGTCGGGATTGCCGCAGAGCATGACTTGAGAGGAAGAGGCGTCTAGCCTGAGGCCCGCCTGCGCCTCGAGCTGTCCATCGGCGATGGCTTGGGGGATGCGGCCGGACAAAGTGCCAGGCACTTTTTCTCGGCTCACCATGGGTAGATAGATCAAACGGCTGGGTAAAGCCGTTTTCCAGGTCGCAATGCGGTCGCGATAGGCCAGTTCGCGCTCTTCGCGCACCGCATGCACCAGCACGATTTTTCCGAAGCGCTGCCACGCTTCGTCCGTTGCGAGGATGGAAAGAAAAGGGCCCAGGCCGGTGCCGGTCGACAGACACCACAGGGCTTCGCCCGCCGGGACCGAGGCCAAGGTGAACAGCCCGCTGGGTTTGGGCGCAAGATAGACGATGCCGCCTTCATTCAGGCGCGCGAGCCGGGGACTGAGGCAACCCTCGGGCAAGGTGATGAAGTAGAATTCCAATGGGCCGGCACCCGGTGCGTTGACCAGGGAGTAGGGCCGCTCCAGCATCGAACCGTCTTCCTGAGGGAGCGCCAGGCGGGCGAATTGGCCGGCGACGAAGCTCGGATAAGCGGCCTCCACGGTGATGCTGAACAGCCTATCGGTCCAAGCGGTGCGCGCACGCAAGCGCCCAATCAGCCACGGTTTTTCGTTCATGCCCAGCTCCCAATTCCGACCGGAATCGCCTCGCGCCACGAAGCACCGCGCCACGAGATCTCCGGTGTACTTGCGCTCTCCCGCGCCCGAGGACGCCGGCGCTTTCTGCGCCGCGGTGCGCGCCAGCACGAAACTGCACCGGCCCTGGGTAGCCCCGCCCGCCACCGCAGCGCGCTTTCGCACCTGGTTGGGCGCTGCAGAAGACCCGCGCCGCAAGCTCTATCTCGTCTGTCGTCGCAAAGACGACGCCTTGGCCGGTGCTTACATCGTTTCAGAGATCGTGCGCGGCCCATTCCAGAGCGCATTTCTCGGATATTACGGCTTTTTGCCTCTGGCGCGCCAGGGCTTGATGCGCGCCGGCCTTGACCTCTTGCTGCGCGAGGTTTTTGGCAGGCTCAAGCTGCATCGCCTCGAAGCCAACATCCAGCCGAGCAACACCGCCTCCATCGCCTTGGTGCGCGGCGCAGGGTTTCGACTCGAAGGATACTCCCGGCGCTATCTCAAGGTGGCAGGGCGCTGGCACGACCACGAGCGCTGGGCGATCGTGGTGGAAGACTGGCGCCGCGGCGCCCAGGCGCAGGTTCGATGAAGTCCGCTCCCGTATTGTTGGCGCTGGTTCTGGGGGCTTGCGCGACGCCGGCACCGCCACTGGGCCAGGCCTTGGCCTTCGGGCCGGTGGAGTTGCCGCCCCAGGGCTTCCATCAACGCTGCCTCAGGCTGACTCCGGAGAAACGCGTGGCCTACGAATTCACCGCCGATCCGCCGCTGGCATTTGTGATTGAATATCGCCAAGGGGACATGGCTCTCCAACCCCTGCGGCGAGATCCCGCCGGAGGTGACGCGGGCTGGTTCCAACCCGAAGCGAGCCGCGAATATTGCCTGCGCTGGGAGAATGAAACCGCCTACCCGGCACTCCTGCGTTACCAGCTTGCCCCGCGATGACCCGCCCCTTATCCCTTTTGTTCGATCTCGACGGTACGCTCGCCGACAACCAGCAGGGCATCCTCAATTCAATCCGGCATGCCCTCGACGCCATGGGTCAGCCGACCCCGACCGCCGCGGCCCTGCGCGGCGTAGTCGGCCCGCCGCTGCGGCAGACTTTCGCCCGCCTGTTGCCCACTGCCGAACTGACCCAGGTCGAACTCGCGGTGAGCCACTATCGCGAGCGTTATCGGGAACTGGGTTGGGCGGAAAACGCGCTCTACCCCGGCATCGCCCAAGCGCTCGCAGCCTTGGCAGGAACTGGCCATGTGCTTTTTGTGTGCACCAGCAAGCCGCGACCCTTCGCCGTGCGTATCCTCGAACATTTCGGGCTGGCGAGCTTTTTCCGCGGCATCTATGGGCCGGAACTCGACGGCCGTTTCGACCACAAGGACCAATTGCTGGGTCATCTGCTCGGCGTGGAAGGCCTCGACCCCAAAACTTGTTTGATGATCGGTGACCGGGAGCACGATGCTTTGGCGGCGCGTGCCCACGGTGTGGCCGCTTTGGGTGTGCTTTACGGTTTCGGTTCGGCAGCCGAACTCCAGGCGGCAGGGGTGATGGCGCTGGTTTCGCACCCCGCGGAGCTTCCAGAAGCGGTGCGGGTATGGAGTGAACGCGATGAATGCGGGCCGGCGCCAACGCCTTAGGCGAGGGCTGCAAACTCAGTCAAATCGGATCCCAGGAAAACACATCCGTCGTCTTGTCGAGCGGGGTGAAGGCGCCCCTCAGCGACGCCATGCCGTGCTCGTGCAGGGTCTCGGGCGTCCAGCCCTCACTGCGGTGCACCGAGCGCACCGGTCGCGGCTGGCTCATGACGAAAACTTCGTTGTTACGCACCGCGAAAATCTGCGCATTGACCTCTTTGGCGGCATCGCTGGCCAGGTAAATCACCAAGGGTGCGATCTTGGCCGGAGTCATTTGTTTCAAGCGCTCGATGCGCGCTTGTTGCGCCGGCGTATCGGCCGGAATGGAGGCGATCATGCGGCTCCAGGCAAAGGGCGCAATACAATTGGAGCGCACGCCGAAGTTGGCCATGTCGAGGGCGATGGACTTGGAGAGCGCGGCAATGCCCAGCTTGGCCGCCGAATAATTGGCTTGCCCCACCATGCCGATGAGCCCCGAAGTCGAGGTCATGTGCACAAAAGCGCCTGACCCCTGTTCGCGAAAGTGGCTTGCCGCGGCGCGGGAAACATAATAGCTGCCGTAGAGATGCACTTTGATCACCGCGTCCCACTCTTCTTCGCTCATCTTGTGGAAAAAACGGTCGCGCAAGATGCCGGCGTTGTTGACCACGGCGTCGACCCTTCCGAAAGTGTCCATCGCGGTTTGCACGATGCGCCCCGCAGACGCCGCGTCCGACACGCTGTCCGTGTTGGCTACCGCCTCGCCGCCCGCCGCTTTGATCTCTTCCACGACCTGCTGCGCGGGGCCCGCGCTCTGGCCTTCGCCCCCGAGCGAGGCACCGATGTCGTTGACCACCACTTTGGCGCCGTACCGACCGGCAAGGAGCGCGATGTCCCGACCGATGCCGCCGCCGGCGCCGGTGACGATGAGGACTTTGTTTTCGAGCGTAACGAACGAGGTCATGAAGATGTTCCGATGGCTGAGGGGAGTGGGGTTCAGACCGGCAGCGGCAGGTGGCGCGTCGTTCCGATCAGGCAAAATCAGGAGGGTAGGGCGGCAGTCTCGCGTTCCGCGGCGCTCGCTTCGCGTTCGATCAGTTTCAACATGGTGTCGATGGAAATCGAGCGGAAGGTGGCTTTCGCGGTTTCGTCGATTTCAGAGAGGACGTGGGTGATTGCCTTGCCCACATCGGTGGTGTGCTCCTTGTCGCCGCTTTCGGCTGGTCGCGCGCTGATGTCTTCGAACAGTTCGATGATGTCGTAGAGCGTGAGCCGCTTGGCATTGCCTTTGAAGCGGTAGCCCCCGCCCACCCCGCGCGAGGCTTCCACCAATCCCATGCGCCCGAGGTGGCGCAGCACCTTGGCCAAGTGATGCGGTGAAACTCCATACTTCTCGGCAATATGCGCAGCCGAAATCTGCCGCGTGGGGTCGGACGCGGCTTCCAGAATGCTGCACAAAGCGATGGTTGTGTTCTTTTGCAATTTCATCCCGGCCTCCCGCAAACGGTTCAGTGCATTTTGGCTTGAGCTGGGCAGGCTTAGGTGAGATCTCTTTCCAGCGCGATGAAGGGCGCGGCCATCATGCCTTGGCTGCGGAAGAAGGACATGATGAGCCCGTTGTCCCGCGCCAGCATGGTGCGCACCTTGGTCACACC
The DNA here is from genome assembly GCA_964517465.1 of uncultured Alcaligenaceae bacterium. Classification (GTDB taxonomy): domain Bacteria; phylum Pseudomonadota; class Gammaproteobacteria; order Burkholderiales; family Casimicrobiaceae; genus JACPUX01. Next base: position 205,188 of record CAZFEK010000001.1, read on the forward strand.
GGAACGCTTGAAGCCCGCGCAAATCGCGTCCAGGAGTTTGCTGCCGATGCCGCCTTCGCGGGTTTCGGGCCGAACGTTGATACCGAAGACCCAGCCGCAAGGGGCAGAACCAAACTCCCAATCGCGCACTTCGCCAATGATGTAACCTTGCAAAATGCCGCCATCATCGGCGACGAGAAACAATCGGTTCTGATGGGAACGCAGGCCATAACGATGAAAAAGTTCATACCAATAGTCGACCTTCTCGATCCCGGTGATCTCGGTGTCGATGGCAATCACTTGATCAAGGTCGTCGGCTTCGGCGGGGCGTATGCGCAGGCCGCGGGACTCGGGCATCGGCGGTGGGGAGACCGCCGCAGCAGCTGCCGCTCTTTCTTCGCTCCGAAGACTGGCTCGAGACCTTTTCTTGGCCGGGGGCATTTACAAGATCCCTGACTTTCGTCAAAATAGATTGTGGTATTTAAGTACCATATTACCATAATATTCCGGTTGCCAATCGGGTCAAGCATTCCGATCGGCTTCCACAACGGCGTAACAAGCCTAACCCCCTTATTGGAGGATGGATTATGTCACAGACCCTCAAGAAGCGTGCCCTGCGCTGGTGTCTCACCGGCCTCGCCCTGGCCGCTCCCTGGTTCACTGCTCCCGCGCTCGCGCAGGAGCCGATCAAGATCGGCTCCTTTTTGTCGGTGACTGGTCCGGCGTCGTTTCTCGGCGATCCGGAACTCAAAACCCTGGAGATGTACATCGAACGCGTCAACGCGGCGGGCGGCGTGCTGGGCCGCAAGCTGCAACTGGTGAGTTATGACGACGCCGGTGATGCGGAAAAAGCGCGCACCTTCGCCACGCGCCTGATCGAGCAGGACAAGGTCGATGTCATCGTCGGCGGTTCCACCACCGGCACCACCATGGCCGCGGTACCCCTGGCCGAGAAAGCCGGCATGCCTTTCGTTTCGCTGGCCGGCGCGGTCGTGATCATCGAGCCAGTGAAGAAGTGGGTGTTCAAGACACCGCACACCGATCGCATGGCCTGCGAGAAGATTTTCGTCGACATGCAGGGCCGCAAGCTCTCCAAGCTCGCGCTGATTTCGGGCTCGGGCGGTTTCGACAAGTCGATGCGCGCCGAATGCATGAAAGTGGCGCCCAACTACAAAATCGACATCGTCGCCGATGAAACCTACGGCGCCGGCGACACCGACATGAGCGCCCAGCTCACCAAGATCAAAAACACCGCCGGCGTGCAGGCCGTGCTCAACCCCGGCTTCGGCCAGGGTCCGGCGATCGTCACCAAGAACTTCAAGCAACTGGGCATCAGCGTGCCGCTCTACCAGTCGCATGGCGTGGCCTCCAAGGAGTTCATCAAGCTCGCCGGCGACGCGGCCGAAGGCGTACGCCTGCCGGCCTCTGCCTTGCTGGTGGCCGAAGCGCTGCCCGAGAGCGATGCGCAAAAGAAGGTGCTGGTGTCCTACAAGAAGTCTTATGAGGACAAGTTCAAGTCCGATGTGTCAACCTTCGGCGGCCACGCCTACGACGGCCTGATGATGGCGGTGGAAGCGATGAAAAAAGCCGGTTCCACCGACAAGGCCAAAGTGCGCGACGCCCTCGAAGCGACCAAAGGCTACATGGGCACCGCCGGTGTGGTGAACATGTCCGCCACCGACCACATGGGCCTCGACCTCACCGCCTTCCGCATGCTGGAAGTGAAGGGCGGCACCTGGACCCTGGCGAAGTAAGCCGCACCGCCCCGCGCCTACGAAATGGAACCAAACGCATGAGCGCCTTCCGCAGGGCCGCCCCAAGGAAGGCGCCTCCCGCAAACCGGAGCGAGCGACGCTCGCGAACCGTGTTCACCCCCTCCCTCCGGGCAGGGGGTGGGGAGAGGGATCGACCATGAGCGCTGAACTCGCACAGTACTTGACCACAGGCATCACCGTGGGTGCGGTTTACGCGCTCGTGGCGCTGGGCTTTTCTTTGATCTACAACGCTTCGCACGTGATCAACTTCGCCCAGGGCGAATTCGTCATGATCGGCGGCATGAGCGCGGTCTCCCTCGTGGCCGCGGGCTTGCCGTTGATCCTGGCAGTGCCCCTGGCGGTAGCGGTCACGGTAATGGTGGGCATGTTGCTGGAGAAGTTCGCGGTCGAACCCGCGCGGGGAGCCTCGGTGGTGACGCTGATCATCATCACCATCGGGGCGTCCATTTTCTTGCGCGGGCTTGCCGCCATCGTTTGGGACAAGAAGCTGCACGCTTTGCCGGCCTTCAGCGGCAACCAACCGATTTCTTTTTTGGGTGCCAGCGTGCAACCACAAAGCCTCTGGGTGCTGGGTGCCACGCTGGTCATCGTCCTGGCGCTGGCCTGGTTCTTCGGCAAGACACGCGTCGGAAAAGGCATGTTGGCCACTTCGCACAACCGCTTGGCGGCGCAATTGGTGGGTATCAATGTGCGCAAGGTGCTGCTGATGTCCTTCGCCGTTTCAGCGGGCCTGGGCGGTGCGGCCGGCATCGTCGTCGCACCGATCACCACGACTTCGGTCGATGTCGGCGTGATGCTGGGCCTCAAGGGTTTTGCCGCCGCGGTTTTGGGCGGGCTGGGCAGCGGGCCTGGCGCGCTGGTCGGCGGCTTTGTGCTGGGCATCGTGGAAAGCCTTTGCGCAGGCTATCTATCTTCCGCTTACAAGGACGCCATCGCCTTCGTGCTGATGTTAGGCGTGCTGTTTTTCCTGCCCAGCGGCTTGCTGGGCAAGCGCGCTGCCGACCGGGTTTAGACATGCCTCAACACCGTAACTCTAGGCACCACGGCCTCATTGCGCTTGCGGTCACGATTGCGCTTTTGCCGCTGGTGCTGGCCAACAAATATTTCTACGACGTCGCCATCCTGATCGGCTTTAATGCCATCGTTTGCATCGGCCTCAACCTGCTGATCGGGTATGCCGGGCAAATCAGCCTGGGACATGCCGGCTTTTTCGGCCTGGGCGCTTACGCCTCGGCCATACTCTGCGGCAACTACAACTGGCCCCCGGTTGCGGCAGCCCTCACCGGCATGGCCGGCGTCGGGCTCCTGACCTTCGTCGCCGGCCGGCCCATCCTGAAGCTCAAGGGCCACTATCTGGCCATGGCGACACTGGGCCTGGGCATCATCATTTCTTTGGTGATCGTCAACCAAGACCGCCTGACCGGCGGCCCCGACGGCATCAGCGTGCCCCCGTTTTCGCTCTTCGGCTTTGCGCTCTCCGATGAACGGGCTTGGTATTGGTTTATCGGCGGCCTCCTGATCCTCACCGTATGGCTGTCGCAAAACCTCATCGATTCGCCCATGGGCCGGGCCTTGCGCGCCTTGCACAGCTCGGAGGTGGGTGCGCAGGCCACCGGCATCAACGCCGCCGCCCACAAGCTGCAGATTTTCGTGCTCTCCGCCACTTTCGCCGCTGGCGCCGGCAGCCTGGCAGCGCATTACTCCGGCTTCATCACTCCCGCCAAGGCGGGTTTCATCCACTCGGTGGAACTCGTCACCATGGTGGTCTTCGGCGGCATGGCCTCGATTTATGGCGCGGTCGTGGGCGCGGCAGTGCTCACCTTGCTGCCGCAGGTGCTCACCGTGCTCAAGGACTACGAAATGGTGGTGCTGGGCGCGGTGATGATGGCCACCATGATTTTCTTGCCCAAGGGCTTGGTGCCGAGCCTCGAAGCGCTGTTCGAGAAACGGAGCAAATCGTGAGCATGCTCGCGGTGACGAACCTCACTCGGCGCTTTGGCGGGCTCACCGCCGTGGATGATGTCTGCCTCGAAGTCGAGCCGGGTAAGGTGCATGCGGTCATCGGCCCCAATGGCGCGGGAAAAACCACGTTGCTCAATTTGATGTGCGGCATTTACACCCCCAGCTCGGGGCAGATTCGGCTGGGCGAGGCCGATCTCACCGGCGCGCCTCATTATGCATTTGCCCGTCGCGGGCTCGGGCGCACCTTCCAGACGCCGCAGATTTTTCACAACATGACGGCGCTGGAAAACGTCATGGTCGGGCGCTACGTGCATGAGCAAGGCGGACTTTTCCTGGGCCTCGCCGAAGCGCTATTGCGTCTACCGGGTCTGCGCGCTGCCGAACGCGAAAGCCGCGAAGTAGCGGCGGAGTTGATGCGCGCGGTGGGCCTGGAGCGTTATCTGGATGCCGACGCCGATGCTCTGCCATATGGCGCTTTGAAACGCCTGGAAATCGCCCGGGCGCTGGCGTTGAAACCCAAGCTGCTGTTGCTCGACGAGCCGGCCGCGGGACTGAACCACAGCGAGGCGGTGGAAATCGAGGAACTGATCGGGCACTTGGTCGAGCGCGGCATGACCGTGGTGCTGGTCGAGCACAATATGCGTCTGGTGATGGAAGTTTCGGACGCGATTTTTGTGCTCGATCACGGGCGGCGCCTGGCGGAAGGCACCCCGCTGGAAGTGCGCCAAGACCCGCGCGTGATCGAAGCTTATCTCGGAAAAGAGGCGGCTCAAGATGCTCGAAGCGCAGTCGCTGTCTAGTTTTCACGGCCACGTGAAGGCCGTTGCGGAAGTGAGCATCCGCGTGGGCCAAGGCGAATTGGTCGCCTTGGTCGGCGCCAACGGCGCGGGCAAGACCACTCTGCTGCGCACGCTCTCCGGAGTGCACCATGCCGCCAGCGGATCGGTGCACTTCTGCGGTGAGGACATCACCCGTTCCACCCCGGCCAAGCGGGTGCGTCTGGGTATGGCCCAAGTGCCCGAGGGGCGCCAGGTCTTCGGCCCCTTGTCGGTGGAAGACAACCTGGTGCTGGGCGGCTACTTGCGCCCTGAAAAAGAGTGCCTCGCCGATATCGAAATGGTCTACGGGATGTTTCCGATCCTGAAACAAAAGCGTGCTGAAGCGGCCGGAACGCTCTCCGGCGGCCAGCAGCAAATGCTGGCGCTGGGGCGCGCTCTGCTCGCCAAACCCAAACTTCTGCTGCTCGATGAACCCTCGATGGGTTTGGCCCCCAACCTGGTGGAAGAAATTTTTGCCCACATCGCAGCGCTCAAAAGCCAGATGACGATTTTGCTAGTGGACCAAAACGCCCGCGGAGCGCTCAAGATCGCCGATCGCGCCTATGTGCTGGAGACCGGCCGCATCGTGCTGGAAGGAAGCGGCTGCGAACTGGCGGCCGACCCGCGAGTGCAGGAAGCTTATCTCGGATTATGAACCAGGACGGCGCCCCAGGGCGGCCGCCATGAACGACAAGGAGCAAGACATGAAAGCCACGCTGCAGGCCGGCGTCACCACCACCCGGCGCTTCGCCATCGACCGCGAGCGCACCATCGACTTCATGGGCGAAAACGCCCGCGTTTACGCCACCCCCATGCTGGTGCGCGATATCGAAGTCACCTGCCGCGAACTCTTGCTGCAGCATCTCGATGCCGGCGAAGACTCGGTCGGCACTCGCGTCGAAGTCGATCACCTCGCCGCCACGCTGATGGGGCAGAACGTCGACATCGCCATCACCATCGCCGAAGTGAAGGGCCGCGCGGTGAGCTTCGAGGTCAGTGCCAGCGATGGTGTGGATACCATTTGCAAAGGCAAACATGCGCGCTTCGTGGTGGACGTAAAAGCCACCGAGCAGCGCCTTGCCGCGAAGCGGGCGAAGGCCGGTCTGGCGTGAGGCTTGTTTCGAACACCCGCTACTGGGGGAAGCACCGATGACCCGCTGGGTGATGGTCGCCGACCTTCGGCGCTGCATCGGCTGCCAAACTTGCACCGCCGCTTGCAGGCAAGCCAACAACACGCCGGTGGGCGTGCAATGGCGCCGGGTTTTGGATATGGAATTCGGCCAATATCCGGAGGTGAAGCGCGCTTTTGTGCCGGTGGGTTGTCAGCATTGCACCGATCCGCCTTGTATGGACGTCTGCCCGACCACGGCCACGCGCAAGCGCACCGACGGTATCGTGACCATCGATTACGACTTGTGCATCGGCTGCGCTTATTGCGCCCTTGCCTGCCCTTACCAAGCGCGTTATCGCAGCGATGAACCCGTCTACGCCTACGACGAAGCCATCCCTTCGGAAACCGTCAATTTCGACCCGCAGCGCCTGGGCGTAGCGACCAAATGCACCTTCTGCGTCGATCGCATCGACGCCGGGCTGGCCAAGGGACTCAAACCCGGCGTGGATGCCGAGGCGACGCCGGCCTGCGCCAATGCGTGCATTTCCAAAGCGCTCACCTTCGGCGACCGGGACGACCCGCAAAGCGAAGTGAGCCGGCTTTTGGCCGAGAATCAGTCTTTTCGCATGCACGAAGAGCTCGATACCGACCCGGGCTTCTATTACCTCTGGGATAAGAAATGAACCCGGTCCTTCCGAGTTATGGTCCCAAGCCTTGGCTGCAGCGCAACTGGGATATCCGCGCCGCCATGAACTTCATGTGCGGCGGTGCCGGCTCCGGCCTGTTGATCACCGCCGCGGTTTTCGACTGGGCCGGCACCCTGCCCGCCACCTGGCTCGCCGGGCTCGCCCTCATTGGCCTGGGGCTCGCCTCGGTCTGGCTGGAGATCGGCCGCAAGCTGCGCTTCATGAATGTGTTCAATAATCGCCGGACCTCTTGGATGACGCGCGAGGCCTTTGTTGCGGTGGCCGTGTTCGGCCTCGGCATCCTCGCCTGGCTGCTCGTTTCGCCCCCGCTGCGCAGTCTTGCCGCGTTTTGCGCCTTGGCCTTCGTTTATGCACAAGCGCGCATCCTGACCGCAGCCAAAGGAATCCCGGCGTGGCGAGAGAAGCGTTTAGTGCCGCTCATCGTCAGCACCGGCCTGGCCGAGGGGCTGTGCCTCTTTTTGCTCATCGCCGGCAACGCCACACCCTTCGGAGTGGTGCTGGCGATCTTCGTCGTTCTGCCGATCCGCTGGGCTTTCTGGACACGCTACCAGAGCCGGGTTCATCCCACCCTGGCGAAGAAGGCCCAAACGGCGCTGCAAGGTGTCAGCCGTTTCGGCCTTTGGGGCGGCACCGCCCTGCCCATGCTGCTGGTGGCTTTGCCTTTCGTTTGGCCACCAGTCACGCTGCCTGCATTTTTTGCGGCCGGCTTCTTGGGCGCGGCCAGTGGCCTCGCGTTCAAGTTCGTCCTGGTGCGGCGCGCCGCGTTCAACCAGGGCTTCGCCTTGCCCCATCTGCCCAAGCGCGGGCGCGAGTGAGCCGGACCGGCAGCTCCCGACCAGGAATTCTAGGAGGACCCACATGAGCACGACCCCCAAGCGCGCCGATTTCTACTTCGATGCCGCCACCGAAACCCTTACTCGCGAAGAGCTCGCCGAGCTGCAGTTGCAGCGCCTGCGCGCCACCCTGCAAAACGCCTACGATCATGTCGCTTTGCATCGCCAGCGCCTCGACCAAGCCGGGTTCAGGCCGGGCGATCTCAAGTCTCTGGCCGACGTCGAGCGCCTGCCCTTTACGATCAAGACCGACCTGCGCGACCACTATCCATTCGGCATGTTCGCGCGCCCGCTCTGCGATGTCACCCGCGTCCACGCCTCCTCGGGAACCACTGGAAAACCGACGGTGGTGGGTTATACCCGCGGCGACCTCGAGCGCTGGTCCGACTTGATGGCCCGCTCCATGGCCTGCGCCGGCACCCGGCCGGGAGATTTGGTGCATAACGCCTATGGTTACGGGCTTTTCACCGGCGGTTTGGGGGCACACTACGGTGCCGAGCGTCTGGGCGCCACGGTGGTCCCGATGTCCGGCGGCAATACCGAACGCCAAATCGTGCTCATCACCGATTTCCATGCCCGAGTGCTTTGCGCGACCCCTTCCTACGCGTTGGTGATCGCGGAAACCGCCGAGCAACAGGGAGTGGATCTCAAGAAAAGCAATCTCGCCATCGGCCTCTTCGGAGCCGAGCCTTGGAGCGAGGCGATGCGCAAGGAACTCGACGAGCGCTTAGGGATCAAGGCGGTGGACATTTACGGCCTCTCCGAGATCATGGGCCCGGGTGTCGCCTGCGAATGTGTGGAAATGCGCGACGGTCTGCACGGCTGGGAGGATCACTTCCTTTTCGAAGTGATCGACCCCGATACCGGCAAAGGGGTGCCGGAAGGAAACGCCGGCGAGTTGGTGATCACCACGCTGACCAAAGAAGCTTTGCCGATGATTCGTTATCGCACCCGCGACATCACCTGCGTCACCACCGAGCAATGCGGCTGCGGGCGCACGCATCTGCGCATCAAGCGCATCACCGGACGCAATGACGACATGCTGATCATTCGCGGTGTGAACGTTTACCCCTCGCAGATCGAAGCGGTGCTCGTGGGTCTGCCGGATCTGGCCCCGCATTATCAGCTGGTCGTAGAAAAACGAGACAATCTCGATTACATGACGGTCGAAGTGGAAGTGGTGGCAAATCTCAACGACAACCCAGACGCACAAAAGAACGCCGCTGCGAACGCCAGACATCACATCAAGTCGATGATCGGGATCACCACCGAGGTGGTGGTGAAGAAGAGCGGGGAAATTCCTCGATCTCAGGGCAAAGCGGTGCGCGTGCGTGATTTGCGACCCAAGGTCGTCTGAGCTTTTCATCGCTGACCCAGCGCAATGCCGAGCTCATCCGTGGCGCCTCGCTTGGCGCGGCCGAGGCCGCCACTTCGTGCCCACGGCCAGGCAACGATTTCCGTCACTCCGGCGGCGCGAACCACCTCATTTCGAGGGCTCGGCACTGGGCTGCGGCAATGGGACAGGCAGCACAACTTTGCCCAGGGCATCTCGGCCGGGAGGCCAAACCATAAGCTGAACCGTTTAACCTAGAAACCTCAGTTGGGCACGCTCGATGGTGCGTTTGGGCGGGTGTATGGCGCGAAGCGACGACGCGCAATAGCCATTCTATTCAAGGAGGAGCGACAAAGCCAGGCGCCCGGCCAAATGCGCCAGCGGGTGTGCAGCGTGGTCACCCTAGAGGTGATGACCCAGACTAACCCCCTGACTTTGCCCAGCCTGACTGGTAGCGAATCGATGAGCGGTCAACTGAGGTTTCTAGGTTTAACCGTCCTTTGGAGGAAGTAGAGATGAAATCGCTCAAGCTCTTTGCCCTGGTGGCTTGCCTAGGCCTTGCCGGCATCTCGCCGGCATCGGCAGAAAAGGGCGTCAGCGCCGACACCGTGCTGGTCGGCCAGACCGGCGTATTCTCCGGCCCGATCGCCGAACCGGCGGTGCAATACCGCGCCGGCATGCAGATCTACTTCGATGAAATCAACGCCCGTGGCGGCATTCATGGGCGCAAAATCAAGCTGCAATCCTACGACGACAAGTTCGATCCCAAAATCGCGGCGGAAAACACCAAGAAGCTCATCGAAGAAGACAAGGTCTTTGCCATGGTCGGCTACATCGGCACCGGTGCGATCGTCGCCTCGATGCCGCAGATCAGCGAGAACCGGGTTCCTATCGTCGGCGCGCTTTCCGGCGACGAGGGTCTGCGCGATCCCAAGATCAGGATGATTTTTCACACCCGAGGCAGTTACGGCGCGGAAACCGACAAGATGGTCGAGCAGCTAACCTCGACCGGCGTGAAAAGTATTGCGGTGGTTTATCAGGACGACCCCTTCGGCAAAGCTGGCTTGAAGTCCGCGCAAGCCGCGTTTGCCAGGCGCAGTCTCAAGCCCGTGATCGAGGCGCCGATCGACATGAGCAAACTCGACGCCCTCGACGGGTTGGTGGCGAACGTCTCCAAGACTCAGCCCGGCGGCATTATCATGGTCACCGCAGGAAAGGCCTCCACCGCGTTCATTCGCGCTTATCTCAAGAGCGGACAACGACCGTGGTTCTTCGGTGTTTCAGTGTTGTCGGCCAAGGCCCTTTTTACCGCCCTGGGCGAAGATGCGCGCGGCATCGTGATTGCGCAAGTGGTGCCGTCTCCCGCCAGCGGCCGCTATGCCATCGCTCGCGAATTCATGGCCGCGGCGCAGAAGGCCAAGAGCAGCGACACCACCTATAACAGCCTCGAAGGATATATCACCGCCAAAGTTTTTGTCGAAGCGCTGCGCCGAGCCGGCAAAGACCTCAACCGCGAGCGCCTGATCACCGCCCTTGAATCGATCAACAACTTCGATTTGGGCGGCTTCGTCATCGATTATTCGGGCGGCCGCAGAATCGGCTCCAGCTTCGTCGATCTGTCGATCATCAGCAAAGGCGGTCAGTTCATGCATTGACCGCCGGCATCGGCGCCGCGCATACTGAGCCAAGTCAAAAGCGGAGACTTGACGGTGCGGCGCTTGGTGCTTTTGGGTTCTCTTCTGGCCGCCAATCCCGCGTGGGCGGGCGGATCGAACTACGGGATCGAGCCGGGAGCCTTGCCGAAAGTGGCGGGGCAAGTGAAAGAATGGCCGGTGCCGACGCCCGAGTTTGCGCGCGACCCCGCTCCCGGCCCGGACGGCAAGATTTACATCGCGGTGATGCACGGCAACCGGATTGCGCGCTTCGACCCCCGGAGCGAGTCTTTCCAAGAATGGCCCCTGCCCCCGGGCGCCCGACCGCATGGCCTTTTGGTCGATGTCGAAGGCGTGGTGTGGTATACCGGCAACGGCAATGGCACGATCGGGCGACTCGACACCAAAACCGGCCAGATCGCTGAATTTCGCGCGCCATCCGGAGGCGATCCGCACACTTTGGTCATCGATGCGCAGGGCGCGATCTGGTTCACCGTGCAGGGCGGCGGGCGCATTGGCCGTCTCGATCGCCAGACCGGCAAAATCACCGAGTTCAAGACCTCGGGCCACCCCTATGGCATCGCCATCGATCGGCAGGGTCTGGTGTGGTTCTGCCGCATGAGCGCCGACGCGCTGGGCCGGCTCGATCCCGCGACCGGCGAGATCCTCTCGCTCGACACCGGCCCGGGCTCCAAGCCTCGACGCATGGCGATCGCGCCCGACGGCAGCCTTTGGGTCACGCTCTACGGCAACGGCAAGCTGCTGAAAGTGGACCCGCAAGCACGACGCGTGATAAAGAGCTATCCCATGCCCGCTGGCACGCGCGCCGGACCCTATGCGGTGACGGTCGATGCTGCGGGACGAGTCTGGGCCAACGAGATCAGCAGCGATACCGTCGCGCTGCTCGATCCGAAGACCGAGACCTTTCGCGTCCTTCCCTTGCCCTCGAAAAACGTGGGCATACGCAAGGCGATCATCGATGCGTCGGGTCGTTATTGGTATCTGGGCTCACATCACGGTCGGCTTGGCATGATCGAATAAGCGCCACCCGGCTGGCCGCGAGCACCCGATCACCCCAGGGCCATTGCCGCCGTCAGCGCGACTCCGTGTACGAGGGCAGCCAAGATGGTCAATTGGATCGCCACCCCCAAGCGTGCCGGCGACTGGGCATGACGAATCAAGGCGCGCGCCGCGATCAATGTCGGGGGAAGGCTCAGTAGACCCCACGCCGCGGCAGGCGGCAGCGCCCCGAGCAGCACCGCGCCGACGAGCCACGCATGCGCCAAAAACGCAATCATGAGGTAACCCCAACGCGCTCTCGCCGCACCCAAACGCACCACCAGCGTGCGCTTTTGCGCTTGGGCATCGGCCTTGGCGTCCGGAAACTGATTGAGGTAGAGCAGGTTGGCCACCAATAGGGCGTAGCTCGCGCCCGCCAGCGCAGGCAAGGCGGCAAAGCTGCCGCGTTGCACGTAATCGGCTCCCAGCACGACCAAGAGCCACCCGGAAGCAACCGCCAACTCGCCTAGGCCCCGGCTCGCGAGCGCAAGCGGAGGTGCCGAATAGGCCCAACCTACCGCCATGCCCAAGACGCCGATCCAAAGAAGCCCCGGGCCGCTGGCCCAAACCAACAGCAACCCGCCCGGAATCACTGCGGCAAAAAGCATCAAACCAAACCGCAGCACGGCCTCAGGGCTCATCACGCCGTTTTGGATGAAACGACTGCCCCCGGTGAAGGGAAATACGCGCTCGATGTTGGCCGCGTCGCTGCCATTGCGATGGTCGAAATAGTCGTTGAGGACATTCACCGCAGCGTGCGTGATCAGCGCCAGGAGCAGCGTCAGCAGGGCGGTTATCGGACGCCCTCGATGGAGATCGTGATAAGCACTGGCAAGGCCCAGAAGACAACCCACCAAGGTCACGCTCAAGAAGGCCGGCCGGGTAGCGGCGAAGTAGCGCTTGGCTGGATTTGCAAATGCTGCGGGAGACGGTTCGATGAGGGCGCTCATGAGGAGATTCTAGTTCGCGGCTCGAGCCGCGGGTTTGCTTTAGCGCAGAAGTCGGAGCGCTTTGGGGGAGAGCCGCCGCGCCTGCCGGCCGACGATGCTCTGTCAGACCTCCGGCCAGCCGCCCGGAATCCAGACATCGATGAGTCGGCCATCGACGTCGCGCTCGTAAGCTAACCGCCAGCCTTGGTGTTCCGGACGTAAAGTGGTCACGATACCGGTTTCCTTGGATTTGACGCGTATGGCCTCCGGACGATTTTGCCCAAAGCCGAAGTTCTGGCCGGCGACTTGGCCGGTTTGCTGGTCGACACGCGGATCGCGGATGGCGACGCCAGAAGTCGAGCGGTACGATGCATCTAGGGTCACGGCTTGTGCCTTGACCAAACCCTGATTGGGCGCATCCCTTCCTCCTTCTTCGGCTTGCCGTACCAATTGGAATCAGAAGCAGCTTACTTGGCTGGTGCCTTGGGCGCAGCCTTTTGGCGGATATAAAGAACCTTCTTGGTTCCGCCGTCGCAGCTGCCAACCACCTTTTTTTCGGAAGCCTGACCGGAATCGACGATTTCCAAGTGGTAGTTGGCCACTTTCTTTTCCTGCAACCGGGCGTCGATTTCACCTTTGAGCTCAACGCAGGATTTGCGCGCGAAGCTTGGGCCGGAGAGCAGTATCCCGGCAATGACATAGGCAAGAATTCTCACCCTTTGCTCCCTTTGATGGCTTGGTTGGTGGGCCGCATCTTACCTGGCTGGCGATCCGTTGCAAGAGCCGCCGGCTTGCCAGGCCACCCGGGGGCGCGCCCGCTGCGCCACGCAAACCCCCGCCAGCGCCAGCGAACGGCGACCAGGGCAGCTCGGTCGAGATTACCGGGAGGAGTCCAAAAGGCCGCAATAATCGAGCGGTCTTGCGCCCCCAAGCCTATTCTGGTATTGTGGTACCAAATTACTGTTTTTTCGTCCCCACTTCGCCTCTTTCTGCCCGAAAATCCGCCCATGAGCTTGAGCACCCAGATCTGCAAACGCTTACATGAAGAACATGCCGCCGTGTTCGACCTGTGTCGGAACATGGAGCTGGCGTTTTCCCGCCAGGCTGAAGCGCCGGCGGCAGAGGACGCCGAATGGAAGAAACTTCTGGGCGAGATCAGTCGCGCCATGGAACACGAAGTATGGCGCCATTTCAATTTCGAAGAGAAATCTCTCTGGCCGCTGCTCCAGGAATCCGGCGATGGCGACTTGGCTGTTTTGCTCGATGAAGAGCACGAAGTGATACGCGACGTGGCGGAAGCGCTCACTTCGGGTATCGCACTGGCCCAAACGGGGCGACTCGCACCCGCAGCCTGGCGCAAGCTGAAGACGGCAGCGCTCGAATTTGCCGAGCGTTTGGTATCTCATGCGCAGAAGGAAGACCTTTCGCTTCTGCCAGTACTGGACAACCTGCTTACGCCCGAGCAGGATAATGAACTGTTCGGCGCTTACGCGCTGGCGTGAGCATGGGCAAGAATTGATTCCCCAATTGCAGGAGGTTGCCTTGCGTTACTTGAATCCCGCCGATCTCGACGTCGTCACCAAACTCGACGCCACGCTCACCAGCCACCCGCGCCGCGCCTATTTCGAGCGCCGCCTGGCCGCAGCATTGCGCCAAACCAAACATCACGTTCAGTTCGGCGCCGAAGCCGACGGGCGCCTGGTGGGTTATGTCATGGCCCGGCGCCTCGAAGGCGAATTCGGCCGAACCCAACCTTCGCTCCAGCTGGAGGCCATCGGCGTCGATGCGGCTCAGCAAGGCAAAGGCACGGGGCGGGCATTGCTCGCCGAACTCGAAGCCTACGCCAAGCGCCATGACATTCCGGAAATCCGCACCATGGTGCATTGGCGCGACCACAGCGTGCTCAAACTTCTGGATCGAGCACAGTACCGCCTGGGCCAAAGCCTGATGATCGAATGCCCGGTGCATCGCGGCGCAGTGGGTAACCTCGAACGCCAGTCGCCGGCTGCCCCCGGGAATGAGCGCCCCTGGCGCGAACGCGACTACAGCGCGCCCGCCGCCAACGATTTCGAAGCCCTGGCGCGCGACGTCTCCGACATCCGCTCGATGAGCCTGGCGGATCTGCCGCATGTTGCAGCGATCGACAAGCGCATTACCGGCCACAACCGCGCAGCGTATATCAACAGCCTCTTCGACGAAGCCATGCACGACTCGGCGGTGCGCGTCTCTCTCATCGCCCGCGCCGACGATGTGCCGGCTGGCTTCATCATGGCGCGCACCGATTTTGGCAGCTTCGGACGCACCGAACCCGCAGCGGTGATCGACACCTTGGGCGTGGCGCCCGACGCGGCGCGCCATGGCATGGGCACTGCGCTGCTGTCTCAGCTGTTGGTGAACCTGCAGGCGCTCCTGGTCGAACGGGTGGAAACCGTGGTTGCCTTCAGCGATTTGGGCCTCTTGAATTTCTTCTACCGCGCCGGCTTCGTTCCGTCGCAGCGCTTGGCATTCATCAAGCGCATGGCCTGACCAGGCGTGGAACGCAAGCCCCGCCGTTTGTGGCGGGCTGAGTGAGACAAATTCTGAGTCCGCAGGCGCCGGCCGCCGTCCGGGCGCGTGGCGAGGAAGCCCCCCCGCATCCTGCGGGGCAGACTCGCCTTGCCGCGGCACCGGCCTGAAAAAACAAACCCCGCCGAGGCGGGGTTTGTTTTCGGTTCCTGCAGCAAGGGGCGTTTTACTCAGCCGCCTTGATGTTGGAAGCCTGGTTGCCCTTGGGGCCCTTGACGATGTCGAAGGAAACCTTCTGATTTTCCTTCAGCGTCTTGAAGCCGCTGCCTTGAATGGCAGAGAAGTGGGCGAAGAGGTCTTCGCCGCCGCCATCCGGCTTGATGAAGCCGAAACCCTTGCTGTCATTGAACCACTTGACGGTACCTGTTGGCATGTTACGTATCCCATAAAGATTGAACAAAGCGGGCTCGCACCCGACGCGCGTGAGACTCTCAAGACAGGGGGATTACGAACCGAAGTACCGATGCAAAACCGATGACTGCTGGCGAAAATCGCTGCCT
>CAZFEK010000002.1:0-102970 GCA_964517465.1 uncultured Alcaligenaceae bacterium
GCCCGCGAACCCTGTTCACCCCCTTCCCCAGGAAGGGGGGCGGGGGGTAGGTACACCGGTAAGCGTGGTGGATGATGCGAACTTAAGCGTAAGACTGGCCGCCCCCGCGAAGCGAGTGGTAACGCTCGCTCCGGACCTGGCCGAACTGATGTTCGCCGCGGGGGCGGGCGCGCGCCTCGTCGGCGTGGCGGATCGCAGCGATTTCCCGGTCGCGGTGAAAGAGCTTCCGCGGGTGGGAGATGCGCACGGTTTCGATTACGAGCGCATCCTCGAGCTCAAGCCCGATCTCGTGCTCGCCTGGTCAGGGGGCAACGCACCGCAGCACTTGGCGCGGCTGGAGGCGCTTGGCCTCAAACTCTACCGCAGCGACATACGCGATCCCGAAGGCATTGCCACTACCTTGGAGCGGCTGGGCCTGCTCACGGGGAGCGAGCCGGCTGCCAAGCAAGCGGCGGCGGACTTGCGCCGGCGGCTTGCGGCGCTGCGCGAGCAATACGCGCGGCGAAGCCGGTTGAAGGTGTTCTACCAGGTCTGGGGGCAGCCGCTCTACACCTTGGGGGGACAACATCTCGTAAGCGCCGCGCTCAAGGTCTGCGGTGCCGGCAACGCCTTTGAGGACCTGGCCGCGCTTGCTGCGGTGATCGAAATTGAAAGCGTCATTCAGCGCGACCCGGAGGTCATCGTCGCGGCTGGCGATGGCGGCGCCCGACCGGCGTGGCTGGACGATTGGAAGCGGTGGCCGCAACTGAAGGCGGTCAAGTCGGGCCGTCTGCTGGTGGTGGATGCGGATTTGATGAATCGGCATAGCCCGCGCTTCGTGGATGGCACCGAAAAGCTCTGCGACGCACTCGATCGGCAGCGCAAGCCGGCGCTACAATGAGCCATCTCGCGCGCCGATCCGAGCTCCGAAATCCTTTAGCCATGAACAAGGCATTCACCCGCGAAACGGACGCCAGTCCGGACGAAGACGAGGAAGCTGCCGGCCTTCCGGCCTTGCCGCCGGGAACCAAAAATTACCTGACTCCGGGAGGATTTGCGCGGCTCAAGGCAGAGCTCGCGCAGCTGGTGGAAAAAGAGCGCCCGGAGGTGGTGAGCATCGTCTCTTGGGCCGCCGGGAACGGAGACCGATCCGAGAACGGGGACTACATTTACGGCAAGAAGCGATTGCGGGAAATCGATCGCCGCATTCGTTATCTGGTGAAACGTCTCGATCTGGCGGAAGTGGTCGATCCGGAGGCTCGAGCCCAAGGCGACAACGCCGATCAGATTTTTTTTGGCGCCACCGTCCTCATCGTCGACGGATCTGGAAGGGAGCGCAGGCTCTCGATCGTCGGAGTGGACGAAATCGACGCCGCCAAGGGATTCATCAGCTGGGTCTCACCCATGGCTCGTGCCCTGCTGAAAGCCCGCGAAGGCGAAACCATCAGTTTGCGCACCCCCGGCGGGGTTGAAGAACTAGAAATCCTGGAAGTGAAATACCTTCCCCTGGCTACCGGCTAGCGGGCATTTCCGTCTGCCGCCCTTAGGCCGGCGCCTCCGATCGGCCGGAACCAAAAATGCCAAGGCTTGCCGCATCCCGGGCTCGATTGAACAACAGTTCAAGCGATTTCTTCGTTTCTGGCGCTTAACTGTTGACGGGACGAGATTTATGCCCCTATAGTTTGGGCATGGAAGGCGAACTCGAAGCGCTGGAGCGCAAACTGGAAACTCTGCTGCGGCAGCATTTGGAACTGCGTGCCGAAAACGAACAGCTTCGCAAAGAACTGCTGGCCCTGAGCAAAGAGCACACGCGCGTCACCAAACGCATGAACGAAGCCGCGCAACGCCTTGATGCCCTGCTCGAAAACTTGCCTGAGGAGAACGCGTGAGAGCACTGCCGCGGGCACGTCGACGGATCAAAGGCGCCGCCGCTTCCGCGCCTGGAATCGATGGGGAGAAGCCACGGCGATGAGCACCCACTCAGTCACCCTCAGCGTCAACCTGCTTGGCCGCGAATACCGCATCGGCTGTGCCGAAGAGGAGCGCGAAGATTTGCTCGCCGCAGTGGATTTGCTGCAATCGCGCATGCGCGAAGTGCGCGAAGGAAGCAAGTCCTCCACTCCGGAAAGGCTCGCGGTATTGGCGGCACTCAACCTCGCCAACGAGCTCTTGAAAGCCCGCGCGGGCGGCAATGAAACCGGCTTTGACAGCACCAAATTTCGGCGTAGAATCGTTGCCATGCAGGACGCCATCGATCAAGCGATGGCGGGCCAGGAAAAGCTCTTCTGACCTGGCTTCTACTGCGCCGGTTGTCCCCTGCGGTGTTGGTGTTTGGCCAGATACTCTTCGAACCAATATCGTATACCCAGGTTGCCGCGCCAATGACGACTCCGGTGTGCGCGTCCTTCGTCGGAAGCGCCTAATGGATCGGGCAGGCGACCGCCTTGAACCTTAGGTTCAAGATGAGGGCCACACCGCTCTTGCGGGGGACTCGCAGCACGGAACGCGGCTTTAAGCCGCGTTCTTTTTTGGCGATTCGAAATGCGTTATTGGCTGATGAAGTCCGAACCCGGCGAGGTGTCGATCGACGATCTCGCCGCGGCGCCACGCGCCACCCTGCCTTGGTTCGGGGTGCGCAATTATCAGGCGCGCAATTTTATGCGCGATGACATGCGCTTGGGCGATCTTGCCTTCTTCTATCACTCGAGTTGTGCCGAGCCGGGTATTGTGGGCATCGTCAAAGTGAGCCGTGAAGCGTATCCGGACGCGACGCAGTTCGATCGCAAGAGCCCCTATTACGATGCCAAATCCGATCGCGAGCATCCGCGCTGGCACAACGTCGAGGTCACGCTGGTGAAAAAGACCCGCCTCGTGCCACTGGCCGAGCTGCGCCAGCACACGGCGCTTGCCGGCATGCGGCTCTTGCAGAAAGGGAATCGCTTGTCGATTACCCCGGTCGAGCCGGCCGAATGGAATTACCTGATGGGATTTCTCGCCTAGTATGGATTGGTCGCTGCTGCCGGTTTTTCTTCTGTTGGGCTGCGTGGTTGGTTTTCTCGCCGGGCTTTTGGGCATCGGCGGCGGCATGACCATCGTGCCCGTGCTCACCTATCTCTACATGCGCGAAGGTTTTCCGACTGCACACGTCGTGCATCTGGCCATCGGCACTTCGATGGCCACCATCATGTTCACTTCGATTTCCAGCGTGCGCGCCCATCATGCCCATGGCGCGGTGCTGTGGCCGGTATTTCGGGCGATCGCACCCGGCATTTTGTTTGCCTCGGTGCTGGGGCCGCAGGTGGTCGGCGCCATGAAAACGCCTTGGGTGGCGGGCTTCTTCGGTCTATTCGCCTCGTTCTCCGCGGTGCAAATGTTATTCGACAAAAAGCCCAAGCCCACGCGCCAGTTGCCGGGGCGCTGGGGGCTATTTGCCGCCGGCAACGGCATCGGCTTCGTTTCGAGCATGGTCGGCGCGGGCGGCGGCTTTATCTCCGTACCCTTCATGGCCTGGTGCAACGTGAAAGTGCACAACGCGGTGGCGACTTCCGCGGCCCTTGGTTTGCCCATTGCCGTTGCCGGTACCGTGGGTTACATCCTCGCGGGATTGCGCGCCGATGGTCTGCCGGCGCACACCTTGGGCTATGTGCATTGGCCGGCGCTTTTGGGCATCGTCTGCGCCAGTGTGCTATTTGCTCCCATGGGGGCGCGCGTGGCGCACTCCTGGCCGGTGAAGAAGCTAAAGAAAGCGTTTGCCTATATGCTTTTCGTGCTTTCCGCCTACATGCTCTGGAAAGCGGTGCAAACCTGGTGACCGGTACTTCCAGCCATGAAGTTCGCACCCCGCGCAAGCGCCCGCATCTTTGAACTCTGCGACGCCGAGAGTTTTGTCCTCCAAGCTTCCGATGCGCTGAGCCCGCATCTCGCGCGCTGGGGGATTTCGCCGCTGCCGGGTGATGGTGTGGTGCTGGGGCGGGCGGGCCTCGCCGGGCGGGAAATTTTCGTCGCGGCGCAAGAGCCCAGCTTTTTGGGCGGGGCGGTTGGCGCCCTGCAGGCGCAGCGCCTTGCCGCACACCTGCGCGAGGCTTTGCACGCTTATCGCCGAGACGAAATATCCGGGGTGCTGTTGCTCATCGAATCGGGTGGCGTGCGCCTGCACGAAGCCAATCCGGCGTTGCTGGGGCTCGCGGCGGTCTTGCAGGCCCTCACCGATCTGCGCGCCGCGGCGGTGCCTGTGGTCGCGGTGATTCCGGGTAGCGGCGGGGCTTTCGGCGGCATGAGCGTGATCGCATGCGCGTGTTGCGCGCTCTTCTTTGGCGCCGGTGCGCGCTTGGGTGTCTCCGGCCCCAAGGTGCTGGAAACCTTGCGCGGCAAAGCCGCTTTCGATGCCGATCATGAGCCCAGTGTGGACGGCGTCTTCGGCGCAGCCGTCCGCGCGGCGCGCGGTATGGGTCGGCCATTGCCCGCCTCGCCGGTAGCGGCCAAAGCGGCAATCGCCGCAGCCTTCGACGCCGCGGCATCTTTGCCGTTGGCCCTCGACGTCCTGCAAAACCAACTCTTGTCGCGTTTGCGCGAAGCCGGCAAAAAGCCCGCAAGCAATCCCGGCCCAAGCCTCTTCACGCATGGGCGTTCAGTGGATCAACACGGCTGGATCACCCGTAATGACGCCGGCGAAATCGGTGTCTTGCAGGAAGTCGCTCCGGCCGCCTTGGGACCGGCACAAGCGCTGGCCATGGGCCTTGCTCTGCGGCAATGGACGCGAGAAGCAGCCCCCGAATCACGGCTCTTCGTGCGGGAAGATTCTCCGGGCCACGAAGCCTCACTCGAAGCGGAAACTTTGGGCCTATCACAATACCTCGCGTTTCTCGCCCTGTGCCACGCCGAGGCGCGCGCCGCGGGGCGCAAGGAAATCGGGCTACTTACGGGCACTGGCGTGTCGGCAGCGTTTTTCTCGAACGCGCTGCAAGCGCCTGAGCTTTATGCCACGGCGAACGGCCGGGTGCGCCTGATGGACTTGCGGGCGATGGAGCGCGTCACCGGCTTGGCCCGCAGCGAAGTGGAAAAACTCCTTGCCGAGGATCCGGTGTTTGGCCAGGAAGCGCGCCACCTCCAAAGCTGGGGCGGGTTAACCGGGATGTTTCAGTCTTTGTCCGTGGACGAGCTGGAGCGACTGGCCGCGAAAAGCTGAGCCAGTTGCCTCGCCTTGTCTTGGAGCAAAGGCGTCGCCTGGTCGATGGCTTCGCTCAGGCTCAGCGGCCCAAAGGGAAGCGCAAAACAACCGGCGAAATGCGGCTCCAATTGTGGCAGCGCGGCGCGATCGATACTGCCCGAAACGAGTGTGGCCGGCACCCCCTGGCGCGCGGCGCGGCTTGCCGCAACCCAGGGAGCTTTGCCCATGAGCGTCTGCGCCTCGCTGCGGCCTTCTCCGGTGATGAGCCAGTCTGCGCCGGCGAGCGCCGCGTCGAGATCGACCAGATCGGCCACGATTTCGGCACCGCTACACAATCGCGCGCCGAGCAATTGCAAAGCAAAGCCCAAGCCTCCTGCCGCGCCGGAACCTGGCAGCTTTTGCACCGACCGGCCCAAGGCGGTCTCGCACAAGTTCGCAAAGCGTTCGAGATGCCGGTCCAGGCGATGAACATCCTCCGCCGGCACGCCTTTTTGCGGTCCGAAAATCGCCGTGGCCCCGCTTTCGCCGCCAAGCGGATTGTTGACGTCGGACAGCACGGTGATTTGGCATTCAGCCAGACGCGCGTCGAGCCCCGAAACATCGATCGAATGCAATTGCTCAAGACCTTCCGGCGTGGGCGCCAGTTTCCGGCCCTGGGCGTCGATCAGCTGCAGCCCCAGCGCGTTCAATAAGCCGGCGCCGCCATCGTTGGTCGAGGTGCCGCCCAAAGCAAACAGAAGTTGTCGGTGGTCCGCGTCGAGCGCAAATCGAACCAACTGTCCCAAACCCAGGGTGCTGCGCCGCATGACGGAAGTACGCATCGCCCCGGCATCGGTGATGGGCACAACTTGGGCCGCTTCTAAGAGCGCGGCCGGTTGGCCCTGCCATGGCACGGCCGCCCACAAGGCTTGCTGCGGCGCACCGGCGGCATTGGTCACCGTCGCGCGATGGGCCTTGCCGCCTCGCGCCAGCACAGCTTCCAGCGTGCCTTCGCCGCCGTCGGCCAGGGGCCTTTGCAAGAGTTCCGCCTTAGGCCAAACGGCGAGTAAACCTCGCGCCAAAGCTTGGGCCACTTCGGAAGCAGTCAGCGAGCCTTTGAAGGAATCGGGCGCCAGAACGATGCGCGGCGGCTTCATCGGTTGCTGGCGCGCCGCAGGCGGTCATTCACCGCAGCCCACTGCGGACCTTGCGGCGGCGCTTCGACCCAGATGGAGGAAACGCCGGCCGCATCCATCAGGCGCAAAGCGGCGTAGAGCTGGGCGGCATAGGCTCCGGCGCCTTCCGGTGCGCGGAGCCAGAGGCCGGCAAAATGTGGGGGTGCGTCGCGGCGCGCGAGCACGGCAAGCGATGCGCTGGACCCGGGCGGTAGCGCGTCCAGTGCCGAGGCTTGCACGAGATCAGTGGGGGTGTGCGGCGCATAGTGCTGCGCCAGCGTGCCGGAAGCGCGCGGGCTTGTGCGGGCCGGCGCGCTGGGGACATAAGCCAACACGGCGGCCAGCGCGTCCAGGTCGATGCCGCCGGGGCGCAGCAACACGGCGCGGCCGCTGGTGAAATCGACGATGGTCGACTCGATGCCGACCTGGCAGGGGCCGCCATCGAGAATCAGCGGCAGACCTTCGGGGAATTCTTGCGCCACATGGGCTGCGGTGGTGGGGCTGATGCGCCCGAAACGATTGGCCGAAGGCGCGGCAACGCCGCCACCGAAGCTCTTGAGCAAGGCCAGCGCCACCGGATGCGAAGGCACGCGCAGGCCCACGCTGTCTTGCCCGCCGGTCACCGCATCGGGCACCTCGGGGCGCTTCTTCAGGATCAGCGTCAGGGGGCCAGGCCAGAAGCGCTCGGCAAGCTTTAGGGCATCCTCGGGCGTTGCCGCTGCCCATTTGGGCAAGGCGGTGATGTCGGCCAAATGCACGATCAGCGGATGATCTGCGGGCCGGCCTTTGGCGGCGAAAATGTGCGCCACCGCCTGCGGCTGGCTGGCGTCTGCGCCCAGGCCGTAGACCGTTTCGGTGGGGAAGGCCACCAGTTGGCCGGCGCGCAGCAGTTCTGCCGCTTGGGCGATGGCGGTCGAGTCGGCCGGACGAATCACGAGTAGAACCTCGCCTCACCGGGCGGGCGCGTTTTGAAGCGTTTGTGCAGCCAGAAATATTGCTCGGGCATTTCGCGCACCCGCTCTTCGATGAAGGCATTCATGCGGCGCGCGTCGGCAACTTCGTCGCCGCTGGGAAAATTTTCCCATGCCGGGTAAAAACGCACCACATAACCCTCGCCCTTCGCCAGTTGTCGCGTGACGCAGGGCACGACACGCGCCCGCCCCACGGCGGCGAGGCGTGACAGGCCGGTAATGGTGGCCGCGGGCACGCCGAAAAAGGGCACGAATACCGCGTCGCGCGGGCCGTAGTCGAGATCGGGCAGGTAATAGAGCATTTTCACTTCGCGCAGGGCGCGAATCACCGGGCGTATGCCGTCCTGGCGCGAAAACAGCGTGGCATTGCCGAAGCGCTCCCGGCCCTTGCGCATCTGCGCATCGAGCGCTCGGTTCTTTTGCATGGAATAGATCGACGCTCCGGGGAATTCGCACACGATGCGTGTGCCCGCGGCATCGAGGCCAACGAAATGCGGCGCGAAAAGGATCGTCGGTTGATCGACCGCGTCGCGCCAATGATGCAGATCTTCGAAGCGAATCTTCTGCATCAGCTCCGCGCGGCTCGCCCACCATAGAAAGCCGCGTTCCAAAGCGGCCTGGGTGAAAGCGCGAAAATGCGCGTGCAGGATCGCTTGGCGCTCGCTTTCCGACAACTGCGGAAAACAAAGCCGCAGATTGATGCTGCCAACTTGCCGCCTTTCGCGGGCGATGCGATAGAGGAGGCTGCCCAGGCCGCTGCTCAACGCTGCCTGCCAGCGGAAGGGCAGGCGGCTCAAGGCCCACAGCAAGCCGATGACCAGCCGCGCCGCCACGTCACTTTGCCGGCGGCGGGGTTACTCCGGCCGGCACTTTGTAGCGGTTGTAGGACCAAAGGTATTGCTCCGGCTGACGCCGAACCGCTTCTTCGATCGCCGCGTTCATACTGCGCGCAGCCTGCGCCAGCGAGCCTTGCAAGTCGCCATCCAGGGGCTTCATGCGCACGATGAAGCCTTCCCCCCGGGGCAAGCGCTCGGCATAACCCAAAGCAATCGCGCAGCCGGTGGATTGCTGCAGCTTGATCGCCAGCGTCATGGTGTAGGCCAGCCGCCCGAAAAACTCGGCCCAAATGCCTTCGCCGCGGCTGGGCGCCTGATCAGGCAAAATGCCCACCGCTTCGCCTTTTTTGAGCGCCCGCAAAAGCGCGCGCACCCCGCGCACATCGGCGTTGACGAGTTTGCAGCCGTCGCGCTCGCGGCCGGCGCGCATCAAGGGATCGAGCGCGCGCAGCTTGGGCTCGCGGTACATCGTGGTCATGGGGAAGTGATGGGAAAAGAACTGACCGCAGATCTCCCAGGAACCCAAGTGAGGCACGAGAAAAATGAGCCCGCGGCCCTCCCGGTACTGGGCTTCCACCGCCGGCCAATGTTCATCGGGGCGGGTCCAGGATTGCACCGTGGCCACGGGCCGCAGCCAGATGGCGATGGCCTCCAGCGCGGCTTTGCCGGTCTCCTCGGCGACGCGTCGCGCCAACTCCTCCCAATCGTCACCGCCCAGCCCACTGATAACAAGGTTTTCGCGGATGCGCCGGGCGAACTTGCCGCCGCGCCAATAGCCCAGGCGACCGAAGAAACCGCCCAGGGCGTGGATCCAGGCCAGGGGCAGCCAGGCGAGCGGTAGCAGCAAGAGGCGGGTCATGGCGCAGCTGCCTCGCGCCGCGGCATAAGCTCGTAAAAACGCGGTCTAAGGGCAAAGCGGCGAGGCGGCGCGGGATTTGGTAACATGACGAGGTTTCGCGCCGGCAATGGCGCGATTTTTTCAGAGGCGATGATGAGTGAGTTTTTGTTTACGTCGGAATCGGTTTCGGAAGGCCATCCCGACAAAGTCGCGGACCAAATCTCGGATGCCATTCTGGATGCGATTCTAACGCATGACAAATACGGCCGGGTAGCCGCGGAAACCTTGGTGACCACCGGTTTGGTGGTGCTGGCCGGCGAAATTACCACTACCGCCAAGGACATCGACTACGCCCAGGTGGCGCGCTCCACCATCAAGCGCATCGGCTATGACAATTCCGAGTTCGGCATCGATTACCGGGGTTGCGGCGTGCTGGTCACCTATGACAAGCAGTCCCCCGACATCGCCCAGGGCGTGGACCACGCCTCCGACGACAACCTCGACCAGGGCGCCGGCGACCAGGGCCTGATGTTCGGCTACGCCTGCGATGAGACACCCACGCTGATGCCCTTTCCGATCTATTACGCCCATCGCCTGATGCAGCGCCAGGCCGAGGTCAGGAAAGACGGCCGCCTGCCCTGGCTCAGGCCCGACGCCAAGTCGCAGCTCACCGTGCGCTACGTCGACGGCCGCCCGGCGAGCATCGAGACCGTGGTGCTCTCCACTCAGCACGAGCCCGATGTCACCCATCAGCAAATCGAAGAAGGCGTGATCGAGGAGATCATCAAACCCGTGCTGCCCCAGGAGCTGATTTCCAAGGACGTGCGTTATCTCATCAACCCCACCGGACGTTTCGTGATTGGCGGACCGATGGGCGACTGCGGTCTCACCGGGCGCAAGATCATCGTCGACACCTACGGCGGCGCGGCGCCTCATGGCGGGGGCGCCTTCTCCGGCAAAGACCCCTCCAAAGTCGACCGCTCGGCGGCCTACGCCGCGCGCTACGCGGCCAAAAACGTGGTGGCGGCGGGCCTGGCGCGGCAATGCGAAATCCAGGTCTCCTATGCCATCGGCGTCGCCCACCCGGTCAGCGTGACGGTCTACACCTACGGCACCGGCAAGATCAGCGACGACAAAATCGCCGCGCTCATCCAGAAACACTTCGACTTGCGGCCCAAGGGCATCATCCAGACCCTCGACCTCCTGCGCCCGATCTACGGCAAAACCGCGGCTTATGGCCACTTCGGCCGCGACGAGCCGGAGTTTTCCTGGGAAGATACCGACAAGGCGGCCTTGTTGCGCTCGGAGGCGGGTTTGTGACTGGCGCTATGGCGTGGGTGCGCGGCGGCCGGCACTAAGATTCCGCCCGCCGCAACCCGACGAGCAGCAGCGCCGCGGCGCTGAAACACGCACCCGCCACGAAAGTGGCGCGGGCACCGTAAGCATCCCACAGCAATCCTGCCACCACGCTAGCCGAGAGCATGGCCAGGCCGCTGGTCATGTTGAAAAAGCCGTAAGCCGTTCCGCGCAGATCGGCGGGTGCGGTGTCTGCAATCATGGCGGCGAGCAAGCCTTGGGTCATGGCCAGATGCAGACCCCAAAGCACGACACCGAGCCAGGCGAGGCTCCAGTGTCCGTCCCACGCCAAGGCGGCGTCAGCGGCGATCAGTAGCAGCAGGCCCCAAGTGAGCAGCCTGCGGTGCTCGATGGCGTCCGCGAGCTTGCCGCAAGGGTAAGCGGCGAGCGCGTAGACCACGTTCATCACGATCAGCACCAGCGGCACGAAGGCCAGCGGCAAACCGCCCGCCTGCACGCGCAGCACCAGGAAGGCTTCGGAAAAACGCGCCAGGGTGAAAATCGCACCTATGCCCACCACCCACCAATAGGCCGCGGGCAGCCGGCGCAGGCTGGCGCGCGTAATCGGATTAACCCGTTTGCCGTCCCGTTGGTGCTCAGGCTCGCGAACGCCGAAAAGCAGCAACGCCACGGCAAGAATTGCGGGGATTACCGCCACCCAAAAAACGGCCCGAAAATCGTCGGCCCACAACAACATGAGGCCCATGGCCAGCAAGGGGCCGAGAAAAGCGCCGACGGTGTCGAGTGCTTGGCGCAAGCCGAAGGCGGCGCCGCGAATTTCCGGCGGCGCCAGGTCGGCGACCAGCGCATCGCGCGGTGCGCCGCGTAGGCCTTTGCCGACGCGGTCGATCAAGCGCGCGGCGACGATCAGCCCGGCACCGCCGGCGATGGCAAAAAGCGGTTTGGACAGCGCGCCCAGACCATAACCCAGCACGGCCAGCGGTTTGCGCTTGCCCCACCAGTCGGACAGCGCACCGGAAAACACTTTGACCAGAAGCGCCGTCGCCTCCGCCGCGCCTTCGATGAAACCGATGGCGGTGGCCGAAATGCCCAGCGCCGTGAACATGAATACCGGCAGCAGGCTGTGGATGAGCTCCGAGGACACATCCATCAGCAGGCTGACGAAACCGAGAGCCCAGATGGCGCGGGGAATTCGCGGGCGTGTAAGGCTCGTTGAGTTCACTTTCCAGACTGCCCTGGGTGGGGGAAAAGCAGCGGGGCGCGTTCAGCGCTCAAGACGAATTCAAAGCGCGTGATCCGTCCGGTTCTGTCCTCGCTCCAGCGTGTTGCGGGCAATGGTATAGCAATGCAGGCTGCTGGGCATGAACTCGACTCTCACACCGTTCATGTCCTTGAGCCCGCTTTTGGAAAGTGGCGTCACCAGCGGCGTGCGGTCCAAGACATGTTTCCGTGAGAATTCCAGCCGGTCCTTGATTGGCTTAGGGTCATCGAAAAGTCGATCCGGCCATTTCACTTCAACGGCAAAGCGCGCTTCCGAGTTCGCCCCGAAAGGCACGGTCGAGGATGGCCCCTGCTTCCTGCAGTTCGCGGCGCGCCTCGTTGTAGGCATCGAGTCGGCCGCCGTCCCCTTCCGGTTCGGTGATGGCCAGCAACAGCCCATCCGGCATTGCTCGAACCCTTTCCAGATGGCGCAGGCGGCCCATCCACTGGCTGCGATGATCGAGAATCCGGATCGGGTCGTCGTGGGCGAGGTGCATGGGCTTGATGACGCGACGGGCCCCGCCGGCTTCGTCCAGTTCAGCGAAAGGCACCCCGAAACGCACTTCACCCGTACCGAGCTTGGCCGGGCGGAACCGCTGCACCACACCTTCCCGGCGCAGCACGCCGCGTACTGCCCGTTCAATGAGCGCTTCGTGATATTCGGGCGTGGCGAAGGCATGCTCGACACAGTGATCGAAGAGCGCCGCCAGCTTGGCTTCCGGCGCATCCGTCACGATGGCGCGAATCGAAGAGAAACGGAGCAGAGCTTCGCGCGGGCGCACCAGGTCCTCGAATAGGCCCGCCGTCGCAGCCTGATCGCGGCTGCCTTCGAACATGTCCATGGCGAGCGCCCGGTGCGCTGAGATCGTCGCCGAAGGCGCGGATGCCTTCCGCGAAGGCGCGCCGGTCGAGCGGCTCGAAGAAGGCGCCGGAAAGTCTGCCGCAGGGCGTGACTGACATAGCCGAACCGTCGTCCTTCATGCACCACTACCAAAGCGTCGTGATCGACGGGGTTCTCGGTATCCGACTCGAAACTCACCGGGTCACCGTCCCGGATCGAGGCGACATCGCTGCCGATCACGTGCCGCAAGTCGGCGACTTCCATCATGTAATCGCAAAGATAGGCGTCTTCCGGGAATACCGGCACCAGCGCAAAGCCGTCGCTTGGCAGCCGCGTTCCCGCATAGCCCAGCAGGGCAATGTCGGAATGGTTGAAGGGGGAGGGCAGGCGATGCTGGGCGAGGTATTCCGCGAAGTCCTCCCGATTCCTCGGCGGCATCCGGCGCATCAACGCTTCGAGCACGCCTTGCCGTGTTTCCGCCTGATCCAGCGGGAAGGCCGGAAAACCCCTGAAGCCGGCATCCTCCGCCGCCGCGAAATCCGGGGTGCCCCGCAGATAGCGGAACACGGCCCCCCCTTCGGGAAGCCGGCGAATTTCCGCCACAACGCGGCGCGTGCGTGCCTGCGCCAACTCGTCGGCGGGCTGCCACGTCAGGAGCAGGTATTCGGGTTCAACGATGTGCTGCAAAGGGGTCACGCAAAGACAGCTACCGGGCGGCGTCCTGCAGATTCCGTTCGTGACGGAGGCGGTCACCTTCCGGCAAACTATGAAGCCTCGTGAGACGCAACTTCCTCGGCAATCAGATCCGCCAGCTTATCGGTATCCTGCTCAAGGAAGATTTCCTTTTCCACCGGAATCTTGCGCAGGATACTGAGTGCGCTGTCGAACGCCGACCGCAATTCGTCATGCTGCGGTTGCCCGACGAGCAGGTAGAGCCGGAACTGTTCCTTGGACGTGCGGACGCTGGTCATTTGTCCAAGCCAGCGGTGCGCCTTCTCCCGGATTTTGTCGGGTTCGGCCAGGTCGAAGGAAATCGGCTCCAGGCAATGCCAGACGCCGTTTTTCCAGGCGTAATCGAATTCCACCTCGTCGTCCTGCACGGCAATGGTTTTCGGTTCGAACCGGTGCAGGAGCCGGCGCTCTTCCAGATCGCGCTTGAAATGGCGCCAGACGTCCTCTTCGGTGCGGCGCTTCCACGGGGCGGGTTCGTCGTAGCGGGTCACCATCCGCTCGAACAGGTGCTCCAGCGTCTCGGCCGGGTCGGCGCAGCGCCCGCTGCCGGTGGGCGACCATTGCAGCGAGCTGTCATCCTTGGGCAGCACGGTCTGTGCGATCTCCATGACGTTCTCCGGACTCGCCAGGGGCAATTGGCCGGCCAGTCGCGCACCGAGTTCTTCAAACCGCGCCTGGATGTAACGCATCAGCGACTTGAAATGCTCGCCATGCATGCCCGGAAAGACCCGACTCAACCGTCCCTGGGTGGTGCGGCAGAGGGCGCTGGCATATTTGGCCTCAGGCGCATACAGGGCCACGCCCACGTTGACGAATTCGCCGGTGGTCGTGTCGTGAACGTACCGGAGCACCGTGTAGGTGTAGGAAAGCGGTTTCATTTCAATACCCTCGCAATCTCCGCGAGTGCGGGCTCGAAAATGCGTTCAGACGACGCTGACCCTGATGAACACCAGCGGTCGTTGCGGCTTTCCGTTCTGCCGTTCCACGCAAGCCTGCACTTTGTGGTTCGTCAGCCACCGGCGGAACGTTTGCCTCATGGCGCGATTGACGTAGCCGATCCGTCGCCCGGAGTGAACGACCGCCAGGGCGTCTTGGTCTACAGGGTTTTCAGGGGCGGCCTCGAAGGTCACGGGATCCCCGTCCCTGATCGAAGCAACATCGTTTCCAATGACGTGTCGTGAACCGGCGACTTCCATAAGGTAATCGCAAGGATAGGCGTCTTCCGGGAATACCGGCACCAGCGCAAAGCCGTCGCTCGGCAACCGCGCCCCCGTATAGCCCAGTAGGGCAAAGTCGGAATGGTTGAAGGGGGAGGGCAGGCGATGCTGGGCGAGGTATTCCGCGAAGTCCTCCCGATTCCTCGGCGGCATCCG
Organism: uncultured Alcaligenaceae bacterium; assembly: GCA_964517465.1. Taxonomy (GTDB): domain Bacteria; phylum Pseudomonadota; class Gammaproteobacteria; order Burkholderiales; family Casimicrobiaceae; genus JACPUX01. Next base: position 14,469 of record CAZFEK010000002.1, read on the forward strand.
GCGCATCAACGCTTCGAGCACGCCTTGCCGTGTTTCCGCCTGATCCAGCGGGAAGGCCGGAAAACCCCTGAAGCCGGCATCCTCCGCCGCCGCGAAATCCGGGGTGCCCCGCAGATAGCGGAACACGGCCCCCCCTTCGGGAAGCCGGCGAATTTCCGCCACAACGCGGCGCGTGCGTGCCTGCGCCAACTCGTCGGCGGGCTGCCACGTCAGGAGCAGGTATTCCGGTTCAACGATGTGCTGCAAAGGGGTCATGCAAGTATGGACTTCAGTATCTGGTGTCTGCGCTCCAACAAGCGAAGCATAAAGCGCATTCGCTCCGGCAACAACCGTACCGGCAAATCGAGTTCCAGCAGATCGGCAATGGATTCTGCAAGTTCCCCGGCCGGAAAATCGAGACGGCTTTGGGCAATGGACCGTGTTTCGGGCCATTCCTCCAATGCCCGTTCGAGCAGCGCCAGATGCCCCCGCAGTTGCGGTTCGGCAGGGGACCAGTGGACGTGGTGATGTCCCTTGCGGATGTAGCGGTCGATGTCTTCGCCGGACCAGTTCCCGACCCGATCGGGGAATCGTTCATTCCCCAGACTGGTGCCGTTATCGAAAAGGGGGCAAAGTCGCAGTGTCTTGGACCGAACGTCGAACACGAACCCCCAGTTGTCCTGATGACGGTCGTTGTTCCCGATCAGGGCGTCGAACAGCAGCGCATCCACCCACCATTGGCGCCAGTCCTGGTGCAGCAATTTGCCCCGCGCAAAGGCCCGCAGCAGCAACTCGTTGTCCTTCATGTTGTGCTGCTCGCCTTTGTCCCGGTCGAAGTTCTGCTGAATCTTCTGAAGATAGTCTCCGGCCAGCAGGAAAGCCTGGGCGCCGTCGACGTAGAACCACTCGATCAGGGCGGCGCAGATTCCCGTGTGCGAATTCCAGGCGGCAAAAGCCGGCGGTACCTCCACGCCCATCAGACAGCCGATGCGGTAGGCGACGATCTCGCACCAGAACTGATCCGGGTAGCTGCGTCTGGATCGCTTGAAGAGGTAGCGCCTGCCGGGGAGCAGGACGGATTCCGGCGGAGGATCGGGAGCGAATACGGCGTCCTTTGCCCTTGCGCCCTGCGGGAACACCCCGAACTCCGCGTCCGCCTCCCAGCCGGCCACATCGAAGGGAGTGGTCTGAATCTTGGACGAGGTTCTCATGGCTCTGGGAGCAGGCCTACAGTTCGCCACGGAAGGCGCGGTCGAGGATGGCGGGGAGCAGGGCGTCGAGCTCGGCGGCGGTGTCGCGCTGGTGGCGTTTCAGGGTGTCGACTTCGGCCTGGAGGGTGTCGAGTTCGGCGACGATGCGGCGTTGTTCGTTAAGTGACGGTAATCGAATACTGAACTGTCTTAGCGCACTGATGTTCAGATGTGGGGAAGCGGACCCCTTGCAAAGCGGCCGGATCTGGTCCTCCTGAACGTGAGGCGATAGAAGCTGATGTAGGAAGAAGCGAGGTTCAATTCTCTCCTGGCTCGGGCGGAGCATCATTACGCGCTGACCAAGGCTGAATCGTTGGTCAGGTCCAACGAGGGCGCACTTTCCGGTGCCACCGCCCTCACGGACAAAAACAATGTCATCTTGCTGAGGTTCACCACGCACCGTTCGTCGACGGTACTCGGTTTCATCCGTGCAAAGGGCTCTGTCAAGATTCAAGCTGCCGTACCCGACATCTGGCGAACGAATGCACGGGACGCCCGATTCAGAGTACCGAGGATTGCTGTGGAGGTTGTCAGTTATTTCAGAACAGACATTTTCAAGGCTTACGGCTTTCGCGCCGCAGTCATTGAAAATCTTTCGACGTGTTGCGCTCAGGAGTGCCTCGGCAGCCTCGCTCGCTTCATGACGTAGCGTGCGGGCGTCGTGGATTTGGGCGGCCAGTTCCTCGATGCGCGCCACGATGCGGTGCTGCTCGGCGAGGGGTGGCAGGGGGATTTCGAGGGCGAGGAACCGATCTTCCTTGAGGCGGACGCGGTTCGTCGTTCCCTCGCTTGCCAGCAAGCACAACTCGACAAACCCCTGTGTGCCGCTCAGCCAGCGGAAGTAGGCAGGCAGAAGACGGCCGGCGTCGATGTTGAACAGCGGGAAGTCGTTGGTGACTACCGCGCCGTCGAGATGCGCGGGCACGATGCCCATCGCACCGTTACGGGCGTCGATGCGTGAAGCGATGAACTGGCCTTCACGTGCGACAAAGCGCTTGTTGCCGGCTATTTCCGCGCCAAGCAGACGGCCCCGTTCGATAACACCTTTGCCCCACAGTCGCACCGTGATCTCGCTGTACTCGGTGTCCGCATGGAGTTCGGCCATTTCGTCCGAGCGGCGCAGCACCTCGCCCAGCCGCACCTTGGGCCAATGCCTGCTCATGCCCCGCTCTTCGCCAGCAGCGTTTGTATTCTTCCGACGATCTCGGCGATGCGCCGCTCCTTGTCGAGGATGCTGGCCGCCAGTTCCTCCGGCGGCAGGTGGGTGACGTCCTCCTTCGCGCTCGGGTTCTTGCGGTCGAGGTTGCAGCCGTTGGCGAGCAGTTCGGCGGCGGGGATTTTCCAGGCACGCTCGTTTTCCTCGCGCTTCCCCCACCAGGCCAGGCAGTCGCGGAATTCTTCGAACTGGATCGGCTGCGTTTTCGTGTAGTTCTTGCGCCCCTGGGGCAGCGGCTGCTCGTAGTACCACACGTCTTGCGTCGGGCCGGCGCGGTCGAAGAACAAGAGGTTGGTGGGGATGCTGGTATAGGGCGCGAAGACGCCGTTGGGCAGGCGCACGATGGTGTGCAGGTTGAAGTCCTTCAGCAGTTCTTCTTTGATGCGGGCGCAGACGCCGTCGCCGAACAGCGTCCCGTTCGGCACGACCACTGCCGCTCGCGCCGGGCGGCCGGCCCGGGTCGGTTGGCGGTGCAGGCGGCGCATGATGAGCTGGAGGAACAGCAGGGCGGTTTCCGCCGTCTGCCGGTCTTCGGGGAAGTTGCCCTGGATGCCTTTCTCTTCCTCGCCGCCGAAGGGCGGGTTGGTGAGGATGACGTCCTGGCGCTCGGCTTCGCCGATTTCGGTGAGCTTGTAGCGCAGGGCGTTGCCGGGGTCGATCCACGGCCGCTCCAGGCCGTGCAGCAGCAGGTTCATGTGGCAAAGCAGATAGGGCAGGGGCTTGGGCTCGAAGCCGTAGAGCGAATCGTTTTGCAGGATGCCGTGTTGGGCGACGGTCTTCACCTGCTTGACCAGATGATTGTAGGTCTCGACCAAAAAGCCGCCGGTGCCGGCGGCGGGATCGAGCACCGTCTCACCCAGGCGCGGGTCGCTCACCTCGACCATGAAGCGCACCACGGCGCGCGGCGTGTAGAACTCGCCGGAGTCGCCCGCCGCGTCGCGCATCTCGCGCAGCATGGATTCGTAGAGGCTCCCCAGAGTGTGCAGCTCCTCGCTGGCGGTGAAGTGGATGGCGGAGACCTTGTTGACCACGTCACGCAGAAGGTAGCCGCTGACCATGCGGTTCTGCACGCCGCGGAAGACCGTACTGATGACGTCGCGACGGTTGTCGCCGTTGGCGCTGGTGAGCCCGCGCAGATAGGCGAAGAGACCCGGTCCGCGCTTGCCGCCGGGGCCGACGGCTTCGTCCTGGCCGATGAACTTGACGAGGTCGTCGCCGGTCAGGCCCTGCGGGTCGGCGGCCCAGTCGCGCCAGCGGTAGGGCGCCTCGACGGCGGGGCGGAAACGCTTGCCGGCCACGGCCGCCTCGTCCTCGCGCTGCAGTTCCAGGTCGTCGAGGAACTTGAGGAACATGATCCAGGTGAGCATCGGCAGCCGGTCCAGATCGCCGTTCAAGCCCTTGTCCTTGCGCATGATGTCGCGCGCGGATTTCAGGAGGCTGCCGAGGGACTGGGCGGTGGTGAGCGGGGCGGCGGGTTTGACAGACTTGGTGGGGGCTTTACGCGGCATAGAGGAGGTTCTGCAGTTCGGTCACGGCGGCGCGCAGTTTATCCGCTCCGCCGAAAAGATGGACGATTTCCGAGACGTTGCCGTGGCTGGAGACGGGCGGCACCTTGAGCACGTCGGGGAAAACGAACTGGGCGGCGCCGTGCTCGGCGTATTTCTCCAGCAGCTCGTCGAGGATGGCGCGGGCGTCCGGGCCGAAGCGCTCGAAGAAATCCTTGCGCTCGGCGCGCAGGCGCTGGGCACGCTCGCGCCGCGTGCGCAGCGGTGCATTGAAGGCGAAATGGCAGAGCAGGTCGAAGGGGTCGGCCTCGGGCTGTCGGGCTTCCTCGGCCAGCGCCTCGAAGCTGACGCCGCGCTCGGCCAGGCGGCCGATGATCTCGGCGCGCTGCTCCGGGTCGGCCCAGCGGGCGCGCAGTTCCGGCGCGCTGGGGCAGAGGGTGCGCACCTTGTCGGCGGCGTAGTCGGTGTAGCGCACGACGGAGAGCTGCTTGCCGTCCGGGTCGAGCTCGTAGACGAGGTGGGCGGCGATCTCGACGCGGCCGCCGTCGAAATAGAACTTGCGGCGCTCTTCGGCGGGCGGCTCGTTGACCTCCGGCACGGCCTCGCCGGGTTCCTCGGCGATGACGTATTCGACCAGCTGCTTTGTTTCGCCATTGGCCAGCAATTCCTCTTCCGTGATGCGGGCCGGGTCGCCGTCGAACTCCGGGTCGGCGAACAGGCGCGTGGCCGAGCCGGTGTAGTCGACGATGTTGAACCACAGCTTGCCGTAGTCGTCGCGCACGCGGGTGCCGCGGCCGATGATCTGCTTGAAGTCGCTCATCGAGCCGACCACGCGCGCCAGCACCACGTTCTTGCAGGTGGGGGCGTCGACGCCGGTGGTGAGGAGCTGCGAGGTGGTGAGGATGACCGGCGTGCGCGTCTCGACGTCCTGGAAGCGGCTCAGGTGGCCGCGGCCGATGTCGCCTTCGTCGGCGGTGACGCGGCAGACGTAGTCGGGGTGTTTCTGAGCGAGGTCGGCGTTCAGGTTGTTGAGCGCCCGGCGCATCTCGTCGGCGTGCTCCTGGTCGACGCAGAAGACGATGGTCTTGGCGTAGCGGTCGGTCTTCTTGAGGAAATCCGTGAGGTGGCGGGCTAAGGTCTCGGTGCGGGCGCGCAGCGCCACGATGCGCTCGAAATCCTTGGTCTGGTATTCGTCGTCGGGGATGGCGCGGCCGTAGCGGTCCTGCTCGTCCTTGCTCGGCCGCCAGCCGGCGGCGTCCCATTCGGTGACGACGCGATGCACGCGGTAGGGGGCGAGGAAGCCGTCCTCGATGCCCTGGCGCAGGCTGTATTCGTAGATCGGGTTGCCGAAGTAGAGGTAGGTGTCGCGGTTGTCCTCGCGCAGCGGCGTGGCGGTCATGCCGAGCTGATAGGCGGGCTCGAAGTACGTGAGGATTTCGCGCCAGTTGGAATCCTCGCGCGCGCTGCCGCGGTGGCACTCGTCCACGATGATGAGATCGAAGAAATCCGGGGCGTATTCGCGGTATAGGCCGGGCCGGCGCTCGTCGCGCGCCAGCGCCTGGTAGATGGCGAAATACATCTCGCGGCTCTTGATCGCCTCACCGCCCTCGATCTTATGGCGTGCCAGGCCGAAGGGGGCGAACATGCCGTCCTTCGGCTGGTCGACGAGGATGTTGCGGTCGGCGAGGTAGAGGATTTTCGGGTGGCGATGCTCGCCGCCCCGGTTCCAGCGGGAGTTCCACAGTTTCCAGCAGATCTGGAAGGCCACCGCCGTCTTGCCGGTGCCGGTGGCCATGGTGAGGAGCTGGCGGCGGCGGCCAGAGAGGATGCCCTCCACCGTGCGGTTGACGGCGATCTCCTGGTAATAGCGTTCGCCCTTGCCGACGCTGTGGTTCATCGGCGTGAGCAGGCGGGCGGCGCAGTCCTCGGTCAGACCTGCGCCGGCCCGGTAGCGCGCCCACAGCTCGGCGGGGGCCGGGTAGGCGGCGATGAGGGACTCACGGCCGGTGAAGTAGTCGAACTCGACGACTTCGCGGCCGTTGGTGGCGTAGGCGAACTTGAGGCCGAGCATCTCGGCGTAACGCTTGGCCTGCTGCAGGCCTTCGCCGGCGTTCTTCCAGGCGGCCTTGGCCTCGACCACGGCGAGCGTGAAGTTGCGCTCGTAGCGCAGGAGATAGTCGGGACGCTGCTGCGGCTTGCGCACGAAGCCCTTCCCGACCGGCACGATGCGGCCGTCGGTGATGGATCGCTGCTCGGCAATCGAATGCGGGTCGTTGTCCCAGCCCGCTTCTTGGAGCCGCGGAACGACGAACTTGCGGCAGGTGTCGGCTTCACTTAAGCCCACGTTGTTCCTCCCATTTTGCCGCCAAATTCTAGCACTTGAAGCGCGAACACACGCCACGCAGGACCCGACGAGCGCGGCACTCCCGGAGGCGCCTTTGAACGGCTCCGGCCCTTTGCCCGCTCACCCCGCCAAGGGCAAACTCAACACAAACTCCGCCCCGCCCTGTGGGTGGTTGGCTACACTCAAGTTTCCGCCGTGCCGCTCGACGATGCCATAGCTGATCGACAGCCCCAGGCCGGTGCCCTTGCCGATGGGCTTGGTGGTGAAGAAGGGGTCGAAAATTTTGCTCAAGGCTTCGGGCGGAATGCCGGGGCCGTTGTCGTGAAAGCTGAGGCGCAGCAGCGCGCCTTCGATCCTTCCCTCTACGGCGAGGGTGGGGGCCACTTGCTTGGCCGTGGCATCGGCGGCGTTTTGCACCAGGTTGATGAACACCTGCTGCAATTGCCCGGGCGAACCTTTCACCAGCAAACGCTCGGGCAGGGCGAGGCTCACTTGGAAGCGGTGCGACGCGGCCTTGCTCACCCAATGCACGGCGCGCTGCACCACTTCGACGAGATCGAAAACCGATTCTTCGCCGCGGTCGGCGGCCGAAAAACGTTTCAAGGCATCGACGATGTCGCGCGAGCGTTCGGCGCCTTCGATGGTGCCGTCGAGCAGCGAGGGCAAGTCATTGAGAATGTGGTCGATCCGCAAACGCAGGCGCGCTTCCGCCAAGGCCTCGGGCGGCGCACCTTCGTGCACCAGTTCGAGATAGCTCTCGACTCTTTGCAAATAGCGCTGCAGCGAGAACACATTGCCCAGGATGAAACTGATCGGGTTGTTGAGCTCGTGCGCCACACCGGCCACCAACTGGCCGAGGCTGGCCATTTTTTCGGTCTGCACCAATTGCTGCTGCGTGCGCTTCAAGGTTTCGTGCGCTTCGGTGAGCTGTTGATAGGCGCGCCGTAGCTCGCCCGTGGGGCGCCCGATCAGCACCATGCCTTGCAAATGATGGCTGGCGTCGCGCAACTCCGAGCCGTTTACCGCCACGGCGATGGCCTTGCCGTCGGCGGCCAGAAAACGCAGCTCGCAGTCGGTGAGCGGCCCGGGTGCGGCGCCCAAAGGCAACACCTTCTCGCGCGAGTCCTCATCGGCAAACAAGCTGGCGAGATCGGCGCCCACCAGTTCCGCTTCGCCGCGGCCGACCAATTTCAAAAAGGCGCGGTTCACTTCCTGCACCTTGCCGCGACGGTCGCAGACCACCAGCACGTCGGACATGGCCTCCAGCACGCTGTAGACGAAACGGTGCGAGCGTTCGAGTTCGGCGTTTTTTTCTTCGAGCTCGATTTCGTTGTGCACCAGCTCGCTGTACACCTCGTCCATCTTGCGAATAACGTCGAGCCACGTTTCTTCGTTGATGCTCGCGGCCAGGCTCTCGCGCCCGGCATCGAGATGCAGCCCGCGCAGCATCGAGGCCATGGGCGCGACGCGGCGGCGCGGGTGCGAAGGGCGGTTTTTGCGCGGTGTGGTCATCAATGCACCGTGCACACCATGCAAGGATCAAACGACCGCACCACATGCTGCACGGCAACCGGAGTGTCCTCCCCCGGCTGCACCGGCGCGCCTTGCAGCGCCAGCTCGGCGGCGCCGGGCTGGCCGTTGCGGTCGCGGGGGGAGAAGTTCCAGGTGGTGGGGGCGATGATCTGGTAATGCGCCAGACGCCCGTCTTCGATGCCTATCCAATGCCCAAGGCTGCCCCGCGCCGCTTCCACCAGCCCCATGCCCTCGGCGTGACGGGGCATTTCCAGCGGCGTGAAGTAGGGCGCGCCGGCTTCGAGTTCCAGCAGCCAGCCCTCGATCAGGGGGACCAATCGCGCCACTTCCAAGAGGCGGGCGAGCACTCGATTGCGCACATTGCCGCCGCTTTCTTCGACCAGGCTGCGCGCCAGCGGATGGCCGTCGATCAGCTGCCTCGCCAAGGCGCCGGTTTCCACCACCGAGCCATAAAGCCGCGGCGCTTTGCACCAGGTGTAAGCATCCGGCTTGTCCAACACTGGCTGCGTGACTCCCTGAGCAGGAGCAAGCGGTGCATCGGTAGAGGCGAGCCAGGCGTGGCTGTGATCTTCGGTAATGCCGGCCGGATCCAAGGCGTGCACCACATGCTGAAACCAATGCCCGCGGGCGAACACGGGGCTGTCGCCTTTGCGATAAGCACCAAAGGAAAGAAAGTGGTCGCTCGCGCGACCCAGGTTTTGCAGCTCACCCTCGCGGGCGATTTCCAGGAAGAGCCGAAAGTCGCTGCTTTCGGGCGCCCTGTTTTCGCGCCAGTTGGTGAGCGATTCGACGCTGTGGATCGCGGCGATGTTTTCCAGCGCATCACCGAAAGTGCGCGTTTCGAGATAAACGCGCAAGTCACGCACCAGCGCTAAAAGACGCACTCTCTCGGCCGCTTTCACCGCCCGCGATGAGCCCCCGGGCTGAATCGAAAGGCTATGCGGCCACTTCCCCGCCAAATAACCCATGACGCGAAGAAAGTCGGCGCGCACCGCCGGCACCTCGCTCGCGGCGCTGCCACGCATGGCTTTGAAGCGCCTGTGGGCGGCGGCAAACCAAGGCCGCCCGCGATAAACCTCGCGGGCAAAATCGGGCATAAAAAAAAGGTAGAAGTGAGTAAAATGGTCGGCGAGGTTTTCGGCCGCATGCATCAAGTTGAGCGCGCGCTCGCCATTGGGCGGCGGCACTACGCCGCAGGCATCGGCAATTGCCGCAGCCGCGGCGATGGATTGAGAAACCGAACAAATGCCGCAAATGCGCGGCACGATCACCAGCGCATCGAGCGCTGGACGCCCGACCAGCAGGCTTTCGAAACCCCGAAAAAGCGGCGCGTTGATGCGCGCTTCGCGCACTCGGTCCTCGGTGATTTCGAGCGCGATTTCGAGGTCGCCCTCGACGCGATTGAAGGGCCCGACGACCAAACGGCTCATCGCAAGCCCGTTTTCTTTTGCGTGGGCGGCACCACCAGATGGTCGGCGACGGCGTTCTCGCGCACGCGTTTGGGCGTAGCCGACTTGGAAAGCGCTGCCAGGGCCACAAACCAGGCTTTGGGCATGTCGGTGGGCAGGCCCACCGGAATGCCGGCGACCTTGGGTGTTTGTTGAAATGGATGGCCGGGGTTTTCGAATCCAGGCTCGGTACAACTGATGCAGGCATAGCCGCCGCGGGTGCAAGAACCCTCGCCGTTCCACAGCCGGGTGTTGCAATCGGCGTGGGCCTGCGTGCCCTTGCAACCCAGGTGTTCCATGAGGCAGCCCAGATCGGAGGGTTTCTCCGCGCTGGCCTTGAATTCGTAATATTCATTGCGGGCGCAGCCATGGTGCACCAACTGGTCTGCGTAGTGCCGCGGCCGCCCCAAAGCGTCTAGCGCCCTGGCGCCGAGTTCTCCCAGAGCCAAGGCGTAAAGCGTTTCCAACACCCAATTGGGATGCACCGGGCAACCCGAGACGTTGATGACGGGCAAACCGCCGCGCGCTGCCCAGCCAGCGCCCAGAAGGCCGCCGGGTTGTTCGCCTTCATACTGCAAGCCGCAGGCATCGGTGATGCAACCCGGCCCGGCGGGTAAACCTCCGAAAGCGGCGCAACTGCCGACGGCGATCACATGCTGCGCCACGGCGGCGAGCTTGGCGATCCAGGCCATCATCGGCTCGCCCGTTCCGGCGAGCAAATGAAAGCGCCCGGTGTTCGCCGGGCCGCGCATCACCGCACCTTCGAGGCACAACACATCGAGCCTAAGGCGGCCGGCGACGCAATCAGCAAGCAGGCCCTGCATAACGGCGCCGTTTTCTTCGGCCAGCGCCGGGTGCCACAAAAGACGTATGCCGGCGGTTTGCAGGCTGCCGAAAAAGTCGCGGCCATCGGCGCACAACAAAGACATCGAGCAGCCCCCGCAGCCGCCGGATTGCAGCCAAAGAACGTTCAGCTCGCGGGTCACTGACGGTCTGCTTTTTCCATGCCGTAGCGCAGGAGTTTGCCGCGCAGGCCCACGCGCGAAAGCCCCAGCTCTTCGGCGGCCTTGGTCTTGTTCCAGCGATGGCGCACCATCACCTCCCGAATCAAGCGGCTCTCCAAGGTTTCGAGCCGGTCCTTGAGGCTGCCGTTCAAACGCGCGAGGTGCTCGAGTTCGGGCTCGTCATCGAGGTCGGCGCCGCGCACGATGGCCGCCGAAAGCAAATCGGCGCCCAAGGTTTCGCTCTCGGCCAGCGCCACCATGCGATAGATCTCGTTTTGCAGCTGCCGTACATTGCCAGGCCAATGGTAGCGGCACAGGCAGTCCATGGCTTCGCGGCTGAAGCCGGCTACCGGTTTGTGTAGAGCCTTGCCCACATCGGCCAGCAATTGCGTGGCGATCAGCGGAATGTCCATGGGACGCTCGCGCAGGCTGGGCAGCACCAAGGAGAAAGCCGACAGGCGATAGTAGAGATCGGCCCGAAAACGACCGGTGCGCACCGCTTCTTGCAAATCGGCGTTGGTGGCGGAAATCACCCGAACGTTGATTTTCAGCGGCCGGGCGCCTCCTACCGGACGGATCTCTCCTTCCTGTAAAACGCGCAGCATCTTGACCTGGAAGCCAGGCGAAGTGTCGCCGATTTCATCCAAAAAAATCGTGCCTCCGTCGGCCTGCTGGAAAAGCCCGATGCGGTCTTCATACGCGCCGGTAAACGAACCGCGCTTGTGGCCGAACAGTTCGCTCTCCAGCAGCTGCTCGGGGAGCGCGGCGCAGTTCTCCACCACGAAAGCGCGTCCGGCGCGGCTGCTGTGGTAATGAATGGCGCGGGCCAGCAGCTCCTTGCCGGTGCCCGATTCGCCGGTCAAGAGCACCGGAATGTCGTAGCGCGCCACCTTGTGGACCACCGCGCACAAGGCGTTCATGGGGCTGTCTTTGGCGCGGGCGATGCCGTCGTGGGCGTTCTTTTTGAGCAAAGCTTCGCGCTTGGCCTCTACGCGCCCACGCAATACCGGTTCGGTAGCGCGCAGCTCGACATTGAGCAGTTGGTTTTCGCGCTGCAGTTGATAGAGCTGGGCGGCGCCGCGCACCGACAGGAGCAGCGAATCGGGGTGCCAGGGCTTGTGGATGAATTGGTAGATGCCGGCGTCGTTGACCGCGGCGATGATGTCGGCGGGGTCGGTATAGCCGGAGATGATCATGCGTATGGCGTCCGGCCACTGCTCGCGCACTCGGCGCAGGAATTCCACGCCGCTCATGTTGGGCATGCGCTGGTCGGAGAGCACCACTTGCACGAACTCCGACTCCAGCACTCGCAGTGCTTCTTCCGCGTTGGCCGCCACTACCACGCGAAACTCTTCCTCCAGAGTGCGGCGCAGTGTTTCCAGCGAGCGCAGCTCGTCGTCGACGACCAAAACCAGGGGCAGTTCTTCGGCATTCATCCGGCAAGCCTCTCATCAGCCGCCGTCTCGCCGGGCACGCGCCAACCGAGGCGGCGGTGCTTGGCCAGGTGCAGCGGCGTGCGGGAATAGGGCACGTTATAGACGAAATTGTAGCGGGCGACGTGGTAACTTGGGTCGAAACCGTAGAAATTGAGGCGCATGCGCTCCAGCTCCTCGGCGCGATAGGCGGCCAAGGGCTTGGCCGCTTCGTCGGCGGCGCGGTTCTCGCGCTTCACCGCCAGACGACCGTCGAGCGTGAGGGAGGCCGCTAGCCCCGCCGCATAGGCCTGTATACGCTGCCGGAAATCCTCGCGGTCGCGCCCCAGGACGCCATCGATCAAACCCAGCGTCGCGGCTTGCGCCGCGCCCATGGGCAGGCGCTGCGCCATGATGCTGCGCGCCCGTTCCCAGCCCACGCGGCGCGGCAACAAGTAGGTCCAGTACTCCGAGCCATAGAGGTTGCCCATGCTCTTGTAGTGCGGGTTCAACACCACGCCCGGCGCGGCATACACTTGGTCCGCCGCCAGCGCCAAAAAAACGCCGCCGGCCCCGGCATTGCCTCGCATGGCGGCCAGCGTCCATTGCCGGCTCGCGGTGAGGATTTCCAGGGTGAGGTCATCCATGGCCTCGATGTTCGCCCAGGACGCATCGGCGCCGTAACCCGAGGCCTCGATGGTGTTGAGGTGTATGCCATTAGACCAGAAGTCGCTTCCACCCAGCAGCAGCAACACGCGCGTGGGCCGCTCCTTAGCGGCTCTTACGGCGGCGGCCAGGCGTTGGCATTGTCCCGTGGACATGGCACCGTTGTAGAACTCGAAAGTGATCATGCCCACCCCATCGGCTTCCTCATAGACGATGTCGCGGTCGGTGTCACCCGGCCCGGCCCCGCCACGCGGCGCCAATTCGGGCAAGGCGAACGCCGCCTCGCCCAGGGCCAGCGTTGCCGGCAGCTTGAGCGCGAGACCATCGTCTCTTCTTTCCTTGAGGTGTCCCAGCCAAACCGCGCCATCGCGTGTCGCGCGCAGGATGGCGCCCTCGCGGCGGCCCAGCAGTGCGCCCGGCTCACCGCGGTGGGAACTCTCCGCATGGGCATCGAAAAGAAACCACTCGCGCCCGGCCATCCGGTCGAGCACACCCGGGCTTCCGTCGGCGGCCCGGATGCGCGCCAAAATCTCCGACGTGGTGTGGCGCTTCCAGTCGATCTGCCGATCCGCCTGCTTCATCGCCGCGCGCAATCGGCCCCGCACTCCGGGTCGCGCGTAGTCGAGCGGCCGAGGCTTGAAGCCGGGGTCGGCGAGTTTCTCCAGGGCCTCGAATACACAGCCTAATGCCGCCTCGGTTACTTCCTGGCGATAAATGCTGCTCTTGCGCCCCGGGCGCAGGACAAAGGTCGCGGTCGCCCAGATGTCGCCCGCGTCCATTTCGGCATTGGCTTGCAAGAGCGTGACGCCCCACTCGCTTTCGCCTTCCTGTATCGCCCAATCGAGCGAGGAGGGGCCGCGATCGCCCTCGATGCCGGGATGCACGATCCAGGTGAGGTAGCGGCCCCAGATCGCCTCAGGCAGCGCGCGCTTCAGAAAAGGCGCGATGATGAGCTCAGGCTGAAAGAGCGCAACCGCTTCGAGGCTCACTTCATCGTTGACGTCGAATTCGATCGTGACCTCATGACCGCGTGCGGCAAGCTCCACGAACAGACGCTGGGCGAGACTATTGAAGCTGTGGGTGAGGAGCAGAATGCGCATAATCAGCAGATGCGGGGCAGTTGTTCGCCGGTGAGCCAATCCACCACCCGCCGGCCGCCGAAGGCGGTTTCCATTTGCACGAAATATTGCGGGTCGTCGATCACCCGGCCGATGATGGCGGCGTCGCGCCCCAGCGGGTGGGCGTGCATGGCGGCGAGCAAGGCATCGGAGCCTTCAGCCGGGCAGATGGCGATTAGTTTGCCTTCGTTGGCGACGTACAAGGGGTCGAGGCCCAAGAGTTCGCAGGCCGCCGCCACTTCCTGGCGCACCGGCAGCGCGCGCTCTTCGATCAGCATGCCTACTTTGGACTGCAAGGCGATTTCATTGAGCGTGGTGGCAAGTCCGCCGCGGGTCGGATCGCGCAGGCAGCGTATGCCGGGCACCGCCAGCAACATTGAGGCGACCAAGTCGTGCAGGGCAGCGGTATCGGAGACGATGCGGGTGTGGAATTGCAGGTTTTCGCGCAGCGACAGGATGGCCATGCCGTGGTCGCCCAAATAGCCGCTGACCAGAATGGCGTCGCCGGGCCGCGCACGGTCGCCGGAAATTTCCACGCCTTCCGGCACCACGCCGATGCCGGTGGTGTTGATGAATACCCCGTCGCCTTTGCCGCGCTCCACGACTTTGGTGTCGCCGGTGACGATGGGCACGCCGGCTTCCCGGGCCGCGGCCGCCATGGAGTGCACGATGCGCTGCAAGTCGGCGAGCGGGAAACCCTCTTCCAGCACGAATCCGGCGGACAGTGCCACGGGCCTGGCGCCGCTCATGGCGACATCGTTGATGGTGCCATGAACCGAAAGGCAGCCGATATCGCCTCCGGGGAAAAAAAGCGGGCTCACCACATGGCTGTCGGTAGCCATGACCACGCGACCCTTCAACTCCGCGAGCAGCGCCTGGTCATTGGCCTGGCGCAGATAGGGGTTGTCGAAGGCGGCCAGGAACAACTCTTCGATCAACTGCGCCATCGCTCTGCCGCCCGCGCCGTGAGACAGGTCCACCAAGCCGTGTTTGAAGTCGACGGGCCGTAAATAGTCGCTTTTGCGGCTCATTGGGCAACCCCCGCCTTGGCGGCCTCGCGATAGCGGCCGTAGCTGTAATAGGCCGCGCAGGCGCCTTCGTTCGACACCATGCACGAGCCGATCGGTGTTTGCGGCGTGCATACCGTGCCGAAGGCCCTGCAATCGCGCGGGGTCTTGGTGCCGCGCAAAATGGCGCCGCATTCACAGGCTTTGTTGTCGGGCACGGATCGGTATTCCAGCCGGTAGCGCTTCTCGGCGTCGAAGCCCTCATAGCGCCGGTGGATGCGCAAGGCGCCATAAGGCACTTCGCCCAGACCTCGCCATTCGAAGCTGGGTCGCAGTTCGAACACCTCGGCCACCAGGCGCTGCGCCTTCCGGTTGCCTTCGCGCGTCACTGCCCGGGAAAACTCGTTTTCCACTTCGCACCGTCCTTGGTTGATTTGGCGCACCAGCATCAAAGTGGCCTGCAAGACATCGAGCGGCTCGAAACCGGCGATCACCACCGGTTTCTGGTATTCCTCGGCGAAGAACTCATAGGGCTGGCTGCCGATGATGGTGGAGACGTGCGAAGGACCGATGAAGGCATCGAGCGGCACAGTTCCCAAGCGCCGCACTTGAGGCGCGTCGAGGATGTTTTGGATGGCCGCGGGCGTGAGCACATGGTTGCAAAAGACGCTGAAGTTCGCGAGCCCCTCGCGCGCCGCCGCCTGAATGGCCACGGCGGTGGGCGGTGTGGTGGTCTCGAAACCGATGGCGAAGAACACCACTTCGCGCCCGGGATGGTCGCGGGCGGTCTTCAAGGCGTCGGCCGAGGAATAGACCATGCGGATGTCGGCTCCCTGCGCCTTGGCCTTGAGCAAGCTCATCTTGTTCGAAGCCGGAACGCGCAGGGTGTCGCCGTAAGTGCATAGGATGACGCCAGGCCGCAAGGCGAGGTCGATGGCATTGTCGATGCGTCCGATCGGCAGCACACAAACCGGGCAGCCCGGTCCGTGGATGAAATGAATCGCCTCGGGAAGTAATTCGCTGATGCCATAGCGAGAAATGGCGTGCGTGTGCCCGCCGCAGAACTCCATGATGCGATATCGACGCCCGGGTTCGAGCTCGCTTGCGATGGTTCGCGCTAGTCCGCGCGCCACGTTGCCGTCGCGGAATTCGTCGACGTATTTCACGAAGCCTCCGCCGACAATTGGCCCATTTGGGCAAACAAAGCGAGCGTGCGTTCAGCCTCTTCGGGGTCGAGTTTGGCGATGGCGTAGCCCACATGCACGATCACATAATCGCCAATCGCCGCACCTTCGACCAAGGCAAGTGAAATCTCTTTTCTTACGCCGCCGATGTCGGCGACGGCTTGGTCCTCAGCGCCGATTTCGACGATGCGCACCGGGATGGCTAGGCACATGTCAGTTCTTCCTGGAGCAATTGCCGCGCCACCCAGGCCTGACCCAAGGCGATGCCGCCGTCGTTGGGCGGGGCGGCGCGGGCGCACAGCACCCGCAGCCCTTGGGCCTCCAGGTTGCGGCGCAATTCGCGGAGCAAAATCTGGTTAAGAAAACAGCCGCCGCCCAGGGCGACGGTGCTTGCCGCTCGCTCGCGCGCGGCCTTCGCGACCCACGCGGCGAGACCTGCCACCAGCGTGGCATGGAAGCAGGCCGCGCCCGCCGGCGCAGCGCAAGTTTCGGCGAGCCAGCCGAGTAGGGGCGAAAAATCCAGCACTTCGCCTCGCAAATGGAATCCGTCCGGCAAGGCGTCGACGGGGCCAAAGCCTTCCGCCAATCCCTCGAGGCGCATGGCGGCTTGACCCTCGAAACTTGCCACTTCCTGCAGCCCGAGGAGCCCTGCCGCCGCGTCGAACAAGCGTCCGGCACTCGAAGTCTCAGGACAAAACCGGCCGCTGGCGAGCAGGCGGGCGAGGTCACTTCCCGGCTGATGCGGAAAACGCGCGGCAATTTCTTCCCCCCGCCCGAGTTTGAACAAAACCGCTGCGGCCATGCGCCACGGCTCTCGGGCGGCGCGGTCTCCGCCCGGCAGCGGCAGGGGAGCCAGATGCCCGAGGCGCTCCATGTTGGCGCCGTCGACATGCAGCAACTCGCCGCCCCAAATCCCGCCGTCGCGGCCATAACCCGTGCCGTCGAGCGCGAGGCCCAAGAGCGGCCCGCGGTGTCCGTGTTCCGCGGCGATGGCCGCGATATGGGCCTGGTGATGCTGCACGGGAATCAGCGGCAACCCAAGTTCCTGAGCCCATCGTTGCGCCAGTCGGGTGCTGAAATAGTCGGGATGCAAATCGCAGGCGATGGCTTGCGGGCTCACTTGCAAGAGCTCGAGCAAATGTTCTGCGGCCGCGTGCTGCGCCTGGCGCGTTGCCGGGTGATCGAGGTCACCGATATGTTGCGAGACAAAGGCCGCGGCGTCGCGCGTTACGCAGATGGTGTTCTTCAGATGCGCGCCCAGCGCGAGTACCACCGGGCCGCTTTGGTCCAAAACGATGGGTGCCGGCGTGTAGCCGCGCGCCCGGCGCAGAAAAGCCGGCGCTGCTGTTTCGTTGGCTACCCTCACCACTGAATCGTCGGCGCGCACCGCGATGGCTCTATCATGGATGAGATAGGCGTCGGCAATGTCGGCCAGGCGACCAAATGCTTCTTGATCGTCGATCACCAGGGGTTCGTCTTGCGGATTGGCGCTGGTCATCACCAAAACCAAGGGCTGCGGCGCTTCCCGCCAGGCGGACTCTTGCGGCCGGCCGGCGGCTTCGAAGAACAAAAGCCAATGCAGCGGGGTATAAGGCAGCATCACCCCGAGCCAGGCGATGTCGGGGGCCGCGCCGGGAAAGCAGTGCTCGGACGCCGCCCGTTTTTTCAGCAACACGATCGGTCTTTGCGGGCTTTGCAGAAGATCTGCGGCTGCCGCGTCCACTTCGGCATACGGTTCGATGGAAGCCACGTTGGCCATCATCAGTGCAAAAGGTTTTTCTTCGCGGTGTTTGCGCTGGCGCAGCTTTGCCACCGCTTGGGCATGGTGCGCATCGCAAGCGAGGTGATAACCGCCTAGACCTTTGAGGGCGAGAATTTCGCCGCGCCGCAAGCGTTCCCTAGCCTCGGCGATCGCATCGACAGGGCCAAGCTTCTTGCCGCTTGCGTCATACAAGGCCAGTTGCGGCCCGCAATCCGGGCAGCAGTTGGCCTGAGCGTGAAAGCGCCGATCGCCTGGGTCCTGGTACTCGGCGGCGCAGCGCGGGCAAAGAGAAAAGCCCGCCATGCTGGTGTGCGGGCGGTCGTAGGGCAAGCCGCGGGTGAGGGTGAAACGCGGGCCGCAGTAAGTGCAATTGATGAAGGCGTGGCGATAGCGGCGATTGTGCGGGTCGAAGAGCTCGTCGAGGCAGTCCGGGCAAGTGGCCAAATCGGGACCAATTTCAGTTTGTGCTTTGCCCAAAGCGCTACTCAAAATGGTGAAGCCGCCCTTGATGGATCCGGTCGACCCGGCCAAGGTTTCGATCGTCTCGATGCGTGCGCTCGAGGGTGCGTCGGAGCGCAGGCGTAGCGCGAACAAATCGAGCGAGAGGCCATCGCCGCCGGCCGCAATCTCCACGCCTTCGGGCGTGTTGCGCACCCAGCCCCCAAGCGCGAGTTCGTTTGCCAGGCGATAAACGAAAGGGCGAAAGCCAACCCCCTGCACTCGGCCACGCACAAGCCAGTGCCGGGTTTGGAAGTCGATTGCCAGGGCAGGCAGGGCCATATTCGGGTCAATGCGAGTGAGCTGTCGCACCCGACCGCGCAAGGCCGGCGCCGGCTTTGAGCCAATCGAGCCAGGCGGTCATACCTTCTCCGCTGACCGAGGAGAGCCGCAAGATCTGAATGCGCGGATTCACCCGCCTGGCGTTGGCCAGGCAGGCCGCAAGGTCGAATTGCAAATGGGGCAGGAGGTCGATTTTGGTGACGATCATCAAATCCGCGGCACGGAACATATTGGGATACTTAAGCGGCTTGTCTTCGCCTTCGGTCACGGAAAGGATGACCACTTTGTGCGCTTCGCCCAGGTCGAATTCGGCCGGGCAGACGAGATTGCCCACGTTTTCGATCAAGAGCAGGCCGCCCTCGGCCAAGGGTAAGCGTTCGAAGGCTTGGCCCACCATGGATGCGTCGAGGTGGCAGCCCTTGCCGGTGTTGACTTGGATCGCCGGCACGCCGGTGGCGCGGATGCGTTCGGCATCGACGCTGGTTTGTTGGTCCCCTTCGATGACGGCTGCAGGCAGCTCATTCTTCAGCAGTTGCAGCGTCTTCACCAGCAGCGTGGTTTTGCCCGAGCCGGGGCTCGAGACGAGGTTGACGGCAAACACGCCATGCGCCCCGAAGTGCTGGCGATTGGCATCGGCCAGAGCGTTGTTTTTGGCGAGGATGTCGGTTTCGATCTGCACCATGCGGCTTTGGCTCAAACCGGGCGCATGCGCCGCGGCGGGGCCTTGGCCATAATGCAAGAGATTCGCATCTCCTTCCGGATGCGCATGCGCATGTTCGCCGTGGTGGACATGCGCGTGGGTGTGCTCGCTGCCTTCGGCATGGCGGTGGGCGTGCGTGTGAAAGCGGCCCACGACTGGAGCTTTGGCGTGGTCGTGAGCCGCGCTCGGGTCATGCACATGGGTGTACACCGTGCCGTCTTCCGCCAGGTGCGCGTGTTCACCTTCGATCTTGGTTTCACCGGTTCCGCAGCCGCATACCGTGCACATGATGTTTTCCTCGCCAAAGTTCAGTCGACCAAAAGGTCCTTGATGCGCATTTCGTTGCCGCTTTGCACCGTGAGTTTTGCGCTGCCGCAGTCCGGGCATTGCGGCAGTTCTTCGGTGATCGCCACGGCCTTGCCGCAGGAGAAACACCAAGCCTGACCGGCGACCGGCAAAATCTCCAGCGCCGCCCCTTCGGCTATGCTGCCACGGGTAACGGCATCGAAGCAAAAGCGCAGCGCCTCGGGTTCGACTCCTGAAAGCCGGCCGATTTCGAGGCGCACCTGGGTCACCTTGTGGAATCGGTCGCGCGCCGCGTGGTCTTCGATCACCTGTAATATGCCTTCGGCCAAAGACATCTCATGCATGCTCCACCTCGATTTCCCAGGCCACGCAGGGGTCGAGGGCATGCGCCAGCAAAGCGGCGCGGCTTCGGGCCGCTGCGGGAGTTTCTGCCGATGTGCCGATCAAGCCCTGCACCCAGGCACCTTCGGGGTGGAAGTTCCATTCCGTCGGCGCAACGATGGTGATCGAGGTGATTTCGCCTTCGGCGAGGCGCACCGAATGGAGCAAAAGCCCCCGCGCGGTTTCGACCGCGGCAGCGCCGCCGTTTGGCAGCTGAAAGGCGCGAACGATGCTGGCCTCGGCGCGGCCGGCGGCGAGTTGGCGAATCTGCGCCGGGGCGCGCGCCAACTCGATCAGTCGCGCCAGCAGCCTCGCCGCAGGGCCGCGTCCTCTTTGGCCAAGCCAGCTCACGAGCTGCGGCTGCTCGGCGCAGCGTGCCAGGGCGCCGGTTTCGGCGGGCCTGCCGTCGAGTGCGGGACACTTGGCAAATCGGGAGTTCTCCTCGATTTTCGGCCAAAGTGTTTCCGCATCCCGGATCGTGAGGCAAGGCAAGCGGCAATCGCCGAAGTCCCGCTTTGCCGCCAGGCCGAAAGCTTGCGCCGGCGGCGTGGGCGAGGCGGCGATCCACTCCTCGAGGGCTTGGCGGTCTTGCCGATCGAGCCAACGCACCGGAGTCTCGCCAAACACACACTCCACGAGCAAAGCATCCAAGTCCTCGGCGAGCTGATGCCAAGCCGCTTCGCGGGCACCGTTGAGCGGCACATCCCACCAGCCCTCCCGGTTGCCCCCGGCGACTGCCACCGGATCGAAGACTTTGCGCAAGGCGACCAGCGTTTTGGTCTGGGGAGCTAGGCCGAGGCATTGGGGCAAATCCATGGCGAATCGCCACAGGTGTTCGCGTGCCGCCTCGCTCACCACCATGAGTTGTCTTTGGCAACGCAGCTCGGTGCTGGCTTCTTTGGTGCTGGCCGCTTCGATGGCCTCGGCCAGGGCCACGGTCTGAGCCTTGCCGCAGAGGCTGAAGAGCAAAGCGATGGTGGCCAGCGCCACGGCGGGGCGGCGACCTTCCAAGATGCGCCCGGCAAACACCGGGCGCTCGGACGCGATGCGAGCACCGACGATCTGCCCGGCCGTCACTTGGAGCGACAGCCGCAAGCGGCCTTCGAGATTCATGTCGGGTTGCGCTCCTCGGCCCATTGGCGTAGTCGCGTCAGACAAGACGCGATCTCGTCGCGATCGAGCGCAAGGCATTCCGGCAGCGCGCCGACCTCTAGGGTATCGAGCAGGAGGGTGCCTGCCAGGTTTTCGTAGCGAACCCGCCAGACATGCTGCACACGGGTGCTTTGTGCGTGAGTGCGATGCAGTCCGTTCAGCGTGGCGCAGACCGGGCCTTGTCCGATGTTGGTCAATAGCGCGGCATGATCGGCCGCGTCGAGTCCGGACTGCGTCAGATTGAGGACCAGCGATGGCGATTTGCCTGGCGAACGGCACAGCGCCAGACGAAGGGCTTGCCAGATCGCGGAAATGCCCCTGGTGGGTGCGGCGCCCAGGGCTGAAAGCGGCGAGCTCGCCGCGGCAGCGACCGAACTCACCTCGGGCGGGCAAAGTCCGAGTTCCAGATCTGCGGCGGCCACCCGCCCTTGGGAATCGAGGCTTTGCACCAGCCAAAGCCCGGGCAGGCTCGCGGCCAGGATTTCTCTCCGGCCTCCGCCGCGGTCCACTCGAATCGACACTTGCGGGCGCGCAAACCATTTGGCTCGCACGGCGTCGAGTTCTCGCGGGACTTGCAGCGGCAGCGGCGGTGTCGAAACGCCCGGGCTGCGCTCGATCCAGGCGCCTAGCAGGCGGCTGAGCGGATCGCCGATTCGGTTGAGTGCAGGCCGCCCCAGCGGGGGGCCGGACGGTGTGGGATCGGGGAGGGGCTCCGGGTGGAGCGGGCTCAAAGTATCCATACTCGAAAACTGTAACGCGAAGCGTAACATCTCAAGAACCATACCATTACCGCAGGCAAGGCAAGTCTATGATTAATATTCGAAAATGCTGGAGGTCGGCGGTTTGCATGCAAAGCAGCTTGCCAAACCGGAAGCAAACTTGTCAGTCGGCTTTGCGCGCCCGCAGCGCAACAGCGGGAATCACGCTTTCGGTGCCTCGCTGGGCCGAATACAATGTCGCTTCTTGCTGAGGGTCAGATGATGTTAGAAGGACTACAGAATTACCCGGTATTTCTGCTGGCGGCGCTGACCTTGGCGGTCATACCCGGGCCGGACACCCTCTACGCGCTGGGCCGCACCCTGGCCGGAGGGCGCAAAGCGGGATTGTGGTCGGTGGCGGGCATCGGCGCCGGCTGCTTGGTGCATATCGTTTTCTCGGCGCTGGGCCTTTCGGCCCTGCTCGCAAGCTCTCCCCTCGCCTTCCAGGTGGTGAAATGGCTGGGGGCGGCCTACCTGGCTTGGCTGGGAATCGAACTGCTGCGTTATGCCGCGGCACCGGCCGAAGAGATTTCCACCGCAGGTCCGGTGGATAGCGGGAGAATCTTCCGCCAAGGATTCGTCACCAATGTGCTCAATCCCAAGGTCGGCTTGTTTTTCATTTCTTTTCTGCCGCAGTTCGTCACCCCCGAGGCGCAGGGCCCGCTGCCCTTTGCCGTGCTGGGCCTGAGCTTCGTCGGCATCGGCTTGGCCTGGATTACGGTGGTAGTGTTGGCGGCCGATCGAGTCACGGCGAGGATGCGCCGCAGCGAGAAGCTGGGCGTTTGGCTGAAACGCGCCACCGGCACTTTGTTTCTCGGCTTGGCGGCCCGATTGGCGCTGGACCGCTGAGAACCGGTGAACGACGGCGCGAGCCCGGCGTGCGGCCCGCGAGCAATGTGCGATCGAGCGTAACCTTAAAAAGGCTTAGTCCCTCATGAGTCAGGACGAACTGAAACAGGCGGTTGCCCGCGAGGCCATCAAATATGTCGTGGAGGACGCGGTGGTGGGGGTAGGCACCGGCTCCACGGTGAACTTCTTCATCGACGAATTGGCCAAGATCAAAGGCCGCATCGCCGGCGCGGTGTCGAGTTCGCTGGCCAGCACCGAGCGCCTGAAGCGCCACGGCATTGCCGTGCTCGACTTGAACGGCGTCAACGAATTGCCGGTGTATATTGACGGCGCCGACGAAGCGACCCGTCATCTCATGCTCATCAAAGGGGGCGGCGGCGCTTTGACGCGCGAGAAAATCGTCGCGGCGGTGGCGAAAAAATTCGTCTGTATCGTCGACGCCAGCAAACTCGTCGATGTGCTGGGCAGTTTCCCGCTGCCGGTGGAGGTAATCCCCATGGCCAGAAGCCACGTTGCCCGGCAGCTGGTGAAGCTGGGCGGCCGGCCGCAATTGCGCGAGGGCTTCACCACCGATAACGGCAACCTGATCTTGGACGTGTTTGGGCTGGAAATCATCAATCCGGTGGAACTGGAGGGGCAGTTGAACCACATCGTCGGCATCGTCGAGAACGGCCTCTTTGCCAGGCGCTGCGCCGACCTGCTGCTGCTCGCCGGCGCCGACGGCGTGCGCACGCTGCAGTGGCCTTGAGGAGCATTGGATGAATGCATCCAGCACCCAAGGCGTGTTCGAATACATGCAAGAGCTAGGCCGCCGGGCACGCGCCGCAGCGGCTGAGCTGGCGCGCGCCGACACGCGCCAGAAGAACTCGGCGCTCCTTGCCATGGCCTTGGCGATAGAGCGCGATGCCGGCCAGCTTCTCGCTGCCAATGCGGCCGATCTTGCCGCCGCCAAAGCCGCCGGGCTCGATGCCGCCATGCTCGATCGTTTGAGCTTGAGCGCCAAAGGGGTTGCCGCCATGGCCGAAGGCCTGCGGCAAGTGGCGGCTCTGCCCGACCCGGTGGGGGAAATCACGGATCTGAAATTCCGGCCTACCGGAATTCAAGTGGGCAAGATGCGCGTGCCGCTGGGCGTGATCGGCATCGTCTATGAAGCCCGGCCCAACGTTACCGCGGACGCCGCGGCGCTCTGCCTCAAAGCGGGCAACGCGGCGATTCTGCGCGGCGGCTCGGAAGCGCTGCACTGCAATCAGGCGATTGCCGCCTGCGTGCGCGAAGGCCTTGGCGCCGCCGGCTTGCCCGAAGCGGGGGTGCAAGTGGTGGAAACACCCGACCGCGCTGCCGTGGGCGCCCTCATCAGCATGCCGGAGTATGTGGACGTGATCGTGCCCCGCGGCGGCAAAGGCCTGATCGAACGCATTTCGCGAGAAGCGACGGTGCCGGTGATCAAACATCTCGACGGCATCTGCCACGTGTATGTCGACGATCGCGCCGATCTCGAGATGGCGGTGGCGATCTGCGACAACGCCAAGACTCAGCGTTATGGCACCTGCAATACCATGGAATCGCTGCTGGTGGCGCAAGGCATCGCCGGACTTTTCCTGCCGCACCTGGGCGAGGTTTATGCCAGGAAGGGCGTAGAGATGCGCTGTTGTCCCGAATCCAAGATCATTCTTGGAGCGGCCAACATCCCCAAGGTGATCGCGGCGAAGGAAGAGGATTTTCGCACCGAGTTCCTGGCCCCCATCGTGGCCATCAGCACGGTGCCCGGCGTGGAAGAAGCGATTGCGCACATCAACGCCTTTGGCTCGCACCACACCGACAGCATCGTCACCCGAGATTACGCGCGGGCGCGGCAATTTTTGCGTGAAGTGGATTCTGCCTCGGTGATGGTCAACGCCTCGACACGTTTTGCCGATGGTTTCGAATACGGCTTGGGCGCCGAAATCGGCATCTCCACCGACAAGATCCACGCCCGCGGACCGGTGGGCCTCGAAGGCCTCACCAGCCAGAAGTGGGTGGTGCTGGGCAGTGGCGAGCTAAGGGGCTAAACGCCGCGACCTGCGCGTCGCCTAGCCCAGTTTCTTCTTCAGAATCTCGTTCACCTGCGCCGGGTTGGCTTGGCCGCGCGACGCTTTCATCACCTGCCCGACCAGGGCGTTGAAGGCCTTCTCTTTGCCGGCGCGGAATTCCTCCACCGATTTGGCGTTGGCCTTAAGCACTTCATCGACGATGGCTTCGATGGCGCCGCTGTCGGAGATCTGCTTCAAGCCGCGTGCCGAAATGATGGCATCGGCATCGCCTCCTTGCTCGCCGGACCAAATCGCCTCGAAGACGTCTTTGGCGATTTTGCCCGAGATGGTGTTGTCCAGTATGCGCGCCAGGAGCTTCGCCAGCTGCGCTGGCGCGATGGGCGAGGCGGGAATGTCGATCTCATGGCGGTTCAGTGCCGCCGAGAGTTCGCCCATCACCCAGTTGGCGGCAAGCTTCGCGTCTTGGCCGAGAGCCGCGGCAGTGGCCTCGAAGTAGTCGGCGATTTCACGGCTGGCGGTGAGCGTGTGCGCATCGTAGGCGGTCAGGCCGTATTGGCTCATGAAGCGCGCCTTCTTGGCCGCCGGCAACTCGGGTAATTCGCCTCTGACGCGCGCGATCCAGGCTTCGTCCACGGCCAGGGGAGGCAGATCGGGATCGGGGAAATAGCGGTAGTCCTGCGCGTCTTCTTTGGAGCGCATGGAGCGCGTCTCGTTCTTGTCGGGATCAAAGAGGCGCGTTTCCTGCACTACTTTGCCGCCGTCTTGTATCAGTTCGATCTGGCGCCGGGCCTCGTATTCGATCGCCTTTTCGAGAAACCGGAAAGAGTTGAGGTTCTTGATTTCGCAGCGGGTGCCATAAGCGGTTTCACCTGGGCGCCGCACCGACACGTTAGCGTCGCAGCGAAAAGAGCCTTCCTGCATGTTGCCGTCGCAGATGCCGATCCAGCGCACCAAGGCGTGCAAAGTTTTGGCGTAGGAAACGGCTTCCTGCGCGCCGCGCAAGTCGGGTTCGGAGACGATTTCCAGCAGGGGCGTTCCGGCTCGATTCAAATCGATCCCGGACATGCCGTGAAAATCCTCGTGCAAGGATTTGCCGGCGTCTTCTTCGAGATGGGCGCGAGTCAAGCGTATGCTCTTTTCGCCCTCCGGCGTGACGATGACGATGGTGCCCCCGACCACGATGGGCAGCTCGTATTGACTGATCTGGTAGCCCTTGGGAAGATCGGGGTAGAAATAATTCTTGCGCGCGAACACCGAACGCGGCGAAATTTGCGCGCCGACGGCCAAACCAAAACGGATGGCGCGCTCGACCGCGCCGCGATTCAAGGTCGGCAGCACCCCGGGCAAGGCGAGACAGATGGCCGACGCCTGGGTATTGGGCGCGGCGCCAAAAGCAGTGCTGGCCCCGGAAAAAATCTTGGATTGAGTCGAAAGCTGGGCATGGGTTTCGATGCCGACGACGACTTCCCAGTTCATGCTAGAAACCCTCCGGCGCGCGGGTGTGCCAATCAGTGGCGCGCTGGTATTGGTGCGCGACATTCAGGAGCTTGGCTTCCGCAAAATAGTTACCCACCAAGTGCAAGCCCACCGGCAGTTTGCCCTCGCCAAAGCCGCAGGGAATGGACATCGCCGGCAGGCCGGCCAAAGGCGCGGCGATGGTGAAAATGTCGTTCAAATACATTTGCACCGGGTCGTCGGTTTTGTCACCCAAATGAAAGGCGGTGGAAGGCGCGGTGGCGCCCAGAATCACATCCACCTCGCGGAAAGCGCGGACGTGGTCTTCGGCGATGAGGCGACGCACCTTCAGAGCCTGCAGGTAATAGGCGTCGTAATAGCCGTGCGAGAGCACATAGGTGCCGATAAGAATGCGGCGTTTCACTTCGGCGCCGAAGCCTTCCGCGCGGCTCTGGTTGTACATGTCCTTGAGGTCGCGGTATTCGGTGGCGCGATGTCCGTAACGCACGCCGTCGAAACGCGAGAGGTTGGATGAAGCCTCCGCGGGGGCGATGACGTAATACACCGGCACCGAGAGTTTCACGTTGGGCAGCGAAATTTCCACTGGAATGGCGCCTTGGCGCTTGAGCGCAGCGATGGCGTCTTCCACGGCGCGGGCCACGTCGGAAGAGAGGCCATCGCCGAAGTACTCCTTGGGCAGGCCGATGCGCAGGCCGGCGAGCGGTTGCTCGAGATCGCGGGTGTAGTCTTCGGGCGGACGATCGACGCTGGTGGAATCGCGGGTGTCGTGGCCGGCCATGGTGTTCAAGAGCAGGGCGCAATCTTCGGCGGTGCGCGCCAGCGGCCCGGCCTGGTCGAGGCTGGAGGCAAATGCGATCATGCCCCAGCGCGAGCAGACGCCATAAGTGGGCTTCAAGCCGCAAATGCCGGTGAGTGCCGCCGGCTGGCGGATGGAACCCCCGGTGTCGGTGCCGGTGGCGCCGGGAGTCAAGCGTGCCGCGACGGCGACGGCCGAACCGCCGGAACTGCCGCCCGGCACCCGCGCTTCGTCCCAGGGGTTTTTCACCGGGCCGAAATAGGAGGTTTCGTTCGACGAGCCCATGGCGAACTCGTCCATGTTGGTTTTGCCCAGATTCACCGCGCCGGCCCGATCGAAACGCTCGATCACTCCCGCATCGTAAGGCGCGACGAAGTTCTCCAGCATGCGCGAGCCGCAGGTGGTGCGCCAGCCGTCGGCGAGGAAAATGTCTTTGTGCGCCACGGGGACGCCGGTGAGGGCCTCAGCCCGGCCTTGGGCCAGGCGCTCGTCGGCGGCACGTGCCTGGGCGAGAGTTTTGTCCTCGTTCAGGGTGATGAAGGCATTGAGCCGCGGATTGTGGGACTGGGCTCGTGCCAGGAAATGCCGGGTCAGCTCCAGGCTGGAAACTTTGCGTTCGCGCAGGAGGCGCGATAGCTCGGCGAGAGTATGGTGGTGCATGCGAGTCCTGGCAAAGACGCGCGGCCTATTCGATCACTTTGGGCACGAGGTAGAGCCCGTTTTCGACTTGCGGCGCGATAGATTGGAACTTCTGATGGCGATCGACCTCGGTGACCTTGTCGTCGCGCAGCGACAGCGTGACATCTTGGGCATGCGCCATCGGCGCCACACCTTGCGTGTTCACGGCCTGCATCTCTTCGATCAAGGCAAAAATCCCGGTCAGTTTGACCCGAACTTGCTCGGTTTCGGCCGGTGTCACGCAAATTCGTGCCAGATGGGCGATTTTTTGCACGTCGGCGAGCGATAGTTCCATGGTCTGTAGCGAGGTGGCGCTTATCTGGGGAAGCGCAATAGAGTATCATATCGGCCAATCTTGTTCATCGGCCCCGGCCGGGCCGGCCGCGCCAACTTAAGGTTCGCGGCCCTCTCCATCGAAAGCGCATATGTTCGGTTTTCTCAAAGGTTATTTCTCCAACGATTTGGCCATCGATCTAGGCACCGCCAACACGCTGATCTACGTGCGTGGCAAGGGCATCGTGCTGGACGAGCCCTCAGTGGTCTCGATCCGTCAAGAAGGCGGCCCCAACGGCAAGCGCGTCATCCAGGAGGTGGGCACCGCCGCCAAGCAGATGCTGGGCCGCACGCCGGGCAACATCACCGCCATCCGGCCAATGAAAGACGGCGTGATCGCCGACTTCACCGTCACCGAGCAGATGTTGAAGCAGTTCATCAAAAAGGTGCTCGATTCCAAACTTTTCTCGCCGTCCCCCCGCATCATCATCTGCGTGCCTTGCGGGTCGACTCAGGTGGAGCGGCGCGCAATACGCGAGTCCGCCCTGGGAGCGGGCGCCTCCAAGGTTTATCTCATCGAAGAGCCCATGGCCGCGGCCATCGGCGCCGACTTGCCGATTTCCGAAGCCACCGGCTCCATGGTCGTGGATATCGGCGGCGGCACGACCGAAGTCGGGGTCATTTCGCTCGGGGGGATGGTTTATTCGGGCTCGGTGCGCGTGGGCGGCGACAAATTCGACGAGGCGATCATCAACTACATCCGTCGCAATTACGGCATGCTGATCGGCGAAACTACGGCCGAACAAATCAAGAAGACCATCGGTTCGGCTTTCCCCGGTTCGGAAGTGCGCGAAATGGAAGTAAAGGGCCGCAATCTCGCCGAAGGCATTCCCCGCAGCTTCACCGTCTCTTCCAACGAGATATTGGAAGCGCTCACTGATCCGCTCAATAGCATCGTCAGCGCCGTGAAGTCGGCGCTGGAGCGCACCCCTCCCGAGTTGGGCGCCGACATTGCCGAAAAAGGCATGGTGCTCACCGGCGGCGGCGCCTTGTTGCGCGACCTCGATCGCCTTTTGCAGGAGGAGACCGGCCTGCCGGTGATCGTCGCCGACGATCCGCTCACCTGCGTCGTGCGTGGCTGCGGCAAGGCGTTGGAGAACATGGAGAAACTCTCCACCATATTTGCCACGGACTAAGCTTGTTGCGGGGCGCGTTTTCCAGCCAGCACTGATCGGAGCGACGTGCCCGCCTACGCTCACGAGCCGCCTCCATTTTTCCGCCGCGGGCCTAGCCCCCTGGCGCGCTTGGCGTTTTTCAGCCTCTTGTCCCTGGCGCTTCTGGTGGCTGACAGCCGCTGGTCCTACCTCGAGACCATGCGCCAGAGCATCGCCTTGGTCCTCACGCCTTTGCAAGCCGTGGCAAGCTGGCCCGGCGAGGCGATGGCCAGGGTAGGGAACTACTTTGCTTCCCAGCGCACCCTGCAAGAGGAAAACCAAAGCTTGCAGGGCCAATTGCTGGCCCAAGCCAAAGCGGTGCAAGCCTATGAGGATCTGGTCCGAGAAAATGGGCGTCTGCGAGCCCTCTTGCAAGTGCGCGAACGATATGGCGGCACCAGCGTCGCGGCAGAGGTGCTTTATGGCGGGCGCGATCCATTCCGCCAGAAGCTGGTGATCGGGTTTCCTGCCTCGTTCGAGGTGAAGCCCGGCCAAGCGGTCATCGATGAAACCGGCGTGGTCGGTCAGGTTACCCGAAGTTTTTCAGGCCAGGCCGAGGTCACCTTGCTCACCGACAAAGATCATGCCGTGCCGGTGCGCGTGCGCCGCAGCGGATTGCGTTCGGTGCTTTATGGTGC
The DNA here is from genome assembly GCA_964517465.1 of uncultured Alcaligenaceae bacterium. Lineage (GTDB taxonomy): Bacteria > Pseudomonadota > Gammaproteobacteria > Burkholderiales > Casimicrobiaceae > JACPUX01. The sequence continues at coordinate 43,928 of CAZFEK010000002.1, forward strand.
GGGGGCCGGGCGCCTGCCTGAACTGCGGTTCACGGCCGCCAATGCCGATATTCAACCCGGGGACGTGCTGGTGACTTCGGGCATCGACGGCGTTTATCCGCCGGATCTTGCGGTCGCGACCGTGGCAAGCGTCGAGCGGGAAACAGGCCTGATGTTCGCGCGCATCGTCTGCCATCCCTCCGCGGGCGTGGAGAAGAGCCGGCACCTTCTAGTGCTGGCTCCTCCGGCGGCGCTTCCCGAGCGTCCCGAAGTGGAACCCGAAGCCGAAACGCGCCGCAAAGGCGCGCGCACCCGGAGGCGATGATGCCTGGTCTGCCGCGTTTTTCGCCCGCGCGTCCCGAAGAAATCCTGCTTCCGGTCCGAGTGTGGTTTGTGATTGCCACCTTGATCGGGTCGCTGATTCTGAACCTGCTTCCGGCGGGGGGCGTGTGGCTCGCTTTGCGGCCGGACTTTCTGGCGCTCTCGCTCCTCTATTGGTGCATACAGCAACCCCGCCTCATGGGCGTGGGTTTGGCCTGGATGTTTGGGCTGGTGATGGATGTGGGCGACGGCACACTTTTCGGACAGCATGCGCTCGCCTACTCTGCCTTGGCCTTTGCTGCCGAGTTTTTCCATCGTCGCGTGTTGCGCTTTCCGCTATGGCACCAGGCCGCCCATGTGGCCGTGCTGCTTGCGGTTTGCAGCGGCTTGGTCCTGATCGTTCGCTTGATGGGCGGTGCCAGCGGAGTCTCCTGGACCTATTTTCTTCCGGCCGCCAGCGGCGCTTTGCTCTGGCCGGTGATCTCGGTGTTCTATCAACTTCCGCAGCGACCGCCCCGGTCTCCCGGGGAGTTCTGAAGGACGGCAAAAGCTTGGGGAAGCTGCCGTGAAAAAAACCGAAATCAAAAATCCTGAGCGTGAGCTCTTTCTCTTCCGCCGCCGTCTGCTGGTGGCGGCGGTGCTGGTGCTCATCGCCTTTTTTGGTTTGCTGGCGCGCTTCGTCTTCTTGCAAGTGGTGAAACACGAGGAGTTTCGCACTCTGGCGGAGAGCAACCGCATCTCCATCGTGCCCGTGGTGCCTAACCGGGGCATCATTACCGACCGGAACGGCATCGTTTTGGCCAGCAACTATTCCGCTTACACCATCGAAATTACGCCGTCCAAGGTGAAGAACCTCGAGGCCACTCTCGATGATCTGGCGCTGGTCGTCGAAATCACTGCGCGCGACCGCAAGCGGTTCCGGAAGCTCTTGGAGGAGTCCAAGAACTTCGAGAGCTTGCCGATACGCACTCGTCTCACCGACGAAGAGGTGGCGCGCTTCGCCGCCAACCGCTTTCGTTTTCCAGGCGTGGAAATCAAGGCGCGCCTCTTTCGCCAATACCCTTTCGGCGAAGTCGCCTCGCATGTGCTGGGTTACATCGGCCGAGTCAATGAAAGGGATCTGGAACGTATCGCCCTCGCCAACGAGACCGCCAATTACAAAGGCACGGACTACATCGGCAAGGTGGGCATAGAGCTCTCCTATGAGCACGAGTTGCACGGTCAAACCGGGGTCGAAGAGGTGGAGATCGACGCCGGGGGGCGCGCGGTGCGAACCCTTTCGCGCACCGCGCCGACTTCGGGCAATAACTTGAAGCTTTCGCTCGACATCAAGCTGCAAAAATATGCCGAAGACCTTTTCGGGGAGCGGCGGGGCGCTCTGGTCGCCATCGAGCCCGGCAGCGGCGACATTCTTGCGTTCGTCAGCAAACCGGGGTACGACCCCAATTTGTTCGTCGAAGGCATAGACGCGCAGAACTGGGAGGCGCTCAACACCTCGCCCGACAAGCCGCTTTTGAACCGGCCAATGCGCGGAGCTTATCCGCCGGGCTCGACCTTCAAGCCTTTCATGGCGCTCTGGGCTCTGGAAGCCGGAAAGCGCACGCCCGTCCAAGGCATTTCCGATCCCGGATATTTCACGCTGGGCAACCACACTTGGCGCGACGACAAAAAGGGCGGGCACGGATGGGTGGACATGTACACGTCCATCGTCCATTCGTGTGACACCTATTACTACAAACTCGGATCCGAATCGGAGGTCGACGACATCCACGCCTTCATGAGCTGGTTCAGTTTTGGCAAGCTCACCGGCATCGACATCGAAGGCGAACTTCCCGGCGTGCTCCCTTCGCGCGAGTGGAAGCGCCAGCGTTTCAAGCGAGATCCAAAATGGCAGGCAGGAGATAGCGTTTCCGCTGCCATCGGCCAGGGGTACAACACCTTCACCCCGCTGCAGCTCGCCACCGCAACCGCCATTCTGGCCAATGACGGTGTCGCCTTTCGTCCTCATTTGGTGAAAGCGATCGAGAACATACGCAGCGGCGAAATGCGCCGGGTGTCGCCGGCTCCCACACACGCCGTGGCGCTCAAGGAGGCAAACCTCCAGGTGGTCAAGCGCGCGCTGGTCGGCGTCAACAAGGAAGGCACCGGAGCGCGCGCTTTTGCCGGCGCCGGTTACGCCAGCGGAGGCAAGACCGGCACGGCGCAGGTGGTGGCGATGAAAGAGGGCCCTTACGACGCCAGCAAGGTCGAGGAGCGCTTTCGCGATCACGCCTGGTTCATCGCCTATGCGCCGGCGGAGAAACCCAAAATCGCGCTGGCCGTGCTGGTCGAAAATGCCGGCTTCGGAGCCCAGCACGCCGCGCCGGTGGCGCGAGCGGTCTTCGACTATTACCTCCTGGGTAAGGCGAGCGCCCCCTTGGTCGCTTCTGCAGCCAAAGAGGCCGGGCATGATTGAGCGCTTGTGGCAAATCGCCTCGAGGAATGTCGACGGCTTTCTGCTGGGCATTGCGCTGTGCATCGCGGGTTTGGGGCTGGGCGTGCTTTATAGCGCCACCGACCAGAATTTCTCGCGCTTTCTGGCCCAGCTCGTGAACCTCGGCGTGGCGCTGAGCGCCATGTGGGGTGTCGCCAAGCTGTCGCCGCAAACCCTCAAGCGCTTCGCCGTGCCGCTTTACCTCGCCGGGCTGGCCTTGCTGATCGGCGTTGCGCTTTTCGGTGACGTCGTCAACGGCGCGCGCCGCTGGCTGCACATCGGGGTCACCCGCATCCAGCCATCGGAGCTGATGAAAATTGCCCTGCCGCTGATGCTTGCCTGGTATTTCGAGAAACACGAAGCGAGCCTGCGCTTGCGCGATTTTGCCGTTGCCGCCATGCTGATCGGGCTGCCCATGCTGCTCATCGCCCGGCAGCCCGATCTGGGCACCGCTCTGCTGATCGCGGCTGCCGGGGCGTATGTGCTTTATCTCGCAGGCTTGTCCTGGAAGATCATCGCCGCGCTCGCGGCAGGCGTAGGCGCTTCTTTGCCTTTGCTCTGGCCTCTGCTGCACGATTATCAGCGCGAGCGCATCTTGACCTTGTTCGACCCCATGCGCGACCCGCTGGGCGCGGGTTACCACATCATCCAGTCGAGCATCGCCATCGGGTCCGGCGGGGTACTGGGCAAGGGATGGATGCAAGGCACGCAGGCGCACCTCGATTTTCTTCCCGAGCGGCATACGGATTTCATCTTTGCCGTTTACGCCGAGGAATTTGGTCTCTTGGGCAATGTGGTGCTGCTTCTGCTCTACGCCTTGCTGATTCTGCGCGGACTGTTCATCACCGCCAACGCGTCGACTCTATTCGGGCGCCTTTTGGCCGGCGCAATCAGCCTGATGTTCTTCACCTACGCCTTTGTCAACATGGGCATGGTGAGCGGCATCCTTCCCGTGGTCGGTGTTCCCCTGCCTTTGGTGAGTTACGGCGGCACCGCCTTGGTGACCCTATTCCTGGGCATCGGCATTTTGATGAGCGTGCACACGCACCGCAAACTGGTGAAATCCTGATGCGCCGCGCCATTCTGCTGGCCGCTCTTCTATTAACTGCCTGTGCCGCTCCGGCGCCGAGAGATCGAGGGACAGCTCCCGCGCCAAGCGGGACGCCGCGCGGCGGCTATTATCAGAACGACGGCCCGGGCGCGAACCCGCCGGCAAACCTCGACGCCATCCCCGATGCCCAGCCGCGTTACGAACCCTTGCATCGTTTTGCCAATCGGCCCTATACCGTGTTTGGCCGGGAATACGTGCCGGCGGTCGCACACCGGCCTTACCAAGAACGAGGCATCGCTTCCTGGTACGGACGACAGTTCCATGGGCAAAAGACATCCATAGGCGAAACCTACGACATGTACGCCATGAGTGCGGCGCATCCCACCTTGCCCTTGCCCAGTTATGCCCGAGTGACTCAGGTCGCCACGGGCCGCAGCGTGGTGGTCCGAGTCAACGATAGGGGGCCTTTTCACGCCGGGCGCGTCATCGACCTGTCCTACGTCGCGGCGCACAAACTGGGCATTGCCCAGAAGGGCAGCGGCGAAGTGCTGGTGGAGGCGATTCTTCCCGGTGAAACCGCGGAGCTGACCGCCGTGGCTGCGGCGACGCCGCGTTTGCCGCCAGCGGGACCCGTTGCGCCGCCGCTTGCGGCCACGCCACCCTCAGTCCTTCCCGTCGCCGAAGAGCGCGCCGGGTACTACCTGCAATTGGGGGCCTTCGGCAATTTCGCCAATGCCGAAATCTTTCTGAAACACGTGCAATCGCACGTGGTCTGGTTGGGCGAGAATGCCCATATTGCGCCAAGCCAAGGCTTGTTCAAGGTGCAAATGGGGCCCTATCCCGACGCGGGTGAAGCACGCCGCGTGGGCAATCTGGTGCGGGAGGCGATGGAAGTCGAACCCACTTTGCGCGAGGCGCAATAGGTCGCGATCTTTCACTGGGCCTGGAAACCCCCGTTGTTTCCAGGTTCAGTGCAGCGCTTCGCCCAAAGTGAAGTAGAAAGTCGCGCCCATCCCTAATTCGGATTCGACCCAGATTGCGCCATCATGCCGGTCGATGATGCGTTTCACGGTCGCCAGTCCAATGCCGACACCTGGGAACTTGCTGGCGTCGTGCATGCGGAAGAAAGGCGAGTAGAGGCGCTGCGCATAACGCAAGTCGAAACCGGTGCCGTTGTCGGCGACGAAGAAACACGAGACGCCGGAGTGTTCGGCGCGTCCGAAACGGATTTGCGCCTCGGGGTTCAGCGCGGTGTATTTCCAGGCATTGCCCAAAAGGTTTTGTAAAACGCTTTGCACCAGCTTGGGGTCGGCGAGGGCGGTGAGCCCGGGTTCGATATCGATCTTCACGTTTCGCTCCGGCGCGATGGAACCAAAGTCGCGCAAGATTTCTTCCGCCAGTGCGCTGAGATCCACGCGGCGTCGATGCAACTCGGCACGAGCGATTTGCCCCAGCGCCAGCATGCCCTCGATCAGATCGGACATGCGATTGCTGGCCAGTTGAATGCGCGCCAGGAAATCTCGCCCGCGGTCGTCGAGGCTTGCGGCGTAATCCGCGCCCAGAAGCGCGGCGAACCCGTGTATCGCCCTCAGAGGTGCGCGCAAGTCGTGTGAAACGGCGTAAGAGAAGCTCCTCAGTTCATCGTTGATGGCCTCGAGTTCCGCCTTCTGCTGGCGGATCACGCGTTGTTCATCGGAGAGGTGATCGTAGCTCTCCTGCAGCGAGCGCTTGGCGCGATTGACTTCCACGATGGTCTGCGTCAACAGCCCGGCCTTGGCCTTCGAGAGATAGGCGAGACAGCGCATGTGCAAGGCTTTCTCGAGGAGCACCCGGTTGCTCTGGCGGATGTCTGCGGCGTAACGCCGCGTGGTTGCGTTGAGGTCTTCGGTCAAGCGCCCTCTCCCATGAGGTCGAGGCCCACACGGAGGTCCTTCAGGTGCGCAATCGCCTTGGGCACGTCCGCGCCTTCGATGACCCCGCCGTGCTGCGGGCAGATGCGCTGTATGGGCAGTTTTTCCAGGCGCTCCATACAACGCTTCAGCAAATGATTGGCGGGCATCATCTGTTCATGCCAGCCTTCCATCGCCTGGGGGTAGTCTTGCCCGGTGAAGAGTGCCCAGTCTTCGTCGCTGGCTCCGAAGAGGTCGCTCGAAAAAAGTGTGCCGGTCTGCCGATCGAAGGTCATGATCGATCCGGCGCAATGCAAATGAGGGGTATGGATGAACTCCAGCACGCGCCCTCCGGGGAGCGCGCAGCACCAGGCTTCCCGGTCCACGGCATAAAGCTTCGAGCGCAATCCGAAGTGCCGGATGAGGCGCAAGGTGGCGCTGTGCGCGGCGATTCGCAGGTCGGGGCGCTCCACCACGTCTTCGACCACGGCGAGGTTGCTGCACACATCGGGGTCTTGATGGCTGGCGATGATCAAACCGACGGCCTGCGGGCTCACCACGTCGATGATCTTGCGCATGACCACCGGGAAATCCGGGATCGAGCCCGAGTCGATGAGGACGGCGTCGTCGTCGTCGAGCAGGAGATACGGATTGCAGTGCAAGCTCAGTTGAGGCTCGTGGCGACCGACCCAAAAAATGTCCCGGGTGATCGCTACCGGCCCGTCATAGTCAACCGCTGTCATGGGGTGCGCTCCGCAACCGGGGAAGCTTGTGGCTTCCATCCTCCCTGCTCAATCGAGGCGGTGACCGAAGCGCCGCCTCGCTAACGTGTCGGGGATTATGCGCCGCTTGGCGGCAAAGCGCCTAGGCCCAGCAGCGCCGCGCTGCCGGGGGGCCGCAGATCAGCGATAGGCTTCGACCGGGATACAAGCACAGAACAAGTTGCGGTCGCCGTAGACATTATCGGCGCGCGCCACCGGCGGCCAATATTTGTTCGCTTTCAGTTCGGGCAGCGGGAATGCCGCCTCGCCGCGGGTGTAGGCGTGGTTCCACTGCTCTGCCATGACCATGGCCGCGGTGTGCGGCGCATTCTTCAGCGGGTTGTCGGCGCGGTCTAAGCGTCCGCTCGCCACCGCCTGGATTTCAGTGTGAATGGCGATCATGGCGGCGATGAAACGGTCGAGTTCAGCCTTGGATTCGCTTTCGGTCGGCTCCACCATCAGCGTGCCCGGCACCGGAAAACTCATGGTCGGCGCGTGGAAACCGTAGTCCATGAGGCGCTTGGCCACGTCTTCGGCAGAAACTTCGGTGGCATCCTTCAAAGGCCGCAAGTCGAGGATGCACTCATGCGCCACGAACCCGCCTTCGCCGCTGTAGAGCACGGGGTAGTAGGGTGCCAAGCGCTTGGCCACGTAATTGGCATTGAGGATGGCCACTTCGGTGGCGGCGGTGAGCCCCTCGCGGCCCAGCATGGCCACGTACATCCAGGAAATCGGCAGCACCATGGCCGAGCCGTAAGGCGCCGCGGATACCGCGCCGATGCGCGCCTCGCCCGCCAATTCGGGCGCCGCGCGGTGCCCGGGCAAAAAAGCCGCCAAGTGGGCGCGGCAGGCCACGGGGCCTACTCCAGGCCCGCCGCCGCCATGGGGGATGGCGAAGGTTTTGTGCAAATTGAGGTGGGAGACGTCGGCGCCGAATTCGCCGGGTGCGGCGAGGCCCACCAGGGCATTGAGATTGGCGCCATCGACGTAAACCTGGCCGCCATGCGCGTGCACGATTTCGCACAGCTCGCGGATGCCCGACTCGAACACGCCATGCGTGGACGGATAGGTGACCATGATCGCGGCCAAGTCCCGCGCATGTTCCGCGGCCTTGGCGCGCAGGTCTTCCAAATCGACGTTGCCCTGCGCGTCGCAGGCGACCACGACGACTTCCATGCCGACCATCTGCGCCGAGGCCGGGTTGGTGCCGTGCGCGGAAGCGGGAATGAGGCAGACTTTGCGATGGCCTTCGCCGCGGGCGCGGTGATAGGCCTCGATCATCAGCAGGCCCGCATATTCGCCTTGCGAGCCGGCATTGGGTTGCAGGCTCACCGCGTCATAGCCGGTGGCGGTGGCGAGCCAGCGCTCCAACTCGTGGATCATTTCCAGCGAACCTTGCACTTGGTCGCGCGGCGCGAAAGGATGGAGGGCGGCGAACTCCGGCCAAGTCACCGGCACCATTTCGCTGGTGGCATTGAGCTTCATGGTGCAGGAGCCCAGCGGAATCATCGAGCGGTCGAGCGCGATGTCCTTGTCGGCGAGCCTGCGCAGATAGCGCAGCATCTCGGTTTCCGAGTGGTAGCGGTGGAAATTGGGATGCTTCAAGAAGGCCGAATCGCGCTGCAGCGCTGGCGCGAAGCCCCAGTTCACGTCCGCTTCGACGGCGGCGAAGGAGGGCAGGGCGCGGTCGCCCGCGAATACCGTCCAGAGTGCTTCGATGTCCTCGCGAGTGGTGGTTTCGTCGAGCGAAATGCCCAGCCGATCGGCGTCGATGTGCCTGAGGTTCATGCCGGCGCTTACGGCTTGGGCGTGCAGGGCAGCGGTTTTTGCGCCGGTTGCCAGGGTCAGGGTGTCGAAGTGCTGCGCATTGAGCGCGGCGTAGCCCAATTGCGCGAGGCCCTGGCGCAACACGCCGGTGAGGCGGTGCACACGCTGGGCGATGCGCCGCAAGCCGTCGGGGCCGTGATAGACGGCATACATGCTGGCCATCACCGCCAGCAGCACTTGCGCGGTGCAGATGTTGGAAGTGGCCTTCTCGCGGCGGATGTGCTGCTCGCGGGTTTGCAGCGCCAAGCGGTAGGCGGGCGCACCTTGCGCGTCGACGGTGACGCCGATCAGCCGGCCCGGCATGGAACGCTTGAATTCGTCGCGGGTCGCGAGGTAACCCGCATGCGGGCCGCCAAAACCCATGGGCACGCCGAAGCGTTGCGCGGAGCCTACCACCACATCGGCACCCCACTCGCCCGGCGCTTTGAGCAAGCAAAGCGCCAAGAGATCGGCAGCGACGATGACCAGGGTCTTCTTGGCTTTCATGTCCGCGGCAAAAGCGGCGTAATCGCGCACCTCGCCATCGACCCCGGGATATTGCAGGAGCACCGCGAAACATTCGTTTTCCCGCGCTTCTTCGCCCGTGCAAGTGCGCACTTCGATGCCTAAGGGCGCGGCGCGGGTTTCGATTACTTCACGGGTTTGCGGCAGCACGTCGTCGGCGACGTAGAAAACTCTGCTCTTGGTTTTGGCCACGCGAAGGGCCAGGGTCATGGCTTCGGCGGCTGCGGTGGCTTCATCCAGCATGGAGGCATTGGCGATGTCCATGGCGGTGAGTTCCGCGATCATGGTCTGGAAATTCGCCAGCGCTTCCATGCGGCCTTGCGAAATCTCGGCTTGATAAGGCGTGTAGGCGGTGTACCAGGCGGGGTTCTCGACGATGTTGCGTTGGATCACGCCGGGCGTGAAGGTCCCGTAGTAACCCTGGCCGAGGAAAGATTTCAGCACCCGATTTTTGGCAGCCTTGGCGCGCAGTGCCGCCAGCGCCGCTTCTTCGCTGGCGCCTTCGGGCAAGTCCATGGGGCGCTGGCGCTTCAACTGCGCCGGCACCACGGCTTCGATCAGCGCGCGGCGGCTGGGCAGGCCCAGGGTGGCCAGCATAGCGGCTTGATCCTCGGCACTCGGCCCCAAATGCCGCGCCCGAAAGTCAGTGTCGGCGGCGAGTTCATCCCAGCGCGGCCGGGCGCGCTGCTGCACTTCATTCATCGTCTTACTCGTCGGCTATGGCCGTGTACGCGGCGGCGTCGAGCAGCGCGTCGTATTCGGCGGGGTTGGCGGGGCGCAGTTTGAACATCCACGTGTCGTAGGCGTCTTCGTTGATCTTTTCCGGTTCGGTCTCCAAGAGCGCGTTGCGGTCGATCACTTCGCCGGAAACGGGGGCATAAACGTCGGAAGCGGCTTTCACCGATTCGACTACCGCGCATTCTTCACCTTGCTTCAACTTGCGGCCCACTTCCGGGCATTCGACGAAGACCATGTCGCCCAGGAGCTCCTGAGCGTGGTCGGTGATGCCCACGGTGATCGTGCCATCGGCTTCGCGCCGGGCCCACTCGTGGCTTTTGGTGTATTTCAAATCGGCTGGAACGTTCATTTTCGGCTCCTCTAGGTTCAAACGAGAATTTTGCCCTGGCGCACGAAGGGCAGTTTGACGACTCGCGCCGCGAGCGGCTTGTCGCGCACGGTGACGCTGACTGTGTCGCCGGGCTTTGCGCCGCGGGGCAGGCGCGCAAATGCGATCGATTGGTTGAGCGTGGGTCCGAAACCCCCGCTGGTGATTTCGCCTTCGCCCAAGGCAGTGCTCACCTTCTGGTGCGCGCGCAGCACGCCTCGGTCCACCAACACCAAGCCCAGCAGGTGCTGCGGCGGTTCGGCGACGAGCCCGCTGCGGCCGACGAAATCGCGGGGGGCGGCAAGATCGATGGTCCAGCCCAAGCCCGCGGCATAGGGGTTGGTGGCTTCGTCCATGTCCTGTCCGTAGAGGTTCATGCCCGCTTCGAGCCGCAAGGTGTCGCGTGCGCCGAGGCCGGCGGGTTTCACTCCCGCCGCGGCCAGGTCTTGCCACAGTGTCGCCGCTTCCTTTGCGGGCAGGGTGATTTCGAAGCCGTCTTCGCCGGTGTAGCCGGTGCGCGCCAGCATCACCTCGCCCGTAAGCAAGGCGGCAAAAAAAGGCTTGAGCGCTTCACTGGCCGCGCGCCATGCGGGGCGTGCCGCCCACACCCGCTCGCGCGCCTGGGGGCCTTGCGCGGCGATCATGGCCAGATCGCGGCGCGGAGTGAGGGTGATCTGGGCGTTTTGCCTTTGGCGCTGCGTATCCATCCAGGCCAAATCTTTGTCGGCCGTTCCGGCATTAACCACGATGCGATATTGCGCCGGTGAAAAGTAATAGACGATCAAGTCGTCGATCACCCCGCCAGCCTCATTGAGCATGCAGGAATAGAGCGCCTTGCCCGGATCTTTGAGCTTCTCGACGCTGTTGGCGAGGAGCCGCAGCAAATAGGTTTTGGCATCGGGGCCGGCAAGGTCCACCGCCAGCATGTGGGAAACGTCGAACATGCCCGCTTCGCGGCGCACCGCGTGGTGCTCCTCGAGTTGCGAACCGTAGTGCAGCGGCATGTCCCAGCCGCCGAAATCGACCATACGCGCGCCCGAAGCTAGGTGGACGGCATGCAGAGGTGTGACTTTACTCATGGAGGCACCGAAAGAGGTTGTGACCAAGGATTCACTACCCCTCTGTCCGGGTACCTGAGAGATTGCCGCGCGGTGGCGCGGAGTGCCCCTTCGGTGGATGCTAGCGGCGCATCGCTCTCCAGAGTCGCCGCAGGCGGCGCGTGCCCTTGCGGGTGCGGCGCCTCGTCTCCCGCGGTCCTGGTGCCTGAGCGTTTTCGGGTGATACGCCTTCGGCGGCGGCCCCTGGCACGGAGCCGCGCTCTCCCGACGGGGGACATTTCGGCAGGGCGGACTATACCGGATGAGCAAAAGGCTGACAAACGGCCGCGCCAGGCAAGGGATAGGCGCCCGGGGTGCAGGTTTCCCCCAATCCTGCCGTTAAGGTCTGGGTGTTATGTTGTCATGGCAACTCACGGAGGAACCGGGACATGGGCAAGCGCTGGGGCAAGCTTTTCAGACTCTTTTGGCTGGCGGCGGCGTTGGTTGTTCCGCCTTCGTTCGCCAAAGAAATCGTGGTGGTACAGGTCGCCGACTTTACCGCGTCGCGCGCGGTCTTGGGCAAAGCGATGAACGCGGGCGCCAAAGCGTGGTTCGACCACGTCAACGCCCAGGGCGGGGTTCTGGGAAACAAGATCAAGTTCATCGCCCACGACGACCAGTATAAAGTGGAAGAAACCCTGCGCCTGGTGCGCGAGTCCTTGCAGAAGGACCGCCCGACCGCCTTCCTGGGGATCTTGGGCACCGCCAACACCGGAGAACTCCTGAAACACGCCGTGTTGACCGACGCGGCTACGCCGCTCATCGCGCCCTACACCGGCGCCGACCATTTGCGCACCCCCTTCAACGCTTATGTCTTTCATATCCGCGCGAGTTACGGCGACGAAATCGAAAAAATGGTCGACCAGTTTGCCCGCACCGGCTTCAAGCGGCTGGCGGTTTTCTACGAAAACGACGCTTTCGGCCAGGCGGGCCTCGCGGCTTTCGATGCTTCGACCAAGAAACGCAATCTCGACAGCAGCATCCGCGCCGTAGTGGAACGCGGCGCCAAAGACCTCAACGCCGCCATCGATGTGCTCAAAGCCAAGCAGCCCGAAGGGATCGTCATGGCCACCGCCGGTAGCGTGAGCGCCAGTTTTCTGCGCGATTTGCGCGCCGCTGGCATACACGTGCCGGTGATGGGTTACTCGGTCAACGACTACGCCAATATCGTGAAAGTCGCCGGCCTGGAGAGCGCGCGCGGCACTGGCTTCACTCAAGTCATGCCCGACCCGGCGTATTGCTACCGCCCGGTATGCCGCGACTTCAAGCGCATCTATGCCCAATACGGCCCCAAGGACCTGCCCGCCAATCCGAATACCGTGGAAGGATTCATCGCCGCTCGCGTGCTTACCGAAGGGCTGCGGCGCGCCGGATCCGGCGCCTCGGGACAAGCCCTGATGAAGGCCCTCGAAAGCCTGCGCGACTACGATTTGGGTGATTTCATCATCGGCTATTCTCAGACTTCGCGCGCCGGCTCGAAATACATCGACATCGGCGTGTTGTCGAAAGACGGAACACTGCGCTATTGAGCGCTGCGCGAGCACAACCGCTATTGACGAAGGGGTGGCAGTCCGTGATACTTGCTGAAGACTGACGATCAAGAATATCTATCGCCCCGGCAATGAGCGCAAGCCAAGAAGCCAAAGAAGGAGAAACGCTGGGGGACAGCGGCGGCGCTCCGGCGAAACACATGCACCCCTTGGTGGGCATCGATTATCCGGTGCGGGCGGTCGCCTACCTCTTCACCGGCTTGATGCTTCTGTCGGTGATCGTCCAGCATCCCACCGGCCCCGCGATTTTGGCGCTGCTCGCCAGTTGGACGCTGCTTTGGCCCCACCTGGCTTATCAGCTCGCCAAATGCAGCGGCGATTCCAAACGGTTCGAACTGCGCAACCTGCAGATCGATTCGTTGATGCTGGGCACGTTTTCCGCGGTGGTGGGCTTCGACATCCTGGCGACGGTGACGATGTTTACCGCGATCAATGCCGCGCATCTGAGCACTGGCGGCGCGCGCGCGGCGCTCACCGGCGCGCTCTGGTTCGCGCTCGGCGCGGTCCTGGCCGGCATGGGCACCGGCTTTGTCGTGCATGGCGATTCTTCCCTGCTGACCACGGTGCTGTCGCTGGCTGGAATGACCATCTTCACCACCACCTTCGGCATTCAGTCGAACAATGCCGTGCGCAGTGTCATCAAAGTTCGCCGCGAGATCGAGGAGCGCAACCACTTCATCGAAGAGCAGAGTCGGCAACTGGATGAGGCGCGCAAGGCCGCCGATATCGCCCGCCGGGCGGCCGACGATGCGCGCGACGCGGCGGAGCACGCCAACCAGGCCAAGAGCGCCTTTCTCGCCAACATGAGCCATGAGTTGCGCACGCCGCTCAATGCGGTGATCGGCTACAGCGAGATGATCGAAGAGGAACTCGCCGCCGGCGGCGGCAACGCCACGACGCTGGCCGACGTCGGCAAGATCAAGGGCGCCGGCAAACATCTGCTGGGGCTCATCAACGACCTGCTCGACCTGTCCAAGATCGAAGCCGGCAAAGTGGAGCTCAACTACGAACGTGTCGACGTCATGCAACTGGTCGACCAGGTGTGCTCGACGGCGCAACCCTTGGTGACCGCGAACCGCAACCGGCTGGCCGTGCATTCGACCGCCGATGTCGGGGTCATCGAAACCGACCTCACGCGCCTGCGGCAGGTGCTGTTCAATCTCGTCGCCAACGCCGCCAAGTTCACCAGCGACGGTGATGTGCGCCTCGATGTGCGGCGCGAGACCGACGCGGACGGAGGCCAGCGCATCGTTTTCGACGTGGCCGACACCGGCATAGGCATGAGCGAGGCCCAGGTGGCCAAGCTCTTTCAGCCTTTCATGCAGGCGGATTCGGCGACCACGCGCAAATTCGGCGGCACCGGCCTGGGTCTGGCCATCAGCCGCCGCCTCTGCCGGCTCATGGGCGGTGATGTCACGGTCAGCAGCGAGCCGGGCAAGGGCAGTTGTTTCAGCGCCTCGGTGACGACGCGGCGATTGACGGCAACCCAGTTGAACCCCTGGGAGGAGCGCAAGTCCGCGGCCTCGGGCAGCGGCGAGACAACGCCCCTGGCCGCCCGAACCGCGGCACCGGCACCGGCTGAACATCACGACGCAAGCGACGCGCAGATTCGCGCGGTGGTCCAGGCCGCGCCCGTGTTCCTGCTGCTCTGGCGGGCGGGCGACCTCGAAGTCCTGCTGGCCAACCCGCTATCGGAACAGTTGTTCGGCTACCGCCCGGAAGAAATCATCGGGCAGTCGCTGGAAAAACTCTACGGCGCCCACAGCATCGACGGCACGGGCTTGTGGCAGGAAGTGGTGGAACGCGGCAGCGTGCGCAACCACCAGCAGCGCTTCCTGCGCGCCGACGGCCGCGAGTTCTGGGGCAGCGTGTCGGCGCATTTTCTTGAATACGGCGGGCGCACCTGCCTCATCGCCGGCATCGCCGACATCACCGACCTGTTCCTGGCGCAGCGCGCCACCCAGGCCGCCAGCGCCGCCAAGTCCAAGTTCCTCAGCAACATGAGCCACGCCATGCGCACGCCGCTGACCGACATCATCGGTTACGCGGAGCTGTTGCAGGAAGGCGTCGTGGCCAGCGCGGACCCGGCCCTGGGCCGGGAGGAACTCGGCCGCATTCGGGAATCTGGAAAACACCTGCTGACCATGGTCGACACCGTGCTCGACTTCTCGCGTCTGGACGTCGGCAACCTGGAAGTCGAGCGCCTGCCGGTCGCGGTCGCGCCGCTGGTGGCGGAGGTGCTCACCGTCGCACGCCCCCTGGTCGAACGTTCCAGCAACTGGCTGACGGTTCCCGAAGTTCCCGAGCTCACCGTGCTCGGTGACCGCACGCGGCTCAAGCAGGTGTTGATGTGCCTGCTCAGCAATGCCGCCAAATTCAGCGGGCGCGGCGAGATCGCGCTGTTTGTCCGTCCGTTGGAAAGTGGGCAATTGGATATCCAGGTGCGCGACCAGGGGCGCGGCATGACCCCGGTGGAGCTGGCGCGTGCCCTGGAGCCCTTCGGTGCGGCCGACGGGCCGATTCCGCCGGCGGGTGGCACCGGCCTCAGCCTTGCCTTGAGTCGCGGCCTGTGCGAGCGCATGGGCGGCGAGCTCCTCATCGACAGTGCGCCAGGGCGCGGTTCGCGCCTCACGATCCGGCTGCCGCTGGCCCCGTCGTTCACTCCGGAGGCTTCGCCATGAGCACGAGCGCCCATCGGATTTTGCTGGTCGAAGACAACGAACTCAACCGCGACATGCTTTCGCGCCGCCTCACGCTGCGCGGTTTCGCCGTCAGTATCGCGGTCGATGGCGTGCAGGGCGTCAGCCGCGCGGCCGAAGAGTTGCCCGACCTGATCCTCATGGACATCAGCCTGCCGGAAATGGACGGCTGGGAGGCGACGCGGCGCATCAAGGCGGCGGCGGCCACGCGGGCCATTCCGGTGATCGCGCTCACCGCGCATGCCATGGCCGGCGACCGCGAGCGTTCACTGGAGGCCGGCTGCGACGATTTCGATACCAAGCCGGTGGAATTCGATCGCCTGCTGGGCAAGATCAACGCCCTGCTGACGGGCCGCGCTGCGGCCCTGAGCGGTGAGGGCGGCGGCACATGAGCGCCCCGCGCGGCCGCCCGGAGGGGCGCCAGACAACAAGCCGGAGGCGCGCAGCGGCGAACCGTACTCACCCCCTTCCTCGGGAAGGGGGATGGGGGGAAGGTACACCAGTGTGCGCCCCGCGCGGCCGCCCGGAGGGGCGCCAGTCCACAGCCCGGAGCCGCGCAGCGGCGAACCGTACTCACCCCCTTCCCCAGGAAGGGGGATGGGGGAAGGTACACCAGTGAGCGCGCCCGTCGGGCCGCCCCAAGGGCGCGCAAGCCAAACACCGGAGCGGGCACCGCCCGCGAACCGTACTCACCCCCTTCCTCGGGAAGGGGGATGGGGGGAAGGTCCATGACTGCGGCGCGCGCGGCGATCACGCTGAGCGGCCCGGCAACGCTGGACCGCCTGACCTTGCTGCTGGACGCGGTCGCTGAGGTCTGCGATGCGGCCGACGCCGATACGACGCTGCGCCACGACCTGCGCCTCGCGGTCGAGGAGGCCTGCATGAACGTCATGCGCCACGCCTACCGCGACGGTGCGCCGGGCGAGCTGGCCCTGGAGGTCAGGCACGAGCCCTGGCAGGGCCGGCCGGCGATCCGTGTCACGCTTCAGGATCGCGGCCTGCCCTTCGATCCCCTGAGTCTGGAGGCTCCGCAGCAGACTGCCGAAGTGGAGCATATGCCGGTGGGCGGACTTGGGGTGCATCTGATGCGCCAGGTGACCGATGTCCAGTCCTACCACCACGACGCCGCAAGCGGCAACAAACTCACCCTCGTGAAATTCCTCACCCGGCAACAAGGAGAAAAAACGTGAACGTCAGCATTTCCCAACAAGATGCGGTCACCGTGGTGGCCATCAGTGGCAGCGTCGACAGCCTGAGCGCCGACCAGCTCACCGAATCTTTCGTCGGCGAATTGAATGCGGGTCACGTCAAACTCGTCGCCGATTTTTCCGCGGTCAACTACACCAGCAGCGCGGGGCTGCGCGCGGTACTCGCCGCAGTCAAGGAAAGCCGCCGCCTGGGCGGTGACCTGCGCATCGCCGCCGTGCAGCCGGACGTGCTGCGCGTGTTGTCGCTGTCGGGTTTCACCAGCATCATCAAGATCTACGACGCGGTCGCCGCGGCCGTATCGAGCTACGGCCAGGCCTAAGGGGAGGCAAGCCATGAACACGACCCAGCGCGATCCCACGGCACCCGCCGTCTCTTTGGTCATCGGCTCCGGCAGCGTCAAATGCGCCGCCGCCATCGGCGTCGTCAAGGCCCTCACGGAAGAGGGCATCGCGGTCGAGCGTTTCGTCGGTTGCAGCGCGGGCGCGATCTTCGCCGCGGTGCTGGCGCTGGGCTACGGCACGCAAGAATCGACGGATGCGACGCGCCGTCTGTGGACCAGCGACATCACCGCCAAGCGCAACACCATGGGCATGTTGCGCGCGCTCGCGCCGCGTCTGTTCGGCTTCAAGGTCGAAAGCTTCGGGCTGCGCGACGACGGGCCGAAAGACCAGATGCTGAATTCGTTTTTCGGCGACCGGCGCATCGAGGATGCCCGAACGCCGCTGCACATCACCGCTACCGATTTCGCCAACGGCGAGCTGGTGGATCTCGACCGCGGCTCCATTGCCGACGCCATACGCGCCAGTGTTGCCTTGCCGTTTGCCTTCGCGCCGGTGCGCATCGGCGACAAGCTGCTGGTCGACGGTTATCTGGCCGATCCGCTGCCGGTGAGCGTCGCCATCAAACACGGCGGGCGGGTGATCATCGCGGTCGGTTTCGAAAGCCCCTACCAGGAGCGAATCGGCAGCGCCGGGCGCTTTGCCTTCCAGCTCAGCGCGATCATGTCGAACAACTTGCTCAAGTCGCGCTTCTCTTTTCATAGTGTCGCCCACCACTCCGAGGTGATTGCCATCATTCCGGAATTTCGCCAGCGCATCCGCCTGTTCGACACCGAGAAACTTCCCTACATCGTCGAGGAAGGCGAGGCCTGCATGCGGGCGCAAATTCCCTATCTGCGCGAACTGCTGGCGGCCGACCGGGCCGCGGTGGTCTCCTGAGCCTGCGGCAGATCGCGGATTTGAACTTCCCTACCGCTTCACGCAGCGATTCGCCCGGACGCCATCGGCTGGCTCTGGTCATCGGCTCGGGCGGCCTCAAATGCGCCGCCGCCTTCGGCGCCATGAAGGTGCTGCAGCGCGAGGCGATTCCCATCGACATGGTGGTGGCCTGTAGCGGCGGCGCCTTTTGCGGCTTCTGGGCGGCGGACGGCGGCGGCGATGCCGATGCCGCTGCGAGCCGCTTCCAGCAGGCTTCGCAAGGCGTCTTCGAGCGAGTCTCTTATCGGGGCGTGCTCGCCGCATTGCTGCCGAAGTTCTTCGGCGGCGGCAGGAACATCGGCATCCTCGACGACCGCCGGCTCAACCGCAACCTCGCCGATTTTTTCGGCGAGCGTCGCTTCGAGGATCTCAAGTTGCCCCTGCATCTGGTGGCCACCGATTTCGACACCGGGGAAAAGCAGGTCTTGTCCTCCGGCCGCCTGTTCGACGCCATCCGCGCCACCATTGCGATCCCTCTGGTGTTTCCGCCCTGGGAAGTGGCCGGGCGCCGGCTCGTCGATGGCGCGGCCTGCGATCCGCTGCCCATCGACATCGCGGTGCGCGAGGGCGCCGACATCATCGTCGCCATCGGCTTCGAGGAATCGCTGCAAACCGGCGGGGGTGCGGGCATGGGCCTGGTGATGCAGCTCAAGACCATCGTGGTCAACAACCTGTACCGCTCGCAGTACGCGTTCTACAGCCTGTCGCACCATGCCGAGGTGGTGCCGATCATTCCCGAAATCGGCTTTCCCGTGGGGCTGGGAGATACCCATAGAGTGCCGCAACTGGTCGAACTGGGTGCGCAAGCCACCGAGCGCGAAGTCGGCTACCTGCGCCGCTTGCTGGCCGCCCGCGAGGCGAGCGCGGCATGAATGCGGACGGCAAGGCCGCCCGCATCCTGGTGGTCGACGACCTCGAGGTCAACCGCGATCTGTTGGCGCGACGTGTCGGTCGGCTCGGGCACGAAGCGGGCTTTGCCGAAAACGGGCGGGCGGCGCTCACGCAACTTTCCGCCAGCCGCTGGGATCTGGTCCTGCTCGACATCACCATGCCGGAGATGGACGGCTATGAAACCCTGCGTCTCATCAAGGATGACCCGACCCTGGTCGACATCCCGGTGATCATGGTTTCCGCCATCGACGAGATCGACAGCGTCGTGCGCTGCATCGAACTGGGTGCCGACGATTACCTCAGCAAGCCCTTCAATCCGGTGATTCTGCAAGCGCGGATCGAATCCTCGCTGAGCAAGAAACGCCTTGCCGACCAGAAAGAGGCGTATTCGCGGGCGCTCGCGCGCGAGCTGGAAATCGGCCGCCGTATCCAGCAAGGCTTCTTGCCCCAGAGCCTGCCCAAGCTTCCCCACTGGCGCATCGCGGCACTGTGCGAGCCGGCGCGCCAGGTCGGCGGCGACTTCTACGATGCCCTCATCCTCCCCGGCGGCCGCCTCGCCTTCGTCGTCGCCGACGTGTGCGACAAGGGTGTGGGCGCCGCGCTTTACATGGCGCTTTTTCGCAGCCTGCTGCGTGTCCAGCTCGGCCAGGCCCCGGCCGGCGAAGACAGCGCGGCGACGCTGGCGCGCTGCCTGTCGGTGCTCAACGACTATATCGCCACCGAACACGACCGCGACAACATGTTCGCCACCCTGTTCGTGGGCATTCTCGATCCGGACACCGGACGCATCGACTACACCAATGCCGGACACGATCCGCCGATGCTGCAGCGCCGAGCCGACGGTTCGATCGAGCGCCTCGCGCCCACCGGACCGGCCGTCGGTCTGCTGCCCGGCGTCCGCCATGCGATCGCGAGCGCCGATTTGGCCATCGGAGACCGGCTGATCGTTTTCACTGACGGCATGCCCGAAGCCCGCGGCAATCTCGGTGCTCTGGGCGAAGCTCGACTGATCGAGCTGCTGGTCGCGCACGGCGGCAATATCGACGAATGGCTCGCGCTGGCCGTCGAATGCGTCCGAGCGCACGTCGGCGACAATGACCGGCACGACGACGTCACCCTGCTTTGTTTGCAGCGGGAGGCCTAGTGGTCGATGAGGGAAGGCGGCAATACCGCAGGGCGGCCGGGCAGCGGATCGCGCCGCAGAAACCCGGGTGTGCGCTTCAGGGGATAAAAAAAGCCAGGCGAGAGGCCTGACTTGGGGATAGGTGGTGGGTCGTGAGTGGCTCGAACACTCGACCTACGGATTAAGAGTCCGCTGCTCTACCAACTGAGCTAACGACCCATGCGGGAATCGCTCAGCATCTGCAGGATTGCGGTGGTGGTAGGCCGTGCTGGATTCGAACCAGCGACCAACGGATTAAAAGTCCGCTGCTCTACCGACTGAGCTAACGACCCACGGCGCAAATGCGAGCCCGCAATTATATGCGAGGCGAGCTAGGCGCGTCAAAAAAAGACCGCGAGGCTAAGCCTGCTCCGCCCGCCAAGCGAGGTAGCGCAAGGCGGTGAAGGCTCCGGCGATGATCGCGGCCAGCGACAGCACGCTGCCCAGCGCCAGGGTGGATATGCCGGTGAGGCCCTGGCCGATGGTGCAGCCCATGGCGGTGACGCCCCCGAAGCCCATCAGCAGCCCGCCCAGCAGGTGGTGGGCCAGATCCTCACGGGTGGTGAATCCTTCCCAGCGGAATTCGCGCGTCAGGAGGCTCATGGCCGTTGCGCCGGCAAGCATGCCCAGCACTCCGGCAATACCAAGGGTTACCACCCGGCTTTTGTCGCTCCAGAACATCAGCAACTCGAGGGTGTAGGCCAGCGGCGCCGAAAAACTCAGGCTTTCGAGGCGTCCGGTATTGGTGGCGAGGAAAGCTTCTTCCAGCGTATCGGGATGTTCGGCGAGGTAGCCGACTTGGCCCGAGACATACCAGACGCCGGCGATGGTCGCGCCGATCACAAGGCTGCCGGCGACACCGTCGCGCTGTTCCCGGAAGTTGGCCGAGGCGAAGGCCCAAGCGGCGAGTCCTAGGGCGATGAGATAGGGCAACCAACCGGCGACACTCGTTTTGGACCAGCCACCTAAAGCCGCAACTACAGAGGACAGGTCGGATTGCGCGGCCCCAGCGTTCCAGCGCCAGGGGTCGAGGGCGGTCACGCGCCATACCCCGAACAGCCCTTTGAGGGTCATGTAAGCGGAGATGGCGAAAACCAGCAACACTACCCAGGATTTCATGTTGCCGCCGCCCGCACGCACGATGCTTTTGGCGCCGCACCCGGAACCCAAGGCCATGCCCAGGCCAAAAACGAAGCCTCCCACGAGATGGGATACCCAGGGAATCGCCGCCGGGGTGTAAAAACTCTTGCCTAGGTTGATCAATCCCGCTTGCTGCAATCCGTGCGCGCCCGCAATGGCCACGGCAATCGCCAAGGCCCACATGCGCATCCGCCGCCAATCGCCAAAAGCCGCGATGTCCGCAACCGCGCCCAGGGTGCAGAAATGCGAGCGCTGCGCGGCCGCGCCAAAGAGGAAGGCGAGGGCGAAGGTGAGCCAGGGGACGAGGGTCGCGGCGGGAAGTCCGGAAGACATGGGGGAAAACTCTAACCCAGGCGCAAGGCGAAAGCCAATACTCCCCTGGGGTACTCCGATCGAGTACGCGCCCGAGAACTTTCCTTGGCGTCACCCCAAATCGTGTTGGCCAACGTTAATGGTCTTGTCCGCCGCATTTGCGGCGTCTTTTGCCAAGGAGCAAAACCATGTGGAAGCTTCTCGTCGGGGCCGCTCTGGCGGTTCTTGGTACCGCCCAAGCTTGGGCCGTGGGCCGCTGGATCGACATCGAGGTTTATGACCGCAGCAGCGGCCAGTATCTGCAAATCTACCCCCATCAAGGCCGTTTCTATGTTGCTGGCCGCCCGGGGGCGGAATACGAAATCGTGCTGCGCAACCGGACCGGACAGCGCATTCTGGCGGTGGCCAGTGTCGACGGCATCAACGTCATCTCGGGGGAAACCGCCTCACCCAGTCAAACCGGCTACGTCCTCGATCCCTTCGGATCGATGGGAGTCAAGGGCTGGCGCAAGAACATGGGGGAGACGGCGTCTTTCTACTTCACCGAGCCGCGCCATTCCTACGCCGCGCGCACCGACCGCCCCTTTGACGTGGGGGTGATCGGAGTGGCGGTTTTCCGCGAGCGCTCGCGCCCCGTTCCCTATGCGCCCAGCCCCTACCGCTACAAAGACGCGCCGGCGGCGGGTGCCATGGAAAGGGAAGAAAAGCTGGGCACGGGTCACGGTCGGCGGGAGGAGTCCAACGCCGAATACACGCGGTTCGAACGGGCTTCGAACACACCCGACGAAATCGTCGCCATCTATTACGACACCTGGGCCAATCTCGCGGCGCGCGGCATCGTGCCCGAGCATCGCCATTACCGTGACCGCCATGAGCCTCGGCCATTCCCCCAGCGCTTCGCGCCCGATCCTTGGCGTTGATTCGGTCCTAGGCAGGGGCGGGCGCCGGCGCGCTTGCCCCCGAGGCCGGGGGCGTTCCATACTCCGGGCATGAACCAGAGCGAAGACCTTAGCGACGAGGATCTCATGCTTCGCTACGCCGCCGGAGAGGCGGCTGCTTTCGATCGACTCTATACCCGGCATCGCGGCGGCGTCTTCCGTTATCTTCTGCACCATTGCGGCAAACGTGCAGCGGCGGAAGAGATGTTCCAGGATGTTTGGATGAATCTCATCAAGACTCGGGCCAGTTATGCCGCCACGGCGCGCTTTGCGAGCTTCCTTTACCGCTGCGCACACAATCGCCTGGTGGACTACTACCGTGCGCAAGGCAAGGTGTTCGAAGTGCCGGTCGATGAAGACGACGGAACCGGCGAATCGGCGGCGGAATTGGCGGACGATCCGGCCGCCGATCCGGCCGCAAAGGCCGAGCGCCGCGAGACCAGCGAACAAGTGCGCGTGGCGCTCAAGCGCTTGCCCGCGGCACAACGCGAGGCTTTTTTGTTGCAGCAGGAATCGGGTATGTCCCTTGCCGAAATCGCCGCGCTCACGGGTGTTCCGGCAGAGACTGTAAAAAGCCGCTTGCGTTACGCGCTGGCCAAGTTGCGCCTCGAACTGGCGGAGTGGGCTACATGACCGACCTCAATGACCGCGAAGTCGAGACTTGGTATCGCGGCGGCGCGCGCGAGGAGCCGCCGCCCGCCCTCGATACGGCCATACTGGCTGCCGCGCATCGCGCGGCCGGCGCCGGGCCGATGCCGCTTGCCCGCCGTTCGCGACCGGTGTGGATGTTGCCGCTGGCAGCAGCGGCGGTGCTGGTGGTGAGCGTCACGGTCTTGCGCTTGGCGCCGCAGGAAGAAGTCGTGCCAGCGATGAGCGCTTCGCCTGATGCGCCCGCGCGGGAAAGTGCGGTGGTGCCTGATTCGAAACCGGTCGTTTTGCCCGAGAAAGCCTCCCAGGATATGGCCGGCGCGGCGGGGGCATTGACCGCCCAGGACACTGCCAGCGCGCCATCCAAGGTTCGGTCGGCACCGGGCGCACCCCCGCCCCCGGTAACCAAGCGGGACATTTCCCCCGGCGCGTCACCTCAAGAAATCGAGCTGGCGAAAGGTAAGCGGGTGGCAAAGCGCGAGCGCTATGTTCCCGAGCCCGGCCCGGCCATGCCCCCTGCGGCCGCGGTCCCGCAACGCGTACCGGCGCCTGCTCCGGCGGCCCTGGAATCCCGCGCCCCTCTTCCGGCCCTGGCAGCGTCTTCCCCGCCTTTGCCACCAGCGGAGCCACGGAAATTCGCTGATCCGGTCATCGGCGAACCCGCGAAACTGGCGGCGCGCCAAGAGAAGTTCGCCCCGGCCGAAGCTGCGGGCGCCGTGCATCAATCCGAGCCAGAGGCCGCAGCGGCTGCGCCGGTGCTTCGCAAAGGCGTGGCTGCGGGGGGGCGGGCGGCGCAAGCCCCAGTGCTCGCCCCGGAAGCCTGGATCAGCAAACTCTTGAGCTTGCAGGCGATCGGCCCGGAAACCGAATTTCTCAAGGAGCTTGCAGCTTTTCGCCGGACCTATCCGCAACATCCGCTGCCTAGAAGCCTGGAGGCGGCGCTCGCTCGCTTGCCGGATCCAACGCCGCGACCTTTCCCTGGCCAAACACCACGCTGAGCGCAATTACCTACGGGCTTGTGCCAAATGGACGGCGGCTGTCCTACCTCCAGCACGGAAGTGCCCGGTTAAGAACTTTTCGAAATTCGTAGTACGCTGTCTAGGCGCTTGCCGCAAAATACCTCTTCGCCTTCTAGGAAGGGCAGAAAAATCAATCGTCTAAACCTAGGACCGGGCTGGCACCTTTATTGTTATGAAAAAATCGAAATGATTCACACCAAATCCCAACGCAAGAGGCGCGACGCGGGTTCCCGACTGCGGGTGATTCGCTGGGCCGCTTCGGGGCTCATCGCGCTGATGGCGGGGGCCACGAGCGCCAAGGCTCATCAGCTCTGGTTGGATCGCGAGGGCGATACCTACCTCCTGCACCAAGGACATCTGGGCGACGCCCATGCCGGACTCGAGCGCGTGCCTTACCGGGCGGGATTCGTTCAATCCGCGACCTGTGTTGACCAAAGCGGCGCCAAGCGCACGCCGGCTTGGACGCAGGCCTACCCCGCCCGCTTTCCCGCCCAATGCGCAGCATTGCTGGTGGGCGCCTCATCGGGATACTGGACCAAAACGCCCTGGGAGACCCACAACCTCCCCAAAGACCAGATCGCAGGCGCCTTGCAGAGCTGGCGTTCAGAAGAGTCGGTCAAGCGCATCGACCGCTGGACTGCGGTCTTCGCGAAACCACTGGGCCCGGGTCTCGAACTTTCCGTGCTGCAAGACCCGGCGCCGCTCGTCCCGGGCGATAAGCTGCGCCTTCTGGTCAGTTACGGAGGCCGGCCGCGGGCTGGTGTTCCAGTGGCCTACGATGGCGCCATCCGCGGCGCCAGCGCGGAGGATGGCTCGATTCTGCTCAAGCTGCGGCGTGGAGGGTTGCAGATCATTTCCGCAAGCCTCGAATTGCCGCTCGGCGATCAAGGCGCCGATCGTTTGATCCTCGCCACCACGCTCAATTTTCTCGTCGCCCAGCCATGAGGCGCGCGCTTGCCGGCTTGCTATTCGCGCTGCCCTGGATCGCGGCCGAGGCCCACGAGCTGGTTTCACAGGTGAGCTATGCCAGCGCTGCCGTGGTGCGCCTGCAATACGCCGACGGGAAGGCGTTCGCCTTTGAGGCTTATGAAGTCTTTGCCCCAGGCCATGATCAGCCTTCTCAGGTTGGACGAACGGATGCGCAGGGCCGCGCCGTGTTCCTGGCGCCAAGTCCCGGGGAGCTGCGGCTGAGAGCGTTTTCCGCCGACGGCCACGGGGTGGATATGCGGTTCCAGCCCGAGGTGACCGTTCCGAGCGCAGCCAGCCGGAGCAGTGAAGATCGAGCGGCTCGAGTGATGTTGGGCATAGGCGTGGTGTTGGCGCTTTTCGGCGTGGCGCAACTTTTCCTGCGCAAGAGGGGCTGAGGATGAGGCGATCTTGGCTCGCCCTGAGTTGGGCGCTTGCTTTTCCGGCCGCGGCGCACCATGGCGTGGCCGGAGTTGGCGCGGTCGGGCTGGAGGGACCGGGAGCGCCGGTGGAATCGGCAACTTCTGCGGTGCTGCCGGAAGACCGCACGCTGCTCGCGACGAAAGTGGATCACGCCCGGTTTCGCACTTTCGATCCCGTGGCGGCGGAGGCCGATTACGCTCGCTTCGTGATGCTTGGGTTTGGGCACGGCTTCACGCCTTGGTTCTCAGGCTACGTCTTTCTGCCGCACCACAGCAAAGTCGATGAGCCCGGAGGATTTTCCACGCGCGGCTTGGCGGACGTTTCCGTATTGGGACAAATCGGTTTTCGGTTTGACGGAAAGTCCTTCTCTCTCGTGCCCAAAACCGAGAGCCTTGACGAACTCGAAGATTGGCATTTCACCGTTTTCGGAGGCGCCACCTTGCCCACCGGCAAAGCGAATCTGCGTCTGCCGGACGGCAGCATCGACCCGGGTATGTCCACCGGCTTCGGCAAACCTTCGTTGGCACTCGGGCTGACCGCAACCCGCATGCTCACAGCCAATCTCACTTTCAACGCCGAGCTTTCAGGACTGTGGTTCCGCACTTACCGATATGGCGCGAATCCCGATACTGGAGAACGATTCACCACGCGTTTCGGTGCCGAGCAGCGGCTCAACCTCGGACTTGCCTACCGGCTCTGGACTCGCCCGGAAGAAAAGCTGCGCGCCGACCTGAGTTTCGAAGTGCAGCACCTCAAGCTTGGTCGCGACGTCGTCAACGGCGTGGGCGAACCGGCTACCGGCGGACGCATGATTTATGCGCTGCCGGGGCTGCGCCTCTATTGGGACCGCTGGAGCTTTGCTCTGGGTGTGAAACGGCCGATCTGGAAGCGACTCAATGAGCAGGCGGGACAACAAGGCGCCGAGGGTCTGGAAAACTACAGGCTGATTCTCAGCGCTTCAGCCATTTTCTAGCATGCACCTCCCCGACGGCTTTCTTTCCCCCCAAACCTATCTGCCCGCCTTCGCCTTGGCGGCGGCCGCCTGGACCTGGGCTTCGCGGAACCTGCGCCAGCGCTTGGATGAAGAAACGCTGCCTCGCCTGGCCGCGATGACCGCTTTGGCCTATGCGCTGGGCTTGGTCATGCTGCCCATTCCAGGAGGAACGTCGGGACATGCCCTCGGCGTGGCCTTGTTGGCGCTTTTGTTCGGGGTTCGCTTCGCCTTCCTGGCTTATAGCCTGGTGTTGCTCTTGCAGTCCCTGATGTTCGGAGCCGGCGGTGTCAGCGCTTTGCCGGTGAACGCGCTATGCCTGGGCCTGGTGGGCGCTGGCAGCGCTCGCTGTGCCTTTGCGCTTGTGCGCCGATTCCATGAAACCGCTGCGGTGGCGTTAGCCGCTTGGGTTTCGGTGGTGCTGCCCGCGATTCTCGTTGCCCTCGTGCTGGGTGCTCAGCCCTGGATCGCCAGTCGCGCCGACGGCGAGCCGCTCTATTTCCCCTTCGGTCTTGCGATCACGCTTCCCGCGGTGGTGCTGCCCCACCTGCTGATCGGGGCCGGCGAGGCCGTGCTCACCGTGCTCGTTTGGCGTTTTGCCCAGAGCCGACGCTGGAGTGCCGCATGAGCGATCGTCCGCGCACCGCACGCAGCCTGCTTTTGGCTTATGTGACGTCCGTCCTCGCGTTCACCTTGGTGCACGATCCCGTCGTGCTCGCCGCTGCTTTCGGGGCCGCCGTGGCGCTTGCGGGTCGCGACCGCTGGCCTTTGCTGCGGCGCGCGTTTCTTAGCATCCTCGCTTTTAATCTCTCGGTCAGCTTGGGTTATGTCCTGGTGGCGATGTCGGGCGAACGCTTTTCCGCCGATTACTTGTTGGTGGTCAACTTGCGCGCCTTGCTGCTGGTTTATCTCGGGCTCTGGTTCGTGAGCCGCGCCCATCTCTTGGAAGCGGTGGCGTTTTCACCGACGCTGCGTCTGCTGCTGACCCTGGCCGTCGGCCAAGTGCAGGTTTTTCGCCGTTTGCTGGCAGATTTCCGGCTTGGTTTTATCAGCCGCAATGCCGCCAGTCCGGCCTATCTCCACCGCGCTCGCTCGGCTGCGGCGCAATCCCAGGCGCTGCTCGAAAAATCTCTGATGATGGCCCAGGAGTCGGCCGAGGCGATGCGGTCGCGCGGCGCATGGATCGATGCCCAAACTTCGGGCCCGGCGCCCACCCCCGCGAATGCGCCGCATTGGCGCCCGGTGCGTCAAGCGCTTTCCGGCGGATCGATGCGGCGGCGATGATCGTTTTCGACCGGCTCTCCTTCGCCTGGCCGGATGGCTCGGCCGTGCTGCAGGACCTCAGTTTCGAAATCCGGAGCGGCGAAAAGGTGGTTCTTCTGGGGGCCAACGGCTGCGGCAAATCCACCCTATTGAAGCTTGCCAACGGCCTCCTGCCGCCCAGCGGCGGAGAGTATCGTTATCAGGGAGAGCGCGCCCATCCGGCTCAGGTGAAATCAGGCGCTTTCGCGCGGCGCTTTCGCAGCGAAGTGGTGCTGCTTTTCCAGCATCCCGAAGCCATGCTCTTCAACCCGACCGTGCGCGAGGAAATCGCTTATGCGCCACGCCAGCTCGGATGGCCCGATGCAATCGAGCGAGCCGAGCGCTGGGCGGGCGTGCTAGGGCTGCAAGACCTGCTCGATGCCCCCCCTTTCCAGCTTTCGGGCGGGCAGAAACAGAAGCTGGCGCTAGCGGCAATCCTCGTTCTCGAGCCCAAGCTCCTTTTGCTCGACGAACCGACCGCAAGCCTCGACCCCAAAACCGCCGGCTGGTTGGTGGATCATTTGCTCGATAGCGGGCAGACGGTGATGGTCAGCACACACAACCTCTCTATGGCAGCCGAGCTCGGCGAGCGCGCCCTGGTGCTGGCGGAGGGAGGCAGGCTTCTCTTCGACGGCTCACTTGGCCAGGCGCTGCGCAACCGGCAGCTATTGGAAGCGGCCAAGCTGGTGCATTCACATCGCCACCGACACGATGGCGTGATGCATGTTCATACCCATGCACACGATTGGGAATCCAGTCGCTAATACATGGCGGCCTCAGGTTCTTCGCCTCCATGGCGCGGCTAACAATCAAAGATCTGGTTGGGGGCTGCCCGGGCATGCCCCCTGGTTTCTGGCGGGGGATACACCAGGGGTTTCTTCCTCGGCGGGTCTGAGGGCTTTTTTGTTCTGGCCCGCGCAAGGCGATCCGCTCTGGTTCCGGCTCGTCTGACCTAGGGATTTGCACTCAACAAACGCGCGATCGGCGCTGGCAAGCCGAGTTTCGCCAGTTCGGCTGGGGCAAACCATGCCTCGGCCTTCGACTGAGCGGAGCAGGGGCGGTTCGCAAGCTCGCACACGATAGGGAGCAGGCGCAGGTGGAAATGTGTGAAGCTATGCTTGACCGCCGGCAGGGAGCGGGTCGACGCCAGCCGCGCTTCAGGCAGCCGCCTTGCCATGGCTTGAGCGAGAGATTCCTCCGGGAGGAGCTCCGGCAATGACCAAAGTCCGCCCCAAATGCCTTGAGGCGGCCGCTGCTCCAGAAGCGTCTCGCGCTGATGGCGGCAGATCAAGACCCGCGTTTCGCGTCTGGGCAGTTCCCTTTTTGGCCGCGGCGTTGGCAGTTCGGCCACGCGCTGCGTGGCCAGGGCCGCGCAGTCCTCGGCCAGGGGACAACTCGGGCAGCGAGGTTTCCGGGGAGTGCACACGGTAGCGCCCAGGTCCATCAGCGCCTGCGTGTAAGTCTCGATCTGCGAAAGCGGCAACAGCGATTCGGCGAGTTCCCACAAGCCCCGATGCACCGCAGCTTCGCCGGGGTATCCGCTGCGGGCGAAACAGCGGGCCAGCACCCGTTTGACGTTGCCATCGAGAATCGCGCGGCGTTCCCCGTAGGCCACCGCGGCAATCGCGCCGGCGGTCGATCGCCCGACGCCGGGCAGCGCCAGCAGGCGATCGAATTCGCGCGGCATGGCGCCCCCGTTTTCTGTCGCTAGAGTCTGTGCGGCGCGGTGCAGATTACGAGCGCGCGAGTAATACCCCAGGCCCGCCCATTGCGCCAGCACCGCGTCGAGCGGTGCCGCGGCAAGAGCGCTCAGATCGGGAAAGGCTGCCAAAAAGCGCTCATAGTAGGGGATGGCGCTGGCCACCCGAGTCTGCTGCAGCAAGATTTCGGCGACCCAAATTCGATACGGGTCGCGGTTCTTCTGCCAAGGCAAATTCTGCCGCCCGTGCTGCTTTTGCCAGGCGATCAGCCGCTCGGCGAAGTTCAGGTTTTTCAAGCGGCGTAACGGGTCGGATCGGGGATCCCGGCGGCGCAAAAACCTTCGCGCCGCAGCCGACAGGCATCGCAGCGGCCGCAAGCGGCGCCCTCTGCGCTGGCTTGATAGCAGGAGACGGTGATGCTGTAGTCGACGCCCAATCGGGTGCCGTAAGACACGATCTGCGCTTTGGACAGATGCAGAAGCGGCGTGTGCAAATGTAGCGCGCGCCCCTCTACCGCAGCCTTGGTAGCAAGCCGGGCCATGCGCTCGAAGGCGGCGACGTACTCCGGGCGGCAATCGGGGTAACCCGAGTAGTCCACCGCGTTGACACCGATGAAAATATCGGCGGCGCCCAGCACCTCGGCTTGCGCGAGAGCAAAGGAGAGCATCACGGTGTTGCGGGCTGGTACATAGGTGAGCGGGATGCCGGCGCTGGGGGTTTCCGGCACGGCGATGCTCGCGTCAGTCAGAGCGGACCCGCCAAATTGGGACAAATCGAGCGTGACCACTCGCCGGCTCACTGCGCCGAGCGCTTGGGCCACCCGAGCTGCGGCGGCAAGCTCGGCGCGATGCCGCTGGCCATAGTCGAAGGTGAGGGTATGGGCGGCATAGCCCTGAGCGCGCGCCGCGGCAAGCACCGTGGCCGAATCGAGGCCCCCGGATAGCAACACCACGGCGGGCGGAGCGTTGGCGATCGAATCACTCATGCTGAAGGGGCGGCCGAGACCATGGCCGGAAAAAGAACTAGCGCGATGCATTGGCCAAGCGCTGCTTGGCCTTGGTTGCTGCATCGGACTGCGGGTAACGCGCCACCAAATCCTCGAGTGTTTTCTTGGCGCTCGACATGTCGCCCTGCTCGGCTTGCGCACTGGCGATGTTGAGCAGCGCATCCGGCACCTTCTGGCTGTCGGGGTAAGTGCGCGCCAACTGCTTTTGCGCGGCGATCGCGGCGCCGAAGTCGCGCAGCGCGAAATGGGCGTTGCCGACCCAGTATTGCGCGCTGGGCGCCAAGGGGCTCTTGGGAAAGGCTTTGAGAAAGGTCTGGAACAAAGCCAGCGCCTCGACATATTTGCCGGCCTGGAACTGCTCGGTCGCCGAAGCGTAAGCTTGTTGCTCCGGGGTTACGCCGGCTTCGACGACACTGCGGCTGGGCGGCAGCTTAGGCATGGGCGTAGCGGCGACGTTGGGGGAAATGGTAGGCGGTGGCGGCGGCGGCGTTCCTGCGGGTACCGGCGCGCCGGGCGCTTCGGTGACCGGGGCGGTCGCCGGTGCCGGCGACGGCGTTTCCAGCTTGCGCAGGCGGGTGTCCAGGTCGACGTAGAGATCGCGCTGGCGTTTATGGGCCTGCTCGATTTCGTGCGCCTGCACTTCGATTTTTCCCCTCAGCTGGGCCAAATCGCTCTTGAGCGCTTCGACTTGGTTGAGAAGGTCGATCAGGCCTTGTGCCTGCAGGGCGGTTTCCAGTGAAACGATGCGCGCATCCAGGGCTTTTTGCAGTTCGCCAACCTGCTTTTTCAGGTCGGCGATTTGGGCTCGGGCCTCTTCGTCGTCAAATAGTCCCGCCATGGCTTGGCTAGCGACGAGCAGCAAAGCCAGGCCAAGCGAGCGAGCGAAGAAAGGGCGCGTCACCGCAAACCCTCCCCTTTGCCCGCTCTGCGCCGGCGGGGTTGGATGTCGCTCGCGGACGTGGCCCGCTGCGGGCCACCTTGCCCCGTTGCTCATTCGCCCTGATAGACGATATCGTCGCGGCGGTTCTCGGCCCAGGCAGCTTCGTCATGGCCGGCGTTGCGCGGCTTTTCTTTGCCGAAGCTGACGGTTTCGATCTGGGCCTCGGTGGCTCCCAAGAGCACCATCAGCTTTTTCACCGCATCTGCACGACGCTGGCCCAAAGCAAGGTTGTACTCGTGGGTGCCGCGTTCGTCGGCATTGCCCTGAACCACCATCTTGCTGCCCTTGTTGGCGGCAAGGTACTTGGCGTGTGCCGTCACCAGGGGCTTGAACTCGTCTTTCACGACATAAGCGTCAAAATCGAAATAGACGTTACGCTTGGAAAGGATGTTGTTCGGATCTTTCAAGGGATTCACGCGCAGACCGCCGGCATCGGTGGTTGCGGCCGTCCCCGAGCCAGCCGGAACGGCCGTTGCGGTACCGGGCGTGGTGCTGCGTTCGTCGACGGGCGCGGTGGTGGTGGGCGTGCTTTGGCAAGCGGCCAGCAACAGGCTGGCAAGCAGCGCGGGTAGCAACTTATTCATGCTCTCTCCTCATTTCCGGTTCAGGGGTTTCTTGGCAGCGGTCCCCAGGCGGGCTGGCGCACATCGCTACCGGCGGCGACCAAGCGCTGCTTCACGCGCCCGTCGCTGGAGACGGCGGCTAATATACCACGCCCGCCCGAGTCCGCCTCGTAAAGGACCATTTTGCCATTGGGTGCAAAGCTCGGGTATTCATCGGCATTGCCCGAGGTCAAGACTTGCACCTGTCGGCTGGCCAGATCTTGGGTCGCGATATTCAGCCGGCCGGCTTCTCGCCGCACGAAGACGATGCTCTTTCCGTCCGGCGAGTAGCGTGCCGAAGTGTTGTAGTTGCCTTCGAAGGTGACTCTTTCCACGCTTCGGGTGCTGAGTATGAAGCGGTAGATCTGCGGCCCCCCGCCACGATCGGAAGTGAAGAGGATGGAGTCCCCGTCGGGCGAAAAGTAGGCCTCGGTGTCGATACCTGCCGAACTCATCAGGCGCTCGGGGTTGCTGCCGTCGGCGTTCATGAGGAAAAGCTGGGAGCCGCCTTCCTTGGACAAGGTTACCGCCAGTTTCTGTCCATCCGGGCTCCAGGCGGGCGCGCTGTTGCTGCCGCGGAAACTCGCCACGATGCTGCGCTTGCCGGTGGTGAGATGCTGCACGTAAACGACCGGCTTGCGGCTCTCGAAGGAAACATAAGCGATGCGTTGCCCTTCGGGCGACCACGCCGGAGACATCAAGGGTTCGTTGGAACTCACCACCGTCTCCGCATTGTAGCCGTCGGCGTCGGCCACTTGCAGATCGAACTTGCGCCCCGCTTTGGTGATGTACGCGATCTTGGTGCTGAAGACGCCCCGGTCGCCGGTGAGCGCTTCATAAACGACATCGGCGATCTTGTGCGCGGTGGCTCGAAACTGGCGAGGTGTCACCACGAAACTGTAGCCGGCAAGTTGGGTCTGTTTCACCACATCCAGGAGGCGAAAGCGGACCTCGGTTTCGCCTCCGGACAGCGGCAGGATTTGTCCGATCAGGAGCGCTTCAGCCCCACGGCTGTGCCATTCGGGATAGCGGACCTCGGGCGCGTCGGTGGGACGAGGTGAAACGCCCGCGACCTCAACCAAGCGAAAGAGCCCGCTTCTCTGCAGATCGGCGCCGATCACCCCGGTGATGCCCAGGGGGTAGTTGATTTCGTTTCCGAAAGGCACGATGGCGATCGGTACCTGGTTTGCGCCGCCGCCGATGATTTCAATCGTGAGCTGGGCTGCGCCCGGCGCAGAAAACAAGAAAGCCGGAAGGAGCAGGAGAATCCGGAGGTATCGGAGCATGGGGGGAGTCCCGAAAGAGGCCGAAGTTATCGCCAAACTACTTGAAAAAAGCGCGCTAATAAATTGAGTAAAAATGATTATATCCCATGACAAAAGAATCGAACACGTTTGCTTACTTTTCGCGTCGAACGCCCCGGCGCAGATGGGCAACCCAATCGAGCGTCGGCCGGCGCCGCGCTTCCGACGAGCGGAATGAAGCGCCCGGGATTTTGGGTCGATGATCCGAAGCAAGGGCATTCTGCCGGATCGAAGTGCGGCGGCAACATTTCTTTACCAAGCAGTGCTGCCAATTCGAACGGCGAGGAGTAAAGTAGGTAACGGATTCCGGGGCGCAGCTGCGCTGGCCGGGGCCGGCAACGAGGGTTATGGCGCTTCGGCAGCATCGGAGCAACGGGAAAGACATGCGCGTCTATCAAATCAATCTTTGTGAAGGCTTCGGCGGCAGCGAGGTCTACACGCGCTTCTTCTCTCTCGCACTGCAAAAACTCGGTTGCCAATCGAGCATACTGGTCAATGCCAAGGCTGATCACTGGCGTCATCTCGACCTGGGCAAAGCGAGCTTAGTTCCCGCGTCCAACGGGCGCGAGGTGTTGCGAGCTCTGCCTGACCGTGATGCCTTGGTTTTCACCCATACCGCGATCGATGGATTTTTGGGTGACGCGCTCGCCAAGCGGCATCGCTACGTAGGTTTCGTGCATCAACCGCTGTACCTCAAGGCGCTTTCTCCTTTCCGGCGCTTCCGCCTGGCGCTGGGCGTTTCCGAATACGTGCTGGCCAGCGTGCGGTCCGCCGGGCTTGCGTGTTACGCCCGACCCTTGTACGGGGTGGCCGACGTCGATCGAATCGAACGGCGGCCTTTGCAGCAGCTCTTCCGGGCTAGCGAAATCGCCTATGATCGCAGTTCGCTGCGCGGCCGCGCTTGGGGCGTGCTGGAGCCGATGACCAGCGCCCTGCGCAGCCCCGAGGAATACCACCGCCGGCGCGGCCTCACGCTGGGCATCGTTTCGCCGCTCGTGGAGATGAAGCAGTTTCCCAAGCTCTTTTCCATCGTCGCGCCCATCATTGCTCGTTATCCGGAGGTCCATCTGGAGATCTTCGGCAGCGGCAGCCTCAGTGCCGTCCAGGCGCTCAAGAAGTCTTTGGAGCCGATCGCCGATCGAGTGCGGTTTTGGGGCCAGCAAGCCGACATGCGCTCGGTCTACGGCGGAATCGATTTCCTGCTGACCGGTTTGCCCGAAAGGGAAGGACTGGGCCGCAATGTGGTGGAGGCTCAAATGTGCGGCGCGGCGGTGCTTGCCGTTCATTCACCGCCGTTCACGGAGACTGTTTTGGCCGGCAAGACCGGCTATTTGTATCGCGATCCGCGCGAGGATAACGGGGCCGATTTCGAGCGCTATTTGGCCGGCCTGAAGGAAGGCGTGGATCTGCCCGACCCTCTGGCGCATCCCGAGCATTTGGCGCGCTTCACTCTGCCGGCCTTCACCGCCGAAGTCTCCCGCTTGCTCAACAACCTCGATCACCTGGTGCCCTCGGGGCGCCACGAGTTCACCCCCTGGTACAAGGCGCCGCAAACGATTTCGCAGACTTTGCAGGGCATTTGACCACGGGTCGCGCGCCAGCTCTGCCTGGTGCGGCGGGGTAAGCGAGACAAAGCGCACACCACCGGGGCCGCGGGCTTCGCGTTTGCGGGGGGCGAGGAAACCGCGCCCTGGCTGCGCGGGGCGACTCACCCCGGGCCGCAAGCGGGCCGCGCCGCGCTGAGCCGGGCTGACGCATGAGCGAATCTGGATTGCGGGAAGCTAAGATTCAGCCACCCAAACCCGAGTTCCGTCATCTTGGGCGCGCGAGAGCTGCATTTCGTACTGGTAGCGATCCGGCCGGTAGAGGCCGCGCAAGAGCTGCACCGGTTGAGCTTGGGCGTCGCGCACGACGCGGGTCACGGCCAATAGCGGCGACCCGATTTCCACGCCAAGCAAAGGCGCGACTGCCGCATCGGCGAGTTTGGCGCCTATCCATTGGGTCGCCGTTCCGACTTTGACTCCTGCCTCCTCCAGCAGAGCGAGCATGGGTTTGGCGGTCAGTTCCTTGCGGCCGAAATTGCGCCCGATATCCTGGGGCACGTAGGTGGTCAGGTGCGAGAAGGCCTCCCCACGGTAGCTGCGCACCCGGGTTGCTTTCTGCACCTCGGTGCTCGGGGCGATTTGTAGTGCTTCGGCCACTTCGGCGGTGGCCAGCACGACCTCCAGATCGATCACGCGGACGGTGGTCTTGAGCCCCATGCTCAGAAGGTTGGCCAAAAGGCCGGAGAGTTCGGCGCGCTTCTTGTCGCCGCGCCGCTCCATCAGCGCGAAAGTGCCTCGCCCGCGCTGCCGCGAGATCAAGCCGTCCTGTTCCAGGCGGTCCAGCGCGCCGCGCAGGGTGACTCGCGAAACCTTGAAGTGCGCCGAGAGCTCGTGCTCACTCGGCAGCGGCTGATTGGGGTCGAATCGGCCCTCGAGAATCTGCTCGCGCAGCACGAGATAGATCTGGTGGTACATCGGTACCGGCAGAATCTGATTTGCGTCGCGGCGCATCGGGCGCTCCCTTGCTTTTGATTCGGGCCCTGCTCCTGTTGCTCGGGCTGGGGGCCTCAGTGCTAAACCTGGTAGGGATAAGCCTTCTGCCGCACCCGGCTTTCGGCGGCACGGCTTCGCTCATCGGGGCTTTGCGGCGGGCGGTCCCAAAGCAGCGCGCGTCCGCGCAGCTGTTCTTCCGCGAGTTGGGGTCGCTTCGCGAAAAGCTCCCGCATGAACCGGGTGTGTTCGGATTCGTACATAAGTCGTCGTTTCCTTGGTGTTGGTATTTGAAAAGCCAGACGGCGCAAATTCTACTCGGGCGGGAAGCCGATCGAGTCTTGAGCCGACTATCGGTTGCCCGCCGGGCTGCCGCTTCACTGGCCGACGGCGCCGGCGGAAAACGGGCGGCGCATTCCGCCGGCGACCAGGGGGTAGACCAGGAGCCGGCATTCCAATGCTCCATTGAATAACGGAATCCGGCGCCTGGGCTTTAGACCCAAGAGCTTGGGAAGCTTGGGGTCGGCGGTGAGGATAGCGGCCGTCCAGCCGCTGAAGTGTCGCTTCAGGGTATCGCCGAGCCGGGGGTATAAGGCTGCCAGCATCGTCTCGTCGGCGAGTCGATGGCCGT
The DNA here is from genome assembly GCA_964517465.1 of uncultured Alcaligenaceae bacterium. Taxonomy (GTDB): domain Bacteria; phylum Pseudomonadota; class Gammaproteobacteria; order Burkholderiales; family Casimicrobiaceae; genus JACPUX01. Next base: position 80,158 of record CAZFEK010000002.1, read on the forward strand.
AAGGGGGGTTGGTGAGCAGCAAGCCGGAGGGGGCGGGCGGCCGCGAGTCCAGAACGTCGCCGGCCTGCAAACGCACTGCCGGGGTCAGGCCGGCGGCATCCAGGTTGACCCGAGCAGCACTGATGGCAGAGGCAGAGATATCCGAACCCCAAACGCCGGCGAACGCCAACGGCTTGCGCCTGGCCTCGGCTTCGGCCAAGAGGCCCTGCCAGGTTGGGGCGTCAAACCAGGAAAGGTGACGAAAACCGAAATCCCGCCCCAAGCCGGGCGCCAAATCCAGCGCTTGCTGCGCCGCTTCGATCAGAATCGTGCCGCTGCCGCACATGGGATCGAGCAGGGGGGTACCGGGCGACCAGCCGGCAAGCGCCAGGAGGCCGGCGGCGAGGTTCTCCCGCAGCGGCGCGTCTTCACCGTGCCGCCGGTAACCACGCTTGAAAAGCGCCTCTCCTGAAGTGTCGAGATAAAGCGTGCAAGTCTCGCCCTCGAGAAAGGCGAAAACCCGCACCTCGGCGGCGCGTTTGTCGATGTTCGGGCGAGCGCCGCCGCGCTCGCGGAATCGATCGCAGATCGCGTCCTTGACCTTGAGCGTGGCGAACTCGAGGCTTTTGAGCGGCGAGCCCTTGCCGGTGACATCGACCCGCAGGCTGCGCTCGGCGCTGAACCATAGACCCCAATCTTGCTTCTTGGCGAGCGCGTACAACTCGGCTTCGCTGGCGGCCGGGCCGCGCGCGACGCGCCAGAGTACCCGGCTGGCGAGCCGGCTCCAGAGATTGGCGCGGGCGGCGATCGGAAAACCCCCGGCGAATCCGACTCCGCCTTCGAAGGGCACGATCTCGGTCGCATCGAGCCCTGATAATTCCTGGGCGAGGACACTTTCGAGGCCGCGCGGACAGGGCGCGAAGAAATGTTCCAAACCGAATCCGATCAAAAAGGTTTGACGACGACCAGCACTACCACGCCCAGCAGCACCGGCAGCGCCGGGATTTCGTTCAGCCAGCGAAAGAAGACGTGACTGTGGCGATTGCGATCAGCCCGAAAATCCATCATCAGCTTGCCGAGGTAGACGTGGTGAGCGATAAGGACCGCGACCAGCGCCAGCTTGGCGTGAAGCCAGCCGCCAGTGATACCGAAACCGAGCCAGAGCCAGGTGCCCAGGGCGGTCGCAAGCACGGCTGAGGGGGTCATGATGCCGAAGTAGAGTTTGCGCTCCATGAGCTTGAAACGCTCGATGCTGAGGCGGTCTTCGGCCATGGCGTGATAGACGAACAGCCGCGGCAAATAGAAAAGCCCGGCAAACCAAGTGACGACAAAAACGATATGGAAGGCTTTGATCCAGAGCATTGCAAACCTAACGCCAAGCACCCATGATGACCTGCTGCAATTGCGTCAGCCGGCCGTGAAAGAAATGCCCGCAGCCGGGAAACACGATAACCGGCAGTTGTTGCGGTCGCGCCCACGCAAAGACGGCCGCGAGCGGCACGATGTCATCCTCTTCGCCGTGTATCACCAGCGTGTTGGAAGGCACCTGGCCCACCTCAAAGCGGCTCACCGCCGGACCGACGAGAACCAATCGTTCTGCGGCGATCTTGGCAGCAACCCGGGTTTGCACGAAAGCTCCGAATGAAAACCCAGCCAGCACTACCGGTCCGGCCCCGTGCCGATGCTGGGCGTAAGTCAGCGCGGCCAGCGCGTCTTCGGTTTCGCCCCGGCCATCGTCGAAGCTGCCTTCGCTTTTTCCCACGCCGCGAAAATTGAAACGCACCGCAGTGTAACCCAGGAGCGAAAAAGCTTTGGCCAGGGTCTGCGCCACCTTGTTGTCCATGGTGCCGCCATGGAGCGGATGGGGATGGGCAATGAGCGCGAGGCCGCGCGGCGCTGGCCGCAAAATGTCGGTGTGTGCCGAACTAATGGCCAGTTCCAACTGGCCGGCCGCACCGGGGACGCACAAGACCTCCTGGCGGGGAATCAAATCTTCAGCCGCTCCACCACTTTGCCGCCGACCAGATGGGTATCGATGATTTCGTCGATGTCTTCGCGATCGACGTAGCTGTACCACACTCCTTCCGGATAGATCACCAGAACCGGCCCCGAGTCGCAGCGATCGAGGCATCCGGCCTTGTTGATGCGCACCTTCCCCGGCCCTTTGAGGCCCAGTTCGCGGATGCGGTCTTTGGCATAAGTCTGGATATCCGAAGCGCCATGGTTGTTGCAGCAAGCTTCGCCTTCGCCGCGCTGATTGCAGCAGAAGAACACGTGATAGCGGAAGTAGCTCATCGATGGCGGCGGCGCGGGCGAGGATCGCAGATTATACCGGATCGGCTTCCCGGCTCGCCGCGGTGCCAGCCAGTACCAGTTGCAAAGCGGCGGCGAGCGGCCAGAGCAACAGGCCGGCGTGAGTGAGGCCGTTGAAATTTAGCAAATGCCCGTAATTCCATTTGAAGATCGCCAAGGGCACTTCGGCAAGCACGCTCTCCGGGGAGAGCAGAGGGAGCAAAAGTCCCGAAAGCAGCGCAATCGCACCCAGCAGCGTCTGCGTTCGCCGGCGGCTCCAAACCAATACCAGCAGCACCACCGCCCCGGCGGCGACGCCCATGCCCACTCCGGGGCGCAGCCAATACTCCCAGGCCGCGGGTTTGATCAAAATCAGCGCCGCGGCTGATTTAAGCAGGAGTCCGGCGCCCACCAGAAGCAGGACGGCAGCGCCCAGATGCGCGCGGTGGCGCAGCAGGGTGGCCAGAAAAAGCCCGACACCCAGCACATTGCAGGCGGTCTGCGCCGCCTCGATTACCGCTCCCACGGCATCCACGGGTCGCTCGTCGGCGGGAAGGTAAGTCGCTCCGAAGATCGGAATCCCGGGATTGAGTTGCAAGAGCAGCCAAATGGCGAGCAAAGCCAGGCCCGCATCGGCATTGCGATTCGCCAGAAAGAGGTTGCTGCGCCAGGCCGTCAGCCGCTTTGCCCACTGCGGATGCCGTTTCAGACCCAGCCCGGCGAGCGCTCCGAGAGCGGTTCCCAAGAGGTTGGCCAGAAGATCGATGCTGCTGGCCGCCCGGCTGGGCAAAAACATCTGCGCGCTCTCGAGCGAGAAACTCAGCGAGGCGCCGAGCGCCAGAGCCCAGGTGAAAGCCCGTCGCCGCTGCATCAGGATCGCGAAGAACCCGAGCGGGAGGTAGGCGGTGATGTTGGCGAGCAGATCGAAGGTCGTGTAGCGACCGGCAGCGATGAACAGAAAGAAGGGCTGACCGGCAATCGCCCATCCCGAAAACGGCTGCAAGCTGGCGTAAGCGATCAGCAGCGCGTAGATCCCGGTCAGCCAATGCGGCAGCCGAGTCGGCGGGGTCATTACGCGTCCAGCGCTTTGCGCATCACCGTAAGGTTTTTGTCCTCGCGGAAGACGCTGAAACCGGCATCAGCAAAAAGCGCTCTGGGGCCATGGTAGTGATCGCTCGCCTGCTCGCCTGTCCCCTTGAAGGGATAGGCCTCGACCAGGGCAATACCGCGGCTTCGCAGGTTCCCCAAGGCGCCCTCCAGCAGCGCACGCGCCACACCCTGAAGCCGGTGCTGGGGATCGATCACGAAACAAAGCACCAAAGCCATGCGCGTGGCGGGCAAGGCGAGCGGTGTCGGTTCGATCTTCAAGCGTGCATATGCGTGCGGGGCGCGGTGGCGCGGCAAGACGTTGAGCCATCCCACCACGCGCTTTCCGGCATAGGCGAGGTAGCCTTCCATCTCGCCCACTTCGATGCGTGCCGCCATCGCGGCTCGATTCTCGTTGGCGCCAAGCGTCTGCCAATCGATTTGCGGCGGACAAAGGTAGTAGTGGCAATAGCAGCCCGCCCAAGCGGGGTTGTCGCAGAAAGCCGGGCCGTCGAAAAAGGCGAGGTAATCCGGGCCCGTTTCCGGGGATAGCGGTGCAATGGTCAGTTCCATGAGCGCAGCGGTAGCCGGGCCTCAAAGGTTGGGTGCGAGCCAGCGCGCCAACTCTTCGGCGCTTTGATTCTTGCGGCGGGCATAGTCCTGGAGCTGATCTCGACCGATTTTTCCGACCGCGAAATATTGCGCCTGCGGGTGTGCGAGGTAGAGCCCGCACACCGATGCGGCCGGCGTCATGGCAAAGTTTTCGGTCAGCGACATGCCGATGCGCGCGGTGTCGAGCCAGGCGAAGAGCGGGCCTTTCTCGCTGTGATCCGGACAAGCGGGATAACCCGCGGCTGGCCGTATGCCCCGGTAGGCTTCGCGCACCAGCGCCTCGTGGTCGAGCGATTCGTCTGGCGCATAGGCCCAAAATTCGCGGCGCACGCGCTTGTGCAGAAGCTCGGCGAAAGCCTCGGCCAGGCGATCGGCCAGCGCCTTGAGCATGATCGCGCTGTAATCGTCATGGGAAGCAGCAAACTCGGCGAGTTTTTTGTCCAGACCGATGCCAGCAGTCACGGCAAAGGCTCCGGCATAATCGACACCGAGATCTTGAGGCCGCACGAAATCGGCGAGGCACAAATTCGCACGGCCTTCCGGCTTCTCGTTTTGTTGCCTTAGCTGATGCGCGGTAAAGACCACTCGACTGCGGCTCTGGTCGGCGTAGAAGTTGATGTCGTCGCCGCGGCGATTTGCGGGCGAGAGCACGAACACGCCGTTTGCTTGCAACCAGCGCCCCCGAATCATTTTCTCCAGCATGATTTGCGCGTCGCGCAGAATACCCCGCGCCGTCTCGCCAAATTTGGGGTCTTCGAGCAAGGCCGGATAACTGCCCGGGATGTCCCAAGTTTGAAATAGCGGCGCCCAGTCGATGTGTTGCGCGATTTCCGCGAGATCGTAGTTGAGCAGTTCCTTGCGTCCGAGCACTGCCGGGCGCGGCGAAGCTTCGCCTTGCCAATCGATGGCTGCCGCGTTTTCGCGCGCCGCTTCGATCGAAATCAGCTTGAGGCCTTTCTTGCCTGCGTGCTGCTCGCGCAGTCGCGCATAGTCCCGACGGATTTCGTCGGTGAAAGCGGGCGCGGCCTCCGGGGACAACAGGCGTGACACTACGCTCACGCTGCGCGAAGCATCGGGGACATAGACTACGGTGCCGGAATAAGCCGGAGCGATCTTCACCGCGGTGTGGACGCGCGAGGTCGTCGCTCCGCCGATCAAGAGCGGGAGGTGAAAGCCTTGCCTTTCCATTTCTGCGGCCAAATGCGCCATCTCCTCCAGAGACGGCGTAATCAGTCCGGAGAGGCCGATCAGGTCGGCTCCGACTTCTCGCGCGGTATCGAGGATCTTTTGCGCCGGCACCATGACCCCGAGATCGATCACTTCATAGTTGTTGCACTGTAGCACTACGGCGACGATGTTCTTGCCAATGTCGTGAACGTCGCCTTTTACGGTCGCCAGCACCAAGCGGCCTTTCGCGCTCGGTGCTGCCCCGGTGCGAGCCTTTTCCGCCTCGATGAAAGGCACGAGATAGGCCACGGCCTGTTTCATCACGCGAGCGCTTTTCACCACTTGCGGCAGAAACATCTTGCCGGCGCCGAAGAGGTCACCGACAACATTCATGCCCTCCATCAGCGGCCCTTCGATCACGTCCACCGGGCGGGCGGAGGCCCGGCGCGCTTCTTCGGCATCGGCTTCGATATACGTGGTGATGCCTTTGACCAGGGCGTGAGTGATGCGCTCGTTTACCGGTGCTTCGCGCCAGGAGAGGTCTTCCGTTTTGACTTTGCCTTCGCCCCGAAACCGCTGGGCGATTTCCAGCAAGCGGTCGGTGGCGTCTTCGCGGCGGTTGAGCACCACGTCTTCGACGCGCTCCCGCAGCTCGGCCGGGATTTCGTCGTAGACGCCCAGCTGCCCGGCGTTGACGATGCCCATGGACAGGCCGGCGCGAACGGCGTGATAAAGAAAGACGGTGTGGATGGCTTCCCTCACCACCTCGTTGCCGCGGAAGCTGAACGAGACGTTGGATATGCCTCCCGACACCTTTGCTCCGGGCAGGTTGGCGCGTATCCATCGCGTTGCTTCGATGAAGTCCACCGCGTAGTTGGCGTGTTGCTCGATTCCGGTGGCAACCGCAAACACGTTGGGGTCGAAGATGATGTCTTCGGCCGGGAAGCCGGCCCGATCGACCAGCAGCCGATAACTGCGCTCGCAGATCTCGATTTTGCGCGCATAACTGTCGGCCTGACCCCGTTCATCGAATGCCATCACGACCGCCGCAGCACCGTAGCGCCGGATTTGTTTGGCGCGGCGCAGAAACTCCGCTTCGCCTTCCTTGAGCGAAATCGAGTTGACGATGCCTTTGCCTTGGAGGCATTTCAGCCCCGCCTCGATCACTTCCCATTTCGATGAGTCGAGCATCAAGGGCACCCGGGAGATGTCCGGTTCCGAAGCAAGCAGGTTCAGGAAGCGCACCATGGCCGCTTCGCTGTCGAGCATGGCTTCGTCCATGTTGATGTCGATCACCTGGGCGCCGTTTTCCACTTGCTGCCGAGCCACCACCAGCGCCTCCGGGTACTGGCCGGCGACGATGAGCCGGGCAAAAGCGCGAGACCCGGTTACGTTGGTGCGCTCGCCGATGTTGGCAAAAAGGCTCATCTCGTCCAGGTTCAGCGCCTCGAGTCCCGCAAGGCGCAGGGCGGGCTTGGCTTGAGGCACCCGGCGAGGCGCCAGGCTGCTGACCGCCTCGGTAATGGCGCGCACATGCTCGGGAGTGGTGCCGCAGCATCCGCCGACTAGATTAAGGAAGCCGCTGCGCGCGAAATCGGCCAGGAGTTTGGCGGTGGTTGCCGGAGTTTCGTCATAACCGGTTTCCGACAGCGCATTGGGCAAACCGGCATTGGGATAGCAGCTCACGAAAGTGTCGGCAATGCGCGCCAGCTCTTCGATGTATGGCCGCATCAGCTCCGCGCCTAGGGCGCAGTTGATGCCCACGGCCAAAGGCCGCGCATGGCGCACCGAGTTCCAGAACGCCTCCACGGTCTGGCCGGACAAGGTGCGCCCGGACGCATCGGTGATGGTGCCGGAGATGATCAGCGGCAGGCGCCGGCCGCTAGCCTCGAAGTAATCTTCGATCGCGGCCAGGGCGGCCTTGGCATTCAAGGTGTCGAATATCGTTTCGACCAACAGCAGATCAGCGCCGCCCTCGGCCAGGCCTTGGGCGGCTTCCCGGTAGGCAGTGTAGAGCGCGTCGAAATCGATGTTGCGCTTGCCGGGGTCATTGACGTCGGGAGAAATGCTCGCGGTTCGATTGGTGGGGCCCAGCGCGCCGGCCACAAATCGCGGTTTGTCTGGGGTGCGCCGGTTCCAAGCATCGGTGCATTGCCTCGCCAACTCGGCTGCGGCCCGGTTTATTTCGAGCGCGCGCTCGGCCATGCCGTAATCCGCCAGCGCGATGCGCGTGGCGCCGAAGGTGTTGGTTTCAATGATGTCGGCGCCGGCCTCCAGATAAGCGTCGTGAATTTCGCGCACCAAGGCGGGTTGGGTGAGTGAAAGCAGATCATTGTTGCCCTTGAGGGCGTGATCGTGACCCGCGCACAGGCGCCCGCGAAAACCGTCCTCATCCAAATGGTAGCTCTGGATCATGGTGCCCATGGCGCCGTCCAAAAAGACGATGCGGTCGCGCAACAGGGCGGTGAGGCGTTCGAGGGTGTTGGTCATGGCGGGTTCTGACAAGGGCCGAACATTCTAGCCCATTCGGGTCGCGAGCCGGCGCTCGGGGCGGGTTTCCTAACCCGCGGGTTTGCCGTTGCAGGGGGAGAGCCGTGCTTCGGCGCTGGGGAAATCGGCCTTCAGACCTTGGAGGCGGACCAGGAAATCGGGATTTGGGTCGCGCATCACCAATAGCGTTTGCGAGAGCGTCTGCGTCCGGGGTGCAATGCGCGCCGATTTCACGCCCAATTCCTGCATCGCGGCGAGGTAGTTGTTGGCGGCCTCTTCGCTGCGAAAGAGGCCCAGCGAAATCGCCCATTTCTGCGGGCTGTTTTCCTGCACCAGATAGAGTTCGTTGATCCCGAGCGATCGCAATTCGGTGATCTTTTTTTCGGCTGCCGGTTTGTTCGCCAGCGGCGGCACATAAACCCAGTAGGCGGTCGTGACTTCAACCGCCTTGCTGCTCAGCGCGCGACTTTGGGCCAGCTCTTGCAGAACCGGCATGGCGCGTGGTTTCTCGCCTTCGGAAAACGGCCCCCACTCCAGACACAAGGCGGGCGGTGCCGGTTTGTCCAGGCCCATCGTTTTGACTTGGGCGTGGGAAAAGGGCTTGATCTTCTCCGGCTGCACTTGTTGTGCCAGCCGGTTGGTTTCGCCCGATCCCAGGCTTTCGATCTGGAAGTAGGCGAGCACCGCCAGATTGGCGAGAACCAGCAGCAGCGCGAAGGCTTTCATGGGGCGGGCTCCTCGGCGAGGACTTCAACGCCTTCGAGCACCAGATTCTCGCGGCAGATGGGTGGGGGCACAAGGCGCTCCCTGAGTTCGCCGGCAGCGCCGCCGGACAGGACCGTGTCGACCACCGGCGTGTCCGCGGCGAGCAGCGCGCGCACGCGATCGATGGCGCCGCACGCTGCTTGAATGCTGCCGCTGGCGATGGCATCGGCGGTATTGGTGGGGAAGTCTTGGAAGATCCCGCCGGCGACTTGCAGACGGGCGGTATTGGCGGCGAGCGCCTGGCGCATCATGTTGATCCCAGGCAGGATCAAGCCTCCCCGGAACAGGCCCTGAGCGTCCACCGCATCGATGGTCAGCGCAGTACCGGCGTTCACGACCACACACGCGCCTTGGGCATGCTTTCGCGCCGCGACCACGGCAGCCCAGCGGTCGGGCCCCAGTTGGCTGGTCGTTTCATAGCCGTTGCGCACTCCGCCCGCTGCCGGGCCGGGCCGCAACCAGTGCGGCCAAAGGCGCCATCGAGCGAGCTGCCCCTCGACCCGCACCCTCAGCGCCTCACCGGCCACGTTGACGCCGACCACGCGTAGCGGGCGAGGAAGATTCTGCCACTGCGACAGGGCCAGGGTTCCGACTTCCTGATTCAGGATCGCACCCTGGGCAATCCATCCGCGGGGACTGGCAAGCGCCCATTTGAGCCGGGTATTGCCGACATCGAGCAGGAGAATCAAATCACCCTCCGCAGGCTGAGTTCTCCCGCGACCATACGGCGCGTTCCCGCGGGCGCAGCCAGCAGCAGGGCGCCGCTATCGTCGACCCCCTCGACCACTCCCTCGCTGCTGCGGCCGCCCGGTTCGGTGAGCCGCACCGCCCGCCCGTGATAGGCGTGCAGCGCCTGCCAATCCCCAGCGAAGGGTGAAAAGCCATCTCTTCCGAACTCGCTGCAGGCGTTTTCGAGCCGGGTCAGAAGCGCGGCAAGCAAACGGTTTCGATCCGGCGGTTCTGGATCGAGCTCGCTGAGATCAACCACTGCCTGGGCGATGTCGTGGCGCGCCTCAGGCGGCAAAGAGATGTTGATGCCGACGCCGATGACCGCCGTGGTCGGCCCCAGCGCGTCACCGGCCAGTTCGACGAGCACCCCGCCCAGCTTGCGGTGGGTGTGGATCAAGTCGTTGGGCCACTTCAGAAGCACCCCGGTATAGCCGAAGTCGGCCATGCCCTTGGCCAGCGCCACGCCCACGGCGAGACTGAGGCCGGACAGCGAGGCGGCGGCTGAATCGAAACGCCAGCCCAAAGAGAAAGTGAGGCTGCCGCCGAAGCGTGAAACCCAGGTACGGCCCATGCGGCCGCGTCCGGCGGTTTGAATTTCTGTCACCAATACCCGGCCGTGGATATCTTCTCCGCCGCTGGATGCGGCGATCAGCGCCGTATTGGTGGAAGCGGTTTCCTCAAGCACTTGCAAGCTGAGGCCGGTGCCTGTCGGCAGCGCGGAAACGATGGCGGCGGAGTCGAGCACGGACAGCGGCTGCGCAAGTCGATAACCTTTTCCCGGCAGGCGCTGCACGCGCACGCCCAAAGACTCCGCGTGGTTCAGAGCTTGGCAGACGCGGGCGCGCGAGCGAGCGACGGCGCGCGCCAAAGCTTCGCCTGAGCGAAACTCGTGATGCGACAACAAGCGCAGCAGTTTGATCGTGAGCGGCAGGGACACGTCGCGCACCGGCGATGCGAAAGGGCCGGCCGATTGTATCATCGGCCGGCCCGGGTATTGCCGGGTTGCGCGAGACCTATTCGCGGTTGAAAGAGATTTCCGTATCCGCCGTCTGGGTCTGGCCGGTGGGTTCGAACTTCCAGCGCGTCAGCGTGCGCTGTACCTCCCGGTCAAAAACGCGACGCGGAGAGGCTTCGAGGATATCCACCTTGGCGACGCTGCCGGTGCCGTCCACGGTAAGGCGAGCCTTGACCGTTCCTTTGCTGACACTGGCCAATATCGCCTCGCGCGGAAAGTTGGGCTCTTCGCGCTGCACGATTTTCAACGCCCGTTCGACCGCTGCCGGAGTCGCTGGCTTGGGGGCTTCTGCCGCGGAAGGCGCTGCGGCGGCGACGACGGTCTTGGCGGGCGTCTCGACTGGTGACGGGGGCGTCGGCAAAGCGGCTGTTGGGGCCGCAACTTGCGCGGCCGCCGCGGGCTCGGGGGCTGGCTTGGCCGCTGCGCTTGGCGCCAGCCCGCGCGTGGCGACTGCGGGCGCAGCCGGTTTGGGCGCAGGCAAGGCCGCTGGCGGGGGTGCCGGACTGGCGGCCGCGGGCGCAGCGACGGGAATCGGTGCCTGGGGCTGCTGCAGGGTCATGCTATAGACCGCCTTGGGCAATTCGGTGTCTTTCGCGGCAACCGCCGCAGGTTTTTCGGCCGGTGCCGGGGGCGTCTGCGCGGCAGGCTTGCCGCTGGGCGCTTGGGCCATTTTCTGGACCGAAGAACTGGAGTCGGAACTCACCGCCCACCAGACGCCCACTGCGGCCAGCACCACCGCCGCGCCTGCGGCAGCAGGCCAGGGCTTGGAAAGCTTGGGCGCCGCCCGCCCAATTGGCAGGACCATCGCCGTGCCGTCCGAACGCGACTCTTCCTCGGGTCGGGCGCCCGCCGTCGCCGTGACCAGACCCAATTCCACCAGCCGCGCGGCGGTCTTGTTGGCGTATTCCGCATCCCAGCCGTTATCCCGGGCGATGTTCTCCAGGGTGCCCGGGGTGTTCAACTGCGAAAGCAATTTCCTTTGTGCGACGGACAGGCCGTTTTGGGCCTGCGCCAGCTCCTGATCCCCTCGAGTGGTTCTCCCCAAGGAATCCGCAAGTGAAATAGCCATGGTTTGCATGGCACTCCCCCTCATGGTTGTCAAGCGGCGCATTGTAGACCCGCTTTTCGGAAGTGGAAATAGCGGAAAGGCGTCAAGGGTTTACGTCTCCGCGACGATCGGCCGGGGGGTCTTGGCTCATGGACCTCGGACATGTCATTGGCATTGCGAATAATACATTTATGCGCGCAGAACCCCGCGCTCGATCTGGTCTCGTTCAATCGACTCAAACAGGGCGCGGAAATTGCCTTCGCCAAAACCCTCGTTTCCCTTGCGTTGGATCAATTCAAAGAAGATCGGCCCGACCAAGGTCTTGGTGAAGATTTGCAACAGCAATTCGCCTTTGGCCGGGGCACCGTCGATCAAGATGCCGTTTGCGGCCATCCGCTGGGTGTCCTCTCCGTGGCCAGGCAGACGCTGTTCCAGCATGCCGTAGTAGCTCGCTGGCACGGACTGGAAATCGATCCCCGTGCCGCGCAGCCACTCGACGCTACGGTAAATGTCCTTGGTTGCCAAAGCGACGTGTTGTATGCCCTCGCCATGGTAGGCTTCGAGGTATTCCTGGATTTGCGATTTGTCGTCGCTCGATTCGTTGATCGGAATCCGAATCTTGCCGCATGGGCTGGTCATTGCCCGGCTGCGAAGGCCGGTGAGCTTGCCCTCGATGTCGAAGTAGCGCAGCTCGCGGAAATTGAAGAGGCGGGCATAGAAATCGGCCCATTCGTCCATCCGACCTCGATGAACGTTGTGGGTCAGGTGGTCGATCAAGGTGAGTCCCGCGCCCTCGGGATTGAGATTCGCTCCGGGAAGCGCGACGAAATCGACATCGTAGATCGACACCGTGCCCCGGCTTGGGTAGCGATCAACGAGGTAAATCAAGGAATCTCCTATGCCCTTGATGGCCGGGATATTGAGCTCCATCGGGCCGGGGTGAGACTCAACGCCCCAGGCGCCCATGGACAGCGCTTTTTGGTAGGCTGCGGCGGCGTCGCGGACGCGAAAGGCGATGGCACAAATACTGGGTCCGTGCACACGCGCAAAAGACTGGGCAAAACTCGCCGTTTCGGCATTGAGCAGGAAGTTGATTCCGCCCTGTCGATAGAGCAGGACGTTCTTGGCGCGGTGCCTGGCGACAGGGCGAAAACCCAGTTGCTCGAACCGAGAGCCCAGCGCTATCGGGTCGGGCGCGGCAAACTCGATGAATTCGAAGCCATCGGTGCCCATGGGGTTCTCCCAGAGATCTTTATTGAGTTCCGTACTTGGCATGACAACCCCCCGGTTGTGTGGAATTTCTAGGATAAGCATCCACCCCTCTCGCTTGTTGTCACGCAATTGCGGATTGCCCCGAAATCGAGCAATAATGTTTCGACTTGATTCTCCTCAAATTTCACTGATGCCATGGAACTCGATCGCGCCGACCGCCGCATCCTAGAAATCGTCCAGAATGATGGGCGCATCGCAAACGTTGATTTGGCGCAGAAGGTTGCGCTTTCCCCTTCGCCTTGCCTGCGTCGGCTGAACCGTCTGGAAGAGACGGGCGTGATCGCGCGCTATGTCGCCTTGCTCGACCCGAAATCCTTGGGCCTGGGGCTCACCGCGCACCTCGAGGTGATGCTGGAAAAGCGGGTGGAGCATGCCCGCGCCACCTTCCGGCAGGCAGTGCAACGCTGGCCCGAAGTTCTAGCCTGTTACGCGCTGTCTGGGCAGTGGGACTACTTTCTCAAAGTGGTGGCGCCGGATCTCGATCACTACTCCCGGTTCCTGATGGAAAACGTGCTGTCGCTTCCGGTTGTGGTGAACGTGCAGTCGAGCTTCGTGCTCGAGCGAGTCAAAGACGGTACGGCCCTGCCGCTGCAGCATCTTCCCCCAGCCTGAGCACAGCCGCGGTCTCCTCAGGCTACTGCGGCCAGCGGCGCGCGCCGGGCCGCGCCGACGAAGTCCAAGAGCTGCGCTGGCGGCATCGGCTTGGCGAACAAGAAGCCTTGCAGCTCGTCGCAGCCGCATTCGATCAAAAATTCCCTTTGATCCTGGGTCTCGACGCCTTCGGCCACCACCGACAAGCCCATGCTGTGGGCAAGCGCAACGATGGCGCGGGCGATCGTCGCGCTGTCGTTGTCGTCGGGCAAATCCTGGACGAAGGAGCGATCGATTTTGAGGCAGTCCACCGGGAAGCGCTTGAGCACCGCCAGCGAGGAGTAGCCGGTACCGAAGTCGTCTACCGCCAGCCGGACGCCGAGCTGCTTGATCGCGTGCAGGGTGGCAACGGCGCGATCGACGTTGTGCGCGATCGTGCTTTCGGTGATTTCCAACTCCAAGGCATGGGGCGGCATGGCCTCTTCGCAGAGGATGGCGCCGACCCGGGCAACCAAGTCGGGTTGCAGGAACTGGCGCTGTGACAGGTTCACCGCCACGCGCATGCTGAGGCCTTCCTGCTCGCGCCAGTGGCGCACTTGCCGGCAGGCTTCGCGGATAACCCATTCGCCGACTTCCACGATCTTGCCGGTCTCTTCGAGCAGCGGGATGAACCGTGCGGGCGAAATCCACCCATGCTCGCTGCTTTGCCAGCGCAAAAGCGCTTCCACGCTCGTGACCGCGCCGCCGACCGCCAGCTTCGGCTGGAAGTAGAGCTGGAACTCCTGCCGCTCGATGGCGTGATGCAGGCTGCCCGTCATTTCCAGCCAGTCCTCGGCATTGCGGTTCAGTTCGGCATCGTAGAAGCGATACTGGCCGCGACCGGCATGTTTGGCGGAATACATCGCTTTGTCCGCGTTCATCATCAGGACTTGCAGGCTCTCGCCGTCGCGCGGATACAGAGCGATGCCCATGCTTGCTCCCGGCATGACGTCCTGGCCGGAGAGCCTTACGGCGGGCGCCAGGGTATCGAGCATCTTCTGCGCCACCAGGGTGGCATCTTCGGCGCGCGCCAAGTCAGAGAGCACCACGACGAACTCGTCGCCGCCTTGGCGCGCGACGGTATCGCCCTCCCGCAAGCAGGACTGAAGGCGACGCGCGACCTCCTTGAGCAACGCATCGCCCGCGTCGTGGCCCAGGGTGTCGTTGACGATCTTGAAGCGATCGAGATCGACGAAGGCCACGGCGATCATCCGACCGCTGCGCTTGGCGTGGGTCATGGCTTGCTCCAGGCGATCATTGAGCAAGTGGCGGTTGGGCAGACCGGTCAAGGCATCGTAGCGGGCAAGCTTGGCCAGCTCCTCTTCAAAGCGCACGCGCTCGGAGATGTCCTGCAGCGTGCCGACTACGCGGCGCGGGCCTTCGTCGTCGAATTCGAGTTCGGCCTGCAGCGCCAGGTGGGCGATGGCCCCGTCCTCGAGTTTGGCCCTGAACTTGCAACCAGCCGCGCTCGTTTCGCCGGCTCCCAGGCGCGTCAGGACCTCGCTCATGGCGCCCCGATCCTCCGGATGGGCGTATTCAAGCATCACCTCGCGGCTTGGCGCGGCTTGAAAGAATTCATCGCCAAACAACAGATGGATTTGATCCGACCAGTTCACGTTGCCGCTGCGCAGATCCCACTCCCAGCTGCCCAGGCGCGCAATGTGCTGGGCGCGGGTGAGGCTCGCCTCGCTGCGGCGCAAAGCGGCTTCCGCTTCGTCGCGGCTGGCGTTGTTGCGCAATGCGCCAATGGCGAAACCGAGGTCTTGTGCAAGTTCATCGAGCAAGGCGCATTCAGCTTCGGAGAAGGAATCCTTGGGAGCGTAGAGCAGCAGCACCCCTTCGATCTGGCCGTTGACCCGCAGCGGAAAGCCGCCCACCGAGCGAAAGCCGACGCGACGCGAGAATTCGTGCCAGGGCGCAAAACGCGGATCGGTCCAAGTGTCGCGGATGATGCAGCGCTGACCGCTACGTATGGCATTCCCTGCCGCCCCTCGCCCGCGCGGGCCATCATCCCATCGCGAATCGATTCCTTCCAGGCCCTCCCGCAGCGCCTGCGGCCCGGCTCCGGTGCGAGGCAGCACCCGTTTTTCCGGAGGCGGACCGGCATCGCCGATCCAGGCGCCGATGTAGTTGCCCATATCGACGATAACCTCGCACACCCGCGCCAGGAGAGCGCGCTCGTCGCGGAACTCTCGTGCCGCATGGCTGGTAGCGGTGAGAAGCCGGAGTGCCCGGTTGATTCGCTGAAGCTCCTCTTCGCGTTGATACTTGGCGGTTTGATCGCGCACCACGGCGATGAGCACTGCGCTTCGGCCCTGGCCACGCACGCCCAGGCTGACATTGGCGATAAACTCGCCGCCATCGCGACGCACCCCCCTGAGCGGCTGATTGCCTCCCGCGGGCTCCAACTCGCGCGTACCTTCCTGGGCGGGCTCGATTAAGTGGCGCCAGCGCAAATCCGGCAGCAAGGCGTCGATCCGGACCTGGCGCGCGGCCTGAGTGCCGTAGCCGAATAGCGCTTTGACCTTGCGGTTGGTGAGCAAGACCTGTCCTTCGGCATCGCAAACGATCACCGCATCCGGAGCCGTGCGCAGAATGGCTTCGTATTGCTCGGCGAGATCCCTCATGTCGTTTTCGATGTGATTGATGCGCCGGGCGGTGCGCCACATGAGAAGAAAAATCACCGCGAAGCCGAAGCTTGCGAACAGGATGGTGGCAAAACGCTGCTCGATCCAGCCGCGGTTGAGCGCAAACAGCTGGAGCCACCCGCCGACGAAGAACACTACCAGCGCTTCCGGCAAAATGGCGCGCAGGAGCGTTCCTCCTCCCGACGTGCTGACCAATAGCGAGAGCAAGCCGCTGCGTGCGGCAATGGCGAAAGGCAGGCCGAAACCGATGGCGGCAAAACTCAGCGTCGCGCCCGGAGGCATCGCCGCGAAACCCCGCAGCAGCAACATGCCCAGCTCGCCGTAGGCATGGCCCACGATTCCCAGGCCGGAGCCGGCCCAAATCGCCAGACCGAGCAGTTCGCCGTAGAAAGCCAGGCGAGCTGCACCCCAGAAGCCGGCCAAGAGCGCCAAACCAACCAGGAGAAATCCGATTGCGCTTTGCGGCGCCGCCGGCAGCTCCATAGGCTCGGGCAAGATCCGCAGCCTTTCCGCGGTTAGCGGCGCGATCAAGGAGTAAGCTCCGTCGGCAAGCTGCAAGAGCCCAAGACCGACCAGCAGCCCGCCGCAAGTGACGACGAAGTGCCGTACCAGAACGCGATCCCGGGAAAAGACCGCCGCCAGCAGCGCCAGACCGCCTATGCTCAGCCCCAACCCCGTGTCCGGAACGATCGGCGGGCCATCCAGGTACAGTCGGCGCAGGAAGTCGTGATCGAAGATGTGACCGGCCAGCGAAGCGAGCCCGCAAACCAGGGCGAAAAGAGCGCAGGCGCCGGCTACCCAAGCCGCCTTGTCCCCCGAGGCCGCCGCTTGAGCAAAACGGCGCTCAAGTCCAGCCAGGTTGAAGATATGGCGGGCCACGGTCCGGGCTTTCAGCGATCAGCAAACCGCCCCATCGGGCCGTGGCGCGAATGGGATGCTGCGGTCAGGTAACGGATCCGAAATCATGTGCACCACTCCTCAAGGCACATCGGTTGCACGAGACGCGACAAAACGCACCCGTTCAGGGGAGCGGATATTTGCTAACGGCCTGAATCGTGAAAGCTTTAGCCGCGCGCAGGGGATTTCGCGCCAAGCTGGGCGGCCGCCGGGCGGGAAACGCGGCGCCAAAGCTGGCCTGATCTCGCCGCGCCCTGGGCGCCGGGACTGCCGCGGCTGCGCCGCAGCGTCCTGCGGGTTTGGCTCGGGGATACCTTCCCCCCGCCCCCTTCCGGCGGAAAGGGGTGAGTGCGGTTCGCGGGCCAAGCCCGCTCCGGTGGTTGATTTGCGCGCCCCCTGGGCGGCCGTGCGTGCGCGCCTGACCCTGGTCGAACCCCCAGGGTTCGCTTCCCTTCACCCTCAAAGGAAAACCCGCCTGGCGGCGGGTTTTCGGATTGGAGCGGGTGAAGGGAATCGAACCCTCGTATGCAGCTTGGGAAGCTGCCGTTCTGCCATTGAACTACACCCGCGTGGCTGCGGATTCTAGCCGTTTTGGGGGTAGGGGCGCAAACGCGGTTTGCATTTGTGGGCGGTTTTCAGTACCGTGTCGGCATCGCTGGGGGTCCTGGGATGCCGCTTTTCCCGGGTGAGAAAGTCCCTTTGAACCTGACGCAGATAATGCTGCCGCAGGGAAGCGTTTTCCGCGCCTCCCTGTTGACCGACCAGGAACATCTGAGGTTGCCGGAATGAATGCCACACCCAAGTTTGTTCGCGAATCCGCCCATGTCGATGCCGCGGCGGTCGCTCCCCTGCCGCGCTCGCGCAAGGTTTATGTCGAGGGCTCGCGCCCCGATTTGCGTGTGCCCATGCGCGAAATCAGTCAAACGCCCACGCCTACGGCGGCCGGGGAAGAGCAGAACCCGCCCATCTGGGTGTACGACACCTCCGGGCCCTACACCGATCCGGCGGCCCAGATCGACATCCGCCAGGGCCTCACCCCGTTGCGCGAGGTCTGGATCGAAGAACGCGGCGACACCGTAACCCTGCCCGCCTTGAGTTCCGCTTATGGCCAGGCGCGGCTGGCCGACCCCGCGCTCGCCGAGCTGCGTTTCGACTTCCAGCGTGCCCCGCGCCGCGCCGCGCCCGGCCGCAACGTGAGCCAGATGCACTATGCCCGGCAAGGGATCGTCACCCCCGAAATGGAATTTGTCGCCATTCGCGAAAATCAGCGCCGCGAAGGTCTGTCGCCGGAGCTTTTGGCGCAGCATGTCGGCAATGCTTTTGGCGCGCGCATCCCGGCGGAAATTACCCCCGAGTTCGTGCGTCAGGAAATTGCCGCGGGCCGGGCCATCATTCCGGCCAACATCAATCACCCGGAAAGTGAGCCCATGATCATCGGGCGCAACTTCCTGGTCAAGATCAACGCCAATATCGGCAATTCGGCGCTGGGTTCCTCGATCCAGGAAGAAGTCGAGAAAATGACCTGGGCCATTCGCTGGGGTGGGGACACGGTGATGGATTTGTCCACCGGCAAGAACATCCACGAAACCCGCGAGTGGATCATCCGCAACGCGCCGGTGCCCATAGGCACGGTGCCGATTTATCAGGCCCTGGAGAAAGTGAGTGGCAAGGCCGAAGACCTCACTTGGGAGATTTTCCGCGACACCCTGATCGAACAGGCCGAGCAAGGCGTGGACTACTTCACCATCCACGCCGGCGTGCTGCTGCGCTATATCCCGCTCACCGCCAAACGCAAGACCGGGATCGTCTCGCGCGGCGGCTCCATCCTCGCCAAGTGGTGTTTGGCGCATCACCAGGAGAATTTCCTCTACACGCATTTCGAGGAAATCTGCGAAATCATGAAAGCTTATGACGTCGCCTTTTCGCTGGGCGATGGCCTGCGTCCCGGCTCGATTTATGACGCCAACGACGAAGCGCAGATCGGCGAGCTGAAGACTTTGGGCGAGTTGACCCAAATCGCCTGGAAACACGATGTGCAAGTGATGATCGAAGGTCCGGGACACGTGCCCCTGCATCTCATCAAAGAGAACATGGACCTGCAACTCAAATACTGCGCCGAAGCGCCCTTCTACACCCTGGGGCCGCTGGTCACCGATATCGCGCCGGGCTACGACCACATCACTTCCGCCATAGGCGCGGCCATGATCGGCTGGTTTGGCACCGCCATGTTGTGTTACGTCACACCCAAAGAGCACTTGGGCCTGCCCGATAAAAACGACGTGAAAGACGGCATCATCGCCTACAAAATCGCGGCGCATGCCGCCGACCTCGCCAAGGGCCACCCCGGCGCGCAGATTCGGGACAACGCGCTCTCCAAAGCGCGCTTCGAATTTCGCTGGGAAGACCAATTCAACCTCGGCCTCGACCCCGACAAGGCGCGCGAATTCCATGACGAAACCTTGCCCCAGGATGGCGCCAAGCTCGCGCATTTCTGCTCCATGTGCGGACCGCATTTTTGCTCCATGAAAATCACCCAGGACGTGCGCGACTATGCGGCGAGCCTCGATGACCCCGACAGCGCGGCGCGAACTCAGGGCATGCAAGAAAAGGCCGCCGAATTCCTGCAAAGCGGCGCCGAAATTTATCGGCGCACTTGATCATGCCCAGCGCGGACGAAGCTCTGCCCCCGGCCCAAGGGAGAATTCTCCCCGAGCTGTCGCTCAACGAGGGGCGCGTGCTCGGTGTGCTGATCGAAAAACAGCACACCGTGCCCGACACCTATCCCTTGTCGCTCAACGCCCTCGTTGCCGGTTGCAACCAAAAAACGAGCCGCGACCCGGTGCTCGATTTGAGCGAGGCCGAAGTGCTGGCAGCACTCGACGGACTCAAAGACCAGGCGCTCATCATCGAAAGCAGCGGCGGGCGCGTCACCCGCTATGCCCACAACGCCGAGCGCGTGCTGCAATTACCCAGCCAGGCCACCGCGCTCCTGACCGTGTTGCTGCTGCGCGGCCCGCAAACCGCGGGCGAGCTGCGCAACAACTGCGAGCGCCTGCATCGCTTCGCCGACATTTCCGCGGTGGATGCTTTTCTCGAAGAACTTGCCGCGCGGCCGAGCGGCGCCTTGGTCGTCGAATTGCCGCGCGCCGCCGGCACGCGTGAAACCCGCTGGGCGCAGTTACTCACCGGCAAGCCTGCGCTCGCGGCTTTTGCCCCGGCGCCAGGTGCGCCCGATCGCCACTCCGACGTCGAAGCACGCCTCGCCGCGCTCGAAGCCGAGGTATCCGCGCTGAAGGAAGTCTTGGCGCGCGTCGTGGAAGGGCTGGAAACCAGCAAGCCCTGAGCACCGCTCGGGAGAAGCGGCGGCAGCGACGGGCGCGAGCTGGTGGAAGGCTTGTTGCTGCAGATGGAGCGCCACGGCGCCGAAACTCCAGGCCTCGGTTCGGTTCCCATAGAGAGCTTGCGGCAGGCATTGGGTTTGTCCCGCGCACCCTGAGTAGCGGGCTCCTTGGGCCAGACTTTTGGCCTTCCGGCTGGAGCCGCCCCGCCGGTCGGCGTTGAACCGGCACCCGAAGCGGGTATAATTTGGCCCTCTGCCGAGGAGCGCTGCGAGGTTTCCCCCAGGCTCGGCGAATCTATACGTATGAACCGCGCTCGCCCAACCTGCGCCTTGCAGGGGATCCGGGTGAGTCCGCGTTTCCCCTGCCAGGCCATGAGCGAAGGAGCAATCATGAACGCTGTGGTCGAATTGAAGGACTTTTACGTCGCCGACTTGGGCCTTGCCGATTGGGGGCGCAAGGAAATCCGTATCGCCGAAACCGAAATGCCCGGCCTCATGGCCGTGCGCGAGGAATACGCCGCGAGGCAGCCTTTGAAAGGCGCGCGCGTCGCCGGAAGTCTGCACATGACCATCCAGACGGCGGTGCTGATCGAAACCCTGAAAGCCCTGGGCGCGGAGGTGCGCTGGGCTTCGTGCAATATCTTCTCCACTCAGGACCACGCCGCCGCGGCAATCGCCGCCGCGGGCACACCGGTCTTCGCCTTCAAGGGCGAGTCGCTGGCCGAATATTGGGATTTTACCCACCGCATTTTCGAGTGGGGCGACGGCGGCGTGCCCAACATGATTCTCGATGACGGCGGCGACGCAACGCTGTTGGTGCATCTGGGGCTGAAGGCGGAGAGCGACCCGTCGGTGATCGCCAAGCCCACCAACGAGGAAGAAGAGGCACTATTTGCTTCCATAAAAAAGCGTCTGGCCAGCAAGCCCGGCTGGTACGCCAACATCGCCAAGGCGATTCGCGGCGTCACTGAAGAAACCACTACCGGCGTGCATCGGCTTTATCAAATGCACAGCGAAAAGCGGCTGCTTTTTCCGGCGATCAACGTCAACGATTCGGTCACCAAGAGCAAGTTCGACAATCTCTACGGCTGCCGCGAATCGCTGGTCGATGGCATCAAGCGCGCCACTGACGTGATGATTGCCGGCAAGATCGCCGTGGTGGCGGGTTACGGCGACGTGGGCAAGGGCTGCGCGCAAAGCCTGCGCGGGTTAGGTGCCACGGTGTGGGTGACCGAGATCGACCCCATCTGCGCCTTGCAGGCGGCGATGGAGGGCTATCGTGTGGTTACGCTGGACGACGCTTGCTCGCACGCCGACATTTTCGTCACCGCCACGGGCAATTTGCGCGTCATCAGCCACGAGCATATGTTGCGCATGAAGGACCAAGCCATCGTGTGCAACATCGGGCATTTCGATTCCGAGATCGATGTGGCGAGCTTGAAGCGCTACACCTGGGAGAACATCAAGCCGCAAGTCGATCATGTGATTTTTCCCGACGGCCGCCGCATCATTCTCTTGGCGGAGGGACGTCTGGTGAACCTCGGCTGTGCCACCGGGCATCCGTCTTTCGTGATGTCCAACTCCTTCACCAATCAGGTGCTGGCGCAGATCGAACTCTTTACCCGGCGTGAGGCCTATCCGATCGGCGTGTACACCCTACCCAAGGCGCTCGATGAGATGGTGGCGCGGCTGCATCTCAGGAAATTGGGCGCCAAACTCACCGTCTTGAGCGATGAGCAGGCGGCCTACATCGGCGTGGCCAAAGACGGCCCCTTCAAGTCCGAGCATTATCGGTATTGAGAAAGGGCGCGGGCGATCCGGGTCGCTCGCGTTGCTCCCATGGCCACCTATAGTTTCGAATTTTTTCCCCCGCAGACGGCGGAGGGCATGGAAAAGCTGCGCCTCACGCACCGGCAATTGGCGCAGCTTAAGCCCGAGTATTTTTCCGTCACCTATGGTGCCGGAGGCTCCACGCGCGAGCGTACGCTGGCGACGGTGCTGGAATTGCAGCAGGCCGGGTCCCAAGTGGCGCCGCACCTTTCCTGCGTGGGCAGCACGCGGCAGAACATCCGGGAAATTCTCGACACCTACCGTGCTGCGGGCATACGCAGGCTGGTTGCGCTGCGCGGCGACCTGCCCTCGGGCATGGCCGAACCGGGCGAATTCCGCTACGCCTGCGACTTGGTGAGTTTCATCCGCGCGGAAACCGGCAACTGGTTCCATCTTGAAGTTGCGGCCTACCCCGAATACCACCCGCAGGCGAGGAGTCCGCGCGAAGACCTCTTGGCCTTCAAGCGCAAAGTGGAAGCCGGCGCCGATTCGGCGATCACGCAGTATTTCTATAACGCCGACGCTTACGAACATTTTTGCGAAGAATGCGCCTCGCTGGGGCTCAGCCTTCCTATCGTCCCCGGGATCATGCCGATCGGCAAGTTCTCACAATTGGCAAGATTCTCCGATGCCTGTGGGGCAGAAATACCACGGTGGATTCGACGCAAACTTGAAAGCTTCGGCGATGACGGCGCTTCGATCCGGGCTTTCGGCCTCGATGTGGTAACCGAGCTTTGCTCGCGCCTCATGAACCGGGGTGCTCCAGGTTTGCATTTCTACACCCTGAATCAAGCGGGTTTGGTCAGCACCATTTGGCAGCGCTTGGGGCTTTGAGGGGGAGAGGGGAAAAACAAGCCCTCCCCCCGACCCCCTCCCCGAGGGAGGGGGTGATTGCGGTTCGCCGCTGGCGCGGCTGCGCTGATTTGTAGGCGCCCCTTGGGACGGCCCGGCGGGGCGCACAAGCCCTCCCCCCGACCCCCTCCCCGAGGGAGGGGGTGATTGCGGTTCGCCGC
>CAZFEK010000002.1:103070-155677 GCA_964517465.1 uncultured Alcaligenaceae bacterium
TGGCGCGGCTGCGCTGATTTGTAGGCGCCCCTTGAAGCCGGGCGACGGGCTCGATCAACCTTCGCGCACGTCAACCACCAGGCCGCCGGTGACGCGCACCAAGTCCGAAGGCGCAATCGGAAACATTGCATGGGGTGTGCCGCCTGCCGCATAGACGGTGGGGAAACGCAGCAGGCTTTGGTCGATCAAGGTGCGTAGCGGCTGGGCATGCCCGAGCGGCGGAATGCCGCCGATGGCGAAGCCCGTCACTTCGCGAACGAAGGCGGCATCGGGTTTGACGACGGATTCGCCGACCAAAGCCGCAACTTTTGCCAAGTCGACGCGGTTGTCCCCGCTGGCCACCACGAGCACCGCCTCGCCCGAATCGGTGCCGCGAAACACCAGCGATTTGGCGATTTCGGCGACACTACATCCCAGGGTCTCGGCGGCTTGCGCTGATGTTCTCGCGGCCGTCTCGTGCTCGATGATACGCACCTCAAGTCCGGCCCGATCCAGGGACGACTGGGCTTTCTGAGCGCTGGCGCTGAGGGGTTTCGTCATGTTGCCGCCGGTCTTGCGGGCGAGGTCTGGGGCCAAGTGCCGGGTTTAGTCGGCGTGTCGGCTAGTTCGGGCATAATGCGCGGATTCTAGCCTAATCGATGCAGCTAACGCATGCTCGTTCATCCCCAGTTTGACCCTATCGCCTTCGCTGTCGGCCCGCTGGCAGTCCGCTGGTACGGCCTCAGTTACCTCCTGGCATTCGTGCTCTTTCTCGTTCTTGGCCGGCTCAGGGCCCAAAAGGGGCCGATCCCAGGATGGGCGGCGCAAGACTTGGACGACCTGTTGTTCTATGGCGTCTTGGGGGTGGTTCTGGGCGGGCGCTTGGGTTACGTGCTTTTTTATAAACCCGGGTATTACTTCGATCATCCGCTGGAAATTTTTGCCGTATGGCAAGGCGGGATGGCCTTCCACGGCGGTTTTCTGGGGGTGCTGGTTGCTTTGTGGCTGTTCGGCGAGCGGCGCGGCCGATCTTGGCTCGCGGTGACCGATTTCATCGCGCCGCTGGTGCCCCTGGGGCTTGCCAGCGGGCGCCTGGGCAACTTCATCAACGGGGAGCTTTGGGGGCGTCCGACCGATGTTCCTTGGGCGATGATTTTTCCGCAAGTGGACCCGCTGCCGCGCCATCCCTCGCAGCTCTATCAATTTGCCCTGGAAGGCGTGACCCTGTTTCTTGTTCTTTGGTGGTTCTCTTCGCGCTCGCGCCCACTGGGAGCGGTATCCGGGCTATTTCTAGCCGGTTATGGCATTTTCCGGTTTTTGGCGGAGTTCGGGCGCGAGCCCGACAACTTCCTCGGTCTGCTGGCTCTGGGCTTGAGCATGGGTCAGTGGCTGAGCCTGCCGATGATTCTTGCTGGCGCGGCCATGCTGTGGTGGGCCTATCGTCGTGACGGTGCGCGTTAGATGCGCCCGCCGGCCGCAGGTCAATCGACGCGGCGGTAGTCGCCCTCCAAGGTACTGGGGCGCCGCGGGCTGCCGCGGACGGTAGTCGTCTGCATCTGCAAGACCGGCCCGACGTTGATGGGTACCAAGAGCAGCAAAAGCGCCATGCCGTCGGACAAAACACCGGGCAAAAGGAACAAGAAACCGGCCAGTACCTTGCGGCCGCTGTCCAGAAGACCGCGCAGAAGCGAATCCGGGCCGTACATCGCCGCGAGCGTGCGGGCGCGGAAGCTCAGCCGCTGGGATCGCAGCAGCGTCCAGCCGGCGATCACTCCGAGGAGGATCCAGGCCGCCACCGGCAGCCCCGAGAGGTTAGCCAGCTGAACCGTCAAATAGAAGTCGAGAACGGGGAAAGCCAGTAAAATGATCAATATCGCGTAACGCATCGCCCGATCCTCGCGTCCGGTTGATGAAATTCCTGCTCGTCCTAACCAACTGTCCGACTCAAGCCAGCGCCGAAGCCCTGGCCAGTCTGCTCATCGAACAGCGCTTGGCTGCCTGTGTCAATATCGGCAGCCCGGTGCGTTCACTTTATCACTGGCAGGGAAAAACCGAAAACGCCCAGGAGTTCCCTTTGCAAATCAAGACCAGTGAAGTCCGCTATGCCAAGGTGGAGGCGGCGATACGGAAAAACCACCCCTACGAACTTCCCGAGATCATCGCTGTCCCCTTAAGCGCCGGGTTGCCGGAATATTTGGAATGGGTCGGCGCCCAGACTGGTTCCGCCGAAAGCTGAATTTATGCTTGCAAAACTACTGCGGCTGTCACTGATTGCGGCGCTTTTTGCTTTGTCGACGAACGGCCGTGCAGCCGAGGAACTCCTCGATCCTGAAGTTGCGTTCAAGCTGGACGCGCAGGTGCTCGATGCGCGCAACCTGGAGGTGCGCTTTCGTATCGCCGAGCGCTATTTTCTCTACCGCGAGAAATTTCGCTTCGCCTTGGAGGGTGCCCAGCTCGGGCAACCTCGCTTCCCACCCGGGAAGATCAAAGATGACGAATATTTCGGACGGGTCGAGACCTACCGGGGAGAGCTGCGCATCCCGATTCCGCTGGAAGGTGCGACGGCGGGCCAGAAGCTAAAGCTGAGCGTGACTTCGCAAGGTTGCGCCGACTTGGGGGTCTGTTTCCCGCCACAAACTCAGCAGGTGAGCCTGACCGTTCCCGCTGCCGTCGCCGCGCTCAATAAGGCAGCTGGAGCGGAGAAGGCGCGAGAGGCGGCCGGGAACGGATTGACCCAGGCGGAAAGCACGACCGGTTCGAGGCCGGAACCGGTGCCGAAGCCCAACCCGGCCGCAGCCTATGAGGATGCCGGGCAGGCGGAGCGACTCTTGGGCAGCAGCAGTCTGGTCCTGGCTCTGGGCGGCTTTTTTGGTTTCGGCCTGCTGCTTGCGTTCACTCCCTGCATGCTCCCGATGCTGCCGATTCTGTCTGGCCTGATCGTCGGGCATGGCAACAGCGTGACTGCCGCGCGGGGTTTCCTGCTTGCTTTGGTTTATGTTCTGGGCATGGCGATTACTTACGCCCTTGCCGGCGTTTTGGCGGCCAGCAGCGGGTTTCTCCTTGCAAGCGCCTTGCAGAATCCCTGGGTGCTCGGCGCCTTTGCCGCGATCTTCGTGCTTCTGGCGTTATCGATGTTCGGCGTATACCACCTGCAAATGCCTCATGGCATGCAGGCGGCGCTGCGACATCGGGTGGATCGGCTCCCTGGCGGCAGGTACGCCGCGGTGCTTTTCATGGGTGTGCTCTCCGGCCTCATCATCGGGCCTTGCGTCGCGGCGCCGCTCGCCGGGGCGCTGCTCTACATCGCCAAGACTGGGGACCAAGTCTTGGGCGGGGCGGCGCTATTTGCCATGGGCCTGGGCATGGGTGGGCCCCTCTTGTTGATCGGAGCCTCGGCGGGTTCGGTTTTGCCGCGCGCCGGCGTATGGATGGAATCCGTTCAGCACACCTTCGGCTGGATGCTGCTTTTCCTGGCCGCCTGGTTGATCGCCCCGGTGCTGCCGCTGGCTGCGCAAATGGCCGTCTGGGGAACGCTGCTTTGCACCCTAGCGGTATATCTGCGAGTGCTCGATGCCTTGCCGGCGGACGCGCCCGGGCTGCGGCGCCTGGGCAAGGCGTTAGGCGTGGTGGCGTTGCTCGCCGGCGTCGCTCAATGGGTGGGCGCCTTGAGCGGCAGCAGCGACGTTCTCCAACCGCTGTCCGGCTTACGCGGCGCCGTCGCGGCCCCCGCGGGGGCGGCACCCCAGTTCCAGAAGATCAAGGATCTCCCGCAGTTAGAGCGCGCCTTGGCGCAGGCGAAAGGGCGGCCGGTGATGCTCGATTTTTACGCCGATTGGTGTGTCTCCTGCAAAGAAATGGAGCGCTTCACCTTTGCCGAGAGCAAAGTCGCCGCGAAGCTCCAGCAGTTCGTGCTTTTGCAGGCTGACGTTACCGCCAACGACGAGGCCGCCAGGGCCTTGCTCCATCGCTTTGGCTTGTTCGGTCCGCCTGGCATCATCTTCTTCAATGCCGAGGGGCAAGAAATCACCCCCACCCGAGTGATCGGCTTTATGCCGGCCGATCGTTTCCTGGCGGTGCTCAACGGCCTTCCGGGTTGAAACTTCGGATCGAGGGGGTAGAGCTAGCGTGGATGAGGAGGGCGGGAAGCCGCAAGCGGGTGGCCTGGCCGATCGAGCGATGGGCCCAGAGTCCACATACCGCCGCAGCTGGAAATCGATCTTGCTCGGTGGGCCGGGGCTCGTCCTGCTCGGATTGCTCCTCGTCCTGGCGGGTGCCGGCGCGCTTCGGTGGGCGACACCGCCGCAGGCTAAACCGGCCGAAAAGTTGTCGGCAGCCCGGGACGCGCGACCCCTGCTGGAGTCGGTCTACCCCGATCTGCAAGGCCGGCCGCAGCCGTTCAAGCAGTGGGAGGGCAGGGTGCTCGTGGTCAACTACTGGGCCACTTGGTGCGGGCCTTGCCGGGACGAAATTCCGGATCTCGTTCGTCTTCAGGGGCGCTTGGCGCAGGAAGCGGTCACTATCGTCGGCTTGGCGATCGACCAGACGGAATCCGTGCGCAGCTTCGTCGAGGAGTTTTCCATCGGCTACCCCATTCTGGTCGGAGGATTCCCAGCACTCGACACCGCCCGTGCCGCGGGCAACACTTACGCCGTCCTCCCGTTTACCGTGATCATCGATCGCCAAGGTCGGATCGCCGAGGCACATTTGGGAAGAATTTCTGCAGAACGGTTGGAAACCATGATCCGTCAAGCGCTGCGCTGAGGGTACTGGCGCGGAATTGATCATCAGCCGAGAAAAGCCGGGAAATGCTAGACAAGTTGCCGCCAATTGCGGCAAACTTGCGCCCTCGTCGTCGCCCTGGAGGAGTCCTGATGGGCCAGGAAAAACGCCGCCCGAAAGCCAAGGACGAGCAAACTGCGGCCCCTGGTGATGGTTCCCGCGTGGCCATCCTGGTATTGCATGGGCCCAACCTGAATCTCTTGGGTTCACGCGAACCGGAAATATACGGCCATACGACCTTGCGCCAGCTCGATCAGCGCTTGGCGCGCCAGGCTGCCGACGGGGGCTGCCGGCTGGCTTCTTTCCAGAGCAATCACGAAGGGGATTTGATCGATCGCGTTCATTTGGCCCGGGAGGAGGGCGTGCGCTTCATACTGATCAACCCCGGGGGGCTTACCCATACCAGCGTGTCCTTGCGCGACGCATTGCTGGGCGTGGCGATCCCTTTTGTCGAAGTGCATTTGTCCAACGTGCATGCGCGGGAAGCTTTTCGGCGCCATTCGTATTTTTCCGACGTCGCGGTGGGATGTATCGTCGGTCTGGGCGTCAAAGCTTATGAGCTGGCGCTTTCGTATGCGCTTGCGAGGTTACAGGAGTGATTTAACTCATGGATTTAAGAAAACTAAAGAAACTCATCGACCTCGTCGAGGAGTCGGGGATTGCAGAGCTGGAGGTTACCGAGGGTGAGGAGAGGGTCAGGATCACGCGCGCCGTGCCGGCGAGCCCGACCTTGCAGACCGTTACCCTGCCGCCCTTGCCCCAGGGGAGCTATGCCCCGCCAACCCAGGCCGCCCCGGCGGCGCCGACTGCCCAGCAAGCGGCTGCTGCGTCTGCGCCGGCAGAACCCGAAGGGCATGTGGTCAAATCACCCATGGTCGGCACCTTTTATCGCGCCTCGTCGCCGGATACCAAAGCGTTTGCCGAGGTCGGACAGAACGTAGCCGTGGGCGACACGCTTTGTATCATCGAAGCGATGAAGCTGATGAACGAAATCGAGTCCGACCAGGCCGGAGTGATCAAAGCTGTTTTGGTCGAGAACGGGCAACCGGTCGAATACGGTCAGCCGCTTTTTCTCATCGGCTAGCTCTGGCGCGCTTTTGCAGCGCCGACGGCCGGTTCCCAGACCAAGCGAATTTTCATCAACCCCAGAGCGGCACCGGGCGAGCAGCCTGCCGCTCGATGCGGGAGTCAGCAGGTGTTCGAAAAGATACTCATTGCGAACCGAGGTGAAATTGCCCTGCGCATTCAGCGCGCCTGCCGCGAAATGGGCATCAAGACCGTGGTGGTGCATTCGGTGGCCGATGCCGAGGCCAAGTATGTCCGGCTGGCCGACGAGTCGGTTTGCATCGGCCCCGCCCCTAGCAGCCAGAGTTACCTCAATATTCCGGCCATCATCAGCGCCGCCGAGGTTACCGATGCCGAGGCCATTCATCCGGGTTATGGCTTCCTTTCGGAAAACGCAGATTTTGCCGACAAGGTGGAGCGTAGCGGTTTCGTGTTTATCGGCCCCCGCGCCGAGACCATACGGCTGATGGGAGACAAGGTTAGCGCCAAGAACGCCATGAAGGAGGCGGGCGTGCCCTGTGTGCCGGGTTCCGAAGGCGCACTGCCGGAAGAGCCCAAAGAGATCATCCGCATTGCGCGCAGCGTGGGTTATCCGGTGATCATCAAAGCCGCCGGCGGCGGAGGCGGCCGCGGGATGCGTGTGGTGCATACCGAGGCAGCGCTGCTGAACGCCGTGAACCTGACTCGCGCCGAGGCGCAGGCGGCTTTCGGCAACCCCATGGTGTACATGGAAAAATACCTGGAGAATCCGCGGCACGTGGAGATTCAGGTGCTTGCCGATGAGCACCGCAATGCCATTTACCTCGGCGAGCGCGATTGCTCCATGCAGCGCCGGCACCAGAAAATTATCGAAGAGGCGCCGGCGCCCGGAATCGCTCCCCGCGTCATCGCAAAAATCGGCGAGCGCTGCGCCGATGCTTGTCGGCAGATCGGCTACCGCGGTGCCGGCACTTTCGAATTCCTGTATGAAAACGAGGAGTTCTATTTTATCGAAATGAATACCCGGGTGCAGGTGGAGCACCCGGTCACCGAACTGATCACCGGCGTGGACATCGTGCAGGAACAAATCCGCATCGCGGCAGGCGAGAAATTGCGTTTCAAACAACGCGAGATCGAAAAGCAAGGCCACGCCGTCGAGTGCCGGATCAATGCCGAAGACCCTTATACTTTTGTTCCTTCGCCGGGGCGCATCACCTCCTGGCACCCGCCCGGCGGGCCGGGAATCCGGGTCGATTCCCACGTCTACCACGGCTATTTCGTGCCCCCGCATTACGATTCGATGATCGGGAAAGTTATTGCCTTCGGCGAGACGCGGGAACAGGCGATGGCGCGCATGCACGTTGCGCTTTCGGAAATGGTGGTGGAAGGCATCAAAACCAATATTCCCTTGCACCAGGAGTTACTGGCCGATGAGATGTTCCGCCGTGGCGGGACTTCCATCCATTACCTCGAGCAGCGCCTGGCCAAGACCAAAAAAACCGGCGCCTGAAGTGGCCTATCTCGCCTTGATCTTTGAGGCCGATGCAGACGGCGCCGAGGCCTGGTCCGATGCGCTGCTGGAGGCCGGGGCACTGGCGGTGGACATCACCGATGCGGTAGCGGGAACCGCAGCCGAATCACCGCTCTTTGGTGAGCCCGGCGCGGCCGGCACTGCTGGTTTTGCCTGGCCCCGCAACCGGGTGATGGCATTGTTTCCCGAAGGTGCTCCGGCAACCCGCATTCTGGCTGAACTGGGGGCGCGTCACCAACTGCCGGAACTCGGCGCGGTGCTGGAACGGAACCTCGACGAGCAGGACTGGGTGCGCCTCACTCAGGCGCAGTTCGGACCGATCGAGATTTCTCCCTCACTCTGGGTCGTTCCGAGCTGGAGCGAGCCGGTGAATCCCGCCGCCATCAACATCAAACTGGATCCTGGGCTCGCCTTCGGTACCGGCAGTCACGCCACGACTCGCCTTTGCCTGCGGTGGCTCGCCGCCCATTTGCGGCCCGGCGAGTCGGTGCTCGATTACGGTTGCGGTTCGGGCCTTCTTGCCATCGCCGCCGAACGATTGGGCGCCGCCGCGGTGAACGGCGTGGACATCGACCCCCAAGCCGTGTCGGCGGCTCAGGGCAATGCGCAGCGCAACGGTGTGGTTGCGCGTTTCTATTTGCCTGGGCAAGAGCCCGAGGTGCCCTGCCGGGTGGTGGTCGCCAACATCCTCACCAATCCCCTGTGCGCCCTGGCGCCCCTGCTCGCGGAAAGACTTGCTCCTGGCGGCGCTTTGGTGCTGTCCGGCATTTTGTCCGCGCAGGCAGAGAAGGTGATCGCAGCCTACGCTCCCTGGCTGGCACTGGAGGTTTGGGCCGAGGAAGACGGGTGGGTTGCCCTCACGGGCCGCAAACCCTAAGCTTCGTTTCCGATGTCGGCGCTAATGCATACTCGTTGTCCCAAATGCCAGACCGTGTTTCGCATCACGGCGGAACAGCTTTCTTTGCGCGAGGGGCGAGTGCGCTGCGGCCAGTGCCACTCGGTCTTTGACGGGCGCCGATATCTGGTCGAGCCTCGTCAGAACGTGCTAGCCCACCCTGAGTACGAACTCGAAGAAGGTTTCGATCCGGCTAAGGGTCCGCCAACGATGACGCTGCGCAAGGCCGTAGCGGAAGACAAGGCGGCTTCGGGCGATTCGGGGACCGAGGCGAGTCCGATCTTGGAGGAAGCGCCCTTGCGCTTGCCGGGAGAACTTGCCACCGCGCAAAGGCGGCTCAGTCCGGCCGAGCGATGGGGCTATGGGCTTGGCGTCTTGCTGCTGGCAAGCGCCCTGCTCGCGCAAATCGTCTTCGGCTTTCGTGATCGGCTCAGCGCCGAATACCCCGAGGTGGGCGAGTGGCTGCGCCCGGCGTGCGCGCAACTGGGCTGCACGATCGGGCCGCCGCGAGAGGTGGGCCGCATCACCATCGAAGCATCCGACTTGCAGGCCGACCCGGCGCGCAAAGGCCTGCTCGTGCTTTCCGCCACGCTGCGCAACCGCGCCGGATTTTCGGTTGCCTATCCGCATCTTGAACTGAGCTTGCAAGACCTGCAGGGCCAAGTGGTCGCCCGCCGGGTCTTCGGGCCGCCGGAATACCTCGTGCCGCCGGTGTCCGCAGAGCGGGGGCTGGCTGGCGGCGAGGAGCACTACCTGGCGCTTTATCTGGATGCGGGTGGGCTGCGAGCGGAGGGTTACAAGCTGGAGTCGTTTTATCCCTGAGCGCTCGGCATCTGCCGATTCAGGATTGCTCCCAGGGCAATCCCGCCGCGCGCCAGCCGCCGATGGTGCTGCGGTGCCCATGCTCGTCGCGCGCGCCTTCGAAGCCTTCCAGGACATTGAAACAGCACTCATAACCGGCGGCAGTCGCGGCGCGGGCGGCCAAATCGGAGCGCGCGCCGCTGCGGCAGATGAATAGAAGCGGCGCCTTGCGGTCAGGAACCGCCGACTGGACCTCTGCGATGAAGCGCTCGTTGAGGTGCATGTCCGGATAGGATTGCCATTCGATCAGCGGGCAACCGGAAACATGGCCCACCCAATCCCACTCGGCATTGGTGCGAACGTCGATCATGCGCGCTTCGGGAGACTCCTGAAGCAAGGCAGCCGCTTCGCGAGGCAATAATGCACCAAAATAGGGCAGACCCATTTCCGCGCCGCGCTTACGCGCAAGGGTCAGCAAATCATCGAGTTGACTCATAGAAAACGAATCCGAAACCGTCCGTTGCCCGTATCAGTTCGGTCAGGGCGACCGACTGCGAGGAAAGGCGCCTATTATAGCGTGAACATCGTGACTTCCAGCGCGAACGGTCTAGGCGACCAGGCGCAGCCGGGGGGGCTGCATCCGACCCCTGGGCTGCGGCGGGCAACTCCGCTTTGCCTCCGGATTGCTTCGGCGCGACGGCACCGGGCGAGGGCGCAGCTCTAGGCGCGTGCCCGGAGGCGGCGGAACCGACTGGACTTCGTGCCTCTGCGGTGCTGGTCGCTGCCCTTGGTTTGGGAGCGCGCGGTGAGGCTTCTGCGCGGCAGGCGGTTGAGCGTCTTGCCCCACTTGCCCCATGCGGCGCGCAGGTCGGGACGCTTCGGCGGGCCGCTCTCGCCGGGCGTTCGAAACGGAGTAAAATGCCGAGTTCGATCGAGGACGTATCGCTCTGTTGCACCAAAGCCGTGCGCTTCGCTCCGGATGCACCACGTTAGTGCAACGTTTTCTTGCGCTCGCCCGGTAGACGCACGATGTATGCGGTTTTGCCGCATGGCACGAATGCTGCTTAATGCGCGGGCGCAGTGATTTTGCTTTGCAGTCTGAGAACCTTCCCTTAGGAGAAAGCCATGGCGGCAGCCGATGTACTCAAGATGATTCAGGACAAGGAGGTCAAGTTCGTCGACCTTCGCTTCACCGATACCAAGGGCAAAGAACAGCACGTCACCGTGCCTTCGAGCCAGTTTGGCGCCGACAAGTTTGAGTCCGGGCATGCTTTCGATGGCTCATCGATAGGAGGCTGGAAGGGCATACAGGCATCCGACATGTTGCTCATGCCCGATCCGGACACCGCCAACATCGATCCCTTCATGGATGAGACCACGCTCAACCTCACCTGCGACGTGGTCGAGCCGACCGACGGGAAGGGCTATGAACGCGACCCGCGTTCCCTCGCCAAGCGCGCCGAGGCCTACCTGAAGTCCACCGGCCTGGGCGATACGGCCTTCTTTGGTCCGGAGCCCGAGTTTTTCATTTTCGACGCGGTGGAGTGGTCGGTGGATATGTCCGGTTCCTACTGCCGTGTTTTCTCGGAGGAAGCAGCCTGGTCCACCGCCGAGAAATTTGAAGGCGGCAACAAAGGTCACCGACCCACGGTCAAGGGCGGCTATTTCCCGGTTCCTCCGGTCGACTCGCTGCAGGACATCCGCTCGGCAATGTGTCTCGCGCTCGAAGAAATGGGCGTCGAAGTGGAAGTGCATCACCACGAAGTGGCGAACGCGGGACAATGCGAAATCGGCACCAAGTTCAACACCTTGGTCAAGCGCGCCGACTGGCTGCAGATCATGAAGTACGTGATCCACAACGTCGCTCACGCCTACGGCAAGACGGCGACCTTCATGCCCAAGCCCATCGTCGGCGACAACGGCTCGGGCATGCACTGCCACCAGTCGGTTTGGAAAGGCGGCCAGAACCTCTTCGCGGGCAACGGCTACTCGGGCCTGTCGGAGTTCGCCCTCTATTACATCGGCGGCATCATCAAGCACGCCCGCGCGCTCAATGCCATCACCAACCCCGGCACCAACTCGTATAAGCGGCTGGTGCCCGGGTTCGAGGCTCCGGTCAAGCTGGCCTATTCGGCGCGCAACCGCTCGGCTTCGATTCGCATCCCCTACGTTGCCAATCCCAAGGGGCGTCGTATCGAAGTGCGCTTCCCCGACCCGACCTGCAACCCCTATCTCGGATTTGCCGCCATGCTCATGGCCGGTCTGGACGGAGTGCAGAACAAAATTCATCCGGGCGATCCCGCCGACAAGAACCTCTACGACCTCCCGCCAGAAGAAGACGCCAAGATCCCAACGGTCTGCTCTTCGCTCGACATGGCCCTCGACTACCTCGATCGCGACCGCGAGTTTCTCACTCGCGGCGGGGTTTTCACGAACGACATGCTCGATGCCTATATCGAACTGAAGATGGAAGAGGTGACCCGTTTCCGCATGACCACGCATCCCGTGGAGTACGACATGTATTACAGCCTGTAAGCGTCCAAGCGAGGCTAGGCGTTTTGCCAAGGGGCGGCTTTTGCCGCCCCTTGCGCTTTTTTCGGCCTCCCGCCGTCGGCGGACCCTGGGTTGGGGAAAGACTTGTTGGAACGCTCTTCTATGGCCTACACTCGACCCCATGAAACAAGACCGATCGCCCTTCGCGAAGACAAATCCGCTGGTCATTTCTCTGATGCTCTCTTTTTTGGGGTTCGTCGGCGCGGCCCACGGCGATATCTGCAAGTACGCCGACAGTGAAGGCCGAGTGATCTACTCCAACCTGCCGATCAAAGGCGCCAAGCGCTTGTCTTGCGACATCACGCTCGACCCGAGCCCGAGCGGAGGCAAGAACGCACGCAATGTCCCTAGCCCCTCCGGCTTTCCCAAGGTCGACCCGGGCACGCAGCGCAGTCGCGACGATACGCGCCGCAAGATCCTTCAAGAAGAGCTGGCGAACGAAGAAAAACTGCTGGCCGAGGCACGCGCGGCTTTTCGTGGCGGCAGTCCCGATCGCCTCGCCGAGGAGCAAGGCAACGAAGCGAAATACGGCGAACGAGTGGCCAAATTGAAGCAGAACCTTGCGGTGCATGAAAAAAACGTGGACGCGCTGAAGCAGGAACTGGCCAAGCTCAAGTAGTCAACGGCGCTGAGGTTTTGGGCGCGCTTATTGCTTCATTGGACGGGGTGAACCGGACCATGAGCACTCGTCACAACCCGCAGCTGTTTCCCGGCCTGGAATTGTTGGCAACGGCCGTGTTGCTGCTTGAACGCGATTTGGCCATTCACTACGCCAATCCCGCCGCGGAAAATCTCTTCGAGCTCTCCCGCAAGCAGATGCTGGGTCAGCCTTTGGCGGGTTTGTTCGCCGACGCGAGCTCGCTGATGCAAGCGATCGACAGAGCCTTGTCGAGCCGCGGCAGTTTCACCGAGCAGGAAATCGAAATCGCCGCGCCAGGGCGGCAGAAGCTGCACCTTTCCTGCACCGTGACCCCCGTGGAGCAGGGGCCAGCGGTGCTGCTGGTCGAGCTGCGGCAAATCGATCAACAACTTCGCATTGCTCGCGAGGAGCGGCTCCTCGAGCAGCAGCAGGCGAACCGCGAGCTGATCCGCAATCTCGCGCACGAAATCAAGAACCCGCTCGGAGGTATACGCGGAGCCGCCCAATTGCTGGAGCGCGAGCTCACCCAAGCGCAGCTTGCCGAATACACGCAAGTCATCATCAGCGAAGCAGACCGCTTGCAGGCCTTGGTCAACCGTTTGCTCACGCCTCACCGTCTGCCGAATTTCCGGGCGACCAACATCCACGAAATTTTGGCGCGGGTGCGTAGCCTGATTCTGGCGGAATACTCGCAGGGCTTGCGCGTGCTCACGGATTTCGACATCAGCCTGCCGGAGCTGGAATGCGACCCCGAGCAGATCCTCCAAGCCGTGCTCAATGTGGTGCGCAACGCCGCCCAGGCGTGCCAGGGAAGGGGCGAGATTCGACTGGTCACCCGCGTCGCGCGCCAAGTGACCCTTGCTCGGAAGCGGCATCGGCTGGCCCTTTCGCTGCAGGTCATCGACGACGGCCCGGGAATTCCGGAAGACCTGCGCGAGCGCATCTTCTTTCCCCTGGTTTCGGCCCGCGAGGGTGGGAGCGGCCTGGGACTCACCATCGCCCAGACCTTCATCACCCAGCATCAAGGCACGATCGAATGCACCTGCGAGCCCGGCCGAACCGTCTTCACGATCTATTTGCCTTTGCAGGCGATGACCGGCACGAACGGAACTAACCTATGAGACCCGTCTGGATTGTCGATGATGACCGTTCGATACGCTGGGTGCTGGAGAAAGCCCTCTCCCGCGAAGAGATCGCCTTTCGCAGCTTCTCCACGGCCTATGAGGTGCTGCAGGCGCTCAGTCAAAGTCGGCCGCAGGTATTGGTGAGCGATATCCGCATGCCCGGAGACTCCGGCCTGATGCTGCTCAACAAAGTCAAAGAGCGCTATCCCGAGATCCCGGTCATCATCATGACGGCCTATTCCGACCTCGACAGCGCCGTGGCGGCGTTTCAAGGCGGGGCTTTTGAATATCTTCCCAAGCCCTTCGACGTCGATCATGCGGTTGCGCTCATACGCCGCGCTTCTGCACAGGCTAGCGTTCCGGCCGAGAACGGCGGTGCGCCCGCCGAAGCGCCGGAAATCCTCGGGCAGGCCGCTTCCATGCAAGACGTCTTTCGCGCCATCGGAAGACTCTCGCAGTCCGCCGCGACGGTATTGATCACTGGCGAGTCCGGCACCGGCAAAGAATTGGTGGCGCGCGCCCTGCACCGTCATAGCCCGCGTTCGGCAGGACCGTTCATCGCCATCAATACCGCCGCCATACCCAAGGATTTGCTGGAGTCCGAGCTCTTCGGCCATGAACGCGGTGCCTTCACCGGCGCGCAAGCCGCGCGGCGAGGCCGGTTCGAACAAGCCGAAGGGGGCACGCTCTTCCTGGACGAAATCGGTGACATGCCTCCGGATCTGCAAGTTCGCTTGCTCCGCGTTCTGGCCGACGGCGAGTTCTATCGTGTCGGCGGGCATCAACCGCTCAAATCCAACGTTCGCATCATCGCCGCCACACACCAGAACTTGGAAGAGAGGGTCCGCCAGGGACTCTTCCGCGAAGACTTGATGCACCGCCTCAACGTCGTGCGCTTGCGCTTGCCGCCTTTGCGCGAGCGAGCCGAGGATATACCGCTTTTGGCGCGGCACTTCTTGCGCAAGAGCGCTCAAGAACTAAACGTCGAGCCCAAGCAGCTCTCCGAAACCGGTCTCAAAGCGCTGTTGCGCTTCCCTTTCCCCGGCAACGTTCGACAGTTGGAAAACGTCTGCCACTGGCTCACGGTGATGGCGCCAGGGCAAGTGATCGAACCGGCCGACCTGCCGCCGGAACTCAAGGAAATGCCGGTACTCGGTACGGCCGCTCCGAGTGGCACCTGGCATCAGGCGCTTGATCGCGAAGTCGCGCAAGCGCTTGCTCGCGGAGAGGAAGCTGTGGGCGACCGTCTGCAGCGGGAATTCGAACGCACGCTCATCCTGCGCGCGCTGCAGCATACCGGGGGACGCCGCATCGAGGCCGCGCATTGGCTCGGTTGGGGGCGCAATACGCTGACCCGCAAAATCCAAGAACTGGGAATAGACGCCGACAAAGCCTGAGCCGGCGGCGCCGCAGGCAAAGGGATCGCCGCCGGCGGGCAGTCCGGGGCAAGGGGCTTGGTCCCCAGCCCGCGGCAGGTGACCGCGGGTTTTACGCCACGGGCAAGGAGGGGCGCACGCGATTGCAAATCCCGCGGCCGGCGCTCGGAGTCATCGCTTCCCCGAGCGAGTGAGGCCCCGAGGGTTGCTGGCCTGATGCGCCGCTTGCTTGGATGCCCGCCCTGTGGTTACATGGCGCCATACCGCTTCCGAATCGAGCGATGACTGCTGTCTGCGCCAACGAGCCTATGCGCCGGGCCGACCGTTACGCCGAGCGGCTCCCCGCCGCGCTTCACTTGGCGTCTGGTCGCTGCTCAGTTGCCCTCGCGTGCTCGTCTTGGTCTGGAATCGAAATCAGCGTTGCATCCTCCGGACACCTTCATGCCCCAGCCGCTGCTTGAATTCCCGCTGGACTTTCCAGTCAAAGTGCTGGGACGCACCGAGCCGGGGTTTGCCCAAGAAATCTTGGATTTGGTGCTCCAGCACGCGCCCGATTTCGAAAGTTCCCAGATGCAAGTGCGTCCAAGCCGCGAGGGCAAGTACTTGAGCCTCACTTGCACCATTCGCGCCACTTCGCAGGCTCAGCTCGATTCGATCTACCAGGCCCTTACCCGCCATCCGCGGGTGGTTATGGTGCTCTGATGCGCACCCACCAAGTCTTCCACGGCCATTCCGATTTCAGCGACCTCGAAGCCTCGCCGGCCGCCCATGCGAAACGCGGGCCCATTCCGGAGCCCGTCATCAAGCGCTTCGGCATCGTGGAATACGAGCCCGCGCTCAAGGCGATGCAGCGCTTCACGGCACTCAGGCAAGAGAGCACTCCCGATCAGATTTGGCTTTTGCAGCATCCGCCGGTGTTTACGCTGGGGCTGAACGGAAAACCCGAGCACCTGCTGCGCGATCTCGGCATTCCGATCGTAAAGGTCGATCGCGGCGGGCAAATCACCTACCACGCACCGGGGCAATTGGTGGTCTATCTGCTGCTGGATCTGCGGCGCTTGCACCTTGGAGTGCGTGAGCTGGTGCGGCGAATGGAGCATGCCGTGATAGAATTACTGGCCAATTTCGGCGTTGCGGCCGAAGGGCGCGAAGATGCGCCGGGGGTCTACGTCCATGAAGCCAAAATTGCGGCCCTGGGTTTACGCATCAAGCACGGATGCACTTATCATGGCTTGGCGCTCAATGTGGACATGGATCTAGCGCCCTTCGGCGCGATCAATCCCTGCGGCTATGAGGGCCTCGCGGTCACTC
This sequence comes from uncultured Alcaligenaceae bacterium, assembly GCA_964517465.1. GTDB lineage: Bacteria > Pseudomonadota > Gammaproteobacteria > Burkholderiales > Casimicrobiaceae > JACPUX01. The sequence continues at coordinate 119,104 of CAZFEK010000002.1, forward strand.
AGCTCAAAGATCTGGGCATCGAACAGGACTTGCCCAAACTGGCCGAGCAACTGTTGAAGAAACTCCTCAAGAACCTCTATTGAAAAAGGCCCCGCTTGTGCGACCGGCCGCAGCAAACATCCCATGAGCGAAAAAATCGCCGGCCTCAAACAAAAGGGCGAGGCCAAAACCGCGCGCATTCCGATCAAAATCGTTCCTGCCGAGCCTTTGCGCAAGCCGGATTGGATTCGCGTCAAAGCAGGTTCTGGCGCGCGGTTTCAAGACATCAAGCGCATTCTGCGCGAACACGATCTGCACACCGTCTGCGAGGAAGCGTCCTGCCCGAACATCGGCGAATGTTTCAGCCGCGGCACGGCCACGTTCATGATCATGGGCGACATTTGCACGCGGCGCTGTCCCTTTTGTGATGTCGGCCATGGGCGACCTTTGCCGCTCGATCCCGCGGAACCGAAGAAGCTCGCCGAAACCGTGGCGGCGATGCGTCTGCGGTATGTGGTCGTTACCAGTGTCGACCGCGATGATTTGCGCGACGGGGGCGCTTCGCACTTCCGCGATTGCGTATTGGAACTGAGGCGAAAAGCGCCGCAAACCCGCATCGAGATTCTGGTGCCCGACTTCCGCGGCCGGATGGATCTGGCGCTGGGGATCTTGGGCGACGCTTTGCCCGATATCTTCAATCACAACCTCGAAACCGTGCCGCGCCTCTACCGCCAAGCCCGTCCCGGAGCGGACTACGCCCATTCACTGGAGCTGCTGCGGCGATTTCACGAACGCTTTCCCGAAGTCACCACCAAGTCGGGCCTCATGGTGGGACTGGGCGAAGACGACGGCGAGATCATCGAAACCATGCGCGACTTGCGCGCGCACAGCGTAGGCATGCTCACGATCGGCCAGTATCTCCAGCCCTCCAAGGGGCACCTGCCGGTATTGCGCTATGTCGATCCGGAGCAGTTTCGCGCCTTCGAGAGCGAAGCGCTGGCGATGGGCTTCAAGCATGCCGCAGTCGGTGCCATGGTGCGTTCCAGCTATCATGCGGACCAGCAGGCCAAGGGCTTGCTGGGCCCGGCCTGAAGCCAAAGTTCCGCTATCCGCCGTAAAGCACGAAGGGCGCCCAGTACTGAGGCGAGCGGTATTTCGCGCGTTGCCGCAGCGCCCGCTTGGCCAAGGTCAGCGCTGCCGCGGCTGAGTGACCGGCTTGCAGGTGCTTGAACACCGTCGGTATCAGCTTGGCGGTGGCGTCGTCATAGACCTTCCAAAGCGAAAGCAAGGTCTTGCGATTGCCGGCAATCAGCAGTGCATACGGTAGTCCGGTGACGCCTTCGCCACGCACTGTCGTTGCCAGGGCGGTCTCGCATCCGGAAAGCACGATCAGTTCGCTGTCCAGGTTATAGCCGATCCACTCCGCCGCCGTCACGTAACCGTCCGCTGCCCTGGTCACGGCATCTTGCGCCAACACGACCGCGGAAAGCTGCGGCGCCTCGGTATTGAGTGACGCGTGAGTGGCAAAAAGCAGATAGCGGTGACGCGCGAGATGCTGCTTGCGGTTGAGTTCCTGCAAGTTTGCTTCCGATGCCTGGGGGCCAAAATAGATCTCTCTGTCCTTGGGGCCGAACTGCCCCGAAGCCTGCATCACCTCGGACAGGGTCTCGGGCAGCGGCAGCCACCGCTTCTGCTGGAGGCGGTGTTGCTGTCGAAGTTCAGCCGCGGTGCTTCCGGGGTCGACTTCGGGCAAGACGGCCGCACCCGAGTCGGGGCGCGCGTAAACCGGATTGCCCATGGCAAACAAGGAAGCAGCGCTCTGCGCGCGGGGCCTGGCTTCGCGCAACAAAGCGAGCACCGAAAGGGATTGGATGTAGCTCACTTCATGTCGCATCACTACCGGGCCACCCAGCCAGGGCAAGGCCTCGATGGGCAGCAGGGCGAGGCTTTCATCGGGCGAGACGATCCAGCGTTTCTTGCTTCTCAACGCTCGCGCCACAGGCGCAAGCAGGATTTCCGAGAGTCGGCGAGCAACCGGTTCGACGCGCCGGACGATCTTTGCCGCCGGTTCAGGTTTGAGGTAGTCGACCCGAAATCGTCCGTCGGGCAACTGCCAGACGATCTCTCGGACCTGGCGTTCTGCGGGCGCCAGCAAAGCGCGATAAGCGCGAACGAGATCGAGCAGGCCATCGGCCAAGGATAGCTCCTTGGCCAGCAGGCCGGCGTCGCGGGTGTAGGCAAACACCAGCAGCGACTTTTCCAAGACCGCGTAGCTGACGAAGGCGGTATCCTCGGCGATGAACTCGGCCAAATCGGCCGCGCTGCGATGTTCGATGCGCATCAACTGCGCGTACTTTGGATAGCGCCGGCCCAACGCTTCCCGGTATTCGCGCAGCGCGCGTGCGGCCTCTGCTTTTGCCTGCAGCGCTTGGGCGCGCTCTGGCGCGCGAACTTGCGTGGCCCCAAGGATCTGATCGCGCCGGGAAAGCTCAGCCCCGAGTTCGCCTAGGCGGGCTGATTCTTCCGCGTTCAATAGGCCGGCCCCGTCGGCAAGGCGGGTGGAAAGGGACTCAAGCAACCCGCGCGCCTTGATTCGCTCGACCACATCGAATCCGCTCGCGTGTTGCCCTTGGGCTACCAGGAGACTCGCCAAAATGCGGTGCTGCGGCGCCCATCTTTGCAGGAAGGATTGGCGGTAATCGGCCATCGGACCGATGCCTTCACCCAGGCTCTCGGTATCCGCAAACAGCGACTGCAGGCTCGCAATGGCTGCCGAAGGATTGCCGGCTTGCCGCTGCGCGGCCGCCAATTCAGCCAAGATCGCAACTCGCTCGGGGTGCGGGTCGGGACGCAGCACGAACTCGTCGGCCGCTACTTCTTCCAGCACCCGGAGGGCATCGGCGGTTCTGCCGAGTCGGGCCAGGCTTCGACCTTCGATTAAGCCAAACTCGGCCGCCTGCAGCGCATCGGAGCCATACAGGGCGCGAAAGCCACGCGCGACCGCGGACGCTTCGGCCAAGGCTTCCTCCGCTCGGCCGAGCTGATCCAGAGCCTGCGCCCGAATTCCTCGAATCCACAGCGTCCGGTCATTCTCTTCGCTGGAATGGGTCCTGACTTGGCGCAAAGCCTGATCCACTTGCGCATAGGCAGCGGCCGGCTGGTTCATGGATAGCAGCACCAAAGCCAGTTGGGTGCGCGTTTCGGCTATGCTCGGGTGGCCGGCGCCGAAGAAATCCAGGCCCTTGGCGAGGGAATCGCGCAGCAAGGCTTCCGCATCGGCATTGCGGCCCAGATCCCGGTACCACCAGGCGAGGAGCTCGCCGAGATAGCGAATCATCGGTTCGTTGGCGGGGAATTCGCGAACCGCGCGGGCGCGGGTGTCTTCCGCCAGGGCCAAACCCTCGCGCCATCGCCCTTCTTTGTAGTAGCTGCGGGCGCGCAAGTCGGCTAGGCGCAAAGTGAGATGGTGCTTGAACCCCAAGCTGGACTCGGCAAGCTGCCCGAGCTGTTCGAGCAATTCCCGGGCGGGCTTGGCGCGATGCTGGGAATAGAGGACCGCCGCCAGATGCGCGCCGGCTGCCAAGGTCTCGACGTGTGCGGGCCCGAACAACCGGGCCAAACCGGCATGAGCGAGCTCGGCGTATTGCTGGGCCCGGCCGTGGTCGCGCCAATGCAGATGGATTTCGGCAAGCGAGGATAGCAGTTGCCATCGCAAAGGATGCTCGCTTCCGAGGGCGCGATCGCAGTCGGCGAGCAAGGCCACACCCTGGCTAGCGGCTTCGCCAGCGCGCCCGGCGTCGGACAAGGCGAGAATTTCGATGTGCCGTAGTTGCAGCGCGACCTGGTCCTCGGCGACGAGTGTGGAGCCGATGGCGGGCTTGAGTCTCTCGATGAGTTCCAGCGCCGCTTGCGGCCGGCGCGCCAGCAGGAACGCATGCGCGCGGTAGGTTTCAGCCAGCAAAACCAAAGGGTGACGCGCTCCCAGAAGTCCTTCGAGCTCGCGCGAAACTTCGACCAGCCGATCCAGGAGACCCGAATCCTGGCGCGATCCGGGAACACGTGATCTTTCAAGATCTACTTGCAGCGAGTAGAGCCTTGCGAGGCGCTGCCGGAGCGACAGGTCCGGTGATGGCTTCAGGCTCGCGCTCAAGCTGAGCTCGAATGCTCCTGCCCGGCATGGTCCATTTCCTTGGAAGAGCCTAAGGCGCAATCGATCGGCGACGAGCTGCGCCTCGCCGATCTGAAGGCGGCCGCTGGAGTCCGGAGCGAATACTCGCAGCTCTCCGCTTGGTGCCGCTTCCAAGGCCAAAGTGTGGCGATTCCCGAGTCGCAGCCAACCAGATCGATTATCTTGTTCGCCCTCGAGGACGACTTCCACGGTTTCCTGTGCTTCGTCGGTTGTGCAGGGCGAGGGCGAAAGCTTGCGGTCGATCGCCGTTACCGGGACGACATCCTGAGCGTGGATCTCCGAGACGTGGAGAAGAAGGCCGCCGATCAAACCAAGCGCACCGCAGACACGGTAGAAGGACAAGCGACCTCCGGGCTTGACGCGTTGTTGTTCGGCTTTGGACCAAGAACGCCTATGCTGCCCAAGCGGCTCGCGCTTGGCAAGCTCTGCCAGGATTGAATCACCCTCGCAGGGACCAGGGCCAGGGCCTGCCAAACCACGCAACGGCACCGGATGCGCCGCGAGGCAGCGGTCGCGAAGCCTCGTTGGTGGGTGTAGCATAAGCGGGCCGCGTCATGCGGCACCTCTCCGGGAGAAGCTCATGGGAAAGAACCGCAAGAATACTCCCGCCGATCTCGCAGCCGATCTCGAAAAGGCGCTGCGAAAATTGGCGGGCCAGGTTGACAAGAAACTTGAGAAATTCCAGGACGCCATTTCGTCCTTGCGGGTGGCCTTACGGGAAATGCAGATCAAAGGCGATCCCCCGCCGCCACCGCCGCGCAAGAAGGCACCAAAGCTCCGTGGCGATCCGCCACCGCCGCCGCCCAGGAGAACGGGCACCGCCCTGCGCGGCGATCCCCCGCCTCCGCCACCGAGAAAAACTGCCGCTGCTGCGAGCGGCGACCCGAGTCCTTCGGCCACGCGCCGCGTAAGACGAAAGCCGCTGCCGGCCAAGAAACCGCCTCGCTGATTGGGAAAGCCCGTCCGGGGCGCGGGGCGCCTGGTTGTGCCAGCCCCGGAATGGAGTTGGGCGAAGACCGCCCAAGCGCATCCGCGAAACGGAATTGTCCTGGTTAGTGCCGTGTCGCGACCCGGCAATCGCCGCTTCTCCCGTCGCGCGGGAGGGCAGGAAGGGGCAGGGCGGCGAGCGTGCTTCGGGGTGGCAGTCGCTTCCGCTGGTCAGTCAGGCAAGCGCGATTCGACGATCAGCGCGTAAAGAACCCGCTCAGACCGGGGCGCGTCGGCGGCAGGCTGCGCGGCAACGATGCGTTTGGCCAATGCAGCATCGGCTGCGACGCGAATCTGGGTCCACGACGCCTCTCGCCCCGAACCGGGCGCCTCGACACCCCAATAATAACGCGCGCCGGTTTTCAGGCGCAGATTTGCGGGCAAACTCACCGCGGGATCCTGGAGCCGAGCTTCGTAGATCAGGTTGCGCTTGGCATCGGCCAAGCGGAACACATAGGACTCCGCTCCCGGCATGGCTGGCCATTGAAAGAGAGTGGGCATCTGGGCGAGCAATCCGCTGGGATGAAGTTCAAAGAGGTCGTCGTCGCCGCGCAAGCGCACGCCGGCTTGGCCGAGGCGGCTGAGGTCGATCTTGATCTGGCGATAAACCGCTGGAAGCTCGCGCGTCTGCATTTTCGATGCGCCAGGCAGTGCGATCATCCCTTGAGACTCCACTCGGTAATCGCCCGGGCCGGTCAGCACATATTCGCGCGCCAGGCTGACATAGGCGACGACCGCGCGGGCGCCAGCGCCCAGATGCAGATTCTCCTGCGGCAGGAGGCGGCTCAGCAGGTCAAGGGGTTTCCCGCCGCGCATCACCTCGCCTTGAAGGTCGGTGACGAGAATACTGGCCTGAGCGGCCAAGCTGGCCAGCGCGAGCACTCCGGCCAATAGCCAGGGGCGGCATCGAATGGTGCAGGATAGAAGATTGCGCATCATGGCAGTTCTCCACGCTCGAAAGCGCCGTTCCGACAGGGATAGGTCCACCACCAAGGATAGGGGATGCCGCTGCGGATCGCTAGGGAGTTTTCTGCAATTCTGGGCAAACCGCGCAGACGAGCCCGAGCACTGCCTCAACTTGCAGCGCCTGGCAGGCTTTCCCCTCCCCGGTCCGGCACACCGCGATCACGCAGGCCATACACCGGCATGGTTCGGCCGTCTTTCAGCGTCCACCTGCCGAGCGCCAACCAAGCTTCGGGGTCGCCGGCGGCGAATTCCGGCGAGGCGATGATCGGGTTGGCGAACTGTCGAGCGATGCTCTGCAAGTGCGCGGCAATGTTGGCGGCATCGGCGAGCGCCGTATAGTTGTTTCGACTCTGGCCCCCGATATTTCCGATTACGGCTTCTCCCTGCGCGAGCGCAATGCCGGCTTTGAGCTCGGGCAGGCCCTCCTCGACGAGTTCGCGGTTGAGTCGGGTGAGCGCCGCGACCACTGCGCGTGCGGCTGCCAGCGCGGCCCGAGGCGGGTCGGATAGTTCTTGCGGAGCGCCAAAGAAGGCCATCATGCCGTCACCGCGAAAATTGTCTATGGTCGCTCCATGTTCGTGCAGCACCGGAGTTACCGCCGCGTAATAGCGGTTGAGCAGCGAAAAAACGGTCTCCGGCGGCAGCCGCTGAGTGAGGCCGCTGAAATCGCGCAGATCCGCGAAAAGGAACACGAGCGGTCGGCGCAGGGGGCGATCCGGATCGATCTCTTGGTTCAAGAGCGCCTGCAGCACCTGGGGGCTGACGAATCCGCCAAAGGTGGCGAGCAGCTTGGCGCGCTGGGCGCGGGCGCTGCGGTATTGCCATCCCAACTGCGTACCCAAACTGGCCGCAAGTGCCAGGGCGCCGCTCGCGGCAGGCAGATCCCAGCGCGCGTCGAGGGCCAGCAGACTGCCCAGGGCCAGCGCGGCGAGCGCCAAGAGGTGCCAGGCCAACTGCCTCCCCAAGGCGGCGGGAATCAGCAGAAGGCTGGCGGCGAAACTCGCCAACACCAAAGAAATGGAGGAAGGAGTCTCGCGAATCTGGGTTCCGGCGAGCAGGCTTCGCAAAGCTTGGGCCTGCAGCACCAAACCGGGTTGATCCGCCAGTTTTTCCCAAGAGGCGAGCCCCACGGGGGCGAGGTGGCGGTCCAGAAACGGCAGCGCCGTGCCGACCAAGACGATGCGCCCGCGAAGATCTTCGGCCAAGCGCTTCTCGCTTCCGGCGGGGGGATTCACGAGCCGATGCAAGGGCAAATATTCGAAGTCCCCGCCGCGGCTGAAGTCGATCAACCCCGGGCGAGGCTCTACGCCGAGCCGCCGGGCGATCTGCCCCGCCAGGGTGGGAAGCATCTCTCCACCCGTGCCTAGATTTTCGGCAAAGCGGCGCACCCGCCCATCCGCGTCTCGCGGAAAGTAGGCCAGTCCGTTGTTTTCCAGGCCCGCGGCGGCCGCAAACAAGGGGTTTAGCGGCAAGGCGCGCCCGGTCGAACTGTCGGCAGTCATCGCCAGGATCAGGGGAGCGGCACGGCGCAATTCGACCAAAGCCGACGCGAGAGCCGCATCGCCGCCGGGAAGAAGATCCTCATAGGGACGTTCGGGCAGCGCCAGGTCTATGCCCACCGCCTTGGGCTGCGCCCGCGCCAGTTCGCGCATCACTGCGGCAAGGGGCCGGTGCCAAAGAGCCAGTGGTTCGGGAATTTCCGCCAAGCTGGTTTCGTCCGCGGCGACGAGCACGATCTGCGGCATGACATCGTCCGCATGGCAAAACCGGCGGAGTTGAAAGCGCGCATCCAGCCAAGCGCGATCGAACGGATCAAGCGCTCCGGTACCCCAGAGTACGGCGATAGACAGGATAATTCCCAGAAAGGCTCGACGCCGTGTCGTGGTATCGGGTGAAGAGGCGCTGGCCGGCGCGAGCATCCATGGCTCCGCTTTTTGACTGGGCGGCTGGCAGTCTAGCAGCAAAGTGCTGGGTGCGGTTCGCAAGCTGTGCTAGCATTGATCCGGGGTACAACATCTTCGGGGAGGCTGCCATCGTGGAGATGGGCAAGCCGGGTGCGGTTGCCGCGCCGCCTGATCTACTGCCTGCGGATTTGCTCAAGCGCATCGCCACTCATGGCGTGACGCGGAGCTATGGTCGCAATGTCGTGCTGATCAATGAAGGCGATAGCACAGACTCGTTCTACATCATCGTGACCGGCAAGGTGAAGGTGTATCTGAGCAACGATGCTGGCCGCGAAGTGATCATCGATTTTCACGGTCCGGGGGAATACGTCGGCGAAATGGCCCTGACCGGTCTGCCGCGTTCGGCCTCCGTGGTTACCGTCGAACCCAGTACCTGTGTGGTGGTCTCTCGCGCTGAGATACGCGACTTCATCGCCCAGCACCCGGATTTTGCGCTGCACCTCATCGGGCGGTTGATCGACCGCGCCCGTCGCGCTACCGAGAACATCAAGCAGCTTGCGCTCTCCGACACCTATGGCCGGCTGGTCAAGGTCCTGGGGGATCTCGCCAAACCCAACGGACAGGACTGGGTGGTGGCAGAACACATGAGCCAGCAGGATCTGGCCAACCGCATCGGCGCCTCGCGGGACATGGTGAGCCGGTTGTTGCGCGACTTGGCGGCCGGAGGCTACATCAGCATTCACCATCGCAGCATTACCATTCACAAAAAACTGCCGCTCTGCTGGTAGTCCATCCTTTGACCACGGGCCGAGCGCAGGCCTTGCTCCCTAAGGCGGGGTGAGCGAGACCTAGCGTATCCCCGGGGGGGGCCGTCGGCCCCGCTTAAGCCCAAATACTGTTCAGATACGCAGCACCGGCGTTGGTTGATGCCGCTGGTGCAGTTTTTCGCCGCGATGGCGGACATTGAAGCTGCTCATCTTGCGCCGAACCCCGCGTGGGTTGAAACGCCCACGGCTACTGACGCAGCGCCCTGCCGCCAGTTCCGCCAGCAGGGCATCTCGCCACTGAGGCAGGCGCTCAGGGGGGAACGGCCGCGGCTTGCGGCAACTTGCGCTTGATCACGCGCACGGCGTGCGTGAAGCTCAATTCGTCTGGATCGAGCCCGCGCCACCACGCGGCTTGGGCCATCAACTGACGAATCGCGAAGTGCGCCAGCAGCAACCCCCAGAGTTCTTGCAACACCAGATCGGGCGTCTTGCTTCGGAGCACCGTGCTGTTGGCGCGCAGGTGCGTCTTGAACTCATCGAAGACGCCCTCGATCTCCCAACGTTCGTGATACAGCGCGGCCAACTCCAACGCCGGGGCCTGGTCCGGATCGAGAATGTTCGTCACCAGCCGATAACCGCCCTCGGGGGGCGTGGCCGAGTCCTTGAGCGTGTACTCGATCACCCGGACCACTTGTCCGTGGGTGCGACGCTTGTCCGCGCTATCGAATACCGTGCTCAAGTAAGAGCCGTCGGGCAACACTTGGTCCACTGGGAGCTGGCGATCAGCTTTGGCCCGCCAGGCCAGTTTGGCGCCCGTCGCGCAGGCCGCCTGCCAGAGCTTAAAGGCGAGGAAGTTGCGGTCGGCCAGAACCAGCATGTCTGACTTGAGCGCGACCGGCAGCAGTTGCCCCGCCATGGCCTGCTCGCTGCGCGCGTAGGGCGCGACCTCGGCGGCGACCACCACATGCGTGCCGCACTCCACCAGACCCAGCAAACGCGCCTGCGGGAAAGCGCTTTGACCGCGCGAGGCGCCCGGATAACCGAAGAACGCGGCATTGGCCGACTCGTCGGCCACGTCCATGCAACTGCCATCCAGTGCCATGACGCGCAGCCCCCGGTACCACGCGCCCGGCACCCCAGGTGCTGCCAATGGGCGCAGCACGCGCTGCGCCAATTGGCGCATCGCCTCTGATCCCAGTCGCGTGCGCGCTTGGGAGATCGCCGATTTGCTCGCTTGCACCGCACCGCTCTGGCCACTTCCCAGCCACTGCAGGCCCTCGCACACGACCCGAAGCACTTCCTCCAGCGGGGCCTCGCGCCACAACGCGAGCGCCATCACGTAGTACACGACTGCCGGTGCTGGCAGCAGTCGCTCGCGTCGGCTGGCCTTGTCGGTGTCGGCGAGGACTTCCTCGATCAATGCCCGCGGGCACACGCTGGCCAGCACCCCAGCGCTGATCAGGTGTGCAACATCAACTCTTGCCGGCAGGGCTTTGCGGGTTCTGGCCATCGTTCACTCCCGTTGAAACTTCGATGGGAGTGAATTATCAACCAAAATTTGCTATCTGAACAGTATTGCGCTTAAGCCTGGGGCGACGAAGCCCCGCCGTCTCGGGGCGGGGTGACTCACTCCCCGGGGTCAGGGGCCGAATATTCTGCAAGTCCACTGCGCATTAGTCTGACGCCCTGTGGCGAGCGCACGCGTAGATTACTCCCCAGAGTTGTCGCCCCGAGCGCAAGGGGGCAAGGGAAGCGGGAGGAGGGGATGCGCAGCGCGATCGGTTTGGTTCTTTTGCTGGCAGTGACTCAGGCTGAAGCGCAATCTCATTCACCGCCCTGGCGGACCATGGGACCGGCCGCGGTTCCGCCGACTCCGGTCCGGTTCCAACCGGCTGAGCTCGTGCTTGGCGATCAGGCAGTGGGCGAAAAAAGCGAGATCCAGAAGGTCACGGTGCGCAACTCAGGCAGTGGGCGAGCGCGCTTGGGCAATTGGTCGGTCGTGGGCGACGCCAGCATCGAGACGGATTGCGGGCGGGAGCTGGCGCCGGGCGAACAATGCGAGCTGCGCCTGCGTTTTGTCCCAACCACAGCCGGTTTGCGCCGGGCGACGGTAATTGTGATGGACGAATCGCACGGCAGCCTTTTGAGTTTGGGAGTTTCCGGGCGCGGCGTGCTGCCGGTCGAGCACGCCCTGGCTGCAGGAGGCGCGAATGCGCGGCGGCGTGCGGCCTTGCCCCGAGCCCGCCGGCCGCGTCAACGATTCTGAACGCAGGAAATGGCGGTTGGCCGCGCTCAAGGCAATTGAAAAGCCCTAGGCTGAATCGAGTATCCCCCAAGAACAAGACCCGCACCCCAGCCGGACGGACCCCTCCCCTCCGGCACCGAAGCGGGCCCCTTTTCCTCGTACCTCTCCCCAAGGGGCTCGGGCAGCGCAAGCTGCCCTTCTTTTTATGGGCCGATTCCGCCGAGGCAAAGGTATTTGATTTCCAGGAAATCCTCGATACCGTATTTTGAACCCTCGCGCCCGAGGCCTGATTGTTTGACGCCGCCAAAGGGCGATACTTCGTTGGAAATGATCCCGGTATTGACTCCGACGATACCGTATTCCAGCGCTTCCGAAACGCGCCAGACTCGGGCCAGATCGCGACTGTAAAAATAGGAAGCGAGACCGAATTCTGTAGCGTTGGCGAGCGCAATGGCCTCGGCCTCAGTGCCAAAGCGTACGAGAGGCGCGACGGGGCCGAAGGTTTCTTCGCGCATGCACAGCATCCGCGGCGTCACCTCCGCCAAAACCGTCGGTTCGAAAAAAGTTCTTCCCCGCGCATGTCGCTTTCCTCCGATCAGAAGGCGCGCCCCATGCCTGAGCGCATCGTCGATTTGCGCCTCGACCTTGGTGAGTGCGGCGGCATCAATGAGGGGGCCTTGGGTGACGCCCGGTTCTACCCCCGGTCCTACCGTGAGATGGCGCACACGCTCGACTAGTTTGGCGGCGAAGGCGTCATACACCCCGTCCTGAATCAACAGCCGGTTGGCGCAAACGCAGGTTTGCCCGGCGTTGCGGTATTTCGAAGCCAGCGCCCCTTCGACCGCGGCATCGAGATCGGCGTCGTCGAAAACGATGAACGGGGCATTACCGCCCAATTCGAGCGAGAGCTTTTTCACGGTCGGCGCGCACTGCTGCATCAGCAGGCGCCCGATTTCCGTGGATCCGGTGAAGGAGAGCTTGCGCACCGCTGGGCTGCTGGTGAGCTCGCCGCCGATCGCGACCGGATCCCCGGTGAGGACATTGAGCACACCCGGCGGAAGACCTGCGCGCGCGGCAAGTTCCGTCAGCGCGAGCGCGGATAGCGGCGTCTGTTCGGCCGGTTTGAGCACCACCGTGCATCCGGCCGCCAACGCTGGCGCGGCTTTGCGCGTGATCATGGCGATCGGGAAGTTCCAGGGGGTGATCGCCGCGCAAACCCCCACCGGCTCCTTCAGGACAACAATGCGCTTGTCGCCTTGAGGCGAAAGGATCACGTCGCCGCAAACGCGCTTGGCCTCTTCGGCAAACCACTCGACAAAAGAGGCCCCGTAAACCACTTCGCTTTTTGCCTCAGCCAGGGGTTTCCCCTGTTCCAGGGTCATCAGCAAGGCGAGGTCATCCTGATGCACGAGAATGAGATCGAACCAGCGCCGCAGCATGGCGCTGCGCTCTTTGCCGGTTCGGCTGCGCCAGGCGGGCCAAGCCGCCTCGGCTGCGGCAATGGCGCGGCGGGTTTCGGCCGCGCCGCAGTCGGGCACTTCGGCCAGACGCTCACCCGTAGCCGGATTTACTACGTCGAAGCGCCGCCCGCTGTCCGCGGCACACCAATGGCCATCGAGATAACACTGCTCCCGCAGCAGCATGGGATCTTTGAGCATGGTGCAGTCCGCCGGCCTCAATCCCCAAGCAACTCATGCACTTTGGTGACGAGTTCTTTGGTGGAAAACGGTTTGGAGGTATAGGCATCGGCGCCCAGCGCCATGCCTTTGGAGACTTCGGTGTCGCGTCCCTTGGCGGTGAGCATCACCACCTTGATATGCGCCCAGGCTTCGTTCTCTTTGATCTTCTGGCAAACCTCATAGCCGTTCTTGGCCGGCATCATTACGTCGAGCAGCACCAGATCGGGCAGGAATTCCGCCACTATGGCCAGCGCTTCGTCGCCACTGCGCGCGACGCGCACCGCGTAGCCGTTCCGCTCCATCAGGAACTGCAACGAGGTGACAATGTTCGGTTCGTCGTCAGCAATGAGCACTTTCTTGGTCATGCGGCCACTCCTTTGCGGCGTTTGTTTCGGCTTGCGCCAGCGGCAGGGTGAAGGAGAACATCGCGCCCCCCTGAGGGGCGTCGTCCACCCAGAGGTGCCCGCCCAGATGGGTCATAATCTGGCGGCTGATCGGCAAACCCAAACCCGTGCCGTGCGGTTTGCCCGTCATATTGTCGCCGGCTTGGCGAAACTTTTCAAAGATCAGTTCCCGATCGGCCTGCTTGACCCCCGGGCCGTTGTCGCAGACGTCGACCCGGGCCTCGCGACCCTGCTCGGACAAGCGCACGCTTACCCGCCCGGTGTCGCCCGGGCAAAACTTCACGGCGTTGGAAAGCAAGTTGATGGCCACTTGAGTGAGCCGGTCTTCGTCTGCGGTAACCGCAACGGGGCGTCCGGGAAGTTCCAGCACCAGATCGACTCCCTTTTCCTGGAAGATCGATACGGTCGTGTCCGCCGCGTTGCGCAGGAGCTGCACCAAGTCGACTGCGCCGACATGCCATTCGGCGCGACCCGACTCGATCTTCGCCAGATCCAGTACTTGATTGATGAGGCGGGTCAATCGTTCGCTTTCCTTGATGATGATGCCCAAGAACCGTTGCCGCTCTGCCGGATCGAGATCGGGGTTCTCCTGCAGAATCTCGGAAAAGGCGCGGATGGAAGTGAGCGGAGTCCGCAACTCATGCGAAACCATGGAGACGAAGTCATCCTTCATCCGATCGAGTTCCTTGAGGCGCTCGTTGGCCGCTTGCAGCTCGCGGGTCGCAGCTTCGAGCTCGCGGGACTTTTCCTCCAGTTCATGGCTGTAGGCAATGGCTTGCGAGGCTTCATCGAGCATGCCCATCACGTCATCGATGCCTACCACCTCCTCTTTAACCACCGAAGAGACCATGATCCGCGCCGAAGCCGCGCCGATGGTGCCGGCAAGCTGGCGCTCCACCGCATGAACCAAATCGGCGTCGACCTCGAGGTCGTTGACCGAATCGAGATCTCGTTCCTCGGCCAGCGTTTCGAATACTTCCTTGGCGCGGCTCCCTCCGAGGAAACGGCTCACCAGGCTCCTCAATTCCGATAGCGACGCGCTTCCTCGCCAAAGGGGCGCGGCGCCGTGCACGCCGGACAGCTTGAAGGCGTCGACGAAACGCGAGGCTTGGGCTTGTTCGATCACCGACGGCCGCGTCATCATCGACACCAGAACATAGGCGCCGATATTTGCCATCATGCTCCAAATCAAGGCGTGGGTGATCTGATCGAGGCCGGTCAAGCCGAAGAGCTCCAAGGGCTTAAGCAGCCCGATACCCAAAGGACCTTGCGTGAGTATGCTCCCCGGCAGCCAACCGGAGCGAACGATGGCCGGGAGCATCAGCGTGTAGGCCCACACCAGAAAACCCAAACTCAAGCCCCACATTGCCCCCTGGCGCGTGGCCTCGCGCCAGTACAAGCCGCCAAATAAGGCCGGCGCGAACTGGGCTACCGCAGCAAAAGAGATCAGGCCGATGGAAACCAGCGCATAGGCTTCTCCGGCGAATCGAAAATAGAGATAACCCAACAACAGGATGAGCACGATGGCGCCGCGCCGGATGGTCAGCAAGAGGCCGGTCAGATCGGCCCGTTCTGCGAGGCGCAAGGCCCTGATGCGCAGCGCCAGCGGCATCACCAAGTCGTTGCATACCATGGTGGAAAGAGCGATGGTTTCCACGACGACCATACCCGCCGCAGCGGACAGACCGCCGATGAACACCAGCAAAGTGAGCATTTCCTGTTTTTCGGCCATGGGCAGGGCCAGCACGTAAGTGTCGGCATCCACTTGGCCGGACGAAAAATGCAGCAAACCGCCGAAAGCGATGGGAAGCACGAAGAGGTTGATGGCGATCATGTAAAGCGGGAAAAGCCAGATCGCTTTCTTGAGGTGATTCTCGTTGACGTTTTCGACCACGGCCACCTGAAACTGGCGAGGCAGCAACATCACCGCCAGCATCGACAACACGGTCAGGCCGATCCAACTTGCATAGGTCGGACCGGTGCCGCTGAAAGGAGTGAACAGAGCGGCCATTTTCGGCACCTCCGCGGCGCGCCCGAAGAGATCGCCAAAGCCGCGGTAGATGCCATAGGTGACGAAAACACCCACGGCGATGAAGGCCACCAATTTCACCAGCGATTCAAAAGCGATGGCCGCCACCATACCTTCATGCCTTTCGGCGGCATCGAGATGGCGCGTGCCGAAGAGAATGGTGAAGGCCGCCAAAGTCATCGCGATGTAAAAGGCCGTATCCTGCAAGAACGGAATCGACGCCGCCGGAGGCGGCACACTGAGCACCGGATAACTCAGCAGGATGTTGAAGCTCGTCGCTGCGGCTTTGAGCTGCAGCGAAATGTAGGGCGTGATGCCGATGATGGCGATCACCGTAACTACCCCGCCCAGAAGCTGGCTCTTGCCGTAACGGGCGCCGATGAAGTCGGCGATCGAGGTGATACGATTGACCTTGCTGATGCGAATGATCTTGCGCAGCACCAGCCACCAAAGAATGATCCCCAAGGTGGGCCCGATGTAGATCGGCAGGAAGCCGACGCCGTCCGCCGCAGCACGGCCTACGCTGCCGTAAAAAGTCCAGGAGGTGGCATAAACCGCCAGCGAAAGGGCGTAGATGTAAGGGTTGGCGATGACACTGCGCCCCGAATCGGCGCGCTTGTCGGCAAAATAGGCGATGGCGAACAAAAGGCCCAAATAGGCCGCAGCTACCGCTACGATCACCCAGCCTTGGAGCATGACCGGCGTCTCAATGCTGCTCGAAAGTGTAGATCAGCATGGCAATTAGCACGCCCCAGGCCCCGAACATATAGACATAAAGCAGCGGCACGCCGAAAACGGTGGCCGGTAGGTTGAAAAGCGACAACAGCGGGTAGTTGAAGAGCGCCGTTCCCAGGAGAAACAGGGCGATCAGAAGGGTAGTCTTGGATGCATTGCGCACGGCGCTCCTCCCCGCGAGGTCGACGGGCAGATGAAAGCACCAAACCCAGGCCAACGCAAGCGCGGCGAAAGGCGGCGCAAGCCGAACTTCAATGACAGCGCCGAAGAGCCCAGGCGGCGGCCTGGCCGGCGATGCTGCGCGCCACAGCCAGGCCTTCGACGCCGCTCCCCAGCCCGCCTTGCCTCGCCACGATTCCGAAGTAGCCCGCCAGAAAGTCGATGAATGGATAGCCGCCATAGGCGCCAGGGCTCGAGTTTCGTGCGATGCGAGCGCCGCAGTCATAGCCTGGGCTGGCGCATTCCACCCAGTTACCCAGGCCGTAAGCCCAGTCTTCGCCGGAGCCCGCCAGGAGCGGCGAATAGATCACGCGCGCGCTGCCGCGCTGGCTGCTCATCATTCGCGCCGCCATGTCGTCAGACAGCAGCCCGGGCTGCACCAAGGCACGCAGGAAGGCGAGGTAGTCTTCCCCGGTCCAATGCATGCCCCCGGCCAGCCGCGGGTTCGAGGCCGAGGGCAGATCAAATCTTCCCTGCGGAAAAAGACCGGTGCGCGAGCGGAACTCCTCGAATAGATCGCTCCAGGTCGTCAAGCCGCGAGCGCGCAAGGCCATCAGACCCGCGATCTGCAAATGCGTGCTGGCGTAATAGTACTGCGTGCCCGGAGGGATTCGGCGGTCTCGATTGAGTTCGAAGATGCTGCGAACGCAGGCGGCAAAATCGGCGCCGGGGAAGTTGAGGCAAAGCGGTTCTTCGTGAAACCCGGAGGTGAAGCTCAGCAAGTGGCGCAAGGTGAGCATCTGCGCAGGATGGTCAAGCGGCAGGCGCCAGAATTCGATGAATTCCTGAGGGCGCGAATCCAGGCTCAAATAGCCTCGATCGACCAGAGACAAAATGACCGCCGCAGTCACCCACTTTGACGTGGAAGCCGACTCATAGACCGTATCCGGGCCAGAGCTGCCGCGGGAGTAGCGAAACTGGCGGCCGTCGAAGCTTTCCAGCAAAAGCGTGAAATCGGCGTCGGTGCTCACGGAGCCTAGAACGCCGGCCATCGTCCCTTCCAAGGCGGCGAGTTCATCGGCACTACAGGCCGCGGGGGGCGGCGGCGCGCACATCGCTGCGCCCTCTGGCGCCCAGCCGCGGGCGACAGTTTCGAAATAAGCCGCCAGATCGGCGGTGTAGCGGTGATTGGAGGCGCTCCCCTGCGCGAAGCCGCGGTTGTATGCACGCCAGATGGGGACCGTTGCAGGAGAACAGGCGCCGGCTGAGGCGCGGCTGGTCGAGAAGTCGTAGCCCTCGAATTGCCAACTCGGCGCATCGGCGCGAAAGATCGACCGCAATTCGGCGCACTCTGCCGGGTCCGCGGTATAGAAGTGGGAGTTCGGGCCAAAAGGGGCTCCGGTGGACGGGTTGGTGCGGGTATTGCCATAGAAGCGGCACACCGCATTCGGTCCGCCGGCTTCGAATTGTTTGCCGGTGCGTTGCCAGTAACCCATGACTCCGGTGTCGATCAGCGCCTGTTCCGTAGCACCGGCGGTGATGAAATAGTGATCGATATCGGGCGCGTAGTACTCGACCACGGCAGCCTCTGCTTGCGCCCAGGCGATGCCTAACCAAACGACGGCGATGACGCGCATTGATGGCATGTTCGACGGTTACCAAATCCACTTCGACGGCATCTTAAGCTTTGCCCCAAGTTCTTGGCGCACAGGCAACAAAGAGTTGCAAATCGCACCAGCCCGGAGCGATGATGAAAACCTCCGGGCCACGCATGGAATTGGAAATGAACGCTATTCA
The DNA here is from genome assembly GCA_964517465.1 of uncultured Alcaligenaceae bacterium. Taxonomy (GTDB): domain Bacteria; phylum Pseudomonadota; class Gammaproteobacteria; order Burkholderiales; family Casimicrobiaceae; genus JACPUX01. Next base: position 136,944 of record CAZFEK010000002.1, read on the forward strand.
TCCGCCGATGCACGCCACGCATGAAGTGAGCAATCAACCGCCCGCGCTGCTCGATCAGCAGCCTTTTCTCGCCAACTTCGCACTGCGCGAAGCCTTGACCCGCGAAGGCGCGGCGTGGGCGGAGGCCTCGCTTGCTCCCGCGGCGCAGGAATTGGCCAGCGCCCAATGGGCCGAGCGAGGGCGTCTGGCCAACGCCTTTCCGCCAGTGCTGAAGAGCTTCGATCGCTTTGGTTTTCGTCGCGACGAAGTGGAGTTTCATCCCGCCTGGCACGAGTGTCTGGGCTGGCTCAAAACCCAGGGCTGCGACACCGGACCCTGGGCCGATTCCCGCCCCGGCGCACATGTCGCCCGCGCCGCCATGTTCATGCTCTTCGCCGAAGTGGAAGCCGGCTCGTTGTGCCCCACCACCATGACTTACGGCGCGGTGCCGGTGGTCCGCGGCGACCCGGTTCTGGCCCGAGACTGGCTGCCGCTGCTGCTGTCGCGCCAGTACGACGCGCGCTTCGCCCCGGCAAGCGAGAAGCGGGGTGTGATGATGGGCATGGGCCTCACCGAAAAGCAGGGGGGCTCCGATGTGCGCGCCAACGGCACCCGCGCCGAAGCGATCGGTGAGGGCGAGTTTCTGCTCACCGGGCACAAGTGGTTTCTTTCCGCGGCGATGTCCGATGCATTTTTGGTCACGGCTCAGTCCGCAGGTGGCCTGTCGTGCTTCTTCTTGCCGCGCTGGACGCCCGAGGGCCGGCCCAACGCCCTGCGCCTCGTGCGCCTCAAGGACAAACTGGGCGACCGCTCCAATGCCACCGCCGAAGTCGAACTCGAAGGCGCCTGGGCGCGGCTCATCGGCGAGGAAGGGCGCGGCATTCCCACGGTGCTCGAAATGGGCAACTACACCCGGCTCGACTGCGCCCTGGGTACCACCGGGCTCATGCGCGGGGCGTTCAATCAGGCGCTGCATCACGCGCGGCATCGCACCGCCTTCGGCGAGGCGCTGGTCGATCAGCCGCTGATGCGCAACGTCCTCGCCGATCTGGCACTCGAAGTGGAAGCCGCGATCGCCCTCAGCATGCGCATCGCGCGTGGCATCGATCGCCAGGAGCAGGACGAAGACGAGTGCCTGCTGCGCCGCGCCCTCACCCCCATCGCCAAGTTCTGGATCTGCAAACGCGGCGCGCAATTCGGTGCCGAAGCCATGGAAGTGCTGGGCGGCAATGGTTATGTCGAAGAAGCCCCCCTGGCGCGTTGTTATCGCCAGTTGCCGGTCAATTCGATCTGGGAAGGCTCGGGCAATGTGATGTGCCTCGATGTCTTGCGGGCGCTCAGGAAGCACCCGCGCATCGCCGAATTGTTACTCGCCGAAGTCGCGCCGGCACGAGGCAAGAATGCCGCTTTCGATAGGCATCTGGCGCGACTGATGCAAGCCTTCAAGGATCAAGACGGCCTCGAAACCCGCGCCCGGCGCCTCACCCAAGACCTCGCCCTGGCGCTGCAAGGTGCGCTCCTGATTCAGCACGCCCCGGATTTCGTCGCCAGCGCCTTTTGCGCGAGCCGCCTGGCCGACGAAGGCAGCCAGGTGTTTGGCACCTTGCCGCGAGGCACGGCCTTCGGAGAGATTCTGGCGCGAGCGGCGGGTGAGGCGTGACCTTGAGCTGCGACCCTTGGCCAGTCTTCCGTCAGGTGTTTGCGAGCGTCAGATGGCCGATCGGCTCGGCCGTTGGCCGCAGCTTGATTTCGATGTCGTAGCCGAGGCGAATCAAACATTCCATCAGCTTGCGCTCCGACAAGTTGGCGAAGTCGCCGCGCATCATCCCCGACACTTTGGGTTGGGGGATGCCCATGCGCGCTGCCGCGGCTTGCTGCGTCAGCCCCCGGGCGCGTATCGCCTTCCTGATTTCGACGACCAGACCGGTCTTGATCTTGAGCTTCTCGGCATTGGGCAGCCCGAGGTCGGCGAAGACATTGCCCGAGCCGCGTTGAACCTCCAAACCTTCAATGATTCGTTTGTGCATTTCGTAGCTCCTGTGCGAGAGCTTCGGCTACCTTCAGTCGAGCTCGAACGATGTCCATGTCTTCCTTTGGGGTGGCGATCCCGCGTTTGCTCTTCTTCTGAAAACAATGAAGAACAAAAACCGCTTGAGCAAACTTGACGGTGTAGACGGCGCGATAGCTGCCGCCGGCATCGTCCTCGACGACTTCAAGCACCCCCGCGCAGCCAAAGCCCTTCAGAACCTTGGAGGCGTCGTCTTGATCGCCCATTTGCGCCAAGGACAGCGCGTAGCCGAAACGCCTCCGGACAGCGGCAGGGAGGGCCATGAGATCCTTGTAGCTGCTCGCGATCCAGAACAGAGGTCTATCGGCGGCGACCATGCGCGCAGTCTATACCTGTTCAGGTATAGGCGCAATCTCCAGTGTCCGCCGTTGCCGGGAGCTTGTTCGGCCCTTCAAATCCGCACTGCGAGCACCCGGATCTGATGCACCAAGGTGAGGCCCGGCAGCAGTCGCCAGGCCGCCACGCCGCCGATTACGGCCAGACCCAGCAAGAACCCCCAGTGGCGCAGAAAGCGGGCGAGCACGACGGTGAACAAGACGCCCAGGCCCAGCATCGGCAGGCTGAGCCAGCCGCCGCTGATGGCCTGATGCTGGGCGAGTCGATGCGTGGCTTCGCGCAAACGCGCGACCAGGGTTTCGGGTTTGCCGAAGTTTTGTGCCAGCTCCTGCCATTGCGGGCCGGTCGCGGCCCGGGCGCGCAAGTTCTGGAGCTGGGCATAATATTCGGCGATGGCCATTTCCAGTGTGGTCACCGCTTCGCGGTCATTGGCGATCTTTTTTCCGGCCTGGCGCAAGGCGCTCAACACCGCTTGGGTGCTGCGTTTGGCGGCTTCGAGTTCTTCTTGCAGGCGCTTGTCGCGGGAGGCGCGCGTTTTTTCGAATGCGCCCGCCGCTTGGCGCAACTCCGGCAGCAAGGCTTCCAGCGCCAGGAGATCGACCCGCCCGCGCTCGGCCAGGTCGCCCAGTTCGGCCAGCCAAGGCAGGCTCGCCTGCAAGGCGGCAAAGTCGGCGACGATGCGTTCCTTCCAGCGCGTTGCCCAGCGCGGGTCGAAGGAAGCGGCCAGGAGCCGCGGGTGGATGTCGGCCAGCGGCGGGCAGGTGGGCCCGGCCGCGCCATAGACCAGATCATCGAATTTCACCACTTCGCCAGGCGCGGGCTTGATCTGCCGGGCGTGGATGAATTCCAGCCACTTGCGCCAAACCGCGGGGAACTGGTCGGCGGCCAGCGTCCAGCGTTCCAGCGCCTCGTTGGCGAAGCGATTGCCTCGCGTGGCGTAGGCCTCCAGCACGCGCCGCTCGTGCAACTCGGAGAGCGCCTTGCGCGCCGTCGCGTCGCCGCCCAGGGCCCGATTGGCGTGGCGCGCGAGCATGGCCAGATCGAGCGGTTCGCCGCGCCACACCGGCGGAATGCCTGGCGCCAAATGCAAAATGAGTTCCAGAAGTTGCAAGTCGATGTGGAGCTTCTTCTCGAAACGGATGTCGATCAAGAGGCGCACCGCATCCTGATCGTTCTCGGTTTCGCGGAACCAGCGCATGAGGTTGCCGTTGGCCACATCGCTGCACGCTTCGCGCCAGTGCTTGGCCAGTGCCGCGGCAAGCTGCTCGCGGCTGGTGCAGCTTTCACCGGCGAGGCGATAGGCTTCCTTGAAACCCAGGGTTGCGGCCGCGTCGCGAGGTTCGGGAAGGCTCGTGTCCCCGCTTTGCCAGCGCGCCAGTTCCTCCGCGCCCCAGCGCTGGCCGGGGTCACGCAACAAGAGGCCGCGCGCCAGTTGCCGCAGCGAGGGTTCGGTGATGCCGCCTGCTTCGAGACCACGCGTGGCAAGGTGATGCAGGATCACCGCTTCGGACAAGCCGGCAAACGGATGCCGTCCCAGGGCAGCTTCCAGCACGATGACCCCGAGCGCCCAGTAATCGGCCTTGGCGTCGATCACGCCGGAGAGCGTTTCCGGCGCCGCGTAGGGCAGGGTGCGCGCCACTCCGGTGAAGCGTTGCGTGGCGTCGAGGATCGAGGACGTGCCAAAGTCGGTGAGCACCAAATCCAGCGGCTGGAGGCAGCGCACCAGAATGTTCTCGGGCTTGAGATCGCGATGCACGATGCCCGCCGCATGCACCGCGGCCAGTGCTTGGGCCAATTCGATGACGATCAACTTGAGCGTCGACGCTTCGAGCGGACCTTTTTGCATCAGCTCGCGCAGCGAGCCCTCGGTACAAAACTCCATCAACTCCCAGGCATGCCCCTGGCTCAAACCGCGCTCGAACACCGTCACGCGGTGCGCCGAATCGACTCGGGCGATGCGCTCCTGCACTTCGCGCTTGGGCACGATGCCGTGGCGGTAGATCTTGGCCACGCGCAAGCTGCCGCTCGTGGTCTCGGTAACCAGCACAAGTTCCGCTTCGGCGCCCTGAACGGGTAATGCGCGCTGGACCGCGAAACGCGCCGTCAGGGCCTCGGGCAGGCGCAAAAGCCCTGCGCCGGTCTTGGGCGCTTCGCTCAGCGAGCGCCCGCAATAGACACAGTTGTCCGCCTCGGGCGGATTGAGCTGGGCACAATCCTCGTGCGGGCAAGCGCGCGGCACCCCAGGCGCAGCGGCTTCGGGTGATGTCGTGGAGACCGGCGCCGCCGGGCTCACCTCGGGTTCGGCGGGCGCGGTGGCGGGCGCCGCTTCGCGGCGCACCAGGTCGACTCCGGCCAGGAGCGCGCCACAGGCGCAACGCAAGGTGATGGGCGCGTTCTCGGCGCCGCAACTGGGGCAGGGGCGGTAGAACTCGCTCATGGGCGACAGCCAGGCGCGCAGCTTGCGATCACGCGCGTTTCACCTGCTGCCAGGACGCCTCGCCGATGTCCACGCCCTCCTCGCGCAAGCGTGCCGCCACCGCGTCCAGGTCGCCACGGCCGGGAATGCCCACGAACCACAGGCGCTCGCCGTCGGCGTTCAGTTGCAGGCGGCGGTCGGCGACCGCGGGGGCCTCGAGGTAGGGCGCGTAGCGTGTCTGACCGCGCGGCGACAGGGGCAGCAGGGGCTGGTTCGACGAACCCCGCCACAGGTGAGTCAGGGGCAGCGCTTCACGAAAGGGTTCGGGAATCAAGGCATCGAGGCGCGCGAGCAGGCGTGCGTGTTTTTGCTGCAAGTGGGCCAAAGGATAACCGCTGTAGGCCAGGATATCGAAGTCGAGCTTCTTCTGTCGGCGCCAATGTTCCAGGGCATCGAGCAGGGCCGCCAGCGCCTTGGGTTGATCGAAAGGCTCACCCCCGGTGAGGGTGACACCCTCGGGCCCGTCGGCACTGACCTCCCTGGCCCAGCTCAAAATGCGCGCCACGGTCGTTTCGCGGCCGCGATCGAAAGCCCAGGTGTCTTGTGACACGCAGCCCGGGCAATGAATGGAGCAACCCTGGAACCAAAGGCCGATGCGCTGACCCGGCCCCAACACGGTGACCGGGTAGTGGGCCTTGTTGAGCGCGATTTTCACGCCGCGCTGAGCTTGAGTGTCACCACCCGGTCGAGGTCTTCCATGCCCTCGACGGTGACCGTGGTCTTGCCCGCCAGCTCCAGCCCGAACAAGGCCCGTGCCAGGGGGTTGATGAAGGCCGATTCGAGCTGGTTGCCTATGCCCCGCCCGCCGTGCGACAGATCGCGGGTGCAGCGCTCCAGCAATTGCGCCTGAGCCGCGGGCGTAACTTGCAGCTTGAGGCGCAGTTCTTCCTGTACGCGGCGGGCCACGTTATTGAGCATGCCGGTGAAAATCTGGTTGGCGATCTCGGGGGCGATGAAATCGAAGACCACGATGTTGTCGCCGATGCGGTTCAAAATTTCCGGACGGGAGAGCCGATACTTGAAGTAATCGCCTATGGCTTCGCGTATGCGTGCCTCTACCACTTCATAGGCATCGCCGGGCTTGATGTTCTGCACTCGCTGACCGGAAGCGTCTTCGACGAAAATGCCCAGGTTGGAGGTGAAGATCAAAATCGTTTCCGAGAAATAGGCGGTGTCGCCTCGTCCATCGGTCAGGCGTCCGTCTTCCAGGATTTGCAGGAACTTGTCGAGGATGCGCGGATGGGCCTTTTCGATTTCGTCGAACAACACCACCGAAAACGGCTTCTCGCGCACGGCGTTGGTGAGCTCCCCGCCCGCGTCGAAACCGATGTAACCCGGCGGTGCACCCAAAAGCCGCGCGCCGGTGTGCTCTTCGGCAAATTCGCTCATGTCGAAGCGGATGTAGGCGCGTTCGTCGCCGAAGACGAGCTGGGTGAGGGTCTTGGCCAACTCGGTCTTGCCCACGCCGGTGGGGCCGGCAAAGAACAACACGCCCCTTGGCCGGTTGCCGCGGCTACGCGCTTGCGCGCCGGTGAGCCCCATGGCCGAGCGCTTGAGAATGTCCAGCGTTTTGACCACCGCCGCGCGTTGTCCTTTGACCCGTTCTTCAATGAAACCCTGACCGTCGGCGATTTTTTGGCGCAGATAATCCTTGCGCCAGGGGTTGTCCAGAGCGCCGACTTTGTAACAGCGCACGGCGTCGTCGATGTGCGCCAAGTCCAGGTTCCTGCGGCTCGCCAGCTCGGTGATGTCGGAGAGCGCGGCCAGTGACATGCCCTCGGTGCCTTCGGTGAAGCTCTTCAAGAACCGCTCGCGCGCTTTTTCGTCGGCCTCGCCAAAACCTGCAAATAGCGGCGCCAACTGCCGGGCCGCCGCTTCGCGGGTTTCGTATTCCGGCCGGCCGATGGTGAGCGAGGCCACGCGCTCGCTGTCGAGGGCAAACCACGAGGGCAAATCTTGCGATCGATTCACCAGCCACAACACGGGGTTAAAAAGCGGCCCGGTAAACTCCTTGGCGGTTGGCGCGGATGTTGTGGCCTCCGTCTTGGAGGCGTTGTTCGGCACCAGCGCCGCGGCGGTGAGCGAGAGTTTCTCCGCGGCCACGAAAAAGCGGTGTTCGCCTTCGTTCAGGTGATCGGTTTGACGCGGTATGCGCGAAGCGAAATCGAGCACTAGCGCCGCCCGCGCTTCGCGTTGGCCGGTGAGGTTCTTCATCAGCGCGGCGAGCGTCTCCAGGCTGATTTTTTGCGTGCCCTCGCCCAAACGCAGTTCGAAAAGGCGTTCGGCGAGTTCGCGTGTGGCGGTTTCGTTGGGGTAAACGCGGATGCCATCGGCCGGATCGAACACCAAAAGGCAGCGATAACCCAAGTAACGCAGGGTTTCCCACAAAGCCCGCAACAGCGGCACCAGCGCTGGGGATCCCGCCACGTCCACCAAGAAATTGTCGCGAATGGAACCCGAAACGATGAACTGCGAGCGTATCGGCAGCAGACGTTCGAGGTCCTGAATCCAGCGCGGTTTTTCGATGTTCACGAAAGGCTCCTCAAGCGGGCGGCACGGCGCCCGGGCGCCGCTTCTTCGTCCGCGAACTGCGGCAACTGCGAGCGCTGCACCTGTTGCACGGGTAGTTCGCCGACTTCCAGGCGTCGCGTCACCTGCAGCTTCACACCTTGGGCCTCCAGCGCCTTCAGGAGCGCCGGAAATTCCGCGCACCAACGGTCTTCGGCAAGATGATCCAGTTCGCTCACTTCGGCTTGCACCACGTCCACGGCGCGAACGACGTTGAAATTGACGCCCTTCGATTTCGGATCGGCGCGCAAGCGAACCATATAGTCGCCCCAATCGGTCCGCCGAAAATGTATCGTCCCGCCTTGCACGAAAATCGTTTCCGCGATGGGCTCCACTTGATAGCCGAGTTCCTTGAGGGTTTGCTCGACCACCACGCCAGTGGCTTCTTGCACCGCTTTTTGCTGCGCCTCTTCCGCCAGGCGCTGCACTTGCAGCCTTAGCTCGGTGGCCAGCAGCGCCGCGCGCTCGCCGGGCAGGCAGGCATCGAGTTCGCGCGCGATCTCGGCCAGCTCCTTGGGTAAAGAACCCAAGTGAGCGATTCGCGCCAGCCAGCGTTGCGAAGGCGGCCCGGCCTGGTCTGCGGCCGGCAGCAAGGCAGTGAGGGCTATGCCGGTGTCGGCAAAAGCCTCCTGGCGTCGCGCCGCTTCGGTGAGCAGCATGCCGCGCAAAGCCAGGCGCAAGTTCTCCATGGCGCGCAGATAAGCCGCCAAGGCCGGCGCTTCCGCACCCGGCGCGGCGGGCAACCGGGCGCTTGCCGCCTGCGGCACGCCCAGGCGGGCCGCCAGCGCGAGCAGATCCCGCGTTTCGCCTTCGGCGCGTTGTGCTTCCGCTTGCAACTCGGCCAATCCGCGCGTCGCCGCCTCTTGCTGGCTTTGGCGCGTGGCAGCGGTTTCCTGGCGATGGGCTTCACCCAGGCGCTCCGCTTCGGCATAACCTTCGCGCAGGGCCTCCGCGGCGCGCGTCAAGAGCGCGCTGATCAGCACCGCCAGGGGTTCGGCAACGATGATGGCGCCGGTGGGGCCGCTCATGGCTGGTCATTTTCGTGGAGGAGGTGGGGGGATTATGCCATTGCGGGGCGGGGCGCGGCACTGAGGGGCGTTGGCGAAGCAACCGCGGCCTTAGTTGGGGGCGGCTAAGTGACGCGAACCCAGAGGGGGTGCCCCCGGGTTGTTTCGCCGAGAATAGTAAGCCATAAGGCGAGTGGCTTGCGGGCCGGAAACTTGCGGGAGTAGACTGCCGGTTTCCCCCATTCCGGGCTAGATCCGGGAGCCATGGGGAGGTTCGCTGGTAGGAGCGAAAGCAGGATCGCGTGACTTCGCGCCGAGGAGGAGGCGATGGGTTCGATCCAGTACGAACAAGAACCAAATCTGCCGCCCCCGTCCTTGGGCGTCGTGTTCTTGCATCCCGAGCAAAGGAGCGACCAAGTTCCGCGCCAGTCGCGATTTGCCGTTTGGCTCCCCTGCGCAGGTGGCATACTCTCGCAAGGCCCGCGCGCTGAATCGCCGCGCATGGGCCAGGCGGGGTCCAGCTTTTTGGCGTTCTCCCAAATCACGGAGCATTTTTCATGAGCTTCTGCCTTCGCCATTCTCATGATTTTCTCGGCGCAGTCCATGTCTGGCTGCGTGGAGGCGCGCTTGGGGTGATCGTCGCCGCGAGTATCCTTTCCCTGCCTACGGCCCAAGCGGCGAGCTTGCCTGACACTGGCCAAGACGCCTGCTACTACAATTTCATGATGGTTGCCTGTGACAGCAGTAACACTGGCGATAGCAGCACCTATCCGCGCCAAGACGGCCGCTATGGTCGGGACCCCGCTTTTGCTCAAGGCGCTTTCGCCAAGACCGGTGGCGGGCAAAAGGGTTTCGATTACACCAAACTCGACGCCTCGGGCAATCCGTTGGCCATTCAAAACGGGATCTGGAGCCACGATGGCAGTGGGTTTGACAACGGTAGCGAAGGGGCCGGCACGAAATGGTCTTGCGTCACCGACAACGTCACCGAGCTCACCTGGGAGGTCAAGACGAAAGATGCCGCGCCCGGTCTGCGCGATACGGTCAACTCGTACTCGTGGTACAGCAGCGATGCTTCCTCCAACGGAGGTAATACTGGCGCGATAGGCAGCGATACCTGCAATGGCACCCTGTCGGGCTACAGCGATCAGTGCAACACCCAGAACTACGTCGCCGCCGTGAATGCTGCCAGTTTGTGTGGCTTTGGCGATTGGCGCCTGCCGAGTTATCGAGAGCTCTCTACTCTTGTCCATGCCGGTGTCTATGACCCGACAATCGATGGCATCTATTTCTCTAACACGACCGCACACAATTACTGGGCAAGCGACACCTATGCTCCCAGCGCCGCCAGCGCGTGGATCGTCAGTTTCTACAGGGGCCACCTTGACACCTGGGGCAAGACGAATACCTTCTACGTGCGCCTCGTGCGTGGCGGCCAGTTCTAGGCCCTTGGAGAATTGGTCATGGCTCGATCCAGACCGTCTGGTCACTTGCAAAGACGCGATGCGCGGGCAAATCCGCTTTGGCGCAAGCTCGAGCGCCGCTTCTTGGCGGAGATTCTGCGAAGCTGCGCCGGCAGCACGTGGCAGCCAGGACCAATGCCTTCTGCGAATACATCTTCCGGAGTCTGACATGCGCTTTGCTCCTCGCTTCGCCTTAGGTTGCCTGGGTCTTGCGCTACTCGCGGCGCAAGAGCTGACGCTAGCGGCACCGCCTACCTGTGACGCGGGCATACCGAGGGCAAACACACTGGTTCGTCAGCCGCAATCCGATTACATCGACCACGGCAACGGCACGGTCACCCACGCTAAGACTGGCCTGATGTGGAAGGTTTGCTCCGAGGGGCGAAGCTGGAGTGTGGGCGCATGCAGCGGCGGCGGGAGTTTTGAGCGCATGAGCTGGGGCGCGGCGCTGCGTGAGGCCAAGAACAGTAGCTTCGCGGGTTACACCGATTGGCGCTTGCCCAACAAGAAAGAGCTGGAAAGTATCGTTGAGACCTGTGGATATGGCCCGGCGATCAACGCGACGATTTTCCCAAACACGGCTACCTGGGGTTTTTGGACCGCTACCAGCGACGCTGGGAGTGTGGCCGACGCGTGGTCTGTAAATTTCAGCAGCGGCCGCAGTATTCCGGCCGACAACGATGCGTACACAGGCATCGCCCGGCTGGTGCGTGGCGGACAGTCACTCGACGCTTTTGATCTTCTGAATTCGGACACCACCCCCGACGCTTTCAGTTTCACCCCGCAAACCGGAGTGCCTTTGTCGAGTGTGGTTACCTCGAACACTATCACCGTGGCGGGCTTGGGATTTGGCCAAGCGGCGATTTCCGTTGCCAATGGGGAGTTTAGTGTCAATGGTGGCGTTTACGGCACGGCCACCAGCGAGGTGAGCAACGGCGACACCGTCACGGTCCGCCAAACCTCCTCGGCGAGCTACGGCACCTTGACCACGGCGAATCTGACCCTGGGCGCCTACAGCGCCAATTTCAACGTGACGACCTTGGCGCCGCCCGACGCGCCCACCATCGGTGCTGCGACGCCCGGTAGTGCCAGCGCCATCGTGAGCTTCATTCCCAACGGCAACGGCAGCGCGCCCATCGACAATTTCCGCGTCACCTGCAACCCGGGGAGCCACAGTGCCACCGGCAGTGCCTCGCCCATCACCGTGGCGGGCCTCACCAACGGCGTCACATACACCTGCACCGCGGCGGCCCACAATAGCGTGGGGTGGAGCACGGAATCCGCCCCGTCGAATCCAGTGACGCCGCCCGGCGTGCAGCGCGCCTTCGTGGCCGCTGTCACCGGTAACGACGCCAACGTGACCGCCAATTGCAGCGTCAGCGCACCCTGTCGAACCTTTGCCACGGCGATGGGGGCGGTGGTCTCCGGCGGCGAAATCATCGCCATGCAAAGTGGGGAATATGAACCGGTAGCGGTTGATCGCTCCGCCACCCTCCTCGGGGCACCGGGGCAAGTGGCGGCAATAACGCCTACGAGCGGCAATGCCGTGACGGTTTCCGCACCCGGCGTCAAGGTGGTGCTGCGCGGCTTGCAGATCAGTGGCGCGGGAGGGAGCAACGGCATCGACATGACCGCCGGGACAAGTTTGCAAGTGGAAAATTGCGTCATCGCGGGTTTTGGTTCGGGATACGGAATCCGTGTGCAGAACGCGGCCGAAGTCAACGTGAGTGACACCATCCTGCGTGATAACTGGCGTGGCATAGCACTTTACAGTGGGTCGCTTGCGACCATTACGCGGAGCAAGGTGTTGGGCAGCGTATTTACCGGCATTGGGGTTTATGGTCCTGCCGTGGGCAGTACCCGGGCCACCATCACTCGTAGTATGGTGAGCGGCACGGGAACCGACTGGGGTATCTCCGCGCAAGCGACGGCGAGTGGCGCCAAGGTCGAAGTGGAGGTTACCGGCAGCGCCATCAGCGGCTCTGACCAAGGGGTGAGAGCCGCAGCCTCGAACGGCGGCGAGGCCAAGCTCATTCTCAACCGCAGCAAAGTGAGTGGCAATGCCGTTGGGCTCACGCAAAACGGGGCAGGCGCCACGCTTTACAGTCGCGGCAACAACACGATCTTCGGCAACACCACCAACACCAGCGGCACCATCACCCCGCTGGCGGCGATGTAACCGCCGCACGCTAGCGCCGGCCTTTCCGCGCCAACCGGGGCAGCCGCGCCGGCCGGGGCGCGGCGCCGAAGGCAACCGAGGCGCTCTTGGGGCCGGGCATAGACGGGCGCCTCCAGCCTCCACATTTTGGCGTGCCCCAGTACCTAACCGTCGGCTGTGGTCGCGCCCCGGCTGACCAGCCCCGCCGCATTGCTTTCCACCTCCAACGTTTCCCCCTTGCCAAGCCTCCAAGCCAGGCGTTCAATGGAGCCATTCCAAGGCCATTGAGCCTCGGCTTCGCGTCGCGGGCCGGGCGAATTTCTGTGTTTGGGGGTGGTTCCGTTGCGGTTATCCCTTATTGCATTGTGAAAATGATTTCCATAGAATGGCAATAACAGCCCTTTCAGGCTCGCACGGCGTTTCTTGGATTTTCCCCAAAAACGCCTCAGAACGAGCCGGAGCGCTGGGATTTAGGGTGCGGCCTACCCGGAGCGCACTGGAAAACGAATCCACATCATGGAGAAGCGGAAGATGGAAAACTTGCCGGATCACGATCCTAAGGAAACCAGCGAATGGCTGGAGGCGCTCGACGCGGTAGTTGAGCAAGAAGGCGCGGAGCGGGCCCATTTCCTGATCGAAAGACTGATCGAGGAAGCGCGTAAAGTGGGCGCGGATTTGCCCTACAGCGCTTACACCGGTTATGTGAACACCATTCCCACCGCCTTGCAGCCGAAGTTTCCGGGCAATCCGGAAATCGAGGAAAAGATTCGCGACTACGCGCGTTGGAACGCCATGGCCATGGTGGTGCGCGCCAACAAGAACACCAATGTCGGCGGGCATATCGCGAGCTACGCTTCGGCCGCCACACTCTACGATGTGGGCTTCAATCACTTCTGGCGCGCGCCTACCGAAAAACACGGCGGCGATTTGATTTTTTTCCAGGGACACTCCGCACCGGGCATATACGCCCGCGCCTTCATGTTGGGCCGCCTCACCCAGGAGCAGATGGACCACTACCGGCAGGAGGTCGACGGCAAAGGGCTGTCCTCCTACCCGCACCCTTGGCTGATGCCCGACTTCTGGCAGTTCCCCACCGTGTCCATGGGCCTGGGGCCGCTGATGGCCATCTACCAGGCGAAGTTCATGAAATACCTCGACTGCCGCGGCATCGTCGGCACCGAGGGGCGCAAGGTGTGGGCCTTCATGGGCGACGGCGAAATGGACGAGCCCGAATCGATGGGTGCCATCAGCCTCGCCGGGCGCGAGCGCCTGGACAACCTCATTTTCGTCATCAACTGCAATTTGCAGCGCCTCGATGGCCCGGTGCGCGGCAACGGCAAAATCATCCAGGAACTCGAAGGCGATTTCCGCGGCTCGGGCTGGAATGTCATCAAAGTGATCTGGGGCACACATTGGGACGCGCTGTTCGCGCGCGACAAAAAAGGTATCCTCACCCGGCGCATGATGGAGTGTCTCGACGGCGACTATCAAACTTTCAAGGCAAAAAACGGCGCCTACGTGCGCGAACATTTTTTCAATACGCCCGAACTGAAGGAACTGGTGGCCGACTGGACCGATGAAGACATCTGGCGCTTGAATCGCGGCGGCCTCGACCCCTTCAAAGTGTTCGCCGCCTTCAAGGCCGCCGCGGAACACACCGGCCAGCCCACGGTGATTCTGGCCAAGACCATCAAGGGTTATGGCATGGGCGAGTCGGGCGAAGCGCAGAACACCAGCCACCAGCAGAAGAAAATGGGCGCGGCCGATTTGAAACACATGCGCGACCGCTTCAAGCTGCCGGTGCCTGACGAGGACATCGAGAACTTGCCCTACCTCACTTTCCCTGAAGGCTCGCCCGAACTGGACTACATGCGCGAACGGCGCCTCGCCCTGGGCGGTTATCTGCCCGCGCGGCGCCGTCAGGCGCCGGCCTTGCCGGTGCCGGGCCTGGCCGCTTTCGAGGGCCTGCTCAAGGCCTCCGGCGAAGGCCGCGAGTTCTCCACCGCCATGGCCTTGGTGCGCATCATGAACACGCTCATCAAAGACAAAGCCCTGGGGCGGAACATCGTCCCCATCGTCGCCGACGAATCGCGCACCTTCGGCATGGAAGGCATGTTCCGGCAAATCGGCATCTGGAACCAACTGGGCCAGAAATACACGCCCGAAGATGCCGATCAATTGATGTTCTACAAAGAAGCGCGCGACGGCCAGATTCTGCAGGAAGGCATCTCCGAAGCCGGCGCCATGGGTTCCTGGATCGCGGCTGCCACCGCTTATTCGGCGCATGGCGTGCCGATGATTCCTTTCTACATCTACTATTCGATGTTCGGCTTCCAGCGCATCGGCGATTTGTGCTGGGCGGCGGGCGACATGCGCGCCCGCGGTTTCCTGATCGGCGGCACCTCGGGCCGCACCACCTTGAACGGCGAGGGTCTACAGCACGAAGACGGCCACTCGCACATTCTGGCCGGCACCATCCCCAACTGCGTTTCTTACGATCCCACCTTCGCCTACGAAGTGGCGGTGATCGTGCAAGACGGTTTGCGGCGCATGGTGGCGGAGCAGGAAGACGTTTATTACTACCTCACCGTGCTCAACGAAAACTACGAGCACCCCGCGCTGCCCGAAGGCGCCGCCGGCGACATTCTCAAGGGCATGTACCGCCTGCGCCAAGGCGCCCAGAACCCGGGACCGCGAGTACAGCTGTTGGGTTCAGGCGCCATTTTGCGCGAAGTGATCGCCGCCGCCGACTTGCTGCAAAACGATTGGGGTGTGGCGGCGGACTTGTGGTCTTGCCCCTCCTTCAACGAGTTGGCGCGCGAAGGCAATGCCGTGGCACGGTGGAACTTGTTGCACCCCATGGAAGCGCCTCAAGCCTCGCACGTCGAATCCTGCTTGGCCGGCACGGAAGGTCCGGTGATCGCCGCCAGCGATTACATTCGCCAATTCACCGAGCAGATCCGCGCTTTCGTGCCGCGCCGCTATGTGACGCTGGGTACCGATGGTTTCGGCCGATCGGACACGCGCGACAAGCTCAGACATTTCTTCGAGGTCGATCGCCACTGGGTGACGCTGGCCGCACTCAAAGCGCTGGCGGATGAAGGCCAAATCGAGCGCAGCAAAGTCGCCGCGGCGATCGTGAAATACGGTCTCGATGCGAACAAACCCAATCCGATGAGCGTTTGAGGGGGACGGAAATGAGTCAACTCATCGAAGTGAAAGTGCCCGACATTGGCGACTTCAAAGACGTGCCGGTGATCGAAGTGCACGTGAAGGTCGGCGACAGCGTGAAGGTGGACGACGCCCTGGTGACGCTGGAATCGGACAAGGCCACCATGGATGTGCCCAGCGCCGCGGCCGGTGTGGTGAAAGACTTGCGCGTGAAATTGGGCGACCGCGTCTCCGAGGGCGTGGTGGTGGTGGTGCTGGAAGCGGCGAGTGCCGCCGCCGCAGCGGCACCCGCGAAGGCCAGCCCAGCGCCTGCTCCGGCGCCGGCAGCTCCGCGGGCACCCGCGCCAGCACCCGCTGGGCCAGCATCCGCGCCCGCTGTGGCACCCGCCGTAGCCGCCGCTCCCGCCCCTGCGGCGCCGGCTTTTGCCGCAACTGGCGGCGCCCTTCCCCACGCTTCCCCATCGGTGCGCCGCTTCGCCCGCGAATTGGGCGTCGACCTCAGCCGCGTGAAAGGCAGCGGGCCCAAGGGCCGCATCCTGCACGAAGACGTGCAAGCCTTCGTCAAGCAGGCACTGGCCGCAGCCTCCCCGGCCGCGGCCGCGGGCGGCGCCCTGCCGGGTTTGCTGCCTTGGCCGCAAATCGATTTCGCCAAATTCGGCGCCATCGAAACCAAGCCGCTGGCGCGCATCAAAAAAATTTCCGGCGCCAATCTGCATCGCAACTGGGTGATGATTCCGCACGTCACCAACCACGAAGATGCCGACATCACCGAGTTGGAAGCCTTGCGTGTGCAGCTCAACAAAGAAAACGAAAAAAGCGGCATCAAACTCACCATGCTCGCTTTCCTCATCAAAGCCTGCGTGGCGGCGCTCAAGAAATTCCCCGAGTTCAACGCCTCGCTCGAGGGCGAAAACCTGGTTCTGAAAAAGTACTATCACATCGGTTTTGCCGCCGACACGCCCAATGGCCTCATGGTGCCGGTGGTGAAAGATGCCGACCAAAAAGGCATCAACGCCATCGCCAAAGAAACCTCGGAACTGGCCGCCAAAGCGCGCGAAGGCAAGCTCGCACCCACCGACATGCAAGGCGGCTGCTTCTCCATCTCCAGCCTGGGCGGCATCGGCGGCACCTACTTCACGCCCATCATCAACGCGCCCGAGGTAGCCATCCTCGGCGTGTGCAAGTCGGCCACCAAACCGGTGTGGGACGGCAAGGCTTTTCAGCCGCGTCTGATTCTGCCCTTGTCGCTGTCTTGGGATCATCGTGTCATCGATGGCGCTTCGGCCGCACGCTTCAACGCCTATCTTGCCTCGCTCCTGGCGGATTTCCGCCGCGTGCTGCTGTGAGGAGCGCGCCATGAGTCAACTGATCGAAGTTGAAGTGCCCGACATCGGCGACTTCAAAGACGTGCCGGTGATCGAAGTGCATGTGAAACCCGGCGATGTCGTCAAAGTGGACGACGCCCTCGTCACCCTCGAATCCGACAAGGCCACCATGGACGTACCCAGTTCCGCGGCGGGTGTGGTGAAGGACTTGCGGGTGAAGCTCGGGGACCGAGTTTCGCAAGGCGCGCTGGTGTTGGTCCTGGAAGCGCAGGATGCCGGCGCCGTGACCTCGAGCCAGAGCGTCGCACCCGCCGCGTCGGCAGCCGTGGGACCGACACTTGCGGGTGCGGCCCCTGCCTCAGCCACCGTGTCGGCGGCTGGTGCTACGCCCCCCGCGGGGGTTGGGGCGCCAAGCGCCGCCAAATACGCCGGAACGGCCCAGCACGAGTGTCAGATGCTGGTCTTGGGCGCCGGCCCCGGCGGCTATTCCGCGGCCTTCCGCGCGGCCGACTTGGGCATGAAAGTGACCCTGGTCGAACGTTATCCGACCTTGGGCGGGGTGTGCCTCAACGTTGGCTGCATTCCCTCGAAAGCGCTGCTGCATGTGGCCGCAGTGATGGACGAAGCGCAGGCCATCGCCCACCATGGCGTGAGCTTCGGCGCGCCCCAAGTCGACCTCGACAAACTGCGCGCTTTCAAGGCGGGGGTGGTGAGCAAACTCACCAAAGGCCTCGCCGGCATGGCCAAGGCGCGTAAGGTGACGGTGCTGCAAGGCCTGGGGCGTTTTCTCGACGGCCACCATTTGGCGGTGCAAACGGCGGCCGGCGAAGAAGTGCTGCGCTTCGAGCAAGCCATCATCGCCGCCGGTTCACAGGCGGTGAAGTTGCCTTTCCTGCCCGAAGACCCGCGCGTCATCGATTCCACCGGCGCCCTGGAATTACGCGAGATTCCTGCGCGCATGCTGGTGATCGGCGGCGGTATCATCGGCATGGAAATGGCCACGGTCTATTCCACCCTGGGCACGCGCATCGAAGTAGTGGAAATGCTCGACGGCTTGATGCAAGGCGCCGATCGCGACCTGGTCAAGGTGTGGGAGAAAAAGAACGCCCCGCGCTTCGACCGCATCATGCTCAACACCCGCACGGTCAAGGCTGAGGCCACCCCGGCGGGCATCGTGGTGAGCTTCGAAGGCGAACGCGCGCCGCCCGAGCCGCAGGTTTACGACTACGTGTTGGTCTCGGCCGGCCGCAGCCCCAACGGCAAGAAAATCGGTGCTGAAAATGCCGGCGTGGCGATCAACGAACGCGGCTTCATTCCGGTCGACAGCCAGATGCGCACGAACGTGCCGCACATTTTCGCCATCGGCGACATCGTCGGTCAGCCCATGCTGGCGCACAAGGCGGTGCATGAGGCGCACGTCGCCGCGGAAGCGGCCGCGGGACACAAGACCCACTTCGATGCGCGCGTAATTCCCGCAGTCGCTTACACCGACCCGGAAATCGCCTGGGTGGGCCTCACCGAAGACGATGCCAAAAAAGAAGGACGCAAAGTCGGCAAAAGCGTCTTTCCTTGGGCAGCGTCAGGGCGCGCCATCGCCAACGGTCGCGACGAAGGATTCACCAAGCTCTTGTTCGATCATGAGACGCATCGCATCGTCGGTGCCGGCATCGTCGGCACCCATGCCGGTGACCTCATCGGTGAACTGGCGCTGGCGGTGGAAATGGGCTGCGACCCGGTGGACTTGGGCAAGACCATCCACCCGCATCCCACGTTGTGCGAATCGGTGGGTATGGCCGCGGAAGTGTTCGAGGGCGTGTGCACGGATTTGCCGCCGCAGAAGAAACCGGCGAGTTGATTCTGGCGGAGGCGGAATGGCGCAGGCCGCGGGTTCTTGCAGAAAAACTTGCGCTGCGCGGCCACTATCACGCGGCTAAACGGATATGCTCTCCCACCTTGCCGCATTAACAAAAAGCGAAAGATGCCCGACATTGGTTGTTGCGATCTGCAGATCAGCCGGAAGGTTACAAACTGTAATAGCTTGGGCGGCCAAAATCACATCGCCATCAAGCGCATTCGGGTCAGCTGTGGGTCTTCCTTTCAACCGCGCGCACGCCCATAATTCGGCCGCCTTAGAACCTATCCATAAATAATATTGACAGCCAATGGAACCTTTCGAAAGGCGA
>CAZFEK010000003.1:0-130497 GCA_964517465.1 uncultured Alcaligenaceae bacterium
TGTACCTACCCCCCGCCCCCCTTCCTGGGGAAGGGGGTGAACAGGGTTCGCGGGCGGCACCCGCTCCGGTGCCTGGCTTGCGCGCCCTTGGGGCGGCCCGGCGGGCGCTGGTGTACCTTCCCCCCGCCCCCCTTCCTGGGGAAGGGGGTGAACAGGGTTCGCGGGCGCTACCCGCTCCGGTCTGTGGCTTGCACGCCCTTGGGGCGGCCCGGCGGCCGCTGTTGTACCTACCCCCCGCCCCCCTTCCTGGGGAAGGGGGTGAACAGGGTTCGCGGGCGCTACCCGCTCCGGTGCCTGGCTTGCACGCCCTTGGGGCGGCCCGGCGGGCGTGCTCATGCCCTCGGCCGCCGCAGACCCGGGACCGAAAAGCGCCAGCAGGACGATTAACCCTGCCAGCGCTGGTTGCGGTCCGCGGTTTGCCACTGCGCTCAGCTCCGGTATTGCAGGGCGATGAAAAAACCTCGGCCGGGTGTGCCGTAACCCTTGGCCAACTCGAACTCGCGGTCGAGGAGGTTGTTGACGCGCCCGAGCAAACTCCAACCCTTGGAAAACTCGTGACTCGCGGCCAGATTGACGATGGCATAACCGGCCATGGGTCGCAGATTGGCGGCGTCTTCGAAGCGTTTGCCCGAAGCGAGCCACTCGGCGGTGAGCTTCCACCCGCCCAGCGTGAGCTGTGCTTCGGCGCCGCCATGCAGCCGCGCACGCCGCGGCAGCCACGCGCCGGTTTGCGCGTTCTCCGGGCGCTGGGCATCGACATGCGCTTTGAGCTCCACCCCATCCCGGCGCCAAGAGGCGGCGACGCTCAGGCCCCGGAGCTTGGCTCGGTCGACGTTGTAGGGCGCGCAGTGGTAATCGAGGTCGCACATAAAGACGATGAGGTCGTCGACCCGGTTGTCGAAGACCACCGCCTTGGCCTCAAAGGAGCCTTGCGCATACCGCAAGGACACCTCCGCATTGCGCGCCGATTCAGGACGCAAATCGGCATTGCCGAATCCCGGATAATAGAGGTCGTTGAAGCTTGGCGCCTTGTATGCCGTGCCCGCCGCGGCCGAAACTCGCCATCCCTCACCCAAACGATAGCCATAACTCAGGCTGCCCGTCGCCTCCCCGCCGTATTGCGAACTGCTATCGTGGCGCCAATTGGCTTGGACAGAGTGGGCGGCGGCGTTCAAACGATAGACAGCAAGAACCGAGTCGGTGTTGCGATCTCGCTGGAGATAACCGGTATCCGAATCGACCCTTTCGTCGCGCCGCTCGAAGGCGAGCTGCACTTCGCCCAAGGGCAGGCGAAGGTCGTTCTGCCAGGTATAGCTGGTTTGCCGTGTACGCACCTCGGAGCTGCCCCAGCTTCCGACGTTGGCGTTGTCATCGACGCCTTGCGCCCAGCGCAGCAGCACGCTCCAACCCGGGCGCCACTCGCCGCGATATTGCGCCGAAATACTCTGCAACTGGCTGCGGCCGCGGTCGTCAAAGTCCGGCCCGGCGTCGTATTGGCTCTTGAGGCGGCTTTGCGAGGCCCAGAGCGCCACTTCCTGCGCGTCGTCGAATCGGTAGTCGACTCGCGCGCTCGCATGTTCGCGCCGATAACCGTCGCGGTCCGGATTGTAGCTGTAGCTCGACGGGTCGCGGAGGGCGGAAAACCCGCGCTCGGACTCGAGGCTGGCGGACAAGGCGTAGCGCCAGGGTCCGCCGCCGCCCTGCAGGCTGCCTTGCGCTTCGTAACGCTGCCCGCTGCCGGCACCCGCCCTGGCCTGTCCATGCACGCCTAAATTGCCCCGGCGAGTGAAAAGCTGGATCACGCCGCCCAAAGCGTCGGCACCATACAGGCCGCTGGCCGGTCCGCGGAGGATTTCGATGCGTTCGACTCCGGCAAGCGGCAGCGCTTCCAAAGCGGTGCCGCCCAGAGTCGAGGAATCCACCCTCAGGCCATCGATCAGCACCAAGGTGTGGCCTGAATTGGCCCCGCGCAAAAAAATGCCCGCGGCGGTACCCGGGCCGCCATTGCTGGTGATTTCGACACCTGGCTGACGCTGCAAAAGCTCGGCCAAGCTCGCGGCGCCGGAGCGCTCGATCTCCTCTCGGTCTATGACGCTGAGGTCGGCCATCACCTCGGCTTCTGCCTGCGGCGATCGCGCAGCGGTCACCACCACGGCGCCAAGCTTCGAATTCGTTTCATTCGCCCAAGCAGGCAGCGCGGCAAAAGCCGCCGCCAGCGGACTGAGATAGAACAATCGGCAAATTTTGGTCACGAAAAACTCCGGTCCTCCGCGCAACCCCGCGCGGTGTTGTAGGAACGGAACGAGGCGGCGAAGGAAACCCGAAACGAGCGCCTGCGCACTGGATTTCGCGACCCCGCGATCGTTCCAGGGTGGGCGCCGCCTCCAGCATTAGGCTGGGTGCAGCGGCTGCGGGCCGGTCTCCGGGCTCAGAAGCGGATAACGCACACCGCCTTCCCGCGCCTTGCGGCGCAGTGGCGTGCTGGTGTGCCGTACTCTCCTTTACCGTTGCGGGGGCAGCACAGGCTTTGCACCTGTTTCCCGTTTCACTCACCCGCCCAGAAGGGGCGGCGCGAGCACCGCGCAGTGCGCGAATGATAGCATTGTTTGCGCGGCTTCCCGGGTTTTTGTTATCGTTGCCCGATGCCTCCGGACCGAATTAACTTTTCCGAGATCGGGCGCGTCCTGGTAATCAAGTTGCGACACCACGGTGACGTGCTCCTGACCTCCCCCGTTTTTGCCGCGCTCAAGCGCCAGGCGCCGCAGCTCGAAATCGACGCTTTGGTTTACGCCGACACCGCGCCCATGCTGCAGAATCACCCGGACATACGCACCGTGTTCGGCATCGACCGCGCTTGGAAGCGTTTGGGCCTATTCCATCAAGCGCGCGAAGAATGGCGCTTGCTTCGGAATTTGCGTAAGGCCCGCTACGACCTTCTCATTCACCTCACTGAACATCCGCGAGGCGCCTGGTTGGCGCGGCTCTTGCGCCCGCGTTTTTCCGTCGCGCGCAAGGAGGCCGATCGCGCCGGGTGGTGGTCCAATAGCTTCACCCACCTTTACCCGGTGCCCAAGCAAACGCCGCGGCATACCGTGGAGACGCATCTCGACGCCTTGCGCCGGCTAGGACTCGTGGTGCAGGCAGCGAACAAACCGTTGGTGCTCCGCCCCGGCAAGGCTGCCGAAGAGAAGATCGGCGCGGCGCTCGCCGAAAGGAGCCTCGCGACACAGGCATTTTTGCACGTGCACCCGGGCTCGCGCTGGCTTTTCAAGTGTTGGCCAACCGAACATTTCGCCACCTTGCTCAAAGACTTGGCCTCTGCCGGCTGGCCTTTGGTGATCACTGGAGCTCCCGAAGCCCGCGAGGCAGCGATGATCGACAGCTTGCGTGCCGCGCTTGGGGACCAGGCATGCTTCGACTTCGCCGGCAAACTCTCGCTCAACGAGCTGGGCGCTTTGACGGCAAGGGCGAGGGCTTTTATCGGCGTCGATTCCGCGCCCATGCACATCGCCGCGGCGATGGGCACACCCACCCTTGCGCTGTTCGGGCCCAGCAACGAAAAGGAGTGGGGGCCCTGGCAGGTGCCTTGCCGAGTGCTAAGCTCAAGCGCCCATTGCTGCCGACCCTGCGCCCTCGACGGCTGCGGTGGAGGGAAACGCGCCGAATGTTTGGAAACCATCTCGGTTGCCCAAGTGCATGAAGCGCTCCGGGATTTGCTCGCCGCCACGGCGCCGCGATGAGGCAAATGCTGGCTTTGGTAAGACAGCGTTATACGGCCTTTGGCGGTGCGGAGCGCTTCGTCGCTGCGGCGCTCGAGACGCTTGCCCGAGAAGGCGTGACACTGCGGCTTTACACTCGGCGCTGGCCGAAACAGGCCGTGCCCTACGAAGTCATCCGGCTCGACCCGTATTTCCTGGGCAGCCTTTGGCGCGACTGGTCCTTCGGACGGGCACTGCGCCGCGCGCTCGCCGCCGACCGGCCCAGCCTGGTGCAAAGCCACGAGCGCCTCACGGGCTGCGATATCTACCGCGCCGGCGACGGGGTGCATGCGGTGTGGCTGGAAGAACGACAGCGCGATTTGGACGCATGGCAGCGCTTCAAGATCCGCGCCAACCCCTATCATCGCTACGTGCTCGCCGCCGAGCGCGCGCTGTATGCCCACCCGGGTTTAAAGGCGGTGATCTGCAATTCGCGCATGGTGCTGGAAGAAATCGCGCAGCGCTTCGGCGTGCCTCGTGAGCGCCTGCACCTCATCTACAATGCGGTGGATACCGCGCGCTATGCTCCGGGCCTTCGCACACTGGGGGAGCCTTTGCGGCGGCAGCTCGGCCTGCCTGCCGAAGCCATCGTCTGTCTGTTTCTCGGTTCGGGATATGCGCGCAAAGGACTTGCCGCTGCGATCGAGGCGCTGGCCGGGGTCGATCCGCGTTTTCACCTCTTGGTCGTGGGGCGAGAGCGTCGCCTTGCGCCCTGGCAAGCCCTGGCGCAAAGCCGTGGCCTAGCATCGCGCAGCCACTTCCTGGGCGCAACCGACGACCCCCGCCCCGCCTTCGGGGCGGCCGATCTTTTCCTCTTGCCCACGATCTACGATCCCTGCCCCAATGCGGTGCTGGAGGCGATGGCCTGCTGCCTTCCCGTGATCACCAGCAAACAATGCGGCGCGGCGGAGCTTTTGGTCGAACACGGCGCAGGTCTGGCCTGCGACTCTCGCGACATTGTCGGGATTCGCACCGCGCTGGCCGGGTTCATCGACCCGTCTCGCCGCGAGACCTTTGGCGCTCAAGCGCGCCTGGCGGTATTGCCGCTCACCGCGCAGGCCATGAGTGCGCGCCTTTTGCGCCTCTACCACACGCTGCTGGGCGAGAGCCCGGCGCAAGCGCCGACCAGGCCGGGTTTATAATGCAGCGCCCCGGAAAGCCCCACTGATCCCGCCATGACCAGCACCCAACTCTATCGACGCCTGCTGGCTTACGTGCGCCCGTATCGCTGGGTATTCGCCGCCGCCATCCTGGGCATGGCTTTGGTGGCGACTTCCGACGCGCTTCTGGCTTGGTTCACCGCGCCTCTGATCAACAACTTCGTCAATCCCGACCCGCTCTGGGTAACTTGGGCGCCCCTGGTCGTGCTCGGTATCTTTCTATTTCGCGGCCTGGGCTCCTACGTTTCCGATTTTGGCATGGCCTGGGTGGGAAACCGGGTAGTGGCCGATTTGCGCGGCGAAATGACCGCGCACCTCCTGCGCCTTCCCACGCCGTATTATGACCACCAGTCGCGCGGCACCCTGGTATCGAAGCTCACCTGGGACGCCATGCAAGTGGCCTCGGCGACCTCGAGCGCGATTACGGCACTGATTCGCGGCACGCTGACCATCTTCGGCCTGATGTTGTTTCTGCTTTACGAAAACTGGCAGCTCACCCTGTTGATGATCGTGGTGGTGCCACTGGTGGCGATGGTGATTCGGTACTTCACCAAGCGCTTGCGCCGCACCAGCCGCGAGGTCCAGGACGCCGTCGGACGGCTCACTCACATTCTGGAGGAATTGGTCGGCGGGCACCGCGTGGTCAAGGTTTTTCGGGGCGAAGCCTACGAGACGCGGCGCGCCGGCGTTTCCTCGGAGGAACTGAGGCGAGCCATGACGCGGCAATCCTCGGCCACCGCGGCGAGCACGCCCATCACCCAACTGCTCGCTGCCTTGGTGGTTTCCGTGGTGCTTTTTGTCGCACTGAAGCAAAGCGCCAGCGGGGCCATTACCGTGGGCGGTTTCACCGCCTATATTTTTGCCATGCTGCGGCTCTTGGATCAACTCAAAATGTTAACCGGCGTCAACGCGACTTTGCAGCGAGCGCTGGCAGCAGCCGAGAGCATTTTTCGACTGCTCGACGAAAAACCCGAGCCGGACCAGGGAACCCGAGATCTCGGCCGTGCCCAGGGAAACCTTCGCTTCGACAGCGTGCGCATGCGCTACGGCAGCGGCGACCCCGTTCGCTGGGCGCTCGAAGGCATCGATCTCGAAATCCATTCCGGGGAAACCCTGGCTCTGGTGGGCCCTTCCGGTGGCGGCAAGACTACGCTGGTCAACTTAATCGCGCGCTTTTATCATCCGACCTCGGGACGGGTGTTGCTCGACGGGTATGATCTCGAAGAAATTTCACTAGCCAGCCTCAGGGACAACTTGGCCATGGTCAGCCAGGACGTCGTGCTTTTCAACGGCAGCGTGGCCGCCAATATCGCTTATGGCGCCATGGCGCAGGCGCCTCGCGAAGCAATCGTCGAGGCGGCACGCGCCGCGCACGCCCTGGATTTCATCGAGGCCTTGCCGGCGGGTTTCGACACCACGGTGGGCGAAAACGGCGTGCGCCTGTCAGGAGGCCAGCGCCAGCGCATTGCCATTGCCCGGGCGATCCTCAAGGATGCACCGATACTCATACTCGACGAAGCGACTTCGGCCCTGGACTCCGAATCCGAACGTCAAGTGCAAGCGGCGTTGGACACCTTGATGAAAAATCGCACCACCATCGTCATCGCCCACCGGCTCTCGACCATCGAGCATGCCGATCGCATCGCGGTGCTGGATCGCGGACAAGTGGCGGAGATCGGCACGCACGCGGAACTGCTGGCCAAAGAGGGCATCTACGCGCGCCTGCATCGCTTGCAGTTCTCTTCTTGGTCATGAACGCACCCGTCGCCGCGCGCAAACTTTCTATTCTGCACACCGAAGCCTCGAAGGGCTGGGGCGGGCAGGAGATTCGCATCCTTACCGAAGCCGCCGGCTTGATCGCCCGTGGCCACCGCGTGATGCTGGCCTGTCCGGGCGATGCGCGCATTTTTCGCGAAGCGACGCGCTTCCAAGTGCCTGCTGTCGAGCTGCCGCTGGGCCGCAAGCGCTTGCGCGCGGTGTTCGAGCTGCGGCGCTGGCTTTCCGGACAGAAGTTCGACGTGATCAACAGCCATAGCTCGACCGACACCTGGCTGATCGCCCTGGCGCGGCTGATGTTGACCCGCGCGCCGCCCCTGGTGCGCACCCGGCATATCTCGGCTGCGGTCCCGCGCAACCTCGCCACCGCTTGGCTTTATCGCCGCGCGACTTCGCGGGTGGTGACCACCGGCGAGGCGCTGCGCACTCAGCTCATCCGTGACAATGGCCTCGACCCGAACCGAGTGATATCGGTTCCCACGGGCATCGACCCCGGACACTTCCAGCCGGGCGACCGGCTCCTGGCGAGGCGTCTGCTCAACCTGCCGGCTGACGCGGAGCTGATCGGCATCGTCGCCACGCTGCGCAGTTGGAAAGGCCACCGCTTTTTGTTCGATGCGCTCAAACGCGCCGATCGGCCCAACGCGCGATTGGTGGTGGTGGGAGACGGCCCGCAGCGCAGCCCGCTTTTCCGACTCGCCGCGGATCTCGATATTTTGGATCGCGTCGTCTTTGCCGGCAACCAGAACGATGTCGCGCCTTGGCTCCGTGCACTCGATGTCTTCGCCCTTCCCTCCTACGCCAACGAAGGCGTGCCTCAGGCGCTCCTGCAGGCGATGATGAGCGGCCTTCCCTGCGTGACCACGGCGGCCGGCGCAATCGGCGAAGTGGCGCAGAACGAGCTCACCGCCATCGTCGTGCCCATGCAGGACGCGGGCGCGCTGGCCAAGGCGCTTTCGCGCCTTTTGGACGACGCTGAATTGCGCCACCGCCTGGGCGAAACCGCGCGCCAGTCGGTACTTGCACGGCATAGCCTGGAAGCGATGCTGGATCGCATGGAGGTGGTGTTTTCGCTTGCCGCCCGCGCTTAGCGCGCTTTGGCCGTATCCAGCTGGGGGGTCCGGGCAGCGAAAGCACGGTGGCCGCTCTGGCGCAGGCCATTGAGCCAGAAGCCAAGCAGCAGCATGGTCAGCAGGCCATGTTCGTGATGCAGGGTGGTGTTGAGAAACCCAATGCCGAGGGTCGCCCCCAGCCCGCTGGCGGCGCCTATCCAAAGTCCCCAACGTTCTGGCGGTTCCGAGGCCCGCGGCCAGGTTCGCAGCCAAAGCAGCAGGGCAGCAAGCAAAGGCATCAGGGCCATGGCTGCGCCCACCCATCCTCGCTCGGCGAGCAGATTGAGATAGAGATTATGGGCGTGCGGATTGCTCCGAAACTTCTCCGCCTGAAACGGTTCCCCGCGCTGCTCTACCCAGCGTTGCACGGTCGGCGAGTCGATTTTCTTGAAGTTCTCCAGGCCTACCCCGAACCAGGGATGCGCCCTCACCGCCTCCAGCGCCTGCCGCCAGATCTCCGCCCGCGCGTAAAGCAAGCCCGTTTCGCTTTGGTGCGCCACGGCAAATTTTCGGCGCATATCCTGGTCGTAGCCATAGAGCAGCACTGTGCTAAAAATCGCCAAAGCGGCCATGATGACCAAGGGCCAGCGTGATCGCTGCCACCATACCGCTCCGATCAAGAGGGCAAAAGCGAGCATGAAGGCCGCTGCAGCGCGGCTGCCGGAGAGCAGCAAGGCGATGACGACCGAACCTACGGTCAAAATGAACAGCCACCTTGCTCCCGAGCCAAGTTGAGACCACAAAGCACAAGCGGCGCCAGCCAATGCCCCGAAGGCAATGACCAGGTAGATGCCGGTGTGGTTGACATGACCCACCGATGGCAGCTGTATCCCTTCGTAGCTGTGAGGGCGGCCCCAATCCAGCAGCGCCCAGGCGATGCCGATCAAAAGCGAGAGCATCCCCGCCAGCCCGATCGCTCGCCATTCCGTTCGGCCATAGCCGGAGCGCATGAGCAACCAGCCCAGACTGACGTAACGCAGAACGTCCGCGCCATCTCGCCAATTCCCTGGATACGCGCCTCCAAGCTGCACCAACACGGGCGAGCCGAGCCATATCGCAAAAAGGGTGTCCCAGTTGCCCCATGGACCGCCAAAGTCTTGGGTTCGCCACCGATTCCCCAGCCAGGTCAACACCCAGAGCAACCAAGCGAGATTCTTAGGCGCTTCGAGTATCGGCAGAACCAGCACGAGCAAAAACAGCAGTCCGAGCTCGCGCGGATAGCGCGTCGCCCGCCAAGGCGCGGCAAGTCGCTCAATCACTTGGGAAAAAGGATTCATCGTGGCAGTTTCGTTACTCGCCCGGCCCGGCCTTGATTGCGATCGGGTCGAAGGCGCATCGTCGGACGAAATGGCCCTCTGGGGGCGGAAGAAGTCCGGCCGATTGTATCACTGGCCCTGTGCCTGTCCTTCGTTCCGCCGCTCGCAGTCGGGCTCGATTCCCAGCGCCAAAGGCGGTTGCGCGCGGTTTGCCTGCGCCGGGAATGGCGGCCGCCGTGTCCGAAACTCAGCTCGATCCGGCTTCGCTGATCGGAAGACCCGCGCTGCCCGGGGCCAAACCCAGCGTGAAATAGAAAGCCGCGCCGCGGCCGGGCTGTCCCTCTGCCCAACATCGGCCGCCATGGCGCTGGATGATGCGCTGCACGGTCGCCAAACCGATACCGGTGCCTGGGAACTCCTCCGGACCATGCAAGCGCTGGAACACCTCGAAGATTTTATGCACATATTGCATGTCAAAGCCGACGCCGTTATCGCCCACCATGAAGCAAACAAGTCCGTCGATTTCCGCCCGCCGAAATACGATGCGCGCGTCTGCGTTGCGCCGTGTGAATTTCCAGGCATTGCCCAGAAGGTTCTCCAGCACCGCCTGCATCAGGGTAAGGTCGGCTTCCGCCTGCAAGCCTTGGTCGATCTCCAGGTGCACTCTGCGCTGCGGTTCCGCGGTTTGAAGTTCGCCCAAAACCTGCTGCGCCACCCGGCTGAGATCCAAGGCCTCGCGTTTGAGGGGCGCCCGGGTGAGCTGCGCCAGCCGCAACAAATCATCGATCAACTGGCCCATGCGCACCGTGGCCTGCTGAATGCGCCCCAGGTAGTCGCGACCCTGCTCCCCCAGGCCTTGTCCATGGAGCGTCACCAACGCCTGTGCGAAGCCGTTGATGCTGCGCAGGGGACTGCGCAAGTCATGCGAAACGGAATAGCTGAAGCTCTCCAGTTCGCGAAGCGAAACCTGCAGTTCTTCGGTGCGCTCGCGTACCCGCAACTCCAACTCCGAGGCCAGTCCCCGCAGCGCCTCTTCGGCGTTGCGTCTGGCCTTGGCGCTGCGAAAGGCCTCGATCAGCAAGGCGCAGGTTCGCAGCAGGGGATCGAGCTCGGTGACCACTGCCTCCTCATAACCTCCCGGGTGGTTGGCCAGGCCGATCATTCCGATCAACGCCTCGCCGCGGTAGAGCGGGAGCCCGAGAAAACATTCGAGCGGCCGGTGGCCGGCGGGAAGCCCGCCGCGACGGGGATCGGTGGCCGGGTCATTGGCGATAACCGTTTTGCCGGTCGCCAAGACATGCCCGAAGAGCGTCTTGAGGTTGCGAAACTCGAAGCTGCCGTTGACGTAGTGTTGATAAAGCGCTCGGGAGGCGTCATCCCAGGAGATGTCGGTGATCGCAAAGGCGCGCAAAAACGGCGATCCTTGCTCATCCTTCAACACTTCGCCGATGAACCCGTATTCGCTTTCGCTCGCCTGCAACAGGTGTTCCAGCAAACGGCTGAAAGTGGCTTTGGGTTCGGCGTCGAGTATGAAGTCTGCCTGGGCGCGCGCCAACGCGCCGAGCATTGCGTTCTGCCGGTTGAGTTTGTGCTCCGCTGCTTTGATTCGGCTGATGTCGCGGGTGATGGCGAGCATGCACGCTTCGCCATCGATCTGAATCATGGTCGCCGACAGCAAAGCGTCAAATTCCCGCCCGGAACGGTGCCGGAAGCGCTGCTGGTAATTCTGCACTCGCCCCCCGTGGCGCACTTTTTCCACCAGCGCGTCGCGTTCCTCGGCGGTGCGCCAAAGACCGATTTCGACCGCAGGTCGGCCTAAAACTTCTTCAGGAGCCCAGCCAAAGACGTCGGCAAAAGAGGGGCTCACTTCGACGTATTGTCCGCTTTCGATGCCGGAAATCGAAATTGCGTCGGGACTCGCCGCGACGATATTGGCGAGCCTTTGCTCAGACTGCAGCAAGGCGGCCTCCGTTCTTTGCCGCTCCAGCGCCGAGGCGATCAGGCTGGCGACGGTCTCGAGCATCAGTGCTTCGGAGTCCGACCACGCTTCCTCCCAGCCCACTCGATCGGCGCCCAGATAGGCGAGCAAACCGCTTGCCGACACCAGCGGCACCAGGATCAAAGCGCAAATTCCCTCGCTGAGGAGCTCCTGCTGCACCAGCTTGAACTTTCCGGAAAGAACGGCCGAAGCTTCGATGCGCACCTGGCGCCGCGCCTGCAGGGCTTCAAACATCCAGCCGCTGGTCGGGGAATGAATGATCGGCCGCCGCCGGGTTGCCTCGGGTGCGCCCTTGCGCAGCCATTCCCGTTCGCCTTCGGGCTCGGTCCAGGCATTGGGCAAGGTGGCGAAAAAGACGTGATCCGCGCGAAGCAGGCGGCCGAGCTTGGCCAGTGCCGAATCGATCGATTGGTCCCATCGGTCAACGCGCACGCGCGTCAATTCGCCGGCAATTTCAGCCACCAGCCGCTCGAATTTGATGCGTTGCTCCAGCGTTTGGTTGGCCGCACTCAGCGCCGCCGTGCGCTGTGCCACCCGGCGCTCCATCTCCTGGCTGAGTTGGCGCGCCGCAGCCTCGGCTTCTTTGATGGCGGTGATGTCGTTGGATACGCCCAGCACGCCGGTTGAACCGTCAGGCAGAACGATCGCCGTCTTGACCGTCTGGTAAATGAGGCGTCGACCGTCGGGCAGAATGAAGGGTTCGTCCCCGATCACGGGCTTGCCCGAGCGCAGCGCTTCCAAATCCTCGGCAAGGTGCTGCACCGCAAACTCCGGCAAGGGATGCACTTGCTCATTGGTGAGGCCGAGCAATCCTTCGTGACTGGTGCCGTGCGCCCGGGCCATGGCTTCGTTGACCAGGACGTAGCGCCCTTGATCGTCTTTGACGAAGATGACGTTGGCGCATCGATCCAGCACCTCTTGCAAGAAGCGTCTGGTCGTCTCGAGTTCGCGCTCGGCGTCTTTGCGCGCGGAAATTTCTCGGACATGCACCAGGATAGCGCCGCCCCCGCAGGGCGCTGCGACCACTTCGACGTCTATCGGTTGACCGTCGATCCGGACAAAAACCTCTTCGCGAGCCGCCGCAGGTGCTCCGCTAGCAAGCATTTCGCCGATTCGCTGGGCGACGGCGCGCCGGCTTGAGGGATGGACGAACTCGATGGTGGGCCGCCCGATCACCTGGCTTGCATCGGCCGCCGCAATCAAACGCAGCATGGCTGGATTGGCGTAAAGAATGAGCCCGTCTTGGTGAATGGCGATGCCGTCCGGCGCGAGCGCAGCAAGATCTTTGAAATGGGCTGTCGCCAGCAGCTCTCCTCGCTCCGCGGGTGAGAGTCCGGCAGGTGTCGGCGCGCCGCCCTGAGGCCCCGTTTGCTCATCCTGCCTGCTCATTTCCCGTTCACCCGTGCCCCCGCCGCCAGAAACCGCCCACCACCCGCACATGAACGGCATTCTAGCCGGTTTCTGTAGGCGGCATCGCGGACCGGATCTGCCCCCGCCCGCGTTTGATCGCGGGTCGAGCGCAAGCCCAGCGCTTTGGGTCAGGCTGCGCGAGACAAATGATGATTCCGCTGGCGCCAGTCTCGGTCCTGGCGGGTGGCAAGCAAATCCCCGCAGCCTGCGGGGAGAGACTCACCCGCGCTCAGTGCATGGTGCCCGCGGGCAGCTTGACCACCTCGGCGGCGGCTCGCTCTTCGCCGTCCGCTTGCGCTTCCCCCAGGTATTCCGGCAGCCATCGTCTCAGCGCCTGGCGAACCGCCGTATCGTCGAGCGGTGCGCGCTGTTCCAGCCAAGCAAGCAACATCGGTTGCTGCGCCGCGTCGGCATTGCGTGCTTGCGCTACCCGCAACTTCGGGTGCGGCGTGGGAAGGGTCGCTTCCGCATCGGCCAACAGCTCTTCGTAGAGTTTCTCGCCCGGCCGCAAACCGACGAACTCGATTCCGATCTGGTCGGGATCTGCTCCGGAAAGACGAATCATGTCGCGCGCCAGATCCGCAATGCGCACCGGTTCCCCCATGTCGAGCACGAGGATTTGCCCGCCTGCGCCCATCAGTCCGGCCTGCAACACCAGTTGCGCGGCTTCCGGAATGGACATGAAATAGCGCGTGATTTCGGGGTGAGTGACGGTGATCGGGCCGCCGTTGGCGATTTGCTCGCGAAACTTGGGGATGACGCTGCCCGTGGACCCCAGGACGTTTCCGAAGCGCACCATCACGAACTGCGTGCCACGTCCTTGCAGACCCTGGCAGACCATTTCGGCCAGCCTTTTGCTGGCCCCCATTACCGAGGTGGGGTTCACCGCTTTGTCCGTGGAAACCAGGACAAATTTCTCCACGCCCGCGGCCAGAGCCTCAGTAGCGATCACCGCCGTCCCGAAAGCATTGTTGCGCACGGCTTCCCAAGCGTTGTCGACCTCCATCAGCGGGACATGTTTGTACGCGGCGGCGTGAAAAACCAGAGAAGGCCGATGGCGCTTGAGTATTTCGGTTACTCGGCTGCGGTTCTTGACATCGCCGACCAGGCAAACCACTTCGAGGTCCGGAAAACTTGCGGACAGCTCCTGATCGATCTGGTAGAGCGCGTATTCGGACAGCTCGAGCAACAGGAGTCGTTCCGGTGAAAAGCGGGCAAGCTGGCGGCACAGCTCCGAACCGATCGAGCCCCCTGCCCCGGTCACCAGCACCACATGCCCGCCCAACCACTCTTTCAGGCCCGTAGTATCGAGCACCACGGGCTCTCGCCCCAGAAGGTCGTCGACTTCGAATTGCCGGATCTTCGAAACGGTAATGCGGCCGCTGATCAGATCCTCATAGGTGGGCACGGTCAGCGCGCGCAGACCGGCCTCGGCGCAGTGGCTTGCCGCCCGTCTGCGAGTCTCCCGGCTCGCCGAAGGCATGGCAATGATGGCATCGCGGGCGCCAAATACTTCCGCACACTGGGCAACCTCGTCCAGACTGCCAAAGACCCGCACATTGTGGATCAGACGGCCTCGTTTGGCCGGGTCGTCATCGAGATAAGCGACCACGCGCCACTCTCGGCCCTGAGCAAGGTCTTTGGTCAAGCGTGTGCCGCAGGCCCCGGCCCCAAGAACGATGACCGGTTCGCCCATCGCGGCGGTAAGCCCGTAAAGCCGGTGTTCTTTCCAGGAGCGATAGCCGAAACGGCTGGCGCCCATGAACAGCACGAGCAAAATCGGATCAAGCAAAAGCACCGAGCGAGGAACGATGGCTTGAACCCGAAACATCACCAGGACCAAAGGCACCAGAATGGCAGCGAGGGTCACCGCCAGAACGATGCGCCTGAGGTCGGTCAGGCTGGCGAACCGCCACAGGCCACGATAGAGACCGAAAGCCCAGAAGGCGCCTCCCTGCAGCGGCAGGACCCAGATCAGGGTGCTCAGCATGTCGTCCACGAATGGCGTGGGTATTTCGAGATTGAAGCGAATCCAATAGGTTCCACACCACGCCACGGCGACGGCGATCAAATCATGCAGAAAGGCGAGCAGGGCGCGCCCATCGAGTTTAGTGGGCATGGCGCGCACCTTTGTGCAACGAGTGCTGACGCATCACGGCGCCATAGGCCGCTACATGCGCCAGGGTCCAAGCGAACAGAGCGGTCGCACCGCCCGCCGGAAGATAGACCACAAAGGCCAACGCGCTCAGTCCGCAGGCGAGCATCAGCGCGAGATAACTGCTGGCCAAGCGCTTTGGGCTCCAGCCCAGTTGCAGCAGCTTCTGATAGGCATGTTCGCGATGGGCCTGCCAGATCCTTTCTCGCCGCCAGGCGCGTTGGATAAGCGTGAAGGTCGCGTCGGCGATGAAGGGAAGAAAGACGAGCAGCGGATACCACCAAGGCCATAGCCCCTTGGCCCAGCCCTCGGTGCCCAAGGCGGCGGCGAGAAAACCCAGCGGAACGGAGCCGACATCCCCAAGAAACACTTTGGCCGGGTTCCAGTTCACCCACAGGAAAGCGAGGCAAGCGGAGGCGAGGCTGGCCAGTTGAATGCCGAAGGCCTGATCCCCCGAGATCAAAGCGCCGCAAGCCAGCATCGAAAACCCGCTCAGGGCCATGCCACCGGCGAGACCGTCCGCCCCATCCATGAAATTGAACAAATTCAACATCCACACCGTCGCCAGCGCCAGGCCTATGCCCAAGGCCGGTCCGGCGTGCGGAAGGGCCAGGTACACAAAGCAGCCGGCGGCGAGAAAATGCGCCGGCAGGCGCACCGCCACGGAGAGGCCCAGGCGATCGTCGAGGTAGGAAAGCGCCGCCAGGAAGATTGCCGGAAGCACCCAGGAACCCGAGGCATGGGCGGCGAGAAGCGCGGCTCCCCATCCGGCCCA
Source organism: uncultured Alcaligenaceae bacterium (assembly GCA_964517465.1). Taxonomy (GTDB): domain Bacteria; phylum Pseudomonadota; class Gammaproteobacteria; order Burkholderiales; family Casimicrobiaceae; genus JACPUX01. Next base: position 15,402 of record CAZFEK010000003.1, read on the forward strand.
GATCGCCAAGCCGCCGCCGCGGGGAACGGGTTCTCGATGCGTCGATCGCTGATTCGGCACATCCATTGGCAAGGCACGCCAGCGCAGGAGCGCGACTGCGGTTGCTGCGCTCACCAGAAGCGAGAGCAGGGGAAAGGCAAACTCAATGCGCATGGGACACCCTTGCCGAAGTGAGCGGCACCGGCTGGCGCTGTCCCTCACGAAGGCGCTGGATTCGGGCGAGCAGCAAACCCCAAAGGAAGAAACTCAGCATGCCCGAATACGGCTGGCGCAGCGCGACCTTCCAGTTGTTGTCCGCAAAGAGCAGGAAACCGACGATTGCGGCCAGACCGATCAACTCCGGAGTCCGCGCCAACCGGTCGCGAACCCGCCACAAGCGCTGCGCGGTATACCAAACCAAAAAAAGAAGCGGCAGAAGTGCGAAGATGCCGAAATGATAGACAAAGTCGAGGTAATAGTTGTGCGCTCCTGTCGATTGCCAGCGGGCGGGTGGGCGCGCATGACCAAAAGCGATGGTGGTCAGGTCACCGGCAATGGAGGCAAAGTACTGCGCCCACACGGCAATGCGCGCCTGGAAGGAGTCCGGCAGAACGCCCGCGCGGGCCTGATCGACGTAGGCGAACTTGGCCGAAAACTCCGCGCTTTGAAACGCCAGCAGGAGATAGCCAAGCCCCAGCATAACGATCGCCGCCGCGCCTCGCCGGATGACGCGGTCGGATGGATACAGCCGCAGGTAGAGCAAACCGCCCGCCAGCAATCCCATCTGCGCCAGAATCGAAGTGGAGGCGACGGCATAGATAGCGACCAGGGGCGACAGCGCGAGAGCCGCCATTCGCCATGGCGAAGATCGGGTCAGGGTGTACAGCGCCGTGAGGTAGGCAGCGACCAGCATCGTGGGTACATATTGGCGGTGCTGATAGACCGATACGACCCCCAGATCGTGGCTGAGCAGTAACTCGCCTTGCAACCAGCTTGCGCCTATCTGCCAGGGCAGAAAAACCCAGAGACAGACCAAAAACCCTGCGGCTATCGGTTGCCAACTCGCCGCACCCATCATCTGCCCCAAGACCAGACCCAATACCGGAACCAGGAACTGCAGCAAGAGCAAGAGCTTGCCTTTTTCCGCCGAGAGTTCGCCATGGGTGGAGATGACCGTGGCCAGAAGCATGCCCAAAAAAAGCACGAACAGCAGCGATAAGCCTGCTTGCGCGCGACGAAATCGACCCAAGATCAGGATGCCCGATACGGCAAAGACGAAGGACAACGGCAAGGGCACCGAAAGAAGGTCGCCGCCCGAGTCAATGAGCGCCTCGGCCCGATGGTAGAAGCCGCGCGATAGTTGGACGAACAGCGGAGTCAACACCAGACCGCTCAAGAGGGTCAACAATGCCGCAGCGCTCAACTCCACTCTGCGCAGGACGGTTTGGTAGAAGCCCTGCGCGCTGGCATAAAAGACCAAACAAAGCAGGGCATTGAGGGCATACAAACCGACCAGCCCCCGCAAGCCCAAGAGGGTGAAAAAGAAGGGGGTGGATGCGAGCAGCAGGAAATTGATCATCATGTCAGCCCCGAACACGCTGACCCCCGAGCTCTCCTGCAAGAGCGCCAGGCGCAAGCGTTGCGCGGTTAACATGGCAGCGCCCCCGGCGAGAGACCAGCCCACCGCCTCCCAGAACAACAAGCTGCGGCCCAGGAGGCTTCCCGTGTGAGCGGTCCAAGCGAGCACGAGGATGCCTGCGCCGAGAGCCAGCAACCCGGGCAACACCAGACGCTCCAGCCATCCGCCGTGGCGTTCCCCGGTTCTGGCGTGATGCCAGACCAGACTCGGGCCCAGCACATTCGCAAAGACCGAGCCGGCGAAACTGCCCAGCGCAAACGCGGTGTAGAGATCTCCGGCCAGGCTTTTGCCGCCCAGCAGGAGCACGAGAAGCCGAAAGGCATAGATGGAGATACCGATGATCGCAGTGGACCCAAGGTGGGGAAACAACTCCGGAAGCACTTGGCGCAGGCGCTTGCGGTCCAGCCACTCGACTTGACGTAAATCGGGGACGGCCGAGATGGCCGGAAACAGCGCCCAGGCGAACCAGACCAGCAGCCACCCCTCCCACTGAGCCACTGCCCAAACCAGGGCAAGCAACAAGCTGACCGCCTGCACCGACAGGAAGCGCAGGGCTGCCGGCGCACGGTCTTCGCGCTCCAGAAGGGAGAGGTGCACTTCGCTGAACGACTCCCCGCAACGCCTCAACACCAGGGCCAGGGCCAGCCAAGGGCTGACTCCGCCGACGGCGACACAGAGCAGCAAGGCGATGGCGCTCAAGGGGAGCGCCAAAATCAGCCGGGCGCTGAGAATACCTGGGAGATGTCGAGCCCCCGCGGAGTGCAGGATCAGGTTGCGCGCATTCCCGGAAAAGGCATAGAAGGTCGCAAGCGTAGCACCCTGCACCAGCCCGACATCGGCCGCCAGTAAGGACTCACCAGCAAGCCCGAGCCCGAGAAGCAGGAAGGTCGTTGCCAGCCCATTGGCGAGGTAGGTCAATGGAAAGAGATAATTCAACCCGGATCGTGCTTCGCAACAGTGAAAGGCTAATTATTCCAGGAATCCGCAAGCGCCGGGTCGTTCAATTTTGCCTCGGCGCTGCCCCAGAAATGTTCATGGTTTCCTGGGTCGATTCGGCCCAAAAACCGCTAACAAAACCGTCAAAATCGACTCGGTTTGAACTGAAACCGCACATGCCCATGTTATACTGCGCCAGACCTCGCCGATAGCCTCATTTGCCTTGCCACAAGCCGCTTTTCGGGGCTGTTGCAATTACACCACAAGCCTCTTCCGCCGCTACCCGCAGGCGGGATTTAGCTTGCCAAGGTCTTGCCCCGTTTGGCAGAATTGAGGCAACTTCTCGTTATTCTTGAGAAGGTTCCGATGGCAGGCGCACAAATTGTTTACTTGCCAATTTTCTTGTTAGAGGAGAGACTCCACCATGAATAAAAAACTAGTAGCCTTGGCGGTGGCCGGCGTGTTCGCCCTGCCGCTGGCTGCCCAAGCGCAGTCGACTAATGTCACCTTGTCGGGCATCGTCGACCTCGGCATTCGCGTGGACCGCACGCAGAATGCCGGCACCCTGTTCCGCCTGGAAGACGGCATCGAATCCGGCAACCGGATCATCCTGAAGGGCACGGAAGACCTGGGTGGCGGCTTGAAGGCCAATTTCCACCTGGAAGAAGGTATCCAGACGGACACCGGCGGCAACACCCAGGGCGGTTTGGCCTGGGGTCGTCAGACCTGGCTTAGCTTGTCCGGCGGTTTCGGCGAAGTCAAGATGGGCCGCGTGTATGCCACCGAGTTTAACCAGCTCGCCCCCGTCGATCCCTTCGGTTACGGTCTGGTCGGTCACGTTGCCAACATCTACGTCGCCAACCTGATCCGCAAGAACAACACCGTCGAGTACACCACTCCCGCCATGGGTGGCCTGGTTTTCCAGGCGCAGTACACGGGCAACCACAGCGGCAACGAGTCGATGAGCAACCCCAAGGACGTGGGTCGCAACCTGGGCATGCGTGTGAACTATGCCGGTGGCCCCTTCTCGGTCGGTGGCAGCTTTGAAACTGTCGATGTCGGTCCCGCCAACCGTCGCCACTACACCCTGACCGGCACCTATGACCTGGGCATGGTCAAGCTGGCTGGCGCGGTGATGTCGGCCAAGTGCACCCACTCCGGCTGCGGCGCTTCCGCCATCAACGACCGCTACTGGCTGTTCGGCGCGACCATGCCTCTGGGCAATGGCTCGTTGTTCGCCAGCTATGGAAACCGCGACGTGCGCGGCTCGTCCACCGCGGATTCCGCGATGTTCGCTGTCGGCTACGATCACAACCTCTCGAAGCGCACCAACCTGTACGCAACGGTTGCCCGTATGAACAACAAGTCGGGCGCCGGCCTGGGTCTGGGCGACTCGTCCAACGGTGGTGTCACTGGCAACGGCCTTGGTTACGATCCCACCGCTTTCGCGGTTGGCGTCCGTCACAAGTTCTAATCCAACGAGAATTTTTTCTCAACGGGTTTGAAGTGATCATGCGGGCACCCTTCGGGGTGCCCGATTTTTTTGTATGGCGCCGCCCACATGATTTCCGACGCTTTGATTCTGGCCTTCGACGGTTTGCTCAAGACCACCTTTGCCCAGCCTCAAGCGCGCAGACCGGCTCCAGATAACGGGCTGACCGAGAGTAAACTGGGGTCGGGCGCGCAGCAGGAAACAGGGAGACTGATGCGGGTAAACCACGCCGGCGAGGTGTGCGCGCAAGCGCTCTATTTGGGCCAGGCGATCACAACGCCCCACCCGGCGCTCAAGAGGGCGTTCTATGAAGCCGCCCGCGAAGAAGAAGATCACCTCGCCTGGACTCGGCGGCGCCTGGCCGAGCTCGGCGCAAAGCGCAGCCGCTTGGACCCCTTTTGGTATTGCGGCGCATTGGCATTGGGAGCGCTGGCAGGTTCTGCGGGCGATCGTTGGAGCCTGGGTTTCCTGGCCGAAACGGAAACCCAGGTCGAGGCCCACCTATCCGGCCACCTCGAGCGGCTGCCGCGCGAAGACCTCAAGAGCCGCGCTATTCTGTTGCAGATGCGGCGCGACGAAACACGCCACGCCGAGGAAGCTGCTGCGCGCGGCGCCCTGCGCTTGCCGCTGCCTTTGCGCTTGCTGATGCGCGCAAGCGGCAAGCTGATGACCCAAACCGCCTATCACATCTGATTCGGTCTTTCGATCAAGCGGCCATATAGTTCGCCCGCCATCGTTTCAAAGCGACCCATCGCGCCTCACGCGCGAGGTTTGCCCGCTCTTGCTCCGGCGCACCCTGGATCAGCGGACCCAGGTCGAGATTACCGAGACACTCGCCCGCCTGGCGCAAAAACCCTTCCGGAGCATAATCGCCCGGTCCCAAACGACTTTGGACATCGATACGGCAAGCGGCAAGTATTGCGCCAAACCGCTCGGGCCGGCGCAGAGCATCCATGGCCAAGAGTCGATCGAGCAGGGTCTCGACCCGCCATTCCAGCGCGCGATGCACCGCCCCATGGTGGCGCGTGACTTGTTCCGCCAGTTCGGCGCAGGCCGTTGGCACCTTCAGTCGGCGGTGCAAGGCGGCCAAGTGCCTGAGCCCCCGTTCTTCGTGCCGAGTGTGCCGCGGTAGGATCTCCGCGGGGGTATCCGCTTTGCCCAAGTCATGCGCCAACAGCGCCCAACGAACGGCGAGGGGCTGGCCTTCGGCTGCGGCAAAATCCAGCGCCTGCAACACATGCACCCCGGCGTCCACCTCCGGGTGGAACCGCAGCGGTTGGGCGATACCAAATAGCCCGTCCACCTCGGGCAGAATCTCGCGCAGCGCGCCGCAGCGCCGCAAAAGCGCAAAGAAACGCGAGGGCCGGCGTTCAAGCAAAGCGCGCGATAATTCCTGCCATACCCTTTCCGGAACCAGCGCTTCGAGTTCACCCCCCTCGCTCATGGCGCGCAGCAAGGCCTCGGTCTCGGGTGCCAAACAGAAGCCATAGCGGGCGGCAAAACGTGCCACCCTCAATACCCGAAGCGGGTCTTCCACAAAGGCGGGCCCGACATGCCGCAGCACGCCGGCGGCAAGGTCGTTCTGCCCGCCATAGGGATCGATCAGGCGGCCGTCCTCGGCGCGCGCCATGGCGTTGATGGTCAGATCCCGCCTGGCCAAGTCTTCTTCCAGCGTCACTTCGGGCGAGGCGTGCACGACAAACCCGCGATAGCCTCGGCCGGCCTTTTTTTCCGTTCGCGCCAAAGCGTATTCGGCTTTGGTCTGCGGGTGCAGGAACACGGGAAAATCCGCCCCCACGGGCTGGTAGCCCATCGCCAGCAAATCCACAGGGCGAGCACCGACCACAACATAGTCATGGTCGATCACGGGCAAACCCAGAAGCTCGTCCCGTACCGAACCGCCGACGCGATAGGTCTTCAACCCAAACCCCGACCGGATTTCAACCGGCGCGCTTCTCGCGAACCTGGGCGTAACGGTCGATAGCGCCGCCTGTGCCCAGATAGCCGGGCGCTATCGTCTCTAAGCTCGTCGGTTCGAGGGCAAACACCGCGGGAAAAGCGCATTCGCAGACGTTCTCGAGCTGCATGGAACGAAGATTGTCGCGCGTGAGCAAAGGCGGGCCAGGCAATAGCTCCAGCACGGCCGCTTGCATCGCCGAAAGGCTGGGGCCAAGGCCCAGGATCAAACGGCGCAAAGAGCAAAGCTCGGCGACATAGGTGACCAACTCGCGCAGGGTATAGATACGCGGGCCGCACAAGGGGTAGGTTTGACCGAAGGTGCGGCCGTCTGCCAGGGCTCGCACGAGGCATTTCACCACGTCTCCAACGTACACGGGTTGAAAGCGGGCGTTTGGCGCCGCGAGCGGCACCACCCAGAACCAGCGCAGCAAGGATGCAAATAGGCGCAGGAAGCGGTCACCCGGGCCAAAGATTACCGAGGGCTGGAAAATCGTCCAAGTCAGGCCGGAGTTTGTCACTTGCGCTTCGCCCGCCGCCTTGCTGCGCAAGTACTCGCTCGGGCCGTCCGGGTTGGCGCGCAAAGCGCTCAGATGCAGGAATCGTGGCACCTTGGCTCGGCCTGCCGCAGCGAGAACACGTTTCAGTAGTTCGACATGTATGCGCCCGAAATCGCCCGGGCGACGCTCGTGCAGAATGCCGATCAAGAAATACACCGCGCTGGCCCCCGCCAGCAAACCAGTAAGCGGCGCTTCGGATAAGTCTTCGATTTCGACCACCTGAACCTGCGGCAGCAGGGTCAAATGCCGCGCCGAGTCTCCCCTCCGGGTGGGCACGATGACCGTGTAGCCCGACTCCGAGAGCGCGGCGACCAGCTTGCTGCCCAGGAAACCGCTGCCGCCGAAGACGACGACCCTATTGCTGTTCATGATTGCCTCCCGAGGTATCGGCAAGATCCGATGCATAAACCCCGACCAAACTGGCGTCGCGGGGCGGAATAGCTCCCAAGCGAGCTTTCAGCGTTACGGGCGCGAGGTTCAAGTGCTTGGAATAGAACATCGCATTGGCGAGCACCTTCTTGACGTAATCCCGGGTTTCGGTAAATGGTATCGATTCGACATAGGCCGCGCCCTCCAAAGGGATCGGCCCGCGCCAATGAAGCGCTCGGCTCGGCCCGGCGTTGTACGCCGCCGCCGCAAGCACGGGCAGACCGCCCAGGCGATCCAGCACATAGCGCAAATAATAGGCACCGAACTTGATGTTCACATCGACGATTCCGATGTGTGAGGGTCGGTATTCGTGGCTACCGGTCTTGCGGGCCACCCATTTTGCGGTGGGTGGCATCAATTGCATCAAACCCACTGCCCCGGCGCGCGACCTCGCTTCCGGCAGGAAGCGGCTCTCTTGGCGGACCAGCGCGAGCACCAGCGCTTCATCGAGACCATGCGCGCGCGCAGCCGCGCCAAGGTGGTCGCGGTAGGGCGCCATGAAGCGCAAGCCGAAATCGTGACGAGCGACGGTTTTGTCGGCGGTGTTGATCGCCCTATCGTAGAGGCCTTTGCGCCGCGCAAACTCGGATGCCAGCAGGAGTTCTTCGTCGCTCATTGCTTGTATGGCCCAAATCCATTCCCGGGTGCCTTCGTAGCGCAGGCCCAGGTCGTAGAATTTGAGCATGCGCTGTACTCCTGGCAAGCGTTCGATGCTCTCTAGCGCCTCGGGTGCAAATACCAAGGGGTCGCTGTGAAGATCGAGCGGGAGACCCAGCTCCTCGCGCGCCAAGACGCCGTAATAATTGAACTCCCCGGCGAGCGGCCGCCACAAAGCGGCCGCCTCATCGCGCTTGCCGGTCTCTTGCAGGGCGCGCCCCTTCCAGTACCGCCAAGTCGCCTCATGGGCCAAACGGGGCGGCATCGCTTCAACCGCCTCGAGCACCGTGGCCCAATGCCCGAAGCGCAGCGCGATACGCGCTTTCCACGCCAGCGCGTCTTCCCCCAATCGCGCGCCCGCCGCCGCTTCGAACCACTCCAGAGACTCGGGCTCCAGCCGGCGCGCGCCTTGGTGAGCGATCTGGCCCAGAGCCGCCCAGGCATCCGGGGCCGCAAACCGCTCCCGGTGGCGGCGCCAGAATTCATGTGCTGCCGTGGGCGAGCTGCGCGCCAGGCGCCAGATCGCCAAGAGGGCCAGCTCCCGCTCAGCGTTTTGCTGCCATTGAAAGTCTGCTTTGGCGAGCAACTTTTCGGGCTGGCGCATGGCCGCTTCCAATCGCTTGGCGGCGATTCGTTCCGATGCCGGAAGGAGCGCGTTGAGTTTCCTCACCAGATCGAGGTTCCCCGCGGCAACGGCCAGGCGCTGCCGTGCATGGATATCGGCCGAGCCCAGCCGGCCCTGGGCCAGAAGCGCCGCAAAAAGAGGCGTACAGGCCTCGGCCAAATCCTGTCCGGTAAGCCACAGAGCACGCGCTTGCGCGAACGCATCGGTGTTGCTGCGCGACTGATATTGAAGGCCGTAACAAGTGAGCTCGGGGTCATCGTGATCCAAGGCGGCATAGGCCGGCCCAAAAGATTCCCAGCGCTGCCGCTTGCCCAAAGAGCGCAGCCATTCCGTCTGCAGCCGGTGCGCCGTGAGGCTGCCGGGATACTTCGCCTGATAGGCGCCGATCTCCTCGGAGGTAAGATCGTCCAGGCGCATGTGCATTTGGTACAACTCGACGTAGGGCAGGAGGGCGTGGCCTTTTAAGGGCGCAAGGGCACGATCGAGGCGCTTTCTGTCGCCGACACGAAAGGCCTCGCGGGCGTCGAGAAACCATTCATCCGCACTGGCCGGCCGTGCGCTTGCCGCCCAAGCTGGGCCTCCCAGAGCCAAGCTGCCGACCAAAAAGACGAGCAAAAACCGATCGAGTTTCATGCCAGACATTTTCCCCAAGCGCCGCGCTTGGGGCAAGCGCCAAAGCACCGTAAAATTGCACTTTGACATCGGCTTCGACGCGAGGAGCACAAATTGAGTTCAAGTTCCGCGGCCTCGCCGCTGGTCGGAGTGGTCATGGGCAGTCAAAGCGACTGGGAAATCCTGCAGCATGCCTGTGCACAACTCACGAGCCTCGGCATAAGGCACGAAGCGCGGGTTTTATCGGCGCACCGCACCCCAGACGAGATGTTTCGCTATGCGGAGAGTGCCGAGGCGCGAGGCCTGCGCTTCATCATCGCCGGCGCGGGAGGCGCGGCGCATTTGCCGGGAATGCTCGCAGCCAAGACCTTGGTTCCTGTCCTTGGCGTGCCGGTGCCCTCGAAATACCTTCGCGGCGAGGATTCGCTGCTCTCGATTGTGCAAATGCCCAAAGGCGTGCCGGTCGCCACTTTCGCCATCGGCGAAGCGGGCGCCGCCAACGCGGCACTGTTTGCCGCGGCCGCGCTGGCCGCCGGCGACGCGGCCTTGGCTCGGCGCCTGGCGAACTTCCGCGATGAGCAAGCGGCGGCAGTGCGGGCGGTGACGCTTCCGCCCGCGACCGGCGCATGACGCCTCCTGGCGCTTGGCTCGGCCTGCTGGGTGGCGGCCAGCTCGGCCGCATGTTCTGCATGGCGGCCCAAAGCATGGGCTATCGCGTACTGGTGCTCGACCCAGGCGCCGACAGCCCCGCGGGAGCCGTTGCCGACCGCCATTTGTGCAAGGACTACCTCGATCCCTCGGGGCTCCAAGAACTCGCGCACTGCTGCGAGGCCGCAACCACGGAATTCGAGAACGTCCCCGCGGCGGCTCTAGCCTATCTGGCCGATCATTGCCGGGTGACTCCCGGCGCGGAGGCGGTCGCCATTGCCCAAGACCGGATTCGCGAAAAACGGTTTCTGGCCGATGCCGGCTGCAAGCTCGCGCCTTTTGCCGTGATCGAAGGCGCTGACGATCTCGGGATCGCAGACCCGGGTCTATTTCCTGGCATCCTCAAAAGCGCGCGCTTGGGCTATGACGGCAAAGGCCAGACCAGCGTAGCCAGCTCGACCGAGCTTCCCTCCGCTTGGGCGAGGCTAGGCCAGAAGCCATGTGTTCTGGAAAAACGCCTGGCGCTGGCCCAGGAGCTGTCGGTCGTGGTCGCTCGCGGCCTGGATGGCGAAGTTCGTTCCTTCCCGGTCGCGGAAAACCGCCACCGGGACGGCATTCTGGACATCACCATCGTGCCGGCTCGCGCCGCCCCGGAGCACCTGGCAGAGGCCCAGGCGCTGGCGCTGCGGGTCGCAGAGGGACTGCAATATGTGGGCGTGTTGTGCGTCGAGATGTTCGTGCTCGAGGACGGAAGCGTCCTGGTCAACGAAATCGCCCCGCGCCCGCACAACAGCGGGCATTTTTCGATCGACGCCTGCGTCACTTCCCAATTCGAGCAGCAGGCGCGCATCATGGCCGCCCTGCCCTTGGGCGAGCCGCGACTACACACGCCTGCAGTAATGCTGAACTTGCTCGGTGATTTGTGGGGCAAAGGGGAGCCCGATTGGCGGCGCGTGCTGCAGCAAGGTCAAGCCAAGCTGCATCTTTACGGCAAGCGCGAGGCGCGTGCCGGGCGCAAGATGGGGCACTTGAGCTGCCTCGGCGCAACCTTGGATGAAGCGCTCGCCAGTGCGCGAGCTCTGCGCGACGAGCTGGGGATGCCATGCGACCCGGCCCTCTGAACGGCATCCGAGTGCTCGACCTCACCCGGCTCTTGCCGGGGCCTGTCTGCACCCTCCACTTGGCGGATTTCGGCGCGGACGTGATCAAAGTCGAAGACACCGGCGAGGGCGACTACGCGCGCAAGCTGGGCGTCCAGCCGGGGGAAAGCTCGGTCTATTTCCGCGCCATCAATCGCAATAAGCGCAGTCTTACCCTCGATCTCAAACATCCGAAAGGGCGAGACGCTTTCCTGCGCCTGGCCGAAACCGCGGCGGTAGTGGTCGAGAGCTTTCGCCCGGGCGTGGTCGATCGACTGGGCGTGGGTTACGAAGTGGTCCGGCAGCGTAATCCCGCGCTCGTCTATTGCAGCATCTCGGGTTATGGCCAAACCGGCCCCCATCGTGATCTCGCCGGACACGACATCAACTATCTCGCACTCGCGGGAGTGCTGGACCAAATCGGCGTGGCCGGCAGCCCGCCCGCGCTTTCGAATCTGCAAATCGCGGATCTCCTGGGCGGCGCGCTCACCGCCGCGATGGGGATTTCGGCTGCCCTCGTCGAGGCGCGCAGCACCGGACTGGGCCGGTATATCGATGTCGCGATGGCCGATGCGAGCTTCGCCCACCAGTATTTTGCCCTGCACGCACTGGCAAGTTATGGTCATCTGCCGCCGCGAGGCACCGATTTGCTCACCGGCGGCGTGCCCTGTTATCGATGCTACGCCGCCAAAGACGGGCGCTACGTTGCCGTGGGTGCGCTGGAGCCGAAATTCTGGCGCGCCCTGTGCGAAGCGATCAACTTGCCCGAATTGACCAAGCAGCAGTTCGCCACGGGCGAAAATGGCGCGGCCGTTTGCGCGCAGCTCGGGGATCGTTTTGCCCAGCACACGCAAGCCGAGTGGGTGGAGAAATTGCGGGGCGTCGATTGTTGCGTCACGCCCGTTTTGACCTTGGCCGAAGCCTTGGTCCACCCGCAGTTCACCGAACGCGAAATGGTTGCTGGTGACACGCCGCAAGAAAGGCAGTTCGGCCCCGCCGCGAAGTTATCCGACGCCGTTTTCTTGCCTCCACGCGCCGCGCCCCAACAGGGTGAACACAGCGAAGAAGTTCTTCTGCAGGCCGGCTACACCCCCGAGGAATTCGCCGCGCTGCGGAGCGAAGGAATCGTCTAGCGGCATTCCGGCGCGCTTACGCCGCCGGCTTCTTCGCCGCCAGGGCGCGAGCAACCCTTGACTGGCTTGGGCGGCCAAGGAACTCGCAGATGTACTGCCCCGCGTCGCAAAGGCGATCGAGGTTGATGCCCGTGGTGATGCCCAGCCCATGCATCAGGTAGACCAAATCCTCCGTCGCCAGGTTGCCCGTAGCGCCCAGGGCGTAGGGGCAGCCGCCCAATCCGGCGACCGAGCTATCGAAACTGGTGATGCCCAGTTGCAGCGCGGCATAGACATTGGCAATCGCCTGCCCATAGGTGTCATGAAAGTGCCCGGCCAGTCGCTCGGGTGGCAAGCTCCGCAAAAGATGCTCGAACAAGGCCCGCACTTGCCCGGCAGTACCCGCGCCTATCGTGTCGCCAAGAGAGATCTCGCGACAGCCCAGTGCCAGCAGTGTTTCGGCGACCGGCATGACTTGTTCGGGCCGGATGCGCCCCTCGTAGGGGCAGGCAATCACGCAAGAGATGTAGCCGCGCACCGGCAGTTGCGCCGCTTTCGCCGCCTCGGTGACGGGCCGGGCACGCTCCAAGCTCTGGGCGATCGAACAGTTGATATTCTTTTGCGAAAAGCTCTCCGAGGCGGCGACGAAAACCGCGACTTCGTCCACACCTGCGGCCAATGCCGCTTCGAACCCTTTCAGATTGGGCGCGAGCGCCGCATAACGCAAACCGCTGCGGCGCGGAACGCCACCCATTACCTCGGCGGCGTCGCCCATTTGCGGCACCCATTTAGGGGAAACGAAACTGGTCGCCTCGATGCTACGGCAACCCGCATCGGCCAGACGGCGTATGAGTTCAACTTTGATTTCGGTCGGCACGAGTGCCTTCTCGTTCTGCAGACCATCCCGCGGACCGACTTCCGTGATGGCCACCCCCTTTGGCCAGTTTCCAAGGTTGCGGCTCATGTCACTTCCTCGGGGGCGATTTCGATCAACTCGGCGCCGTCCTTGACCGGATCACCCGGCCCAAACGCAATGCGCACAACCCTGCCGGCGCCTGGCGCAAGGATGGTGTGCTCCATTTTCATCGCTTCCATGACCAAAAGCGGCTGCCCGGCGCGAACGATCTCGCCCTCCTTGACCAAAACGCCAATCACCGTGCCGGACATCGGCGCGGCGAGGTGTCCGCCGCCGCCACCGCTTTCTCCGGCATGCGCCAGGGCATCGAGGTGCCGGAACTTCCACACCCGCCCATTGCGATAAACGATGCGATCCTCGCCGCTAGCAACGCAATGGCACAGGAATTCATCACCGTCCAGGTTGATGCGCAGCCCCTCGCCCTCCGCCTTGACGCTGGCCTTGAACGAGCCCTGGGGCAAATCGAGTAGGTAGGCCAGACCCCGAAAGTGCACGGTAATCGCCAGCGCCTTGCCCTGAAACTCGAACTGGAAAATGCGGTGGTTGTCGCTATTGAGCCACCAGCCGTCAGCGGCAAACCAAGGCGAATTGGGTTCGCTGGATCTGCTGGCGACGCGCTGTGCGGCTTGGCGGGCCGCTTCGAGCTCGGCGAGGGCCAGCGCGGCCAAAACGTCCGCGCTTGGCATCTGCCCCTTGGGCAACAAATCGGCAGCATGCTGGGCAATGAACCCCGTGTCGAGCTGGGCGCCGGCAAAGGCCGGATGGGTGGCCAGACGATGCAGGAATTCGAGATTGGTCGCCACACCCACGACTTGGTATTGCGCCAGTGCTTGCGCGAGTCGCCTGAGCGCCTGTTGCCGATCCTCCCCATGGACGATGAGCTTGGCGATCATGGGATCATAGTGCGGGCTGATTTCGTCGCCTTCGCGCACTCCGGTATCGACCCGAAGCGTGGAATTCTCTTGCGGTGCGCGCAGGTGCGAAATGCGCCCGATCGAAGGCAGGAAGTTCTTGTCCGGGTCCTCGGCATAGACCCGCGCCTCCAAGGCATGACCCCTGAGACGAAGCTCGTCTTGCAAAAGCGGCAGCCGTTCTCCGTCAGCAACGCGCAGCTGCCACTCCACCAGATCGAGACCGGTGATCATTTCCGTCACCGGATGCTCGACTTGGAGCCGGGTATTCATTTCCATGAAATAGAAGGTGCCGCTCTGTTCAGCGATGAACTCCACGGTGCCCGCGCCCACGTAGCCGATGGCCTGAGCCGCCGCCACCGCGGCGCTGCCCATCTGCGCCCGCCTCTCAGTCGTCATGCCTGGAGCAGGCGCCTCTTCCAGCACTTTTTGGTGGCGGCGCTGCACCGAACAGTCGCGCTCGAAGAGATACACGGCATTGCCCAAGGTGTCGGCAAAGACCTGGATTTCGATGTGCCTGGGCGCGGTGAGGTATTTTTCGATCAGCACCCGATCGTCGGCAAACGCATTTTTCGCTTCACGTCGCGCCGAAGCCAGCGCAGCGAGGAAATCGGCGCGCTGCTCGACCACGCGCATGCCCTTGCCACCGCCTCCGGCGGTAGCCTTGATCAGCACGGGATAAGCGATGGCATCCGCCTGAGCAAGAAGCAAGGCGTCGTTCTGATCTTCTCCGTGGTAACCCGGCACCAGCGGCACCGAAGCGGCGGCCATCAGACGCTTGGACTCGCTCTTGGAGCCCATGGCGCGGATCGCCGCCGGCGGCGGGCCGATAAAGACGAGCCCGGCTTCGGCGCAGGCTTGCGCGAATTGTTCGTTCTCGGAAAGAAAGCCATACCCGGGGTGCACCGCTTGGGCGCCGCTGCGCTTGGCGATTTCGATGATCCGTTCGCCCCGCAAATAACTCTCCCGAGGCGGCGCGGGGCCAAGCAAATAGGCTTCGTCGCAGGCTTCGACGTGCAGCGCGCCGCGGTCTGCTTCGGAATAAACGGCGACGGTGCGAATACCCAGGCGGCGGGCGGTGCGTGCCACGCGACAGGCGATTTCCCCCCGATTGGCGATCAGGATCTTTTCAAACATCAAATTTTTCCCCTATCGATATCGAGAGCGGATCGAACGCGACCGCGGCTGCTGTAATCTCGGTTCCCGGTTTGAACATCCGCCGTCATCACCCTATTCGTGCTTTGCCGCCCAACCTGGCTTGCGCTTGGCGAGGAAGGCCCCCACGCCTTCGCGGCCTTCGTCGGAAGCGCGCTGGTCGGCGATGCGCCGTGCCGTGTCGGCGATCAAGTCATCGCGAACTTGGCGGTGGGCCACGGCGCGTATCAGATCCTTGGCTGCGGCTTGAGCCGTCGGGCCGCATTCGTGCACGCGGGCATAGATTTCGATCACTCTCTCATCCAGGCGCTCCGGCGGCACCAAATCGTGCACCAGGCCGATGCGAAAAGCCTCGGCTGCGCTCAGTCGTTCGGCCGTGAGAAAGTAGCGTCGCGCCTGGCGAGCGCCTATGGCTTCGATGACATAGGGGCTGATCGTCGCCGGAATGATGCCCAGCTTGGTTTCGGTTAGGGCAAAACTCGCGTCGGTGCTGGCGATGGCGATGTCGCAGCAGGCGACGAGGCCGACCCCGCCGCCGAAAGCCGGTCCGTGCACTCTTGCGATTGTGGGCTTCTTCAGCCGATTCAGCGTCGCCAGCATATTGGCCAGACCCATGGCATCGGCGTAATTCTCTTCGTAGCTATAGCCGGCCATTTTGCGCATCCAGTTGAGATCGGCCCCAGCACAAAAACTCTTGCCCTCTCCCATGAGCACCACAGCCCTCACTTCGGCGCGCGTCTCGAGCGACATGAGCGCTTCGGTGAGATCTTCGATCAAGGTCTCGTTGAAGGCGTTGTGGAGCTCCGGCCGATTGAGCGCAATCACGCCGATGCCGTGGTTGATGTTGAGTTTCAGGGTGGTAAATTGCGGCAAAGGGGCGCTCATGATCACATCCTGAAGACGCCGAAGCGGGTTTCTTCCATGGGTTTGTTGAGCGAGGCCGAAATCGCCAAGCCCAGCACGCGGCGAGTGTCTGCGGGATCGATGATGCCATCGTCCCAAAGTCGCGCGCTCGCATAATAGGGATGCCCTTCGCGTTCGTACTTGGCCCGGATGGGCGCTTTGAACGCCTCCTCTTCTTCGACAGACCAAATGCCGCCTTTGGCTTCGATGGCATCGCGCTTGACGCGCGCCAGCACCATCGCCGCCTGCTCGCCGCCCATCACGGAAATGCGCGCGTTGGGCCACATCCACAAGAAGCGCGGATTGAAGGCCCGCCCGCACATGCCGTAGTTGCCGGCGCCGTAGCTGCCGCCGGTGATCACGGTGAACTTCGGCACTTTGGCGCAAGACACCGCAGTGACCATCTTGGCGCCATCTTTCGCAATGCCGCCGGCTTCGTATTTCTTTCCCACCATGAAGCCGGTGACGTTCTGCAAAAAAATCAGCGGGATGTTGCGCTGGCTGCACAGTTCGATGAAATGCGCCCCCTTCTGCGCCGATTCGGAAAAGAGGATGCCGTTGTTGGCGACGATACCTACCGGATAGCCCCAGAGAAAGGCAAAGCCGCAGACCAGGGTGGTGCCATACCGGCTCTTGAATTCGTCGAACTCCGACCCATCAACCAGACGGGCGATGATTTCGCGCACGTCGTATTGTTTCTTGCTGTCGGCAGGCACGATGCCGTAGATCTCTTCGACATCGTAGAGCGGATCACGCGAGTCGCGGACTTCGATGCTAACCCTCTTCGGGCGGTTGAGGTTGGCCACCGCTCGCCTCGCCAGCGCCAAGGCATGGGCGTCGTTTAAGGCGAAGTGATCGGACACACCCGAGATGCGGGTGTGCACATCGGCGCCGCCCAATTCCTCCGCGGTCACCACCTCGCCCGTGGCGGCGCGCACCAGGGGCGGCCCACCCAGAAAAATCGTGCCTTGCTCTTTGACGATGATCGATTCGTCGGACATCGCGGGTATGTAGGCGCCGCCCGCCGTGCACGAACCCATCACTACCGAAACCTGAGGGATACCCAGGGCCGACATGTTGGCTTGATTGTAGAAAATGCGCCCGAAGTGATCGCGATCGGGGAAGACTTCGTCTTGCGTTGGAAGGTTGGCGCCGCCCGAATCGACCAGGTAGATGCAAGGCAAATGATTCTGCTGCGCGATTTCCTGGGCCCGCAGATGCTTTTTGACCGTCATGGGCAAATAAGAACCGCCTTTTACCGTGGCATCGTTGGCAACGATAACGCACTCGCGCCCGGAAACCCGACCGATGCCGGTAACGATGCCGGCGCCCGCGATCATCTCGCCGTACATTCCAAAAGCAGCAAGCTGGGAAAATTCCAAGAAAGGCGAACCCGGATCGAGCAAAGTGCGGATACGGTCGCGTGGCAGCAGCTTGCCGCGGGCAGTGTGTTTCTCCCTTGCCGCAGTTCCCCCGCCCAGCATGATCTCCTCGACCCGCAAACGCAAATCCGCTGCCTGCTCTTTCATGGCTGCGGCGTTCTGGCGATAGGAATCGTCTCGCGGATTGACTGCGCTTTGCAGGATGCCCATTTCCATTCACTCCCCGAATCGTGGCGGCCGATCAAAACCCGCCGGTCTTCAACCAATAGTCCAGTTGCGGCAAACGATCATGACCCCAGAAGGGTTCGTCGCCAACGAACATAAAAGGCGCCCCAAAGACTCCGCGGCGCAGCGCCTCTTCGTTATTGGCGCGAAGCGCATCTTTGATTTCAGGACCCGCGCTCTGCAACATGAGCGCCGGGGCATCCAGCCCGCCCAGGCCATTGACGATGGAACGCAATACCTCGGGTTCATTGATGCCGCGGTTCTCGACGAAAAAAGCGCCAAACACCGCGCGGACGATTTCGCCCACTCGCTTCGGCGCGGCTTTTTGCCCCGCGAGCACCAAGCGGGCGGCGTTTTGCGTGGCGATGGGAAAAGGATCGGGCAGATGGTAGGGAATGCCGGCAAAACGCGCCGAGCGCGCGAAATCGCGCACCGAGTAGGGGCCTTTGACGGAGTATTCGGTCAACGGCGCACTGCCCACGGCCTTAAAGACTACGCCAAGCAGCATAGGACGCCAGAACACCTCCCGGCCGTGGGCGCCCGCCAAGTCCTCGATACGCATCGCCGCGAGGTAAGCGTAGGGCGAAGAAAAGTCGAAAAAAAACTCCACCGGTTCCGCCACGATTCCCCTTCTAATTCAATGCCCCGAAAAATACGCGGGTATCGTACACCATGGCCACCTGCCCATCGATGGCATGGCTGGCGTGCAGATCGCACAGCGCTTTGAGCATAGGTTCGCGCCGCGGATCACCCGCCGGCGGGGTGTAGGAAGACGACAGGAGCCGCGCCTCCAATCCTTGATAATCGAAGGTCTGCACGTACGGGCAAACGAAGTCCTGGTAGCCTCCAGGCCCAAAAAAGGCCGTCAGGCGCGCGGCATCGATGTTGCGATGATTGACCTCGCGGTAATCGGTGCCATGTCGAAGCAGGAGTGCTTCATAGCCGATCAGAAATGGCGTGGTGTCGGTCTGACGATCGTTCCAAATCAATACCACCGCACCCTCTGGCTTGAGTATGCGCCGGAATTCAGCGCGCGCGGGCTCGGGCCGGAACCAATGAAAAGCCTGGGCAGCCAAGACCACATCGACGCTGGAGGACTCGAGACCCGTCGCCTCCGCACTGCCATCCTGCGCGCGATAAAGTCCGCCAGAACCGGCCAGATGCCGCAACCCGGCCTCGCGCATGGGCTGATTGGGTTCTATGCCGATGACCGGATGGCCGTGGCGAACGAAAAGTTCGGCCGAGAGGCCCGTGCCGGCGCCGATGTCGGCGATCAGGTTTTCCGGCCGCACCGCCCCGGCCGCGATGAGCCGCAAGTAAACTTCGTCCGGGTAACCAGGCCGGGCACGGACGTAAGCGGCGACTCGGTCGGAAAAGCGGGCGCCGGCTTCCATTTCAAGCCGCCAGGGAACGCCCGATCACCAGCCGCTGGATGTCGCTAGTGCCTTCATAGATCTGGCACACGCGCACGTCGCGGTAGATGCGTTCGACCGGAAAGTCGGTGACGTAGCCGTAGCCGCCGTGGATCTGGATGGCGTCCGAGCAGACCCGCTCGGCCATTTCCGAGGCGAAGAGTTTGGCCATGCAGGCTTCTCGCAGGCAAGGCTCGCCAGCATCGCGCAAGCTCGCTGCATGCCAAACCAATTGCCGCGCGGCTTCGATTTGCGTCGCCATGTCAGCCAAGCGGAAGTTGACCGCCTGATGCTCGACGATGGGCTTGCCAAAGCTCTGGCGCTCCTGCGCATAGGCCAAGGCCGCCTCGAAGGCCGAGCGGGCCATGCCCACCGATTGAGCGGCGATGCCGATGCGGCCGGCTTCGAGATTGGCCAGGGCGATGCGATAGCCTTCGCCTTCTGCCCCCAGCAAGTTCACCGCCGGCACGCGGCAATTATCGAATACGATTTGTGCCGTGTCGGAAGCGCGCTGGCCGAGTTTTTCCTCGACTCGGGCGACGACATAACCCGGCGTGGCGGTTGGCACGATGAAGGCCGAAATGCCCCGCTTGCCTGCTTTCTTGTCGGTGACGGCAAAAACGATGGCGGTGTCCGCGTGTTTTCCGGTCGTGATGAATTGCTTCACTCCGTTCAAAACGTAAGTGTCGCCCTGGCGTTCGGCGCGGGTGTTGATGGCGCCTGCATCCGAACCCACATGAGGTTCGGTGAGACAAAAACACCCGAGCTTCTCGCCGCAAGCCAGCGGCACGAGATACTCCTTTTTCTGCGCTTCGTTGCCGAAGGCGTGGAGCGGACCGCACACGACCGAGTTCTGTACGCTGACGATGGTCGAGGTGGCGCCGTCTCCCGCGGCGATTTCTTCGAGGGCGAGAGCCAGCGAGAGGTAATCCAAACCTGCGCCGCCGTATGCTTCCGGGACCGCCATGCCCAGTGCGCCCAGGCTGCCCAGTTCCCGCAACGCTTGGCGAGGAAAGAGGTGTTCCCTATCCCACGCGGCCGCGTTCGGCGCGAGCTGGTCGCGGGCGAACGCGCGCAGGGTATCGCGGATCATGCGCTGCTGTTCGTTGAGGATCATGGCCTGGCCGCTCGCATTTAGACGAGTTCGATGGCCATCGCGGTGGCCTCGCCGCCGCCGATACAAAGCGAGGCCACGCCGCGTTTTCCGCCGCGGGCGCGCAAGGCGCCGATCAGGGTGACCAGAATGCGCGCGCCGCTGGCACCTATTGGGTGGCCCAGGGCGCAGGCACCGCCGTGTACGTTTACTTTGGCGTGGGGCAGATCCAGCTCGCGCATCGCCGCCATGGCCACTACCGCGAAGGCCTCGTTGATTTCGTAGAGATCGACGTCTTTTGGCATCCAGCCGGTCTTAGCGAAGAGCTTCTTCATGGCCCCCACGGGCGCGGTTGTAAACCAAGCCGGCTCCTGGGCGTGCGTGGCATGACCGATGACCACGGCAAGCGGTTTCAAGCCCCGGCGCTCGGCGGTCGAGCGGCGCATCAGCACCAAGGCCGCCGCACCGTCGGAGATCGAGCTGGCATTAGCCGCCGTCACGGTGCCGTCATTTTTGAAAGCCGGTTTCAGCGTGGGAATTTTTTCCGGACTCGCCTTGGGCGGCTGTTCGTCGCTGGCGATCTCGATTTCCCCTTTGCGTGACGCCACTTTGACCGGGGCGATCTCCCAGGCGAAAGCGCCGCTCTTTTGCGCCTCCAAGGCACGCGACAAGGAAGCGAGGGCAAAAGCATCTTGCTCCTCACGGCTGAAGCTGTAATGGCTCGCGCACAGCTCCGCGAAGGTGCCCATGAGCTTGCCCTTTTCGTAGGCGTCCTCCAATCCATCGAAGAACATGTGGTCGATCACGGCGCCGTGTCCCATGCGCATGCCGGCCCTCGCTTTGGGCAAGAGATAGGGCGCGTTGCTCATGCTTTCCATGCCGCCGGCGACGAGCGCTTCCGCACTTCCTGCAATCAGGATGTCATGCGCCAGCATAGCGGCTTTCATGGCCGAACCGCACATCTTGTTCACTGTGGTGCATCCGGCGGCTAGCGGGAGCCCTGCGCCCAAGGCCGCCTGGCGGGCGGGCGCCTGGCCCTGGCCGGCGGGCAGCACACAGCCCATGATGAGCTCGTCGACCGCCTCGGGTCTGATGCCGGCACGCTCAACCGCGGCACGGATGGCGGTCGCTCCCAAGTCGGCGGCAGTGACCTGGGCGAAATCGCCCAGCAGTCCGCCCATGGGCGTGCGGGCGGCGGATACGATGACGATAGGATCATTCATGGCGACTCCGGTACGGTGGATGACTACAAGGCCCAAGGCAGCTCATAGCTGACCACGCGCTGTTCCGCGCGCTCCCGAACCGCGTCGGGCAAGGGGCAGGACTTCCGCGCCCGGGTGTCAAGAAACACGCCGGTGAGCAGGGTGATGGCGGAAACTTCATCGGTCTCGGCGTTTTTCATTTCGTGGACGAACCGGAGCGTCTTTTCCCGCACTTCGATCGCACCGGTGCGCACGAACACCGTGTCTCCCGCGTGCAGTTCACGGCGATAGGCGATGCGCTGGTCCACCGCCGCCATGCCGCGATGCTCGGCGCGCAGAAAAGCCGGGCTCAGGCCCAGGCCGGAAAAGAAGTTCCAGGTGCCTTCGTCGAATTTGCCCACGTACCACATCACATTCATGTGCCCCATGTGGTCGCAGTGCCAGGGATAGACGGTGCCGCGATAGGTTTCGATCATGGCGTTTCGATCAACCAGTCCTGAACTCTTCACATTCCCGGAGAAGAATTGACTCGAAGAGATGAGTTTGTGGAACACACAAGGGGCTTCTCCCTTTGTTGGCAAAGCGCTCGTTGGCCGCTTGCTGCCGACGGGCGATCCTTCTTGGTTCCGGCTTGTCCGGCTCAGTATGAACTGCCGGAAATTCCCAACCAGGCTCCATCAAGCGGTCTCCCCGAAGAGTTCGCGGCCAATGAGCATTCGGCGAATTTCGGAGGTTCCCGCCCCAATCTCGTAGAGCTTGGCATCGCGCCACAACCGCCCGGTGGGATACTCGTTGATGTAGCCATTGCCTCCGAGGCACTGGATGGCCTCGCCCGCCATCCAAGTTGCCTTTTCGGCGGCGTAGAGGATGGCCCCGGCGGCGTCCTTGCGCGTGGTTTGGCTGCGATCACAGGCGGCACCGACGGCGTAGACATAGGCTTTGCAGGCATTGAGCGTGGTGTACATGTCGGCGATCTTGCCTTGCATGAGCTGGAATTCGCCGATCGATTGGCCGAACTGCCGACGCTCATGAATGTAGGGCAAGACGACGTCCATGCACGCATCCATGATTCCCAGCGGACCAGCGGCCAGCACCGCGCGCTCGTAATCGAGGCCGCTCATCAAGACATTGACGCCGCGCCCCACGGCGCCCAGCACGTTTTCCTCCGGCACTTCACAGTCTTGGAACACCAATTCACCCGTGTGCGAACCGCGCATGCCGAGTTTGTCCAGCTTTTGCGCCACCGAAAAGCCCTTCATTCCTTTTTCGATCAAGAATGCGGTAATGCCGCGCGGGCCGGCACTGAGGTCGGTCTTGGCGTAAACCACCAGGGTATCCGCGTCGGGACCGTTGGTGATCCACATTTTGGTGCCGTTGAGGATATAGCGATCGCCGCGCTGTTCGGCCCGAAGTTTCATGCTCACCACATCCGATCCCGCGTTGGGCTCGCTCATCGCCAGCGCGCCGACATGTTCGCCAGAAATGAGTTTGGGGAGGTAACGGCTCTTCTGCGCCTCGCTGCCGTTGCGCCGGATCTGGTTGACGCAGAGGTTCGAGTGCGCGCCGTAGGACAGGCCCACCGAAGCGGAGGCCCGGCTGATCTCTTGCATCGCAACGATATGCGCAAGATAACCCATCTGAGTGCCGCCGTACTGCTCCTCGACGGTGATGCCCAGCAGGCCGAGGTCTCCCATCTTGCGCCAGAGGTCCATGGGGAATTGGTCGCTGCGGTCGATTTCCGCGGCGCGAGGCGTGATTTCTTTTTGCGCAAAATCCATAACCGCTTCGCGCAACATGTCGATGGTTTCGCCCAGGGCGAAATTCAGGCTGGGATAACTGATCACCTTGTTCTCCGGTTCAATCAGGCGGGATCGTGCCGGCCATGGATGGCCATCAAGGTCTGCTGCATCAAAGCGCATAGTGTACGCCGCCCACCCTTCTCGACGTAGACTTCGGCGGCGCTGACGCTCAGGGTGCGGCCCGGTTTAACCACTCTTCCCTGAGCGATCAGCAACTCCCCTTCCGCGGGCGCCAAGAGATTGATTTTGTATTCGGCGGTGAGAATGCTGGCTTCGGCGGCCATCAAGGTGTAGGCCGCATATCCGCCCGCGGTGTCGGCCAGCATACCGACCATGCCGCCGTGGAAATAGCCGTGCTGCTGCGTAATCTCCGGCCGGAAGGGCAGCCTCAGTTCGCAATGGCCGGGGCTGAGGGCACCGATTTGTATGCCCAGAAAGGCCATGGCGCCCTGGCGGGCGAAGCTTCGGCGGACTCGGGCATCGAAATCGGGGTCGCGGGGATCGAAATTGAGATCGCGCATGTTTTAGCTCCCGAAATCGGTACCAGGGAGGCTTATGGTAATTGACGTTTACGTAAACGTCAACTGAGTGAGCACCATCCTGCGGCCGGAGAATTCACTCCCGTCTTGGTCGCATCCGAAAGCCGCCCGGCCCTGAGTGACGGGGATTCCTCGCCACAAGTTCGAGTGGGGCCTGGGGCCCCTGGGGTAGGCTTGGTCTCGATCACCCGCGCCGCGAACGGCGGGGCTTACGCTCGACCCTTGGTCAATGCCCGGCCTGTCTCGAAAGCAGCTTTCGGCACTGGGCTTCGAGGGTATCGATCTCCTGGAGCACCGCGTCGATGTCTTCCCTTTGCTGCGCCAAGCTGCGCCGGCGCTCGGCCAGGCTGGCGAGGAAACGTTCCAGTTGCCGCTTCTCGCCCTCGGTCGCTTCGTAAAGATCGAGGAACTCCTTGATCTCGGCGAGCGAAAAACCCAGGCGCTTGCCGCGCAGGATCAGCCGGATGCGGACCCGTTCCCGGTTGCCGTAGACCCGATTTCGCCCTACGCGACCCGGCGCAAGCAAGCCCTGGTCCTCGTAAAAGCGGATGGTGCGGGTGGTTAAATCGAACTCCCGAGCCAGATCGGAAATGGTGTAGGTCTTTGCAGGTAGGGGGGTGTTCATGGCCATAGCGCGGGCTGGTGCCGCCCAAGATAGCACAAACCTCCTGTCGACCATCAGGTCGGTGATCAGCCTTTGTCCAGTAATGGTTTGGGGTCATTTTTCTCGGTCCGGGACGCGCATTGGCCCTTGACACCATGGGGCCCTTGTCGGACGATGCTGCTTTGCAGCAAAACTAGGCCTGCGCCTGGCCCTCCCGTGCTTGTCCACGCTTCCCCTCCCGCGCCCGCGCTTACTTTTCCACATCCCCGTCCGCCCGGCATCGGAGCGATCGAGCCCGTTGCTCCCGGCGTGTATTGGCTGCGCCTGCCCTTGCCGTTCGCCTTGGATCACATCAACGTCTGGCTGCTGCGCGATGGCGCGGGCTGGACTCTGGTCGACTGCGGGCTAGGCGACCCTGCTACCAGCACCATTTGGAGGGAATACGCTGCGGTGTGGTTGGAGAACCTGCCGCTGCACCGCATCCTGGTGACACACTGCCACCCCGATCATGTGGGACAAGCGCAGCACTTGGCAGAGGCTCATGGGGCACCGATTTGGATAACTCAAGGCGAATACCTCAGTGCCCATGCAATGCGCGACGAAAGCGCCGGCTTCGGGGTATCGCCCTTGCTCGCTTTTTTTGCGCGCCATGGCATGGCTGAGCAAGAGATCGAGGGTCTGCGCAAACGTGGGAATCGGTATCGCCTGGGTGTGCCTGAGGTTCCACGGCAATACCATCGTCTGGTGGACGGAGAGGAATTGAGCATAGACGGACGCGTTTGGCGCGTCATCGTCGGGCTCGGCCATTCGCCCGAGCACGTTTCTCTTCACTGCGAGGAATTGGCGGTCCTGATCTCCGGGGACATGCTGCTGCCTAAGATTACGACCAACGTCAGCGTTTGGCCCACCGAGCCCGAGGCCGATCCGCTCGGGCGCTTTCTGCGATCGATCGAGCGCTTCGCTGGCCTTGCTCCGCAGACCTTGGTGCTTCCTTCGCACGGTCTTCCGTTTCGCGGCATCTGCACCCGTATTGCGCAACTCAAGGCGCACCACGAGGCGCGCCTGGCAGAGCTGCTCGGCGCAATGAAGTCTGGCCCCCAGACGGCCGCCCAGCTGCGGAGCGTGTTGTTTCCGCGCGAACTCGATTTGCAACAGCTGTTTTTTGCCATGGGCGAGACCATCGCCCATCTGAACCACCTCCTTACCTCGCACCGCGCGAGCCGCCAGGACGACGGAACGCGGGTGCGTTTTTCTCGAATCGCAAAACCCGCCTGAAGCCAACAAGAGGACATTATGCAAGACGCCACTCCCGGCAGCGCAACGCCCGCCGACCCCGCCGCCCTGGCCCACTCCTTTGCCGACGCCGCCGAGCGAGGCGCCAAACTGATCGGTGACTTTCTCGCCAAACAGTCGCAGACCGGCAAATCGCTGGCAACGGACGAATTCGGCATCGCCAAGGTCTTCATGGAGCTGGCCTCCAAAATGATGGCCAATCCCTACAAGCTGGCGGAATCGCAGATGAACCTGTGGTGGGATTACATGTCCCTTTGGCAGAACTCGATGATGCGCATGATGGGGCAACAAACCCGGCCGGTAGTTGAGCCGGCCAAGAACGACAAGCGTTTCAAGCACGAAGACTGGCAGGAGCACTTCCTTTTCGACTACGTCAAGCAGTCCTACCTGATCGCCGCGCGTTGGCTGCATAACTCCGTCGCGAGCGTGGAAGGCATGGACGAAGAATCCGCCAAGCGGGT
The DNA here is from genome assembly GCA_964517465.1 of uncultured Alcaligenaceae bacterium. Lineage (GTDB taxonomy): Bacteria > Pseudomonadota > Gammaproteobacteria > Burkholderiales > Casimicrobiaceae > JACPUX01. The sequence continues at coordinate 41,081 of CAZFEK010000003.1, forward strand.
CAATTTTTTCACCCGGCAGTACATCGACGCGCTGGCGCCCTCCAACTTTGCCCTGACCAACCCCGAGGTATTCAAAGAGACCATTGCCAGCGGCGGGCAAAATCTGGTCAAGGGCTTGCACAATCTGCTCGACGACATCGAGCGGGGCCAGGGGCAGCTGAAGATCTCCATGACCGACCCCAAGGCTTTTCAGCTGGGCGTAAACATTGCCACCACGCCGGGCAAGGTGGTGTTTCAGAACGACCTGGCGCAGCTCATCCAATACGAGCCCTCGACCAAGAAAGTTCACCAACGTCCGCTGCTGATCGTTCCTCCCTGGATCAACAAATATTACATCCTCGATTTGCGCGAGAAGAATTCGCTCATTAAATGGGCCGTAGATCAGGGAATGACCGTGTTCGTGATTTCCTGGGTCAATCCCGACGCCGGCTTCGCCAAGAAAAATTTCGATGACTACTTGCGCGAGGGGCCGCTCGCCGCGCTCGATGCGATCGAACAAGCCACCGGCGAAAAAGAGGTCAATGCCCTAGGCTATTGCCTGGGCGGAACTTTGCTTGCTGCAACGCTGGGTTACCTGGCCGGCACCAAGAGCGACCGGGTTGCTTCCGCGAGCTTCATGACCTCGCTGATCGATTTCTCGGAGCCCGGAGAGCTCGAGGTGTTCATCGACGAAGAGCAGGTTGCCGCACTCGAAAAGCGTATGAACGAGCGCGGCTATCTCGAAGGCTCGGAGATGGCCAACACTTTCAACATGATGCGCAGCAACGACTTGATGTGGTCTTTCGTAGTCAACAACTACCTCTTGGGTCGTGATCCTTTTCCCTTCGATCTGTTGCACTGGAACTGTGACTCCACGCGCATGCCCGCGGCCATGCACAGTTTTTATCTGCGCAACATGTACATGCACAACCTACTGCGGGTTCCGGGCGGAATCACCCTCAACGGGGTGCCCATCGACCTCGGTGACGTCAAGGTGCCGACTTATTTCGTCTCGGCGATCGAGGACCACATCGCGCCTTGGAAAACCACTTACCACGGCCCCCACATTTTGGGCGGCGCGTCCCGCTTCGTGCTCGGCGGCTCCGGCCACATCGCCGGGATGATCAACCCGCCCAGCGCGAACAAATACGGGTTTTGGACCAACGATGCCCTGCCCGAGTCACCGGATGATTGGCTCGCTGGGGCGAGGGCGCATGAAGGCTCGTGGTGGACCAACTGGCTCGAGTGGCTCAACCCCCACCTGGGCGAGCAAGTGTCTGCTCGCATTCCAGGAAAGGGCAAACTCAAGGTTCTTGAACCCGCCCCGGGCAGCTACGCCAAGTTGCGGGTCGACGGCAAATAATAACTCTGGCTACTACTTCAAACGCGCGCCTTCGATTACCCGCGACGGCTCGCCCATGGGTGCGCCGCGCGTTTCAGCGCGGCGCTCGACCCTGGCTTCGGGCTTGGAGACATGCGGTTTGTCCAGTGTCATCGGCCCCGCCGAGTGGGGGCCCGAGCTGGGTCGCGGCGCAGCCGGAGGCGCCGCGCGCATTTCCTCGACTCGCCCGGCGCCGCGCCCGCCTCCATTGGCGGACCGGGCTTCCGGCGGCATAACCGGCTTTCCGGCCGACGAGGACGGTGCCACCAAGCGCTCCTCTCTGAGCGGTCTAGGGGGCGCCTCGCGTACTCGTGCCGTTGCGCCCGATGCGCCCCCGCTGCCTCCGACGGCTTCTCGCGTCACGGCGTGAGGTCTTAGTTCGCGTGGCCCTGCCGGTACTTCCGCTCGAGTAGCGGGCGGCGCCGAAGACGCGGTATGCCGCTGGATTTCAGCGACTCCGCTGCCGCTCGTGAGCGGCTTTCCCTCTCGAACGGTGAGCGGTGCTGCGGGCGCAAGGCCCGGTCGAACGGCGTTGGCGGAACCGCTTCCTGCGGCAGTCGCCCCGCCCTGCTCGCGGACCATTCCGGGTGCTGCCGGTTTGAGCATTTGACTGGCGGGCACCACGCTCACCGCGGGCGCCGCGCCGGCGATTGCGATCGGTTTCACCGCAGGAGCAGCAGCTAGAACGGGCGCGCCGCCCAAAGCCCGCTCGGGGACGCTGACCAGGTTTTCGCGCACCGGCCGACCGCTGCCGAAAGCTGCGCCCGGAACCGAAGTAACTGCGCCCGGGACGCGCAGGTTGACGAAGTTCGTCACCGGCTGCGGCGGCTTGGCGGTGATTTCGGTGTAATTCACCACATAGGGCCGGTTTACGCTGTGAATATACGTGGTGGAGCAGCGATAGTAAGGTCGGTAGGGATCGCGCCACCCGAGCGGCACCCAGGCAAATAGAGGTGCGCCGACACTGAAGGACCAGCCGTCACCGCCGATGAAAGTCACCAGCGCCGGCGAATAGACCGGACGCGCGGTATAACGCCCCGGCACCCAGCCCCAGCGTCCGGAGACGTGAACCCAGCGGCCATAGTGGAAAGGCGCGAAGCCCCAGGGCGCTTCATCGACCCAGGTCCAGCCCCAGGGGGAGACCCAAACCCAGCGCCCGTGTCGATAAGGAGCCCAACCCACAGCAACGCGGGCCGGATACCAGACCGCGCCGTAGGTCGCGTGGGTATGCCAACTGCCGTGGTCATCCAGGTCGCGCCAGCCGATCATCTGAGTCGAAACATAACGCGCGCTGGCGGAATGGTTGAAGCGCTGGTCTCGCGTTTCGCTCCAGCCATCGAAAGCGTCGGTGTAGTAGCCGGTGCGCAGCGCCAAAGAAGGGTAGTCTTGGCCGCTCACAGTTGCCGTCTCACCGCGGCGCACCACGGTGCTTTCCCCCGTTCGCTCCAGGGTCGCTTCGCCTTCGCGCACAACCAGCACGGTCACCGAGCGATCCTGGTTCACGTCGAGCCGATACACGCCGGGACGCAAAACGCTGACTCGCGCGTTGCCGGTGAAGATCTCGACGATCTCGCCGGCATCCATATGACGCAGGCTAAGGATCAGCCGCCCGCTAGCCAGCATGAGGTCCACCTGGCGGTTGTCCAAACGATTGACGTGCAGATTGGTGTCGCCCGCCAGGCGCAAGAAGCCGTCGCCGAAGTCGAGTTCGGCGCGTCCGTCCCGGTCGACCCAGAGATCGTCCGCACCGGTAATCGGATAATTCATGCCGATCGCAGCCCAGGAAGACTGCGTCGCCGAATTGCTTAGAAAAAGCTGGCCAGCGAGGTCGCTCACTCGTCCAACGCGCCCTGGCGGATCTTCATTGGCCTTTGCTGAGGCGGCCAGGAGGCAGACCACCAGCCCCAGGATACCGATCAAGGCGCGACGGCTTGCAGCGGAAAGCGAGAACATGGAACACCTCCATCTTTGGGGAGCGCGATATGCGCCTGCAGTTTCCTCCGCTAACGCCTCGCTGAACAGTCGGTTGACGAAGAATACCCGGCCTTAGCGGCGCCCTACCTCCCCAGAGCGCCTGCCTTGCCGAGAACGGGCGAAGAATTGAACCGCCGCGCCGGGTCGTTTTGGATTAAAATACGCCAGCTGCAAACAAGTGTTTGGAACAACCGTTTAAATCCAGCGAGGAGACTTAGAATGCGAACTTTCAAGCGCGCCGCCCGCCTGAGCCTGATTGCGTCAGCTTTGGCTTTCAGCCTAGCCAGCCCGGCGCAAGCCGCGCAATTCAGCCGTACCTATTTTTTCGGCGACAGCCTGACCGATTCCGGCGCCTACGGTGCTCGTTTCACCACCAATCCAGGCGACGTTTGGTCGCAGTACCTCGCCAGCTATTTCGGGACTACGGCTAATCCTTTCAACCAGGGCGGGACCAATTACGCCATGGGTGGGGCGCGCGTCACCCGCCAAGACACCTATAGCCCGCAGGCTTTGCCGGTAACCACCCAATTGACCAACTATCTGGGCAGCCAGTCGGTCGACGCCAACGCGCTCTATTACATTTCAGGCGGGCCGAACGACATCTTCTATCAAGTCGGTTTGGTGGGAGCGGGGGTTATCACGCCAACGCAAATGCAGGCCAATATCGCCAGCGCCGCCACCGACCTCCTGGCCCAGATCGGCCGGCTGCATGCGGCCGGAGCCCGCTACATCATGGTGGCGAACGTGCCCGACATTTCATCCACGCCGCTGCAGGGCGCGCAGCCGACGGCTCCGTTTGGCGCCGTCACGCAGCTCTTTAATGGCACTCTGTCGGCAGGCCTCAACCAGCTTGGCTTCGACGTGATTTCGCTGGACCTTTACAACCTCGTTCGGGAGGTCGTCGCCAATCCTTCGGCCTACGGTTTCGTCAATGCCACGCTTCCCGCCTGCACTACGGAAACCTCGCTGACCTGCACTCCGGCCACCTTGCGCGAGGCCAACGCGGGGACGACCTGGGTGTTCGCGGACGGGGTACATCCGACCACCGGCATGCACCGGGTCGCAGCGGATTACGCCGTATCGGTGATCGAGGCGCCGGAAAAGATCGGCCTTTTGGCGGAAGCGCCCCTGCAGGTTTCGGCGGCCCAGAAACGCGGTATTGGCAACCAGATGATGGCAGGCGCGGGCGAAAACCGCGCCAAGGGCAGTGCGTCGTTTTATGGCAGCTATGATTATGGCGCCGGAGACATCGACCGTGGTCCTCGCACCGGTGGCGCCGACAGCACCGCCAATTCGGTGCTGATCGGAGGTGACCTCAAGTTCACCGACACCCTCACCGCAGGCCTCGCTCTGGGCTTTTCGGGCAACAAGGTCGATTTCGCCAGTAACGGCGGCAGCTTCAAACTCGAGGAGACGATGCTCACGGCCTATGGCGTGATCGGGCTTGGTGCAGCGTATGTCGGCGGCACCTTGAGCTACGGCGATCTCGACTTCAAGAACGTCAACCGGAACATCGCTCTCGGAACAGGCCTGCGCAACGAAAGAGGAAACACGCAGGGCAGCCATCGTGCCGTGGATTTATTTGGCGGTTACTGGATGAGCGCAGGCACGGTCAAGCACGGTCCCGGTCTCGGACTGACGCACCAGAAGGTTCGCGTCAATGGCTACTCGGAAAGCGGCTCCAACAGCACCACCATGCAATTCGGACAACAAGATCGCGATTCCTTAGTGGGCAGCTTAAGCTATACCTTGATGACCCAGGTGAATGCCGGCGGCACGAGTTTGAAGCCTTTCGCGCGATTGAGTTATGAGCACGAATTTGAAGACGACAACCGCCAGGTACGCGCCAATCTGGTAACCATGGGTGGCAGCTTCCAGATGCCGGTCTATCAGCCTGACGCGGATACCGGTCGCATCGAACTGGGTCTGTCCGCCCGGTTCGGGAAAGGCGTCACCGCCTTCGCCGGCTACAGCGTCACGCTCAACAGCGGTGCCGGGCGTAACCAGTCGATTACTCTGGGCGTACAAATCCCGATGTAACCGGCCAAATTCGCCGGAACCAAAAGGCCGCGGCTGGTCCGCGGCCTTTTTTTAACCTACCCGCCTCGGTTTACGGGGCGCGCGCGCAAACAAGCGGTCATAAACCGCCACCGGCAATTGGCGCAAGGCCCAGCCCACCAAGGCCATTTGCCAGGGAAGCACATAGAAACTTTTGCCGCGATCGATCGCGCGAGCCATGCGGCGAGCGGCTAAGCTGGGCTGGAGCAGGAAGGGCATGGCGTAGGGGTTGCCGCGCGTCATGGCCGTATCGACGTAGCCAGGGCAGATCGTGACCACTTGAACACCCGAACCACGAAGCTCTACGCGCAGGCTCTCGAGATAGGTGATCGCCGCCGCTTTGGAGGCACTGTAAGCGCCCGCACCCGGTAGCCCGCGAAACCCGGCCACGCTGGCAATACCGACCAGGCGACCGGTCCCGGCGGCTCGCATCGCAGCCAGGAAGGGCTGAAAGGTCCGCATCATGCCCAACACATTCACCGCGAAAATTTCGTTGAAGGTCTCGTCATCCTCCGCGCATTCGGTAAGCGTGCCATGGCTGATGCCGGCATTGGCGATGACGACGTCCGGCGCGCCGAAGCGACCGAGGAAGTCCGAGGCGGCTGCGGCCAGGGCCTTGGCATCGCGGACGTCGCCCGCATAAACGGCGGATGAAGCAGTCGGCAGCGCAGCGGCCAGTTGCTGAAGCAAGTCTCCTCGCCGGGCGAACAAACCCACGGCCGCGCCAGAGGCCGCGTAATGCTGCACGAGCGCAGCACCGATTCCGGAGCTTGCCCCGGTTATGAATACCCGGGGGACGCAGGCTTCGCCTGCGCCCATCAGTTCTTGCCGCGTTCGGCTTTGGCTTTGGCGATGAGCGCCTCGATGACGCGCAAGATCTGTTCGTTGCCGCCGGCTTTTTCGACATCGGTCGCAAACTTGCCGTCCACTACCACCAGAGGCACGCCTTGAACGTTGAAACTTGCGCCCTGGCTCCTGGCACGCGAAACGCTGCTGTTGACCGAAAAAGAGTTGAAAACGCTGGCCACTTTTTCCCGATCCAGACCTCGTTTTGCGGCCCAGTCGAGAAAAGGCCCTTCCTGATGAAGCGAAATGCGGTCGCGATGCAGGGCATCGAAAACGGCCTGAGAATGCTTTTCTTCGACCCCTAGAGTTTCCAGGGTGAAGTAAATCTTGGCCAAATTGATCCAGGGAGTCTGGAACAAGACCGGAACACGCCGAAGCTGCACTTCGGGTGGGAGCTTCTTGGACCAAGCCGCGATGAAAGGCTCGAGGTTGGCGCAATGCGGGCACCCATAGGAAAAGAACTCGATGACTTCGATTTTCTTGCCGGTCTCGACCGGTATGGCGCTCTTCAAACGCCAATAATGGCGGCCTTCCTGAAAGTCCTGAGCGAGAACCTGCCCAGCGAAAAGGGCGAGGGCAAAAAGCCATAACGGTGAGAAGTGTCTACGCAACATGTTCGGGATCCTCAAGGGATATAAGAAAAGTGAAGTGACGGTGGAGTTCTGGTTCCGAAACTGCTCCCGTGCGATCAGGAGCTTCGGATCACCGTTGCTTCCACGCCACGCTTGGAAAGTTCGGTTTTGTTTCGGTTCATTTCCTCAGCCGAGCCGAAGGGACCCAGCCGAACTCGGTGGCGTTGACCTTTGTCCCCGAGGGTTACCGTTTGGATGATGGCTTCATACCCCAGAAGCGCCAGGCGGGCCTTTTCGTTCTCGGCATCCGATGGATTGGCAAAGGAGCCGATCTGAAGAAAGAACTGCTCGGCAGGCTTCCCTTCGGCGCCTTTGGTCTCCACCGCTTTGCTCTCCGCCGTCTTGGCCGGTTTGCCTTCGGTCGCTTTGGCTGCCTCAGCTGGCTTGCTCTCGCCAGCTTTGCTTTCGAGCGGCTTGCGTTCGCCGCCAGGTTTTTCTTCTGTGCCTGGCAAAATTTTGTAGAAATCGAACCTGGGCTTGTCATTGCTCGTGCTTCCGGCAGGAAGCGCACCTTGCGCGGCGCCATTCTTGGCCGGGGCTGAGGGCGCGGTCTGGAATGGACTAGGGCTGCGCGAGACGTAATAGAACACTCCGGCAGCAATGCCCAAACCCAGAATCAGGCCGATAAAGATGCCCAGGATGGTGCCTCCGCCTGAGCGCTTGCGGCCCTTTTTGGGTGCCCATTTCGTTGCCCGGTAATCACGGGTCATAACCGTATTCCTTCGTTGCTGCGGGCGTCGCGCGCGGCGGCTGGTGCGGATAAAAACGAGCCGGCCGGGGCCATCGTTTACATCGATTCCGGTGCGCCGACGCCCAGCACCGCCAAACCATTCCGCAGAACTTGTCCGGTCGCCGCCACCAGCGACAAACGAGCCTTGCGCAAAGCCGCGTCCGGCACCAAGAAGTGGCAGGCATTATAGTAGGTGTGAAATTCGGCAGCCAGTTCCCGCAGGTAGAAGGGAAGCAAGTGAGGCGACAACTCGCGCGCGGCATTGGCCAGAAGCTCCGGGAAGTCGGCAAGCTTGCGAAGCACAGCGTACTCATGCGCATCGGTCAACAAACCGAGCGCCGCCCCGCCTAGATCTCCTGAATGCACTCCGGCTTGGCGCAACACGCTGGCGATGCGCGCGTGCGCGTATTGCACGTAATACACCGGGTTTTCCTCGGTCTGAGAACGCGCCAGATCGATGTCGAAGGTAAGCTGCGAGTCGTGCTTGCGCAGGAGAAAAAAGAAACGGACCGCGTCTCGCCCGACTTCGTCGACCAAATCCCGCACCGTGACGTAGCTGCCCGCGCGCTTGGAAATCTTCACTTCCTCGCCGCCGCGCATCACGGTGATCATTTGGTGCAACACATACTCCGGATACCCTTTGGGAATACCGAGATCCAGCGCTTGCAAGCCGGCGCGCACGCGAGTGATGGTGGAGTGGTGGTCCGCTCCCTGTTCGTTGACGACACGAGCGAAGCCGCGCTCCCACTTGGTCACGTGGTAGGCGACATCAGGCACGAAATAGGTGTAGCTGCCGTCGCTCTTCTGCATCACCCGGTCTTTGTCGTCGCCATAGGCGGTGGTGCGCAGCCACAGCGCATCGTCTTGCCGATAGGTGCAGCCCTTGGCGATCAGCCGCTCGACCGTAGCGGCGACCCGACCATCGGTGTAGAGCGAGCTCTCCAGGAAATAGCCGTCGAAGCGCACGCCAAATGCTGCAAGGTCCTGGTCTTGCTCGGCGCGCAGCGTTTTGACCGCAAACCGCGTAATCTCCTCCAGGTCGTTGGCCTGCAGGTCGTCGGGGAAAGCCTCGAGGTAATCGCTCGCAATTTCACGGATGTACTCGCCGTGGTACCCATCTTCTGGGAATGGTGCTTGGGGATTCTCGACTTGACGGATGCGCGCCTGCACCGAGCGCGCCAGGTTGTTGATTTGCGCTCCGGCGTCGTTGTAATAAAACTCCCGATGCACCTTCCAGCCCTGCCATTCGAGGAGCGTCGCGATGGCATCTCCCACCGCAGCGCCGCGTCCGTGTCCGACGTGCAGCGGCCCGGTGGGGTTGGCCGAGACAAATTCGATCATCACTGGCCGATTGTCCCCTCGGGTACCGCGACCAAACTGCGGACCCGCCTCCTGGATCCGCGCAATCACGCTCTGATGCGCCGCCGGCGTCAAATACAAATTGATGAAACCGGCTCCGGCGATTTCTACCTTGCTGACCCAGCGGGACGCCGGCAGCGCGGCAACGATGGCTTGCGCCACCTCGCGCGGATTGCGCCGCAGGGTGCGCGCCAGTTGCATCGCCACGTTGGTCGCGTAGTCTCCATGTTCCGCTTGTTTGGGTCGCTCCAAGAGCAGAGTCTCAGGCACGTGCTCGGAACCGAGAACGGCGACACCGGCGCGCAGCCAGTCGGAAAGTTCAGTCTTGAGGTCGCAGGCGGGATATTCGGTGGGGGACATCTTGGGCTCGGGAATACACTTTTCGGTCGCGCGCAAAACCGGGCGGCGTCCAGCCGAAAGTGCCAATAAAGGATTGAATTATACTGGCTTCACGCAAAATCGATCGGGTCGACATCCAGAAACCAGCGCGCCCGAGACGGTTGCGCTTCCAGGCGACGACGCCATTTCCCCAGAAATTGGGTCAAGGTTCTTCGCGACGATCCTTGGATCGACAATTGGCCGCGCTCCCAGCCCGCGCGCCGGGCCAGCACGCTGGGAACGGGGCTGTAGACTTCGATTCCGCAATCGCTTTCGGATTGAAGCTCGCCCGCCAGTTGGTGCGCCTGCTTCAGGAAGTCGTCCACCACCTCGCGCCGGCTCGCCTCGGCATGCAGTAGTGCCAAATGCGAATAGGGCGGCAGCGCGGCAGCCCGCCGCTCTTCGAGCAACAGACGAACTCCGGCGGCATAGTCATGATTGCGCACCGCCTGCAGCAAGGGGTGCTGGGGGAAAGCAGTCTGAATCAGCACTTCACCCGGTTTCTGAGCGCGACCGGCGCGCCCGGCGACTTGCAGCAGCTGGGCCAACAGCCGCTCGCTGGCACGGAAGTCGGCGCTGAAAAACGCATTGTCGGTGCCCAAAACCCCAACCAGCGTAACTTGCGGGAAGTCGTGCCCTTTGGCCAGCATTTGCGTGCCGATCATGATATCGACGTCGCCCCGGCGTATACCAGCCAGCATCTCCTCCCAGGCGTTACGCCGACGGGTCGAATCGCGATCGATACGCAGAATGCGCGCCCTCGGGAGGACTTCACCCAAGTGCTCTTCCAGACGTTGGGTGCCCAAACCCCTGGGCAGCAAGTCGAGATTGCCGCATGAGGGACAAGCACGAGGCATCTGGCGCCGGTGTCCGCAGTGGTGGCAGCATACCGATCCGACCGTCATATGTACCACCAGTCGCGCCGAGCAGTTAGGGCACGGCGCCTCCCATCCGCAGGCGCGGCAAAACAAGACCGGGGCATACCCGCGCCGGTTCAGAAACAGCAAGCTTTGCTCGCCGTCGGCAAGGCGCTTCCGAATCGCTTCCAGAAGCGGCTCTCCGACCGGTTGCTCCGACGGCGGCAACAAACGCACAGTGGGGAGCATTGCACCTGCGACCGCGCGCTCCGACAGAACTACCCGGCCATAACGTCCGACTTCCGAACGGGCATAACTTTCCAGGGAAGGCGTGGCAGACCCCAAAATGACGTTCGCACCCGTCAAATCTCCGCGAAAAAGCGCCACCTCGCGAGCATGGTAGCGCACGCCCTCGCCTTGTTTGTACGAACCATCTTGCTCCTCGTCGAGAATGATCGCTCCCAGGCGCGGTGCCGGCGCGAAAACGGCGAGTCGCGTGCCTAGCAAGAGATCGGGTTCACCCCGGGCGGCCGCCGCCCACGCCCGCGCTCTATCTCCAGCGGCAAGGCCGCTGTGTAACACCGCTAGCCGCAGGCTCGGTGCCTTCTCCCTGAGCCGCTGCTCCAGTTGCGGGGTAAGGTTGATTTCCGGGACCAGCAGCAGGGTCTGTTTCTGTTTCGCCGCCAAGTCCAGGGCCAGCGCCAGATAGATTTCGGTTTTGCCGCTGCCTGTGATGCCATGCAAGAGCGCCGGACGCCGGGTCTCTGCATCGCAGCTGAGGGCAGCCAGCGCTTCGCTTTGTGCGGGCGTAAGACAAAGTTCCTGGCTTGCCCAGACCGGACCGTCACCCGGTGCGATCCAACCGAATTCGTACCACTTCCGCAAAACCCGCCTGGCTCCAGGAAGATCCTCCGGGAGGTTCTCCTCATGGATGGAACCCGACCTGAGCAGATCAGCGACCCGCCGCTGCAAGCTGGCGCGAACCGGCAGTTTAGCAAGGGCGAGCGCACCGGTTTCGGTCAAACACCAAGATCGAAGTCGCCGCCCCGGTGTCAAGGCAGATCGGGCCAGCGGCGGCAGCATCTGCGCCAGCACCATGCCCAAAGGGGCCTGGTAATAGCTGGCAACACGCTCGCCCAGGCGCAAGAGCTCCGCCGGCAAGACCCAAGGTTCCCCCCAGCTGCGGTCTATGGGCCGCAGCACATAGGCGCCCTCCGTTCCGACCGCCGGACCGAGCACCACGCCATGATGCCGCTGTCGCCCAAAGCTCACGCTGACGATGGCGCCCGCGGGAGTGTCGGCCGGCCCCAGGTAGTCGAAGCTGTTTTCGACCGGAATGGGCAGAGCGACTCGAAACGCCTGCGGGGCCGAAATCGATGTCGTTTGCATTCCTAAGCCAACCTAGCCCGAGCCAAAGCGGCTCGCCCGCGGTTGGCCCGCGCCGAGCCGGCGCTCCTACGAACGCGAGGACTAGAAGCCTGAGTGAGCCATCTGGCCGCGGAGTCTTCAGCCCCGATCAGAGAATTCGGCGGCAAAGCGCTCATTCGCAAAGCAATTCGATTTTGTCCACAATTTCTGTGGATAACTTTGTGGGCAAGCCCTTCATGGCCTCGGCCGCCGCCCGCCGTTTCGCGGCTTCCCTGACCATGATCGAAACTTGAGCACCGCAACTTTTGTCGTAAAATCATAACGTTGCGGTAGGTGCTTGAATTCGTTCATGTTGCGGTGCGGAAGCGGCTGACAAACGCCAACCCTTGTGTATAAGCTACCATGAGCCCGGGGAAATTGTCCTTTTGTCAAGGCCCCCAGATCGGGGATTCTCCGGGGTATCGGCAGATTCACTCGGGGGATACGGGCGGGCGGTGCAGTCCCCGCCCCGATCCGGGCCGAATGGCCTAGGCCCGCAAGGCCGGCTCCAGAAAGGAGCACCTTCCCTTGGCCAGCGGCGAACGAACCTTCTCGTCAACCGGGGGTGAAACTGCCGGTGGATCCCCCGCTCTGAGCACGGGAGCGCGCGCCCCGGTAAGCCCCATGAAACCGGCTTTTCGATTCATATCAGCTCGAAGAATATGAAAACTTGAGGCCTTAGCGGCTACCCTGCGCCGTACAGCCGGCCGAATGCACTGCTTCGACCACTGCAGCAACCGAATCCGCCGGGGTTTCGGGAACGATGCCATGCCCCAGATTGAACACGTGCCCGGGAAAGGGACCGAAGTCGCGCACCACGCGCCTGGCCTCGGCAGCCGCTGCTTCGGGGCCGGCTAACAGCACCAGGGGATCCAAATTGCCCTGCAGGGCCACGCGGGCTCCGACCCGCTGGCGCGCCTGGCCCAGGGGCGTGGTCCAGTCCAATCCCAGGGCGTCAGTGGCGATACCCGCCATCTCTTCCAGCCATTGGCCTCCGCCTTTGGAAAAAGCGATACGCGGCACGGTCCGGCCCTCGGCTTCCCGGGTCAAAAGGCGCATCACTTGGTCTAGGTAAGCGAGAGAGAATTCGCGGTAGGCCGGCGTGGTCAAAATCCCGCCCCAGGTGTCAAAAACCATGATCGCTTGCGCGCCGGCGGCGATTTGTTCGTTGAGATAGCCGGCCACGGTGCGCGCGGTGATGCGCAAAATGTGATGCAGGAGGTCGGGGCGGGTGTAAAGCAGGCGCTTGGTGAGGCGGAAATCGCTGCTGCCGCCGCCCTCGATCATATAACAAGCCAAAGTGAAGGGGCTGCCGGCAAAACCAATCAGCGGCACCCGCCCTTGCAGCGCGCGCCGTATGCTGGCGACCGCGTCGAAGACATAACGCAGTTCCTCGAGATCGGGCTCGCAAAGCGCCCGGATAGCGCTCTCGTCGCGCAAAGGCCGCGCCAATCGCGGCCCTTCGCCTTCGGCAAACGACAACCCCAGCCCCATGGCGTCGGGAATGGTAAGGATGTCGGAAAAAAGGATGGCCGCGTCCAGCTCAAAGCGAGCCAAAGGCTGCAAAGTGACTTCGGTGGCAAGCTCCGCGTTCTTGCACAAGGCCATGAAACTACCCGCTTTGGCCCGCGTGGCATTGTATTCGGGCAGGTAACGCCCGGCCTGGCGCATCAGCCACACCGGTGTTTTGTCGACCGGTTGGCGCAGCAGCGCGCGCAGCAGGCGATCGTTGGCCAACGCTGGTTCGACGCTCAACGCGGCAGGTCCGAGGTGTCCATCAGGAATTCGTCCACGGCGCGGGCGCATTGCCGGCCTTCGCGAATTGCCCAAACGATCAGCGACTGGCCGCGGCGCATGTCTCCCGCGGCGAAGACCTTGGCGGCCGAGGTTCGGTAGGCCACGGCGCCGTCGGTTTCTGCCTTGACGTTTTGCCGCGCGTCCATCTCGACGCCCAGTTGTTCCAGCAGGCCCTGACGCACCGGCGATACAAAACCCATGGCGAGCAGCACCAAGTCGGCGGGGATCTCGAACTCGGAGCCGACGATTTCGCTCATCTTTCCTCCAGCCCATTCCAGCCGCACGGCGCGCAAAGCCGTGAGGCGACCGTCTTTGCCCAGAAGCGCCTTGGTCGCGACGGACCAATCGCGCTGGCAGCCCTCTTCATGAGAGGACGAAGAGCGCAGTTTCATCGGCCAATAAGGCCAAACCATGGGCTTGTTCTCTTGCTCCGGAGGTTTGGGCAAAAGCTCGAATTGCGTCACCGACAGCGCGCCATGTCGATTCGAGGTGCCAACGCAATCGGACCCGGTGTCGCCGCCGCCGATGACGACCACGTGTTTGCCCGTGGCGCGAATGGCGTCCGACAAAATGTCTCCGGCCACCGCCTTGTTCTGCTGACGCAGGAAATCCATGGCGAAATGCACGCCGGCGAGTTCGCGTCCTGGAACGGGCAAATCTCGCGGCTGCTCCGCGCCGCCGGCAACCACCACGGCATCGTATTCGGCGACCAAACGACTTGCCGGCACATTGCCGCCGACGTGTTGATTGACGCGGAAGACGACTCCCTCTGCCTCCATTTGCTCAACTCGCCGATCGATGTGGTGCTTCTCGAGCTTGAAATCGGGGATGCCATAGCGTAGCAAGCCGCCGATGCGATCGCTCTTCTCGAAGACCACCACGGCGTGTCCGGCTCGGGCAAGCTGCTGAGCACACGCCAATCCGGCCGGTCCTGACCCGACGATGGCAATCTTCTTCCCGGTTTTGCGGGCGGGCGGTTGAGGCACGATCCAGCCTTCTTCCCAGGCCTTGTCGATGATAAAGCGTTCGATCGACTTGATGCCCACCGCATCATTGTTGATGTTGAGCGTGCAGGCCGCTTCGCAGGGCGCGGGGCAGATGCGCCCGGTGAACTCGGGAAAATTGTTGGTCGAAAGCAGCACCTCCAGGGCGCGCCGCCAGTCCTTGCGATAGACGAAATCGTTCCAGTCAGGGATGATGTTGTTCACTGGGCAGCCGGAATGACAAAAGGGCGTGCCGCAATCCATACATCGCGCCCCCTGCTGCGAAGCGTCTTCCGGCTTGAGGGTGGCAACGAATTCGCGGTAGTTCTTCAGCCGCTCGGCGACCGGAAGGCTTGCTTCCTTGATGCGTTGCAATTCGAGGAATCCGGTAACCTTGCCCATCACACCTTCTCCGCCTCTTTGACCTGCCCCTGCGTTTTTTGCGCCACCTGCCCTGCGTATTGCTCCGTCAGCGCCCTGCGGTATTCGTGCGGCATCACCTTGACGAAGCGGGTTCGCGCGACATCCCAATTCGCCAGAAGCTGCTTGGCGATCGCGCTATCGGTATGCAGCGCGTGCCGCTCGACCAGTTCGCGCAGCAGCGCATCGTCGCCTTTTCCGGCGTGACGCATCTGCCCTTTGCCCGCCGCAACCAGCTCGGCTTCCGCACGAGTTTGCTCGGTCTCGGTGAGCACCGCGTCCAAGGCCACCATCGTGGTATTGCAGCAACGCGCAAACATGCCGTCGCGATCGTACACATACGCGACACCGCCGCTCATGCCCGCAGCGAAGTTGCGCCCGGTCGGTCCAAGAACCACCACGGTCCCTCCGGTCATGTATTCGCAGCCGTGGTCGCCCGTGCCCTCGACCACCGCCGAGGCACCGGAGTTGCGCACCGCAAAGCGCTCGCCGGCGACGCCTCGGAAATAGGCCTCGCCGCTGATCGCGCCATACATCACGGTGTTGCCGATGACGATGTTGTCTTCCGGTCGCGCCGGTGAAACGGGATCGGGGTAGACGATGATACGGCCACCCGAAAGCCCTTTGCCAACGTAATCATTGGTGGCGCCTTGCAACTCGAAAGTGATGCCCTTGGCAAGGAAAGCGCCGAAGCTTTGTCCGGCAACGCCGGTAAAGTAGATGCGCAAAGTTTCTTCCGGCAAGCCGGCATGCCCGTGCAGGCGTGCCACTTCGCCGGAGAGCATGGCGCCCACCGAGCGGTTGGCGTTGCGAATGCGGAATTCGAGGCTGACCTTCTCGCGCCGGCGCAGCGCCGGCTCTGCCGCGGCGATCAATTCGTGGTCGAGCGCATTGCGCAGACCGTGATCTTGATGCTCGCAAACGCGGCGCGCCACTTCTGCCGGAGCTTTGGGCTGATAAAAGATACGGCCGAAATCGAGGCCTTTGGCTTTCCAGTGAGCGATGCCTTGGCGCATGTCGAGTAGGTCGGACCGTCCGATCAGTTCCTCGAACTTGCGCACGCCGAGGCTAGCCATCAATTCGCGAGCCTCTTCGGCGACGAAGAAGAAGTAGTTGATGACATGCTCCGGCTGGCCGCTGAACTTGCGTCGCAGCACCGGATCTTGCGTGGCGACACCGACCGGACAAGTATTGAGGTGGCATTTGCGCATCATGATGCAGCCTTCGACCACCAGCGGCGCCGTGGCAAAGCCGAATTCATCGGCACCCAGGAGCGCGCCGATGATGACGTCGCGTCCGGTTTTCATCTGGCCATCGACTTGCACCGCGATCCGGCCCCGCAGGCGGTTCAGCACCAGGGTCTGCTGCGTTTCGGCCAGGCCCAACTCCCAGGGGGTTCCGGCGTGTTTGATCGAGGACACGGGTGAGGCGCCGGTGCCGCCGTCGTGACCGGAAATCGTGACGTGATCGGCCTTGGCCTTGGCCACGCCGGCCGCGACCGTCCCCACCCCGACCTCGGAAACCAATTTGACGCTGATCGAGGCGCGCGGATTGGCATTCTTCAGGTCATGAATGAGTTGGGCCAGATCTTCGATGGAATAGATGTCGTGATGCGGCGGCGGCGAAATCAAACCCACCCCCGGCACCGAGTGGCGCAGATAGCCGATGTATTCCGACACCTTGTGGCCAGGCAATTGGCCGCCTTCGCCGGGTTTGGCGCCTTGCGCCATCTTGATCTGAATTTGATCGGCGTTGGCGAGATATTCGGCGGTGACGCCAAAACGCCCCGATGCCACTTGTTTGATCTTGGAGCGTAAGCTGTCGCCCTCCTGCAGCGGGATGTCGCTTTCGATGCGCCCGGCGCCGATGTGCGAGGCGAGGGTTTCGCCTTTCTTCACCGGGCGATAGCGGGCCGCGTCTTCTCCGCCTTCTCCGGTATTGGATTTGCCGCCAAGGCGGTTCATGGCGATGGCCAAGGTCGCGTGTGCCTCGGTGGAAATCGAACCCAGCGACATCGCGCCCGTGGCAAATCGCTTGACGATGTCTTTGGCCGGTTCCACTTCTTCCAGCGCTACCGGCGGGCCTATCGGTTTCAACTCAAATAGCCCGCGCAGCGTCATCTGGCGTTTGCTCTGATCATTGATGATGCGCGCATATTCGCGGTAGGCATCTTGGCTGTTGGCGCGCGTGGCGTGCTGAAGCTTGGCGATGGCGTCGGGCGTCCACATGTGCTCCTCGCCGCGCACCCGCCAAGCGTACTCGCCGCCGACATCGAGCGCGTCCCGCAGGATCGGGTTGTCGCCGAAACCTTGGGCATGAAGCCGAACCGCCTCCTCGGCGATTTCGAACAGTCCCACGCCTTCGACGTTGGAAGGCGTGCCGGTAAAGTACTTCGCCACCAAGGCGGTGTTGAGGCCTACCGCTTCGAATATTTGCGCGCCACAGTAGGATTGATAGGTGGAGATGCCCATCTTGGACATGACCTTGTACAAACCTTTGCAAATCGCCTTGATATAGCGCTTTTCCGCGTCCTTGGGTCTTTGTTCTCCCAAAAGTTGCGGCATCTTGGCGATGCTCTCCAGCGCGAGGTAGGGATGTATGGCCTCAGCGCCATAACCGCCGAGCAAAGCGAAGTGATGCACTTCGCGGGCGGAGCCGGTCTCCACCACCAGGCCAGTGCTGGTTCGCAGGCCTTTGCGCACCAGATGCTGGTGCACTGCCGCAGTGGCAAGCAGGGCCGGAATGGCAACCTGTTCGGCACTTACCTTGCGGTCGGAAATGATCAGCACGTTGAAACCGAGGTTTAGCGCGTCTTCTGCGTGAGCACAAAGGCTCGCCAGCGCTGCCTCCATGCCGGCAGCCCCCCAGGACGAGGGGTAACAAATGTCCAACTCTTTGGACTTGAAGGCGCCACCGGTGAACAGCGCGATGTGGCGTACCCGCTCCATGTTCTCGGAGGTCAAGATGGGCTGCTGCGCTTCAAGGCGGATGGGGGGTTCGGTCTCGTCGAAACCCAGGAGGTTGGGCCGCGGGCCGATGAAGGTCACCAGCGACATCACCAACTCTTCGCGGATCGGGTCGATTGGCGGGTTGGTCACTTGGGCAAAGAGCTGCTTGAAATAGCTGTAGAGGAGCTTTGGCTTGTCGGATAAGACCGGCAGTGCGGAATCATTGCCCATCGAGCCGATCGGCTCCTCGCCGCTTTGCGCCATGGGTGCCAGAATGAGTTTGAGGTCCTCCTGGCTGTAACCGAAAGCCTGCTGGCGATCGAGAAGATCCACTTCGCTTTCCATGGCGGGCGCGGGCTCGGGCAACTCCTCCAGCGCAATGCGGGTCTGATCGATCCACGCGCGGTAGGGTTTGGCTGCGGCGAGTTGTTGCTTCAATTCCGCGTCGTCGATGATGCGCCCTTGCTCCAGATCGACCAGAAGCATTTTGCCGGGTTGCAAACGCCATTTGCGTATGATTTTATGTTCTGGGATGTCGAGCACCCCCACTTCCGAAGCCATAACGATGTAGTCGTCATCGGTCACCACATAGCGGGCCGGCCGCAAGCCGTTGCGGTCCAGCGTGGCGCCGATCTGTCGCCCGTCGGTGAAGGCGATCGCGGCCGGACCATCCCAGGGCTCCATCAGGGCGGCGTGGTATTCGTAAAAGGCCCGGCGGTCTTCGTCCATCAGGGGATTGCCCGCCCAAGCCTCGGGAATCATCATCATCATCGCCTGCGCAAGGGGGTATCCGCCCATCACCAGCAACTCGATGGCGTTGTCGAAAGAGGCTGAATCGGACTGGCCGTCGTAAATCAGAGGCCAGATCTTGTCTAAATCCTCCTTCAGCACCGAAGAGGAAATTGCCTGCTGGCGCGCCCGGATCCAATTGACGTTTCCGCGCAAGGTGTTGATTTCGCCATTGTGGCAAATCAAGCGAAAGGGGTGAGCCAAGTCCCAGGTGGGGAAGGTGTTGGTGGAAAACCGCTGGTGCACCATGGCCAGCGCGGAGACCATGTGCTCGTCGCGAAGATCGAGGTAATACTCGCCAACCTGGTGGGCCAACAGCATGCCTTTGTAAACGAGCGTGCGGCTGGACATCGACGGAACGTAGAATTCCCTGCCATGCGCCAAGTTGAGCGCCTGGATGGCATGGCCGGACTTCTTGCGTATGATGTAGAGCTTGCGTTCGAGGGCGTCCTGGTCCATGTCGTTGGACCCGCGGGCGATGAAGACCTGACGTATGATCGGCTCGACTGCCTTGACGCCCACGCCCAGGCCGGAGTTGTCAGTAGGAACGTCGCGCCAACCGAGAAGAATTTGGCCCTCGGAAGCCACCGCACGTTCGATTTCCTGCTCGCAGGCCATGCGTGAGGCGGGTTCGCGGGGCAAAAAGACCATGCCCGCGCCGTATTGCCCCACGGCAGGCAGCGTAAGGCCCTGGCGGCCGCACGCCCGACGCAGGAATCCGTCGGGCAACTGAATCAAAATCCCGGCGCCGTCGCCTTGCAGCGGGTCGGCCCCGGTTGCGCCGCGATGGGTGAGGTTTTTGAGGACCTTCAGCGCCTGCTCGATGATCGCGTGGCTCTTGTGGCCCTTGATGTGGGCAATGAAGCCTAAGCCACAGGCGTCGTGTTCGTTGGCGGGATCGTAGAGCCCTTGGCGAAAGAGCGGCGAGCGTTGCGGTTGTTCCACGTTGACCTCTTGGGGAATACAATTTGCGGCATCCCCCCTTCCGGAAGCACAGCGCGGACGAGAGGCGAAACCTTCCAATCCTACCCGCAATGCTGCGCTGCGGCAAGAATCCCGTGTCGTTCAGGCTGCGGTTTTTTTGCGAGCGAAGGCCGCGCAAGCAGGCCAGTTTGGAGAAAACGCTTGCACCGGCGCCGAACTTGCGCTTTAATCTTAAGAAGTCTTTCTAGTTGATTGTAAAAGCATCCAAATTCACCACTTCCCGGCCTTGCCGACAGCCCTAAATTAGGACGCCGGCATGGAGGAAAGCAACGAAGGAACTGAAATGATGACGAAGAGTTGGATCGAAATCGGTCGCCATTGGTTGGGCCTGCTTGCGGCCTTGTCGCTGGCCGTTTTGGTTGCCGGGTGTGGGGGTGGGGGAAGCGGAACCAACGGCGACACGCAGTCGGTCTATCCGCTCACCGTCAGCCCTGCTGTCATCAATACCGGACCGAATACGGTATGGACGATTACCGTGGTCGGTGGCACGCGGCCTTATCGCGCCCAGAGCAGCAACCCCGCCCTCGTGGTCTTGGAAAAGGAATCGCTCACTTTGAGCGAGAACACCTTTCGAATTCGGGCACTCGATCCTCACGGCAAGGCCGAGATTTCGGTAATGGTTTACGATTCGGAAGGTCGTACTACCCCCCCCGTGGCCGTGACGATCGATTCAGGGACCGTGAGCGAGCTCACGGCAATCCCGGCCACCCTGACGGTCTACAGCAACAGCCCGGCACTCGTGGTCGCCAGTGGTGGCGCGGCACCCTACCGGCTGGTGTCTGGCAACCCGGCGATCATCCCCACTTCCAACTGGTCGAGCAGCGGCGATTTCCTGGTCATGGCCCGTAACGTCGGGACCGACACTGAAATCGAGTTGACGTTGCAGGACGCCTCCGGCCAGGCGGCCAAGATTGCGACGACGGTCAAGCCCGCTCCCTTGCTTAATTTGTTCAAGATCACCCCGGTTGCCGCCACTCCGGGTGCCGGATGCGGCAGCGCGGTTTGTTCCGGCCAAGATGGTACGGCCGAGGTCTATCTGCGCAGCTTTGAGGGCGGGCCGCTGGCCGGTCGCCAAGTGCGATTCGACGTCGTGCAGGGACAGTACCTGTTTTACTCGGATAACCCAGCGCAGCCTTTGGTGAACACAACCACCGTGACCAGCGATCAAAACGGTTTGGCGATCGTCCGGTTCAAGGCTAATGTCAATGCGGTGACCGGAGCGGCGTTGATTCGCGCCACTGACCTCGTGACCGGCAATCAGGTCAATGGCAGTTTCGTGATCGCCCAATTCACCGACGGAACGGGCACGCTTTCTATCATTCCTGACGAAGTCGAGATCACGGCCTATTACGACGACGAATGCAGCAACGGCGTGAGTTCCACTTATTACGTCTTTGGCGGCACGCCGCCGTATCGGGTAGTGACGAGCTTCCCGCAGGGGCTAACTTTGACCGGCACCCCTGTACAGACCAATGGGGGTGGATTTACGGCAACTACGCGTGGTGCCTGCATGGATCCAGCCAACCTCATCGTTACCGACGCCACCGGCCGCACCCTGACGGCTCTCTTGCGCAACAATCCCGGTGACAATGCGCGGCCAACCGACCCGGCGCCTATTCCGGCTCTGGTGATCACGCCTTCGACCGCGAATCTGAGCTGTGGTCAGACAGGAACCTTCGTGCTTTCCGGCGGCGTTTCGGGCACGGGCACGAGCATCGTGGCTGCCTCGACCAACCTCGGGGTCACCGCGACGGTATCCGGCCGTACGCTCAGCGTCGCCATTGGTTCCGGCGCAGCCTACGGTACCGATCCGGACTACACGATCTATGTTTCGGACGGGACCAATATCGTGACTCTCCTGATCAACAATACCAACACCGGCACCGGTACCTGCCCCTAACCCCACCGGGGTATTCGGGCCCTGCGGGCGCAGGGCCCGAATAATCTGGGTTGCTATGAAAAGGCGGGCGGAAAGACCCGTAGCCACTCAACCGGGTCGGGCGGGTCAGCCTCGAACGAATCGGTCCAACAATTCGGTTAGTTCATCCCCTGGCACATCCGCGCGCAGCGCTGCTTTTCCCAGCCCCGCGAGCAACACGAATTTGAGCCGCCCCCCCTCGTTTTTTTTGTCGTGCTGCATCAGCTCCAGGTAGCGATCGACGCCCAGAGCTGGCGCGCGGACGGGTAACCCGGCCCTGACCAGAAGGCTGGCGAGTCTTTGCTCTTCGGATGGCTGCAGCATTCCTAAGCGGCACGACAAGGCCGCCGCGAGGACCATGCCTGCCGACACCGCCTCTCCGTGCAGCCAAGTTCCATAGCCGGTTCCGGTTTCTATGGCATGCCCAAAGGTATGCCCGAAATTCAGACTGGCACGCACTCCGCTTTCCCGCTCGTCCTCGCCGACAATTTCGGCCTTGATCTTGCAGCTTTGTTCGACTGCCTCGGCGAGCACTCCGGGATTCAGGGCGATCAGGTCGTCGAGATGTAGCTCTAACCACCCGAGAAACCCCAAGTCCCAAATCGCGCCGTATTTGATGACTTCGGCAAGTCCTGCCAAGAGTTCACGCTTGGGCAAAGTGCGCAGACACTCGATGTCGGCGACCACGGCCTCGGGTTGATAGAAAGCCCCGATCATGTTTTTGCCCAAGGGATGATTGATGCCGGTCTTTCCACCAACCGATGAATCGACTTGAGCCAGCAGCGTAGTTGGAATCTGGACGAATCGGATGCCTCGCTGGTAAGTCGCCGCAGCAAACCCGGACAAGTCGCCGACTACTCCCCCGCCGAGTGCGAAGAGCACGGACTTACGGTCGATGCCGAGTTCCAGCATTCTAGTGTGGATCAACGCGAGGGTGTCCGCGGTCTTGTGCGCTTCGCCGTCGGGCACCACAACGACGTGCACCCGAGAACACCTGCGCGATAAGGCGTTCTGGACTCTCGGCAGGTAGTGCCGTGCAACGACCGCGTTGGTGACTATGACTGCGCTGTCCCCCGATCCGACCCCGGATAA
This sequence comes from uncultured Alcaligenaceae bacterium, assembly GCA_964517465.1. Classification (GTDB taxonomy): domain Bacteria; phylum Pseudomonadota; class Gammaproteobacteria; order Burkholderiales; family Casimicrobiaceae; genus JACPUX01. The sequence goes on from CAZFEK010000003.1 coordinate 63,613, forward strand.
AACCTCCACTTGATCTAGCAGTCCGACGCCGATGGATATGTCGTAACTGCGTTGCCCAAGTGGAACTCGCACAGTCCTATGCAAGGCTTTTTCCTTCGAAGGTTTTTTCCGCGCGAGCTATGGCTTGCAGCAGTCGCGACACCATGTCGCTGAGCCGACTCTGATCCGATTCGACGATGGCATGCGCGGTCTCGCGATAGAGCGGATCACGCGCGGCATAAAGTTGCATCAATCGCGCTTTGGGGTCAGGGACCGCCAGGAGGGGTCTATCCCTGGAATGGCGGGTGCGATCATAAAGCGTTTCCACGCTCGCGTGAAGATAGACCACCACCCCGCCCGCCCTAAGAAGTCTGCGGTTGGCCTCAGTCAGCACTGCACCCCCCCCCGTCGCGAGCACAACGTTGGGTTGCGCGATCAGGCGCGCCAATTCTTCGGACTCGCGCTTGCGGAAACCCGGTTCACCCTCGACCTCGAAAATGTGGGCAATACTGGCGCCAGTACGGCGAACGATTTCTGCGTCCGAATCGAAGAAGGTGCGCCGCAGGCGGCGTGCAAGTTGCTTGCCAAGCGTGGACTTGCCCGATCCCATCATGCCTACCAGCACGATGGTTGGGTTGGGCTTGGGCACGCCCCCTGCCTACGTGAGTCGAGGAAATCTAGCGAACCGCGCTCACCGCTTCAGAGATCACCCTTGGCGTAATGAAGATCAACAATTCGGTCTTGTTTTCGGTCTTGGCCGTCTTCTTAAAAACGTTTCCAATGATAGGAATATCGCCGAGTAGGGGTACCTTAGAATCCTCGTTCCGCGAAGTCTCTTCATAAATTCCGCCCAGCACCGCCGTTTCGCCGTTATTGACACCGATTTGCGTGACGACGTTTTTGGTGTCGATCGACGGCACACCGGCGTAAGACTGGCCCACGGTGTCCTTGCGGACCTCGAGCGTCATGATGATTCGCCCGTCGGGCGTGATTTGCGGCGTAACGGCTAAACTCAGGACCGCCTTCTTGAACATGACCGTCGGCGAGGAAGTGGCACTACCAGCGACGTAATATCCCACTTCGGTGCCTTGCTCGATAACGGCCTTTTGGTTGTTGGATGTGATGACGCGAGGGTTGGAGATCACTTTGCCCCGATTGGTCGCCTCTAGCGCTTGCAGCTCCAGGTTAACGAGATTGCCGCTGCCTAGGTTCAAAAAGGTGAGGGCGAGGGATCCGGCGGGATTGTCAACAGGCAGGTTTACGCTCAGAGGGAAGGAATCATCGATGCCGATACCGAAGGGCGTAACGACCGTTCCAGGCCGTCCTTGGGCGATGTTGCTCGATGAGAACCAGTTTGAGCGCCCCATGATGTTGCCGCCGATGCCCAAGTTGATCGTGTCGGTGAGCTGAGCACCCGCCGCGGTGCCAAATCTTGCTCCGAGCTGCCGGCTGAACCGGTCATCGGCGATGACGATCCTCGCCTCCACCAGCACTTGGCGAACGGCGATGTCGATCTTGTTGATCAGCCGGCGCACCTCCTCCAACCTACCAGCCGTCTCCGAGACGAAGACCGTGTTTGTGCGGGCGTCTATGACCGCCGCGCCCCTTTTTGACAGAAACTTCTGATCCTTCTCGGTCAGCAGTTTCTGCACCGCCTCTGCCCGCTGGTAATTGAGGTTAAAGGTCTCCGTAATGAGCGGTTCGAGATCGTTGATTTGTTGTCTCGCCTTGAGCTCCTGTTCCTCCTTGACGGCCAATTCCTCGCGCGGGGCGATCAATACGACATTGCCGTTCTTCCGCAGATCAAGCCCCTTGGTTTGGAGAATGATGTCCAGCGCCTGATCCCAGGGGATGTCCTTGAGCCGCAGCGTGAGACTGCCGCTCACGGTATCGCTGGTAATGATATTGAGGCCGGTGAAATCTGCGATCACTTGAAGAACTGACCTGACTTCGACATTCTGAAAGTTGAGGGATAACTTTTCGCCCTTGTAGCCCGCCTTTGTTCCTTGAGTGAGCTTAGAGGGATCTTCGACGATTGGTTTCACCTCCAGTATGAAGCGGTTCTCGGTCTGGTAGGCCGAGTGCTCCCAGAGGCCGTTGGGCTCTACGACGATTCGAGTTCCATCACCCTGGGTGAACGCGTCCAGATGGGCTATGGGTGTGCCGAAATCACCCACATCCAGCCTGCGTTCCAGATTTCGCGGTAGGCTAGTCTTGATCAGATCGACAATCAGGCTCTTGCCCTGCTGCCGGATGTCTATGCCCACCGAGCTGTCCGACAGGTCGATGATCACCCGGCCTTCGCCGTGTTTTCCGCGGCGAAAGTCGATGTCACGCACGGCATGCGCCTGAGCCGCACGAGAGGGCGCCGAAAAATGCGACACGAGTTTGCCGGGCTGTGCGGCCTGCATCTCGGGAGGATCGAAGACGGTAATCAGGAGCGTCTTTCCCTGCGGCGCGGCTTCGAACTGCTGGGTCTTGTTCAGATTCAGAACCACCCGAGTCCGCCCGCCTGCCTGGACAACATTGATGTTCCGCAGACCTTTGTCACCAACGTCGAAGAGAGTCTTGCCCGTTGAATTCTTGGTGTCCGCAAAGTCGAAAGCGATTCTGGGCGGATTGTCGACCGTGAACGACCCCGGAGCAGGAGAATCATTTTGCAACGAAATCTGCACCACTGTCTTTCCCGTGGCCCCCTTGAGAACGGTGATCGCCTCGATTGCGTTTTCGGCCGAGGAAAGGCCAGGAGCAAGGAGAGCGAAAACGACGGCCGTCGAAAACGTCGCCGCGAGGCCTCGCCGCGCCTTCTCGACCGCATTTACCAAAAACTCAGTCCAATTGGTGGCTCTCATTTCTTTCGCTCCTGTTTCACATCGGCATCCTCGAGCAGGAGGGTGCTCGAGCGTTCCGTCCACTCCCCAGCGCTGTCTTGGATTAGCTCTTTCAACTTGAGATCTGATTCACTGATGGACATGATGACACCGAAATTCTGACCAACATAATTCCCTTCGCGGACTTGGTACACGTTGCGGTCGTTGGTCTTGAGCAGTGCATAGATGGCCTGGCCGCGCTGCAAGGTTCCCACCATGTGCACGGTCTCAAGCGGATAGGCCTCCAGGGGCTCGCGGCGGCGATTGAAATCGGGTTGGAGCCGTCCGGCCGATCCCTTGCTCGGCTCGATTTTCCGCGGCCGGAACGGGTCGTGCAGATCGAAGGCGCTATACGCAAAAGCTTCGTAGGGCTTGACCTGGGGCAAGGGGTCGATTTTCCCGCGCACCCCCTCTCCTTGCTGCTTCATCCAGTCGCGCAGATCCTGGTGTGACTCCCCGCCGCAACCGAAGAGCAAGCAACTCGAAACGATCAGAGCGATTCTGAGTTTCATCGTCTGCCCCTATTTCTTGCCGGCGGCTTTGTCCTTGGCCGCCTTCCTTTGCCGCGCAACCTCTTCTTCATCGAGGTAACGAAACGTCTTGGCCACCGCGTCGAGGACCAAACCGTCTTTGGTGGCCGCCATGTTAATGTCGTTCAGGGTGACGATCCTCGGGAGCTGCGCCACATCGCTGGCAAACGCGCCGATATCGTGATAGCCGCCTCCAAGCTTTAGACTGATTGGGAGTTCCGCGTAGAAATCGTGCATGATTTCATTGGCCGCCGGCTTGAAAAGCTCGAACTGCAGGCCTCTGCCCAGGCCAGCCTGGTTGATATCGATAATCAATGCATCCATTTCCGATTTGTTCGGAAGTTGTTTGAGCAATGCGCCGAATGAATCTTCGATGTCCTTGAGCTGCTGAATATACAAGTCGAGGTTGATCGCTTTCTTCTTCTTGGTTACAAAGGCCTCGCGAAGTTTGACCTCCTCCTGCTGTTCACGCTCTAAGACTTCCCATTGGTCCTTCCAATCAAAAAAAGCGCCAAACGCCACGATTGCGGCAGTAATTGCAGCCAACGCAAGCGCTTTTGCCAGCGCTGGCCAAGAGCCCACCTCCTTGAGGTCGAGGCGCCGGAGTTCGTCGAGGGTGGTCATGATTTCTTTCCGGGTAATGGCGGGGCAGCAGGCGCCGCAGGTGGTCCTGCCTTTGCCGGCTGCACCGGAGCCGATGCTGCAGCGCGCTTGATCATGACATTCAAGCTGAATTCGTTTATGCGCTGCCCATTGACCGTGACCGCCTTGATTTCCACCAGCTCTGCGCTGCCCAGAAGAGCCGTACTTTCGAGATTTCGCATCAGGGTTGAGACCCGCGCGCTCGATTGGGCGTATCCGTTCAGATTAACCTTGGGGCCGTTTTGTTTGACGGCCTTCAAATAGACGCCATCCGGCAACTGGCGGGCAAAAGTGTCGAGGAGCCTAACGACCTCGGCGCGATTGCTCTGCAGCGTTTCGACCACCTGCTTGCGCGCCAGCAAAGCCTGGGTCTGTTCCTGGAGAATCTTAATTTCTTCGATTTGTTTATCGAGTTTGACGTTTTCCGCTTTGAGAAGCTCGTTGCGGCTTTTCTGGTTGTCGATCTGCGCCGCAATGAAGGTATGCGTCAACACCACGATGCCGGCCCCGAGCACCAATGCGCCGACGGCGAGGAACACGAATTGCCGCTGTCGCGCGGCCCGTTTCATCTCCCGATGCGGGAGAAGGTTGATGCGAATCATTCGTCGAACCTCCTCATCGCCAGACCGCAGGCGACCAGAAGCCGGGGGGCATCCTCAGCCAGCTGCTTGGGTTTGAAGCGGTTTGAGTGGGCCATGGCAGCAAAAGGATTGGCAATCATGGCTGCCACGCTGGTTCGTTTGGCGACCACCTCCTCTAGTCCCGGAATGGTGGCGCATCCGCCGGCCAACAGCACGTGATCAACCTGGCTGTAGCTGGTCGAGGTGAAGAAGAACTGCAGGGCGCGAGCAACTTCCAGCGCGACAGTCTCGATGAATGGCTGCAGGACGTCCGATTCATAATTTTCGGGCAGGCCGCCGTTCTTCTTCGCCGCCTCCGCTTCGTCGGATGAGAGGTTAAAAGCTCGTTGGATATCGTGGGTGAGCTGGTTTCCGCCAAAGGCCTGTTCTCGGGAGAAGAGGATCTCGTCGTTGCGGAGCACGTAAAAGTGCATTAGATGAGAACCGATATCGACTACGGCAACGTTTTGGTCTCGCGCGTTGGCTGGAAGCTGCGGGGCGATCAATCGAAACGCCGCCTGGGTGGCAAAGGTATCGACATCCATCACCAGCGGTTTGAGCCCGGCAGCCTCGGCGACCGAAACGCGATCCTCCACTTTCTCCTTGCGCGAAGCGGCAATCAGCACCTCGACCTCTTCACGTTGATTGGCCGCCTGACCCAGCACCTGGAAATCGAGGTTTACTTCGTCGAGCGCAAACGGAATGTACTGATTTGCCTCCGCCTCCACCTGCATTTCGAGCTCGGTCTCCCGCTGACCCGCAGGAACGATGATTTTCTTGGTGATCACCATCGCCATCGGCAGGGCAAGCGCGACATTGCGCACGCGGCTACCCATCTTCCGCCACGCCCGTTTCACGGTCTCGGAAACCGCGTCCAGGTTATTAATATTGCCGTCGCTGACGGCATCTTTGGGCAGAGACTCGATTACGTACCGCTCCAAGCGGTACAGCCCCTTGCCGCCGTCGGCAAGTTCCACCATTTTCACGGCCGAGGAACTGATGTCCAGCCCGATCAAAGGCGGCGACTTCGCTTGCATAAAATCGAAGTTCAACTGGAATTTTTCCTTGAGCATGGCAGGCTTAGGTGCGATACGTATAATTTACATTAAATCCTAGCAGGAAGTATAAACCATGTAAATTCGTTTTATGCAAGTTTCTTTTCCAGAGCCAGCCTGCATATAATCTCGCCCACCACCCCCTCACCCCGCAAGTTTTATTCATTCATGCTAAGACGCTGGCTCGTCTATCTTGGCTCGCTCGCCGCGGGCGTCCTGCTTGTCGGAGCGACGGTAGCTGGCCTGGTAATCATCCTGCTCTACCCAAAACTTCCAAGTTTGGAGGTACTTACGGATTATCGGCCGAAGCTGCCTTTGCGGGTATTCAGCGCTGAGGGCGAGCTTTTGGGCGAGTTCGGGGTTGAACGCCGAATCGTTCTAACCATGAGAGAGGTCCCGGAGGTGCTCAAGCAGGCGATTTTGGCCGCCGAGGACGAGCGCTTCTATCAGCATGGCGGCGTCGATTATCTCGGGGGCTTGCGTGCCATTTATGCAACAGTTTTCAGCGGACGCAAACAGGGCGCCAGTACCATCACCATGCAAGTGGCCCGCAATTTCTTCCTTTCACGGGAACAAACCATCCACCGCAAACTGAACGAGGTTTTGTTGGCGTACAAGATCGAGGCCAATCTTTCCAAGGATGAAATACTCGAGGTCTACATCAATCAGATCAATCTCGGGCAGCGTGCTTACGGCTTTGGCGCTGCGGCCCAGATCTACTTTGGCAAGCCCCTCGCCGAGTTGAGCCTATCGGAAGTGGCAATGCTGGCAGGTCTGCCAAAAGCGCCTTCGGCCTACAATCCCGTGGTCAATCCGAAGCGCGCCAAGTTGCGCCAGCAGTATGTTTTGAGGCGCATGCGCGAGCTGAATTTCATTTCTGAGGACCAACTTGCAGCGGCGGCTGATGAAAACCTCCATGTCCGACGCGAGCTGCGCAACCCCGGGACGCATGCCGACTACGTCGCCGAGATGGCGCGCCAAGTCGTGTTTGAGGCCTATGGCGAAGAGGCATACCAGAAAGGGATTCGGGTCCACACCACGATCCGAAAGGCTGATCAAGAGGCTGCCTATCGCTCCGTTCGCCGCGGCGTCTTCGATTACGACCGCCGCCATGGCTACCGAGGCCCCGAGGGCTACATCAAGCTTCCTAGCGAGCAGGGTGCCTTGGAAGAAGCCTTGGACACAGCCTTTCAAGAGAACGGTGATAGTGATGACTTACTTGCCGCGATCGTCATCGAGGCCGCTAGCAAGCTCGTGCGTGCCGTTCGGCCCGACGGGGAGATCATCGAGATCACCGGTGACGGATTGAAGTTTGCACAGCGCGCGCTGGCGGACAAGGCGCCGCCCAACCTCAAGCTGCGCCGCGGCGCGGTCATCCGAGTGGTCAAGGTCGAAAAGACGGGGTGGACCATCACCCAGGCGCCGCAGGTCGAAGCGGCTTTCATTGCCCTCGATCCGCGCAACGGAGCGATCACTGCTTTGGTCGGCGGGTTTGACTTTTTTCGCAACAAATATAACCACGTAACTCAGGCGCAGCGGCAGCCCGGTTCGAGCATCAAGCCCTTCATCTACTCGGCCGCCTTGGAAAAAGGATTCACGCCGGCCACCGTCGTCAATGATGCGCCGCTGTATTTCGATGCCGCTCAAACCGGCAGCGAACCTTGGGAGCCGCGAAACTACGATGGCAAGTTTGAAGGCCCCATGTTGTTGCGAACGGCGCTGGCCAAGTCCAAGAACATGGTTTCCATTCGCATTCTCCAGGCCATCGGCGTGCATTACGCGCAGGACTACCTCACTCGCTTTGGCTTCGACGCCAAGCAACATCCGCCCTACCTGACCATGGCCCTGGGCGCCGGATCGGTCACGCCCTTGCAAATGGCCACCGGATACGCTGTATTCGCCAATGGCGGCTACCGCATTTTGCCGCAACTGGTTGCACGCATTGAAAGCGCAAAGGGCGAGGTGTTGTCCGAGCCGGATTTCCCCCGCGCGCGCGAAGGTGCCGAACAAGTCATCGATGCGCGCAACGCTTTCCTGATGAGCAACCTATTACGCGAGGTCATACGCACGGGCACCGCCACCCGGGCCCAGAGTTTGAAACGGCAGGATCTCGCCGGCAAGACCGGCACCACGAATGACCACATCGACGCTTGGTTCTGTGGCTTCAACCTGAGTACCGTGGGAGTTGCTTGGATCGGCTTCGATCAGCCCAAATCGCTCGGTGCGGGCGAAACCGGAGGGGCAGCCGCCTTGCCCATCTGGATTCAATTCATGAGTCACGCTCTCAAGAATAGCAGTGAGGATCTGCCCGAGCCGCCAGAAGGGGTTGTTGCGGCTCGGGTTGCCTCGGGATCTGGGTTACGCGTTACCGATTCTGCCCCAGGCGTCATGGAGTATTTCTACCAGGAATACCTGCCGGGTGCCGCGGTCGAGGAGACACCCCCGGTTACCAATACGGCACCTCGCGATGGCCAGGAAGTTCGCAACCAGCTCTTTTGATCCGGCGCTCCGGCCAGGCGGTAATACGCGGCGATTGATCGCCGAACGGACTGCGCGTCTGATCATCGAAGGCGGCATCACCGACTGGACTTCGGCCAAGCGAAAAGCGGCGCGGCAACTGGGACTGGAAAACGCTCGAGCCCTCCCCGATCATGAAGAAATCGCCGCCGCCTTGCGCAGCCAACAAGCCCTCTTCCACCCCGAGGACCACGCCGAACAGTTGCGTGCCAAGCGAGAAGAGGCTTTGGAATGGATGCGCCGCTTTTCAGACTATTCCCCAGCGCTGGTCGGCGGAGTAGCCGATGGCTGGGGAACCAGGGAAACCGAAATCCGCATTGAGCTCTCCGCCGACAGCGCCAAAGAGCTTGAGTTCGCACTGCTCCGTGCGGGAATACCCTATCGACATCTGGCCGAGGACTCTGCCGCGCTCAGTGCCGATTTCGGTGTCGAGGGTCGGCAGGGTCCGCTACGACTGATGCTGCGAACGGCGCAGCAGCGCCGAGCGGGGCCGGTCTCGCCAGGCGCCATACGGCTGAACATTTCGGAACTGGAAGAACTCCTGCGCGAAGCTTGAGGACATTTCCGGATCGACCGGGGCGCGAAACACCGGCCGCGCGCCGAGGAGACGGCATCCTCAGTCAGCGTGGGGCCGCCCGGTGAAGCCGACGAAACCTCCGCCCGGCCTTCGGCGTCGGGGTGGCGCCGTATTACCCCCTAAGCCACTCCGCGGCCTGCAGCGCGTAATAACTGAGTATCGTATCCGCCCCTGCGCGGCGCATGGAAAGCAAGGCTTCGAGGACACAGCTGCGCTCTTCGATCCACCCCTGCTGCGCCGCGGCCTTGAGCATGGCGTATTCTCCGCTCACTTGATAAACCGCGGTGGGAACCCCGAAGGTATCCTTAACGCGCCTAACGATGTCGAGATAGGGAAGTCCGGGCTTCACCATCACCATGTCGGCCCCTTCTTGCAGATCGAGAAAGACCTCCCAGAGTGCTTCGTCGGAGTTCGCGGGATCCATCTGGTAGGTATATTTGTTGCCTTTTCCGAGATTGCCCGCCGACCCAACCGCCTCGCGAAAGGGTCCATAAAACGCCGAGGCATATTTGGCCGAATAGGCCAAGATGCGCGTGGGTTGTGCGCCTTGCTGATCCAGGGCCTGCCGCAGCGCGCGCACCCGTCCATCCATCATGTCGGAGGGTGCCACAAAATCCGCCCCGGCCGCGGCATGACAGCAAGCCTGCTTGACTAGCGCGGCAACGGTTTCGTCGTTTAGCACGTAGCCAGTCTCGTCGATGAGGCCATCTTGGCCATGGCTGGTATAAGGGTCGAGCGCTACGTCGGTAATCACGCCCAACTCCGGAAACCTCGCCTTCAAGGCGGCTACGGTTCGAGGCACCAAACCATCCGGATTCCATGCTTCGGTGGCGGCGTCGGATTTTCCCTCGGCCGCAATGACGGGAAAAATCGCCATGGCCGGCACACCCAAACTGAGACACCGCTCGGCCTCACGGTAAAGAAGGTCGATCGACTGGCGCTTGATTCCGGGGAGGGAAACGATCCTCTCCTCCCTGCCGGTCCCGTCGAGTACAAATACGGGGTAAATGAAATGGGCCGGTGTGAGCACACGCTCTCGCATCATGGAGCGCGAAAACTCGTCCCTGCGCATCCGCCGCGGACGTCTGTCGGGAAAGCTGCCGGTGAACTGCATGATAACCTCGGAAGTCGACTCGTGATCTAGCAATTGCAAGCATTGTAGGGTCGGGCGCAAATCCAAGGCAACGCCCAGTTTGCCCGAGCCGCCCCAGAACTTTGGGAACCAAATATCTTGATCACGGTCATTAGCACTAGACGCTTAGTTCGTCTCCCGCTTTCCTCCCTGAGCGGGTGCCTTAATCCATTTAAGGCGTTTCGGCCCTTGACTGGCTCCCCTTCAGTCAAGGGCCTTTGTTTTGTGGAGCCGAATCGCCCAACCAAGGGGCAACGGCGGCTTCCACTTCATCTAGGCCCAATTTACGGGTGGCGGAAAAGAACTGGGCGCTGAGTCTTTCCGGCAACGAGAGCTCATGCTTGCAGTTGAGCTCATCGACCTTTGCCAAGGCCTGCTGTTTTTCCCTCTGGGTCAATTTATCCGCCTTGGTCAGCAAAACGTGGACGGGTTTGCCGGTCGTCGCAAACCATTCCAAAAGCTGGATGTCGAGCGGCGTGAACGGGTGGCGCGCGTCCATTACCACGACCAGGCCCACCAGCGGCGCACGTTCGATCAAGTAGCGACCCAAAAGACCGCTCCAATCCTGCTGGATAGGGGCGGGCACTTTGGCATAACCATATCCCGGCAAGTCCACCAGAAACCCGCCCGCCTTTAGGGAGAAGAAATTGAGCTGCTGCGTTCGCCCGGGCGTCTTGCTCACGAATGCCAGCCGCGAATGATTGGCAAGCGCGTTGATAGCGCTCGATTTGCCGGCATTGGAGCGTCCGGCGAAGGCGACCTCAGGTCGTCCATCATTCGGTAATTGGTCCCAGCGGGCAGCAGTCAGGGTGTAATTGGCGTGATGAAAAAGTGACATTTCGAAATCCATGATTCCCTGGGCGGACTCAGAGAGCGCGGAGCGAGCCAGAGTATAATTGAGCGCCTTTTGTGCGCCCATCACCCCATTTCAGGAGTGCTGTATGAAACGAGTATCGCTCAGCGCATCAATCGCATTGGCCATCATTGGCGGATGCGCACTGAATGCTCAAGCGGCGGAGGTCCCCGCGGCAGATGCCGCGAAAGCCCAACAACTCGCCACGACGGTGTGCGCTGCTTGCCACGGCCCTTCAGGCCAAAGCCCGGACTCGGCCAATCCTCACCTGGCAGGGCAGCAAGCTCAGTATATCACCGTGCAACTTGCCCACTTCAAAGCCGGCATGCGCAACAACCCGATCATGGCTGGCATGGCGAGCATGCTTGCTCCGGAGGACATGAAGGCGATTGGCCAGTATTACGCCAAGCAGACCGCAAGTGCTGCGGGCAGCAAGAACGCAATCCGCGCGGCGGAGGGACAGAAACTCTATCGCTTCGGCAATGCAGCCAAGGGCGTGCCGGCATGCACCGCCTGCCATGTCCCAACCGGTGCCGGCATGCCGGCGCAGTATCCAAGGCTGGCGGGCCAGTTCCCCGAATACACCGTTGCGCAGCTCAAGGCGTTTCGGTCAGGTGAGCGCGGCAAGCATGAAAAAGACCTCGGCGGCAAAGTGATGTCCACGATCGCTGCGAAGCTGAGTGACGAGGAAATACTCGCTGTGGCGGATTTTCTCGCCGGGCTGCGCTGATTCAGGACCTGGGCGGTCGGGCGGGAAAGCAAAGCCGCGCCCACGACAGAAACCACAACGGCACCCGCGGGTGCCGTTGTTCTTGAACGCAAGGCCTTAACTTACTGCGGCGCGCAGAAGACCACGCCCTCGGCAAGCCAGCCCGCATTGATCATGTTCTGATAAACGCTGCTGCTCGTGGTGTAACGGTGATTCGAACCGGCGCCGGTGACGAATCCGTTGTTATAGGCACGATAGACCGCCTGAGTTCCCGAGGGACAAGTCCCGCCCGAGGGAAGACCGATGTTGAAGCGTGTGTCTTCATAGATCCAGCCGGCGGTGGTTCTCACGTAAGCGCATTCGCTCGCGTCCGCGGTGTAGAAATGTGAATTGACCGGAGCCGGCCCATAGAAACGGCACACGGGAAGGCCGTTGCTGCTATTGAGCGGGTAGGACTTGAAGGTGTAACCGGTGCGCGACCACCCCGGCCCGGCAGCTCCCGAGTCAATTCCGTTGGCTTCGCCGCTATCCGCGGTGATGAAATAGTGGTTCAGATTGACGTTGTAGAACTCCCAGGTGGTTTGCGTAGTGCCACCGCTGCCGCTGCTGGGCGTCAACCACTGTGCCAGCGAAGAAAACTCCTGGTGCATGGGCGAAAAATAGTCGAGCCCGGACATGTTGCTGCACAACGCATCCCCGCCAAGCAAACCGCCCTGCAGTTGGTAGTAGCCGCTGGCATTGTAGGTGAAAAGACCCGCGCCGCTGCTGCCACCCTGCGTCGACCCCTGGTTGTAGCGAATGGTAATGAAATCCGCCGTGCGCCCGCTGCCATATTGCCCATAGCCTTGGGTCATTCCTTGCGTAATTTTCTTCAAATCACCTGCGGGGTGATGCAAGGTCATGCCTGCCGTACCGCTGGCCACCTGATTCGCATTCCATCCGGCAAAATACGCGCCGCTGGGCGGAGAACCATTCAAGCGCATGAAGCTGACGTCCGTGTTGTAGACCGCATGAAGCAAGGTCGCACCGCCGCCGACGATTTGATAGCCCGATGGCACTGCCAGGCTGCCACAGGTGCTGGCTTCGAAAAACCAATAGGTGTTGAGCGAGCTCGCTTCCGATTGGTTACCGATGCAGTGGTAAGCGGTGTACAGATACGGATTCCCCGTCGGAGTGCCATTGCTATAAACGCTGTTGAGCATGGTCCCGGTGCAAACGTAGGTGCTCGAGCCGCTCGTGAAAACGAGATGGGCGACGGCTTTGCTGGCATTGAGCAGAGCTGCGGATGGGTTCGATACACAAGCGATGTCCGAATTGCAGGAATCGGAGCGGCCGATCTGGCTCACTGTTTTCAGGCGGCTTTCCGGCAAATCCGCGCCTGCGACCAGCAGGTGGCTGAGTTGATCGATTCGGAGGGTGCCGGCGGCCGCCTTGGCTTGGGCGGGCAGGAAGATCTCGATGAGGCCCGACTCGCCTTCAAGCACGTCCGACCAGTACCCACCTCGGAGCGAGGCGTCGCTGCCGCTGACGGGTCCAAAAACCTGCTCCCTCGCGCTTCCTTTGAATCGAAGGGCCAAGCCCTCGGGCGCAGCGCCGTCGAGGCGGATGGACAAGCGCACCGCTGCCGCGCCCGGAGAGGTCACCTTGAGGCGGCTCACCAGCCCCCCTTCAACCTCGGCCCAGACCAAACTTCCCAATTCCACCCGGCCCTGCTCGCCCAGTTCGCGCCCGAATCCGATCTTGATCGGGCGTCCCTTTCCCGCGGCTTGGTTCTCCGCTTTGAGGGCAAACGCTTCTTGTTCGACCGACCCAGTCAAACTGAGCAAACGGGTTGGGGTATCGGCTTTACCCACCAACTCCGGCTGTATGATCGCCTTTTCCGGCTGGTAGGCGTGTGGCGGAACCTCACGGATATCTGCCAGGGCACCCAGGGGAACCGCCAGCAAGAGGGCAATTAGAAAACGACGCATAATCCTCTCCTCGACTGAGCAAAGTGTCGACAACGCGCAGCGAGCGCCTTTCGTGGACACCAAACGACGGCTTCGTCCATTACCGCTTAACTGGAGCGAACTGCCAGATTTAATCCTGCGTGGTCACTTCCGCCGGAGCGCACATCACGACTCCTTCTCCGCGCCAACCCAGGCTCAACATGCGCTGATACTCGGTAAAGCTCGTCAGATAACGATGGTTGGAATCGTTCTGTGCATACCGCCCATTGTACGCCCGATAGACCGGCACACTGCGTGCCTCGCAGGTGCCGAGGTAGGGCAAATAGATGTTGAAGGCGAGGCCCTCGTACCACCAGCCTTCCTCCCGGCTGACCCAGGCGCATTCGTAAGGGGAAGCCGTGAAGAAATGCGAATTGGGGCCAAGGCCCGGCGTGCCATAGAAGCGGCAGACCGGCCACGATGCAGCCGGTGCTGCGGGAGACGGCCGGAAAGCCAGGAATTGGAAACCCGTGGCCTGCCAGCCAGTTCCAAAAGCCCCGGTTTCGATTGCCGCCTGCTCCTGGGAACTCGCGCTCATGAAATAGTGGTCGAGCGCAGTGTGGCGATACTCTTTTACCAGTATGGTCTGCTGGTCCACGGCCCAGCTTCCTTCGGGAACCCTAGCCAGGGCCCTTGCCGCATCCACCATTCCGCTTCCGCACGGGGTTTCACCGCCACAACTGCTGCCGGCAGGGTGCGCACGCGTTGAACTCACGAGGATATCGGTTACCTGAGCCGGCAAAAGACCGGGGTTCTTGGTAAGCAGCAGCGCAGCAACCCCAGCCACATGAGGGGCAGCCATGCTGGTGCCCTGATACTCGGCGTAAGTATAGGAAAGCGTGGTCCTTGGTCCATCGCTGATGGTGGACAACACACCTTCATAAGACCAGAACTCGCCACCCGGAGCAGATAACTCGGCCAAGGGGCCGTAATTGCTGTAATAGGCTTTGTCCCCATTGACCGTATGGGATGCAACCGTAATCACCCCGCCGCAGTTCGCGGGGGTAAATCCCGCCACGTCACGGTCGGAATTGCCTGCGGCCACGACGACGCTTGCCCCGCGCAGCAAAGCAGCATCGATGGCCTGCTGCAGCGCGCGAGGACAGGAGCCTTTGCCCCCGAGACTCATGTTGATCACCTTCGCCGGATAGGGATTGGAAGGTGCGCCGGCGACCGGGACACCCGCCGCCCAAAGTACCCCATCCATGACGTCGGTGAATTCTCCGCCGCAGCGCCCGAGCACGCGCACCGGAAGAATGCGCGCTCCCCAGCTCACACCGGCGATGCCTTGATCGTTGTTGGCTTGCGCTCCGATGATGCCGGCTACGTGGGTTCCGTGCCAACTGCTGGCCTCCCAAATTGGATCTTCCGAGCCGCACTGCGCACCTTCAATCCAGTCGCCGGAATCGAATGCGTCGGCATCTCGCCCGTCGCCATCGAGCGAAATTTCCGGATCGGTGATCATGTCGTAGCCGGGCAGGGTTTTATTGACCAGATCCGGGTGAGGCAAGATTCCCGTATCCACTACGCTAACCGTGACCGGCCCGCCCGTGGTCACGTCCCAGGCAGCCGGAGCGCTGATGCCGCTCACCGAATTCGAAAAATTCCATTGCAGCGAGTACAAGGGATCGCTGGGCGCGCGCTGGGCATAGAGGCGTATCACCGGGTCGGCGTAGAGCACTGCTGAGTCTCGCTCAATGGCCGCGGCCAGCGCCGTGAGGTCGACCTGCTTCGCCGTTTCCAACAGCCATGTGGTCGCATCGCCGCGGCGGGCAAGCTTCAGTTCCTGGCCGCTCGCCAAAGACCACGCCGCCAAGCGTTCAGTTTCGTCAGCGACGAGTGACTGTTTCATTGCGTCGGTTTTAAGGCGCACCAGCAAACGTCGTCCAGAAACCGGCTCTTGCGATTTTTCGCGGCTCGCGTCGGTTATTATCGGTTGGACCCAGAGCACCGCCGGATCGTTGC
Organism: uncultured Alcaligenaceae bacterium; assembly: GCA_964517465.1. GTDB lineage: Bacteria > Pseudomonadota > Gammaproteobacteria > Burkholderiales > Casimicrobiaceae > JACPUX01. Next base: position 79,050 of record CAZFEK010000003.1, read on the forward strand.
GCAGCGCGGAGATGCGCTGGCGCAGCTCGGTTTCACTGAGGCCCGGCGGCAGTGCCGTTTCCAAAGCGCCGGTGACAGTAACCCGTTTGACGCTGAATGCGGGCACTACGGTTGCATCCGGCCTGAGCATGACTCGAAGGCCAAGCACCTCTGCTGTTACCGGAGCCGCAAACACCATGGCGCCGACCATCAACCCGCTTGCCCAGGACTTCTTCTTGTTGCAGCTCATCGCTAACCTCCTTGCACGCCGCCAGACGGGCCATGCAATTGGCATGGACCCGGATTGACTTGGATTATAGCCCTAGAAACTGCGTCCAAGACAAGCCCCTATGCGGTCTGCAGACGTGCCAGGTAGGTGGGACGCCCGCGCGCTGGAGGGGAAGCTAGCGCTCGACCCGCGGTCAAACCAGGGCGAGACAGGATTTGAGGTCAGATCGCCAGTCGGGAAGATCGAGACCAAACACTTCCCGTATGCGCCCGTTGGACATCACGCCATAGGCCGGTCGAGGCGCGGGCAGGGGATATTCCTGCGACGTGATCGGCACGACGCGCGGGCGCGCGACATCACCGATGATGGCGCGGGCGAACTCATACCAACTCGCCGAGCCGCCGGCACTGAGGTGATAGATGCCATGGTTCTCGGCAAGGCGCCCGACACCCAAGGCCAGCAGTTGGCCGGTCGCCAGCGCCAGGCGATGGGCCCAATTGGGGACGCCGATTTGGTCTGCCACGACCGAGATCTCGTCGCGCTCCTGGGCCAAGCGGCGCATCGTAAGCAAGAAGTTCTTGCCCCGGTTCGCATAGACCCAACTCGTGCGCAAGATCAAAGCGGCCGCGCCGGTCGCCAATATCGCCTGCTCCCCGGCGAGCTTACTTTTCCCGTAAGCGTTGAGCGGCGCCGTGGCGTCGCTTTCCACGTAGGGTGTCCGCTTGTTGCCGTCGAACACATAATCGGTGGAATAATGCAGCAGCAGGGCGCCCGTGCGTTTGGCTTCTTCGGCCAAAATGCCGGGCGCCACACCATTCACCGAATGAGCCAGCGCCGCCTCGGTTTCCGCCTTGTCGACTGCAGTGTAGGCGCCGGCATTCAGAATGACCTCGGGACGCAGTTCGCGTAATGTCGACCGAAGCGCATCGGGTTGCGCCAAATCCAGTGCTTGACGATCAAGAGCCAGGACTTCTCCTCGCTCGGAGAGCACTCGGCTCAGTTCCCAGCCGAGTTGTCCTTGTGCGCCAGTAATCAGCATCCGCATGGTGCATGCTCACGCGTAGGTATCGGCATCGGCCAGCCGGCGGCCTTCGGCGTCTTTGGGAGCAAGGATAGGTTCGCCTTCGATGGGCCAGTCGATGCCGAGAGCGGGGTCGTTCCAAAGCAGCGTGCGCTCGTGCTCCTTGGCCCAATAGTCGGTGGTCTTGTAGAGGAACTCGGCGGCCTGCGAAAGCACCAGAAAGCCGTGCGCAAATCCGGGCGGCACCCATAACATCTGCTTGTTCGCTTCGGACAGGCGCACCCCTACCCAACGCCCGAAATTGGGGGAGCTACGGCGCAAATCGACCGCCACGTCGAACACCTCGCCAGCAACCACGCGAACGAGCTTTCCTTGTGCGCGCTGGATTTGATAATGCAGGCCGCGCAGCACTTTGCGCGACGAACGAGAATGATTGTCCTGCACGAATTCGGCGTCCAAGCCCGCTTCGCGCAAAGCACGGCGGTTGTAGCTCTCGAAGAAGAAACCGCGCTCGTCGGCAAACACGCGGGGCTCGATGAGCAGCACCTCGGGCAAAGCCGTGCGAGTCACCTTCATCGGTACACCTTCTCCTGCAGCAGACCCAGCAGGTATTTGCCATAGCCATTCTTCGCCAGTGCTTGGCCCAAGCGTTCGAGCTCGCCGGCGCCGATATACCCCTGGCGATAGGCGATTTCTTCGGGGCAGGCGATTTTCAAGCCCTGACGCAGTTCTATGGTTTCGATGAAATGCGCTGCTTCCAGCAGCGATTCATGGGTGCCGGTGTCGAGCCAAGCCATGCCACGACCCATCAGCTCGACGGAGAGTTCACCCCACTCGAGGTATTTGCGGTTGACGTCGGTGATTTCCAACTCGCCGCGGGGTGAAGGCTGGAGTTCCCGCGCCACGTCGAGCACACGGTTGTCATAGAAATAAAGCCCCGTAACGGCGTAGCGCGATTTGGGATGCGCCGGCTTCTCCTCCAGGCTGATCACTTTGCCCTGGGCATCGAACTCCGCCACGCCGTAGCGTTCGGGATCCGCTACCGGATAGGCGAACACCGTGGCGCCTCGATGGCAGGCGTCGGCCCGCACCAACTGGGTATGAAAATCGTTGCCATAGAAGATGTTGTCGCCGAGCACCAGCGCGGCGAGATCGTTGCCGACGAATTCGCGGCCGATGACGAAGGCCTGGGCCAGCCCGTCGGGCGAAGGCTGGACGGCATATTGCAGATTGAGTCCCCATTGGCTTCCGTCGCCCAGCAGCTGCTCGAAGCGCGGCGTGTCGAGCGGCGTGGAAATGAGCAAGATGTCCCGTATCCCCGCCAGCATCAGCGTAGAGAGCGGGTAATAGATCATCGGCTTGTCGTAAATCGGCAGAAGCTGCTTGGAAACCACCTGGGTGACGGGGTACAGCCGAGTGCCGGACCCGCCGGCCAGAATGATCCCTTTTCTCTTGGTCATTGCGCTCCTCCCTTGCGACCGGCGTAGTTGAGATCCACCCACTGCTGGTACTCACCGCTGGTGACCCCGCGGATCCAATCCTCGTGATCGAGATACCACTGGAGCGTCCGCGCGAGACCGCTGTCGAAACTCTCGCTCGGCCGCCAGCCCAATTGCGCCTCGATCTTGCTGGAGTCGATGGCATACCGCCGGTCATGCCCGGGGCGGTCCTTCACAAAGGTGATCTGCTGCGTGTAGTCCTTACCCGGGCGCAGACTTGCCAGTACGGCGCAGATCGCGTGCACCACTTCGAGATTGGTCTTCTCGCTTTTGCCGCCGATGTTGTAGGTTTCACCCACCCGGCCTCGTTCCAGCACCGCGCGAATGGCGCTGCAGTGGTCCCCGACATAAAGCCAGTCGCGCACGTTCTTTCCGTCGCCATAGACCGGCAGCGGTTTTCCGGTGACGGCATGATGAAACATCAGCGGAATCAACTTTTCGGGAAATTGCCTAGGGCCGTAATTGTTGGAGCAATTGGTGGTCACCGTCGGCAAACCGTAGGTGTGGTGGTAAGCTCGAACGAGGTGATCGGATGCGGCCTTGGAAGCTGAATAGGGGCTGTTGGGAGCGTAGGGCGTAGTCTCAGAAAAGGCCGGGTCGGTCGGCTCCAAGGAGCCATACACTTCATCCGTTGAGACATGTAAAAAACGAAAGCCGGCGCGATCTTCGTCCCGGAGCTCGCCCCAGTAGGCCCGCACTTCCTCCAACAAGTGAAAAGTGCCGACCACATTGGTATGGATGAAGTCGCCGGGCCCGTGAATCGATCGATCGACGTGGCTTTCGGCGGCAAAATTTACGATTGCCCGCGGACGATGCTGGCTCAGCAGGCGCCGCACCAGATCCCTGTCGCCGATGTCCCCGCGAGCGAAAACGTGCCTGGGGTTGGCCGCTACTTCCGACAAATTCCCCAGGTTTCCGGCATAAGTGAGTTTGTCGAGGTTGAGAATCGGCTCGTCGCTGCCAGCCAGCCAATCGAGCACGAAATTGGCACCGATAAAACCAGCGCCACCTGTGACCAGTATCATTTTTACTCTCCGCTAAGACGGCGCATTTTATCACGCCCCGCCTCGGGGCTAAGACCCGCCGTGATACTCGCGATACCAAGCGGCAAACCGCGCCAAACCTTGGGCAAGGGTGGTCCGGGGAGCAAACCCCGCCACCGCTTGCAGGCGGCTGATATCGGCGAACGTTGCGCGCACGTCGCCCGGTTGCATCGGCAAATATTCACAAACCGCGCGACATCCGAGCGCTCGCTCCAGCTCGGCAATGAACTCCCTTACCGGCACGGCATGATGGTTGCCGATGTTGTAAATTGCAAAGCGCGCGCGGCTTTCCGGGCAGGGCTCCGGCGGAAAAGGAAGCAGTCGAACCACCCCTTCGACGATGTCGTCGATGTACGTGAAATCGCGTTCGAGCTCGCCGTGATTGAATACCTTGATCGGGTCGCCGGCAAGCATCGCTTTAGCGAAGAGCATAGGCGCCATGTCGGGTCGGCCCCAGGGCCCGTAGACGGTAAAAAACCGCAGCCCGGTGGCGGGAATGCCGAAGAGATGACTGTAACTGTGCGCCATCAGTTCGTTCGCCTTTTTGGTCGCCGCGTAGAGGCTGACGGGATGATCGACCCGGTCACCCTCGGAGAACGGCAGGTGGGCATTGGCACCGTAAACGCTGGAGGTGCTGGCATAAATCAAATGCCTCACGGAATGCGCCCGGCACGCCTCGAGGACGTTGAGGAATCCGGTCACATTGGCTTGCACATAAGCATGCGGATTAACCAGCGAATAGCGCACGCCGGCTTGGGCCGCGAGATGAATGACTTCGGCGGCCCCGGCCAAGGCAAACAGCTTTCGGCAGGCATCCGCGTCGGAGAGGTCAAGATGTTCGAAACGGAAGGCAGGGAAGCCTTTGAGCAACCCGAGCCTCGCTTCTTTCAGCTTAACGTCGTAATAAGGATCGAGATTGTCAACGCCGACCACCTCGCGCCCCGCCTCCAGCAGTCGCTGCGCAACGTGCATGCCGATAAAACCTGCCGCGCCGGTCACCAATACCGGGCTCATGATTCACCCCGCTCAAGATAGAGGCTGCGCAGCTTGGCATATTTCATGAAACTGTTGAAGCAGCCGATCAAGATATGCACCAAGCCGGGTATGCCGTCGAAAAAACCGCGCCGCAAAAAATAGAACTTGAAGAAGCGGGCCATAGGACTCAAGAGCAATTTGCTCGCTCCTGCCCGCTGCCCGAGCCCATGCAAGGCCTCCGCCTGGAGGCTGGTGTAGCGGTTCTGTTTGTCGAGATACGCGGCCAGCGATTCGGCGGAGGCATGCAAGAGATCTCCCGCCAAGGTGCCCACCGATCCGCCACACAACACGCGCTCGTGCACGGTGTCTTCGCTCCAGCGCGACCGCCTTCGGTCGAATAGCCGCAAGCTCCAATCGGGGTAACCTTCGCCGTGGCGCAGCCAGCGACCCATGAAACGATTGCACCGTGCCATGCGATAGGCCGCATATTTTGGCTCTTTCAATACCCGCTCTATGGACTGCGCCAGCTCGGGCGTGAGCCTTTCATCGGCATCGAGGCAAAGCACCCAGTCGTTTCTCGCCAATGTGACGGCGGCGTTCTTTTGCGCCCCGAAACCCTCCCAGGGATGGCTCTGGAAGCGAGCGCCAAACCGGTGGGCAATTTCTGCGGTATCATCAGCGCTCCCCGAGTCGAGGATGATAATTTCGTCCGCACCGGCAACGCTGGCGAGGCATGCCTCTAACTGGGCGCCGGCATTGAGCGTGATCAATACCAGAGAAAACCGTTGCCGAGCAAGGGATTCGGCTGCCATGCAAAAGCCGGCTCAAAAAAGTAAATGCCTAGTTTAGCACGCCCCCACCTAGCCTCTGCTGCGGCCCCTGGCATTCTGGTCGTCAAGACTTCGTCGCTCGGCGACGTTGTTCATGCCCTGCCGGCAATCACCGACCTCAGCCGCGCCAGGCCTGAGCTTGCGCTCGACTGGCTGGTGGAAGAAGCCTTCATCGAAATTCCGCGTCTGCACCCGGCGGTGCGCCATGCCGTGCCTTGCGCCGTTCGAAGATGGCGCCGGCAGCTGCTCGCCCGACAGACGCGGCGCGAAATCGCCGCGCTCCGGCGTGAGGTGCGACAAGCGGGCTATGGCGCGGTGCTCGATTTGCAAGGTTTGCTCAAGAGCGCCTGGCTGTCTTCACTGGCCAAAGTGCCGGTGCATGGTTACGATCGACCGAGCGCCCGCGAACCCCTGGCCGGACTCGCCTATGCCCATCGCCACTCGGTGCCGCGCGGGTTGCATGCGGTCGAGCGGAACCGGCGCCTGACCGCAGCGGCATTCGGCTACGCATTGCGGGGATCCCCCGATTACGGCCTGGACGTCAGGCCCCACGCGGGGGTCGAGCCCTACGTCGTGTGTCTGCATGCCACTAGCCGCTTGGACAAGTGTTGGCCGGCGCCGCATTGGGAAGCGCTGGTGAAGATCCTGTCCCGCGAGGGGCTGCGCTGCCTCCTGCCCTGGGGCAGCGTCGCCGAACGCAAACGTGCCGACTCGATCGCCGCCGCTTGCGCCGGGGCGCAAGTGCTGCCCGCCTTATCGCTCACTGAACTGGCCAGGCTCCTGGCCGGCGCTCGCGCCGCCATCGGCGTCGATACCGGACTCGTGCATCTCGCCGCTGCCGTTGGTTGCCCGGTGCTCGCTCTTTATCTGGCCAGCGATCCGAGTCTCACCGGGGCCTGCGCCGGACGCGCGCCGGCGATCAACCTGGGCGGCGCTCGATCGGTCCCAACCGTGGCCGAGGTCCGCAATCGGTTGCTGGGTCTGCTCGAAACCCGTCGCTGAGCGCTCGCATAATCCGCAGGCCCTAGCCATGATCGGCACTGTTTATCGTATCTTTGGTCGAGCGCTGGTCCCGGCGCTGCTTGCCCGAATTTGGTGGCGGGGTCGCAAGGAGCCCGGCTATCGCACTCGTTGGCGCGAACGTCTGGGTCGATATGATGAACCCGCGCCGACCGAAACACCGCTGATTTGGATACATGCCGTCTCGCTGGGCGAAACCCGCGCCGTACAACCCCTGGTGTCGGCATTGCTTCAAGCCTACCCAGAAATTCGCATCTTGCTCACCCACCTTACCGCGACCGGGCGGGAGGCGGGCGCCGCTTGGAAAAATCCGCGCGTTCTTCAAGCCTGGTTGCCTTGGGACTATCGCGGCGCAGTGAAGTCTTTCTTTGGACACTTCCGCCCGGTCGCGGGAATGCTGATGGAAACCGAAATCTGGCCGACCCTTCTTCGCGAGGCGCAGCACTTTGACGTGCCTGTGTATCTGCTCAATGCGCGCTTATCCGCCCGAAGCGCCCTGGGTTATCAGCGTTTGGGATCTTTCGGGCGGACCGCTTTCGCCTCGCTCGCCGGGGTAGCTGCGCAAACGTCGACGGATGCTGCTCGGCTCGCCGCGCTGGGTGCTCCTACACCGATCGTCACCGGCAACCTGAAGTTCGATTGCGCCGTGCCGGATGCCGCCTTGCTGCTGGGAGCACGCTTGCGCGCGCTGTGGGGGGAAGCGCGGATGCTTTGGGTTGCGGGCAGCACGCGCGAAGGGGAGGAAGCGCTGATTCTTGACGCGCTGGCATCCCGCCCTCCGCTCGACAATCTGCTGCTAGTAATCGTGCCGCGCCATCCTCAGCGCTTCGAGGAAGTCGCTGCCCTCCTTGCGCGGCGCGGGTTGCGCTTTACTCGTCGCTCCCAGGAGCTCTCCCTGGACGATTCGGTTCAGGTCGTCTTGGGCGACACCATGGGCGAAATGCCGGCCTATTATTCGGCCTCCGATTTGGCATTCATCGGCGGCAGTTTGTTGCCCTTTGGCGCGCACAATCTGATCGAAGCCTGCGCCGCGGGTAAGCCCGTCCTCCTCGGACCCTCAGTCTTCAACTTTGCCGAAGCGGCCGCGCAAGCCATTGCTCATGGTGCGGCGGTTCAAGTCGCGGACTCTTCCCAGTTGCTCGCCGCGGTGCAAGAACTCGCTGCCGATCCCTCCCGCAGGCGACAAATGGCCGACGCTGGGCTCGCTTTCACCGCGGCCCACCGCGGCGCGGCGCAGCGTCTATTGGGGTGGCTGAAACCCGCCCTGGATTCGCGGATCAACCCGCCACGAGGTAGCGGTTGAAGGCTTCGAGGTCGACTTCGCGCAGCTCCCCGACGGCGGCCTTGAGTTTCAAGAGACTCATCAAATAAGTATAAGTGGCGGCGGCCAAGTCGCGCCGCACCTGGTAAACCTGCTGCTGCGCGTTGAGCACGTCAACGTTGGTGCGCACCCCCACTTCCATGCCGACTCTCGACGAGGCGAGCGCAGTATCGGCAGAAACCAGCGCCTGCTGCAAGGCCTTGACCTGCGCAATGCCGTTGGTCACCCCTAGGTACGCCTGCCGCGCCGAAAGCGAAGCCGCCCGCCGGGCGCCTTCGACATCCTGGCGAGACTTCTCCTGGTTGGCGGCGGCTTCCCTCACCTTGGAGCTCAAAGCGCCGCCGGCATAAAGCGGGATCGCCACTTGCAGGCCGATTTGCCCGGTTTTGGAATTGCTGCCGAAACTGCTCAAAGAGGATGCGCTGGAGCGCGTGTCGTTGTAGCTGGCCACCAGATCCAGCGTGGGCTGGTGTCCGGCACGGTTGCGGTCGACTTCCAAGCGCGCGATTTCGAGGGTCGCCTCCGCAATCCGCACGGCCCATCCCGCCTTTTCGGCACGTTCCACCCAAGAGTCCATGCTCGCGGGGTCGGGGCCGCGCAGTTCGAGCGCCGGTCCTAATACGCTGAGCGACTTGGGGATCCTCCCGATGATGGACTGCAGGGCGCGGTACTTGATTTCGCGATCGTTTTGCGCGGCGATTTCCTGCGCCACGATCTGATCGTATTTGGCTTGCGCCTCATTGGTGTCGGTGATGGTGGCCGTGCCGACTTCGAAATTGCGCTTCGCCTGCGCCAGTTGCTGGCTTACCGCAGCCTTCTGAGCTGCGGCCAAGCTGACGCCATCGGCCGCCAGCAGCGCATCAAAATAGGCCTGTGCCACACGCAAGGCCAAATCCTGTTCCGCCGCACCCAGCACAAAATCGGCCTGCCCGACTTGCTGCTTGGCTTGGTCGTAGGCGATGAAATTCTGCATTCGATACAAAGGCTGGCTCGCCGAAAGCGTGAACCCGTGGCTGTGGTAGTCCCGCTCGGTATCGAGCGGCGGTTCGGACTTGATGCGGGAATCCAGGTTGGTCTGCGTAACGTTAGCCGACAAACTCACGTTGGGAAGCAACCCGGCCCGGCCTTGTACCGCTTTTTCTTGCGTGGCGCGCCAGGTCGCGCGGGCTGCCGCCAAGGCCGCGTCCTGGGTCACGGCTTCGCGATAGATCTGCAACAGGTCCTCGGCCAGAACTGCGGGCGCCGCGCAAAGACCGAGGGCAAGAGCCAAGATTCGAAGTTTCATTGGTTTTCCGTTTCCTTTGTGAAGACTCGATGGTGGCGCAGCGAAACTCGCCGGGCCGAGCCTCAGAAGACGAAGCGCTCGGACTCCAAGGCGTTGGCCAAGGGATCGAGGCAAGTTTCGAAAAGCGTCTGCCCGCGCACGCTGCCGTCTTCGCGCTTCTGCAGCAACTGGGCGGTCATCACCGGCGCCTCGCCGGTGACGATGAACATCCGCCCGCCGGGGCGAAGGCTGTTCAGAGCCGCTTCTGGCAGCACTGGGCTTGAGGCGGTAAACACCGTGACATCGTAGGGTCCGTTTTCGTTCCAGCCGCGCGCCGCGTCGCCGACGATCAAGGTGACGTTATTCACGCTATGCTGGGTGAGGCGCTTTTGCGCCAGCGCCGAGAGCTCGGCATCGATCTCGACGCTGACGACCTGCAGCGCTCGATGCGCCAGCAACGCCGTCAGGTAACCGCTGCCCGTGCCAACCTCCAAAACCCGCTCACCTGGCTTGACCGCCAGCTCCTGAATCACCCTGGCCTCGAGCTTGGGCTGCCACATCTTTTTGCCATTAAGGAGCGGCAATTCCAAATCAGCAAAGGCCAACGCCTGATAGGCTGGCGAGACATACTCCTCGCGCTTCACTTTGCGCAGCAAATTGAGCACCTCGGGGTCCAGCACGTCCCAGGTGCGAATCTGTTGTTCGATCATGTTGTGACGGGCTAGCTCGAAGTCCATGGTTCAATCCAAGTCCGATAAGGGGTCTCACGCAAGGCCCTGAATTATACCAGCTTGTCCAGGGGCGACGCGGCCGGCAGGGCACCTCCCGCGGTCAGCGACGCTTTCCCGCCGCGGTGGGACCAGCGGTCGAGATAGGAATAAATGACCGGCACCACCACCAGGGTCAGCAAGGTCGAGGTAATCACTCCGCCGATGATGGCCCGCCCCATGGTGGCATTGCCCTCGCCGCCTTCCCCCACACCCAACGCCAAAGGCAGCATGCCAAATATCATCGCGGCCGTGGTCATCAAAATGGGTCTGAGGCGAACTTGGCCGGCGGCGGCAATCGCCTCGTCGAGGCTATGGCCCTCCCGGCGCGCCTGATTGGTGAAATCCACCAGCAGAATGGCATTTTTGGTCACCAGACCCATCAACATGATGAAGCCGATGATCGAGAAGATGTTCAGCGTGCTGCCGGTGATGAGCAGCGCCAGAAACACCCCGATCAAGGACAAGGGCAGCGACGCCATGATGGCGAGCGGTTGCAGAAAGCTGCCAAATTGTGAGGCGAGGATGAGGTAGATGAAGACCACTGCCATGCCCAGGGCCATCAGCGCATAAACGAAGGACTCTTCCATGTCTTTGGTCGATCCGCCAACGTGGAAGCGGTAACCCGGCGGCAGTTCCATTTTTTTGGTCAAGGCGGTCACCTCATTGCCGGCATCGCCCGCTGGCCGTCCTTCGACGTTGGCGGAGATGGTCACCATGCGCTGCAAGTCCAGCCGCTCGATGGACTTGGGCGAGGAGGTCGGCACCAAGTCGGCCACCTGGCGCAGCGGCACCACGCGCGGTGCGCCGGCGCCACTGCCGGCGACCAGGGGAATCTCGCCCAAGTCAGCAAGCGCCCGACGGTCGCGTTCGGCCAGACGCACCGTAACATCGTAATTCTGGCCGTCAGGGGCGAGCCAGGTGGTCACCGCGTCGCCCGCGATCAGCGGCCGCGCCGCGGCGGCGATTTGGCCCACCGACAAACCCAGGTCGCTGGCCAGATCGCGGTTCACGCGAATCGCCAGCGTCGGGTTGGCCGCCTTCTCGCTGCTCTCCACGTCGGTAACGCCTTTCACCCCGGCGATTTGCTGCTGAATGGACTTGGATAACCGCGTGAGCTCGCTGGAATCGGGCCCCAGCACCGCCAATTGAATGGGTTTGTTCCAACCGACGGACAGTTCGACTCCGGCAATGGGGCGCACGCGCTCGCGAAAGGCATTTTCCAGTTCAGTCTGGGTTTTTTGCCTCGCAGCCCGAGGCTGCAACTGAACGTTGATGAAAGCAGTGTTCTTGCCATTGTTGGTGCCGACGCGCGAGTAAACGAGGCGCACTTCCGGGAAATCCCTCAAGGCCTGCTCCACTTGCGCAGTCTTGGCCTCGGTATAGGCGAGGCTGGAGCCGACGGGAGTCGATAGCCTCAGGGTCAGTTCGGATTCATCCGACTTGGGGATGAACTCGCTGCCGATCAGGGGCACCAAGAAGAAGCTCCCGACAAAGCTGAGGGAAGCGATGACGAGCACTTTGCCGCGATGCTGCAAGGCCCAGCCCAGCACGCGCCCATAGGTCCCGTGCGCTCCTTGAACCAAGGATTCGAAGCGATCCATCAAGCGCTTGAGCCATGGCAGGCGCTTGAACCGGTTCTCGGGCGGATCTGCCCAAACACTGGACAACATTGGATCCAGCGTGAAACTCACGAACAAGGAAACCAGAACCGCGACGGTGACCGTGATTCCGAATTGGTAGAAGAACCGCCCGATGATGCCGCCCATAAACGCGACGGGCAAAAAGACCGCGACAATGGCAAAAGTGGTCGCCATCACCGCCAGACCGATCTCGTCGGTGCCTTCCCGCGCCGCGGTGAGGTGGTCTTTGCCCATGGCGAGGTGGCGAACGATGTTCTCCCGCACCACGATGGCATCGTCGATCAAGAGCCCGATGCACAGTGACAGTGCCATGAGGGTGAGGAAATTCAGGGTGAAACCGAAGGCAAATAGCGCTGTAAAGGTCGCGATCACGGCTATGGGCAGAGTAAGCCCGGTGATTACCGTGCTGCGCCAGGAATGAAGGAACAAAAAAACGATCAGCACCGTCAGCAAGGCGCCTTCGAGGATGGTTTGCTGCACGTTGCTGACCGCGGACTGAATGAAGCGCGCGTTGTTCGAGAGCACTTGCACCTTGACATCCGGTGGCAGTTCTTTCTTGAGTGCGTCCACGGCCTCGATCAGTCCGGCGCCGACTTCAACGGTGTTGCTACCGCGGATCTTCACCATCTCCAGGCTGACGGCACGCTGCCCGTCGACTCGCGCAATCGAGCTTTCCTCGGCTTGGCCATCGACCAAGTGCGCGACCTGGTCGAGGTAAATCGGCACTCCATTGCGTCGTGCGACGATAATCCGGCCGAAAGCTTCCGGGCTGGGGAGGCGGCCCTCGACCCGAACCAGCCTCTCCTCGCGGCCGAGGCTTACCGAACCCGCGGGCATATCCTGGTTTTCGGAGCGCAACGCGGCGATGACCTGATCCACCCCGATGCTCAAAGCACGCATCGCCTCGGGCTTGAGCTGAACCTGGACTTCGCGCTTCACGCCGCCGCTGAGCGTCACCGTTCCCACGCCGCGGACATTTTCCATCCGCTTCTTGACCAGCTGCTCGGCAAGACTCGTGAGCTCGCGCAAGCTGCGCTTCTCCGAGCTCAGTGCGATGCTGACCACGGGCTGATCGTCGTCGCTGTCGGCTTTGGAAATGTAGGGATCTTTTGCGTCGCGAGGAAAACTCGGTCGAATTTGCGAGAGTTTGTCACGCACCTCCTGCATGGCAACATTGATGTCGGTTTTGAGATCGAACTCGACGATCACCAGGCTGCTGCCTTCGCGCGAGCGGGAACGAATGTGACGCACCCCGTTGACCGGATTGAGCGCGTCCTCGATCTTCTTGGACAAATCGGTCTCCACCGCTTCGGGGGAAGCGCCCGGATAGGCGACATACACCACGGCGATGGGTATGTCCACGTCAGGCATCTGGTCGATGGCGAGACGATGGTAAGAGAACAAACCGAGTACCAAAAGCGCCACCATCATCATGGTGGCAAATACGGGGTTCTTGATGCTGATGCGCGTGATCCACATGGCCTTAGTCCCTGTTCGTGGGAATTCTTCGGGCGCCCATCCGGCGCCCCGGCGAGACTGCGATTAGCGTGCCGCGACCGGGCCGGGCTGCAGCGGTTCGGTCTTGACCTTGCCGGCCTGACCCTCTTTGATGAGATCGAATTTTCCGGCCAGGACCCAAGTTTCTTGGGACACGCCGCGCACGACCTCGACTCGGCCTTGGGTGTCGTCCCGCTGCCCCAGTGCGAGCCTACGGCGAGTCAACTTGCCGTCTTCCAGGAGCCAGGCGTAGTTCTCGCCGTTCTCGCTGCGCACCGCGGTCATCGGCAAGGTCGGCACGGGCTGCGTCGCGGCGAGCTCGATCTCGCCGTTGGCGAACATCCCGGCTTTCAGTCTCGCCCCTGGGTTTGCCAAACTGACATAAACCATGATGGAGCGCGTTCCCGGTTCGGCCATCGGGTTGATCCTGGTGATTCGCCCGCCAAATGACTCTTCGCCAAAACCGTCGACCCGCAAGCTCACCGCCATGCCGGGCTTCACCCGCGGCACATCGACCGCGGGCATCGGTGCCTGGAGTTCCAGTTCGCCAAGGTCCACCACGGTAAAAAGCGGCGCCTCCACTGAGACGCGCTCGCCGACGAGCACATGGCGCTTGGCGACGATGCCGGCGAGGGGAGTGCTCACCGTTGCGTCCGCCAGGGCCTTGCGCGCCAGCCGCGCCTGAGCCTCCCAGGCCTGCTGCGTGCCGCGGTTGGTGTCATAAGCGCTCACCGCGTTGTCGTAAGCATTCTGCGAAATGAACCCCTGTTTGAGCAGCGCCTGGTTGTTGGCGCGGTTCTTTTCTGCCAGCGCCAGTTGCGCCCGCCCAGATTCCTGATTGCCGATCTTCTCCGCCAGGCGGGTTTCCAAATCAGCGGTATCAAACTGCGCCAGTATCTGACCCGCCGCCACGGCATCACCTTCCCGCGCGGAAAGCGTTTTGATTTCGCCCGAAACCTTGGCCTTAACTACCGTTTGACGCAAGGGCTGCAGGCTCCCCGAAACCCTCAGTCTTGGCCGCAGGGCAACGGCTTCAAGGCGTGTTAGGTCCGCCGGGGAAAACTCCAAGGTCACCGGCGCATTCTTGGCCTCGGGAACCGAGGCCTTTTTGCTGGCGCGAGCGACGATGCCGCCGCTGACCAGACCCACCGCAAGCACCACGCCCAGAACCCAAACCACCCGTTTCTTCGTCATCTTGATCATCATCGACTCCCTTCCCTTTGCTCCGGACGGATGATCCGGAGCTCCATGGCCGCCACCCCCGGCTGCACATTGGATGCGCCGGGTTCCGGAATTGGATGGCGGGAGACTAAATCTCCGAGCCGGCCGCCGAAACCCCGTTGCGACGAATTGCGGAAACCAAGGGTTGATTGCGAGATTCGCGGGACAGAACGCAAGGATCTGCTGCCGCAGACGGCGACTGCGGTTTGACAAAGCCCAAGCTCAAGCAGATAATCCCTGCCTTGTTTTTTGCGTCGGGAAGGCCGACTTCGCCCGCAAATCACCAACGCGAGGGCCAAGCCGAGATTTCCCCTAGTACATTTGCGCCCGTACTAGTTCTATACACTCGGAGAGGAGAACCACGAATGAATCACGTCCGCACGCTGGGTCTGACTTTGGTTGCCGCTGCCCTGGTTGGGGTTTACGGCTGTGGCAAGAAGGAAGAACCCAAGCCCGCCGCCCCTGCCCCCAAAGCTGAAGCACCCGCAAAACCCGAAGTCGTCGTCAAACTGGGTCACGTCGGCCCGCTGACCGGTCCGATCGCTCACCTGGGCAAGGACAACGAAAACGGTGCTCGCCTGGCAGTGGAAGACGCCAATGCCAAGGGCGTCGAAATCGACGGCAAGAAGATTAAGTTTGAACTCTTGGGCGAAGACGATCAGGCCGATCCCAAGACCGGTACCGTCGTGGCGCAAAAACTCGTGGACGCCAAAGTGGTCGGCGTGGTCGGCCACCTGAACTCCGGCACCACCATCCCGGCCTCGAAGATCTACACCGACGCCGGCATTCCCCAGATTTCGCCGTCCGCGACCAATCCCAAGTACACGCAGCAAGGCTTCAAGACCGCCTTCCGTGTGATCGCCAACGACGTGCAGCAGGGTAGCGCCCTGGGCGAATTCTCGGTCAAGGAACTGAAGGCCAAGAAGATCGCCATCATTGACGACAAGACCGCCTACGGCGAAGGCTTGGCCAACGAAACCCAGAAGGCCGCCGAAGCGCTGGGCGCCAAAGTGGTGGCGCGTGAATACACCACCGACAAAGCGACCGACTTCAAAGCCATTCTTACCAAGATCAAGGGCAAGCAGCCCGACGTGATCATGTACGGCGGCATGGACGCCCAGGCCGGCCCGATGGTCAAGCAGATGAAGGAACTGGGCATCAAGGCTGCCTTCATTTCCGGCGACGGTGCCTGCACCGCCGAATGGACCAAACTCTCCGCTGGCGCCAACGAAGCGCACTACTGCTCGCAAGCCGGTCTGCCCATCGACAAGATGCCTAACGCCAAGGACTTCCAGGATCGCTTCACCAAGAAGTACGGCCAGATCCAGGTGTACGCGCCCTACGCCTACGACGCCACCATGGCGCTGGTCGCGGCGATGAAGAAGGCCAACTCCACCGACCCGGCCAAGTATCTGCCGGCGCTGGCCGCGCTGTCGCACGACGGCGTGACCGCCAAGGTCGAGTTCGACGAGAAGGGCGACACCAAGCACGGCTTGATCACCATCTACTCGGTCAAGGACGGCAAGCTCAATCCGCTGTCGACCGTGGGTGGCGCGGCTGCGGCTCCCGCTCCGGCGGCTGCGGCTCCGGCTGCTCCCAAGGCTGAGCCGAAGAAGTAATCGACAAGAAGCAAAACCGCCGAGGCCTCTACGGCGGTTTGAAGAAAAATACGTAGCAAAAACGGCGCCGATGGCGCCGTTTTTGTTATCCTGTCGGCATTCGTCCGCCTTTGCTGCAGCGGACGCACAAATCGCACAAAATGCGCGGCAAGGATGTGGAGGAGGAGACATGGAGATATTTCTCCAGCAAATCATCAATGGCCTGACCCTGGGCAGCGTGTACGCGCTCGTCGCCCTGGGTTACACCATGGTCTACGGCATCATCGGCTTGATCAACTTCGCTCACGGCGAGGTAGTCATGTTCGGCGCGATGATCGCGCTTTCGGTCGTGCAGGCGCTCCTGGGCGTGCAGCTCGGCCTGCCTCCCGGGCTAGTCATACTGGTTGGTTTGGCCGTGGCCATTCCGGTCTGTATGGCCATTGCCTACACCGCCGAGCGGGTCGCCTATCGGCCGCTCCGTTCGGCGCCGCGCCTGGCGCCGCTGATCACCGCCATCGGCGTATCCATCGTATTGCAGAACGTGGCGATGATGATTTGGGGGCGAAACTACCTCAACTTTCCCGACATCGCCAAACCTTCGCCGATCGAGCTCGGAGGCGCGGTGATCACCGACCTGCAAATCCTCATCATCGGCGTCGCAGCCCTCATCATGGCCGGATTGTTGCTGATCGTGCACAAAACTCGTCTCGGCATGGCGATGCGCGCCACGGCTCAGAATCAACAAGTCGCGGGTTTGATGGGCATCGACATCAACACCGTGATTTCGGCCGCCTTCCTGATCGGCGCCGCCCTCGCAGCGGTCGCCGGGGTTCTGGTGACTTTGTACTACGGCATCGCACACTACCACATGGGCTTCATCTTGGGCCTCAAGGCCTTTACCGCGGCAGTGCTGGGGGGTATCGGCAACCTGGGTGGCGCCATGTTGGGCGGCGTGCTGCTGGGTGTCATCGAAGCGCTTGGGGCGGGTTACATCGGGGATTTGACCGGGGGTTTTCTCGGCAGCCATTACCAGGATGTGTTCGCGTTTGCGGTGTTGATCGTCGTGCTGGTGTTTCGTCCCTCGGGCTTGTTGGGCGAACGCGTCGGCGATCGCGCCTAGAAGAGGGAGGACTCATGCATACCTTCATCAAAACCAAAAACCCCGCGGTACTCTGGGGAGCCGTGGCGGTCATCGGCCTGGTGCTGGCATTGGTGCCCTTCGTCGCCGCCCTCGGCGGCACGGCCTGGGTGCGTGTAGTGAATTTTGCGCTGCTCTATATCATGCTCGCCCTGGGGCTCAACATCGTCGTGGGTTTTGCCGGCCTGCTCGACTTGGGTTACATCGCCTTCTACGCCGTGGGCGCTTATGTGTACGCCTTCCTCGCCTCGCCGCATTTCGATCTGCATCTGCCCTTCTGGGTCATCCTGCCGATCGGAGCGGGTTTCGCATGCTTCTTTGGCGTTATCCTGGGTGCGCCCACCCTGAAGCTGCGAGGCGACTACCTGGCGATTGTCACTCTCGGTTTCGGCGAGATCGTGCGCATCTTCCTGAATAACCTCAATACGCCGGTGAACATTACCAACGGCCCTCAGGGAATCACCTTGATCGACCCCATTACGCTCGGCGGCTTCTCTTTCGGCAAGACCGAGACTCTGCTGGGCATCCCATTCTCCGGACCGCAGAAGTATTACTATTTGCTGGTCATCCTGACCCTGCTTATCGTCGCCCTCAACATCCGGCTGCAGAACTCGCGCATCGGTCGCGCCTGGGAAGCGATACGGGAGGATGAAATCGCAGCGCGGGCCATGGGGATCAACACGCGCGACGTCAAACTGCTCGCTTTTGCCATGGGTGCTTCCTTCGGCGGTGTCGCCGGAGGCTTGTTCTCGGCCATTCAGGGATTCGTGAGCCCGGAGAGCTTTGGCCTGCTGGAGTCGGTCATGGTGCTCGCCATGGTGGTGCTGGGCGGCATGGGTAACATCGGCGGTGTGATCCTCGGCGCGATTTTGCTGACCGTGCTCCCAGAAGCCCTGCGATTCACGGTGGAGCCTCTGCAAATGGCGGTTTTCGGGCGGAAGATCGTTGACCCGGAAACAATCCGCATGCTGATTTTTGGCCTGGCGCTGATTCTGGTCATGCTGTTCCGGCCAGCGGGCTTGTGGCCTTCAGCGGTGAGAAAACGCGAATTGGCAGGAGCACAGTGATGAGCGAAGTTCTTCTGCACGCCAAGGGCGTGGGCAAGCGATTTGGCGGTTTGCAGGCGCTTTCCGAAGTTGCCTTCACTATCCGGCGCGGCGAAATTTACGGGCTCATCGGCCCCAACGGCGCCGGCAAGACCACGCTTTTCAACGTCCTCACCGGCATTTACATCCCTGAAGAAGGTGGTTTCGAATTCAACGGCCGCTCGCTCGTCGGGCTCAAACCCAACCAAGTGGCCGAACAAGGTATAGCGCGCACTTTCCAGAACATTCGCCTTTTTGGCAACTTGTCGGCCCTGGAGAACGTGATGATCGGCCGGCATGTGCGCACCAAGGCCGGCGTGTTTGGCGCCATCTTCCGTGACCGCGCGACGCTCGCCGAAGAAGACGCCATCGCCAAACGCGCGCACAGTCTGCTCAAGTATGTGGGCGTGGCCGAACGCGCCAATAGCCTCGCCAAGCACCTTTCCTACGGCGATCAACGGCGGCTGGAAATCGCCCGGGCGCTTGCCACCGAACCGCTGCTGCTTGCCCTCGATGAACCCGCTGCAGGTATGAACGCGACCGAGAAACTTGCGCTGCGAGGTTTGCTGGAATCGATACGGGCCGACGGCACCACCATACTGCTGATCGAACATGACATGAGCCTGGTCATGGGGCTTTGCGACCGGGTGCTGGTGCTCGATTACGGCAAACGCATCGCGGAAGGCTCCCCGGCAGAAGTGCAAAACGATCCCCGAGTCATCGAGGCTTATCTCGGCGGCTCCCTCGACGACGCGGAGGCGGCATGAAGCCCGTCTTGGAACTCAAGGACCTCAAGGTTGCTTATGGCGGCATCAAAGCTGTCAAGGGAATCGATCTCACGGTCAACGAAGGCGAGCTGGTCTGCCTCATCGGCGCCAACGGCGCGGGCAAGACCACCACCTTGAAAGCGATTTGTGGCCTGGTCAAGGCCAGCGATGGCAAGGTGCTCTATCAAGGCGAAAACATCACCGGCACGCGCTCTTTCGAGCTGGTGCGCCGCGGCTTGGCGATGGTGCCGGAAGGCCGTGGCATCTTCGGCCAGCTGACCATCGAGGAAAATCTCGCTATGGGTGCTTACACGCGCAGCGATCACGGCGCGATCAAAGAAGATACCGAAAAGGTCTTCGAGCTTTTCCCCCGCCTGCGCGAACGGCGCAAGCAAGCGGCAGGCACACTCTCCGGCGGCGAACAACAGATGCTCGCCATGGGCCGGGCGATTCTTTCGAAGCCCAAGCTGCTTCTGCTCGACGAACCCTCGATGGGCCTTGCGCCCTTGATGGTGAAGAAGGTCTTTGAGACCGTGCGCGCCATCTCGGCGCAAGGGGTCACCATCCTGCTGATCGAACAAAACGCCAAAGTGGCTTTACAAATCAGCAGCCGCGGCTATGTGATGGAAAGCGGCAGCATCAGTCTAAGCGGGGAGGCCAAGCAGCTTTTGGATGACCCCAAGGTGCGAGAAGCTTATCTGGGAGAGCAGGCGGCCTAGACTCTGAAGGGCCCCGCAGACGTCGAAATTACAAGCGGCGGCACACCTTGCCGCAACCCGAACCAAGGGGGTCGATCGCCGCGGATGCCCGGCGAGGATTGGTTTTCCGCGTCGTCACCTATCATCGCGCTATCGGGGGATTCGCCTTCAGGAAGGCAAGATGACCGGCAGACACCGCAACCGGGCATTGTTCACGAGGCACTTCGCCAAGCCCTGCTCGCCGCAGTGATGGTTCACAGCCGGGTGCCGCCCGCCGGCTCGATCATGCGGTTAAGCCAGAGCTCCAGCCGATTCTCTTTGGCCCGCTGCGCCAGGGGAAGATTCTCGGGGAAACGCGGGTCCCTGGTCGCCGTTTGGAGCGCGAATAGATCGCCGAGATGGGCGGGGCGTAGCTTCCAGCGCGCGGTTTGCAGATAGGGCCACATCGCTAGGGATACACAAATTGGCAGTGAAAGGCGCTGCGCCAGTGCCCGCCGCCTAGGCAGGACCGCGGGGTAATGGGCCTCTGCCGCAGGCAAGCCAAGCGGGCTCAATCGTCATTCACGTCCCAACTGGAAGCGCCCGTTTCATCCACGCTCCCTTTGCTCGCGTCGCGGGCATCGAAGCCACCTTCGGTACTGCAAGACAGCGCATCGCCGCCGCCGCGCGAAAAGAACTTCGCAAGCGAGGCGACCAGGCAGCCAAAGACCGCTCCGCCAATAGCACAAGACAAAACCACCACCAAGTCGGTCGACGCGCTCCAGAGCGCCAGATTGGGCCCGATGGCGACCACGGCGACTATGAGCCCGAGCGCTCCGCCGCCCATGGCGCCATAGCCTCTGTACTCGCGAACGACTTTCTTGCCGTGCTGGTCTTCAGATGCGGATGCAATCATCGATTCTCCCCCATCCACGCCTGAATGATGAACGCAAGCGCCGCAAGGTCCGAGTACAAGTGATCGTTTCCGGGTTGACACGACTTGTCTGGAACCGATTAAACGCGATATCGCGTTTCATGGCAAGACCCGTCCTTGCGGTCTTGGCCTGCAGGATGCTTCAGGGGTTCGCAAACCGCCTGACCCTTCTGCTTTGCGCTCAGCCCGTTGTTGCCCGGTGAAAGCCCCGCACCCCTTGTAATTCGTCCGCCGCCAGGTCGCTCACTTCCACCCGCTCGACCTGTGCTGCCGGCGGGCCGCGGCGCGCCCAAGCGATCATGCGCTGCACGCTCGCCGCGTCGCCGCCGACCACGGCTTCCACCGAACCGTCGCGGCAGTTGCGCACCCAGCCGACGACACCGATTTCTTCGGCCTTGAGGCGCATGCTTTCGCGAAAGCCCACCCCTTGCACGCGACCGCGAATGAAAAGCCGCTTGGCGTCGGTCATGCGATTCACCAGCCCTGCTCTAGCAGCAAAAGGCCCAGCATGGTTTTCGCGTCGGTGATCCGCCCTTCGCGCATCCACTCCAGCGCCTCTTCGCGCGTTGCGATCAGCGTTTCGACGAATTCGCCGTGATCGAGTGTGGCCTCGCCCATGCGTTCGAGATCTTCGGCGAGATAAATGGCGATCTGTTCATTGGAATAAGACACCACCGGATGCATGTCGAGGAGATGCCGCCAGCGCGTCGCCCGATAGCCCGTTTCTTCCAGCAGCTCGCGCTGTGCCGCGGTGAGCGGATCTTCGCCGGGATCGAGTTTGCCCGCCGGAAATTCGATCAAAACGCGCGCCAGCGGATAACGATATTGCCGCTCGAACAGGAGCTTGCCCTCGGGCAACACCGGGATGACCATCACCGCTCCGGGATGCACGATGTATTCGCGCAAGGCCTCGCCGCCGTCGGGCAAGCGCACCGTGTCCTGTTTGACATCGAGCAGGCGGCCGCGAAAGACATCGCGCCCGTTGAGACGGGTTTCGACGAGATGAGCGTCCGGGGTCTTTTTCATTGCAACCAATCGCGAGGAATCAGAAATTCTTCGGCCAGGCGCGCTTCGGGGGTGCCGGGCTCCGGTCGCCAGTCGTAGCGCCAGCGCACTTCGCGCGGCAGCGACATGAGTATGGACTCGGTGCGCCCGCCCGACTGCAAGCCGAAGAGTGTGCCCCGATCGAAGGCGAGATTGAATTCGACGTAGCGCCCGCGGCGGTAGAGTTGAAAATCGCGCTCTCGATCGCCATAGGGAAACGCTCGGCGGCGTTCCACGATGGGACCATAGGCGGCAAGGAAAGCCTCGCCCAGCGCTTGCACCAGCGCGAAGCAATGCGCAAACCCGCCTTCGTTCAAGTCGTCAAAAAACACTCCGCCGATGCCCCGCGTCTCTTGCCGATGCGGCAAATAGAAATAGCGGTCGCACTGCGCCTTGAATCGGGGATACAAGTCGGCGCCGAATGGGGCCAGGGCGTCGCGGCAAGTGCGATGGAAGTGTCGCGCGTCTTCTTCGAAGCCATATACCGGGGTGAGGTCAGTGCCGCCGCCAAACCACCAGACGGGTTCTTCGCCATCTGTCTCTGCCTGGAAAAAACGCAAGTTGAGGTGCACCGTCGGCACATAGGGATTCCAAGCATGGAGCACCAAAGACACACCGGTCGCGAAATAGCGGCGGCCGGCTAGTTCAGGTTTGCGGACCGTGGCCGCGGGCGGCAAATTGGTTCCGGAAATCTTTGAAAAAGCCACTCCGCCGCGCTCGAACAAGCGGCCTTCTTCGCTCACCGCAGTGAGCCCCTCGCCGCCCGGCCGCTGCCATGGGTCTAGCCGAAAGGCCTGCCCGTCGAGTTTGCTCAGCGCTTCCACCAGGCGCGCTTGCAGCGCCTGGAAATAGCCTGCGGCAACTTCAGGGTCGCGGGAGTCCATACCCCAAGGGCCAGCCCTAGCCGCGCCGGCCCAAAGCGCGAAAACCGATGTCTTGCCGGTATTGCATACCCTCGAAAGAAATGCCGGCGACGGCTTCGTAGGCGCGGCGCTGCGCTTGGCGCAGGGTGTCGCCCAGCGCGGTGACGCACAGCACGCGACCGCCCGATGTAAGGACGGCCTGGTCGGCGAGTTGGGTGCCGGCATGGAAGACATGGCAATCTTCTGCCGCGGCCGGCAAGCCGGTGACGGCATCCCCCTTGCGCGGATCCTCGGGGTAACCCGCGGCGGCGAGCACCACGCCCAAACTGGCGCGGCGGTCCCAGTCCGCCTCGACTTGGTCGAGGCGTCCATCGACCGCGGCGTTAATCAACTCGAACAGATCGCTCTTCAGGCGCATCAATATGGGCTGGGTCTCGGGGTCGCCCATGCGGCAGTTGAACTCCAGCGTGCGCGGGTTTCCGCCCTCGTCGATCATCACCCCTGCGTAAAGAAACCCGCTGAAGGGAACCCCCTCCGCGGCCATACCCGTCACCGTGGGCTGAATGATCTCGCGCATGATGCGCGCGTGCAGCGCGGGTGTGACCACCGGCGCCGGTGAATAAGCGCCCATGCCGCCGGTGTTGGGCCCTTGGTCGTGATCCTTGAGGCGCTTGTGGTCCTGGCTCGAGGCCAGGGGCAACACCTCTTTGCCGTCGACCATGACGATGAAACTCGCTTCCTCCCCTTGCAGGCACTCTTCGATCACCACCCGAGCACCGGCATCGCCCATGCGGTTGCCGACCAACATGGCATCAATCGCCGCTTCCGCCTCGGAGAGCGTTTGCGCCACCACCACACCTTTGCCGGCCGCAAGGCCGTCAGCCTTGATTACGATCGGCGCGCCTTCCGCCCGCACATAGGCTTTGGCCGCGACCGGGTCGGTGAAGGTCTGGTATTTTGCCGTCGGTATGCCATGGCGGGCCATGAAGGCTTTGGCGAAATCTTTCGAGCTCTCCAGCCTCGCTGCGGCCTGGGTCGGGCCGAAGACACGCAAACCCTCGGTCCGAAACGCGTCGACTATCCCCGCCGCCAGCGGCGCTTCCGGCCCGACGACCGTGAGGCTTACTCCCTCCTCTCGCGCCAACTGCAGCCATTGTGCCACTTGGTTCGCCGGCCGGTTGGCGACGCCGGGTTCGCGCGCCGTGCCGGCATTGCCGGGAGCCACCAGCACCTTGCTCACCCGCGCCGACTGGGCGAGTTTCCAGGCCAGCGCGTGTTCGCGCCCGCCATTGCCAACGACCAAGACTTTCATGCTGGGCTCCTACTTGAATGCATAACGCCCAAAGAGAAATAACACACTGCCATTGTTGATGCCGCCGTTGAGCGTGGGAATGAAACTCGCCATCAAGCTCGCCTGCCCATACCGCAAGGATGCCACCGGCAGCAGCGCGGGGATCGGCACGCCCTTGGCGATATCGGGCCGCTGCACGATCATGGCGGTATAACCGAGGCCCGCCTGCAAACCGTCTCGCGGACCCCAATAGGTCTGGTAGGCGTAGCCGAGGTTGAGCTGCACTTTGCGGTGAGACTCGTGGAAGGCCAGAAAGAACACGCTATGGTTGTCGCCGTCGGCATCGTCCACCCATTTGCTCCAGCCGAGGCCGAAGGCTTTTTCGTTCAATTCGCGCAGCTTCTCTTCGGTGTAGGTGCTGCGCAGGTGATAGGCAAATCCGCTGACAAGCAGTTCGTCATTTCCCTGCTGATAAGTGTCGGCTACCCGCCGACACCCGCGGGCAAGCATGGACCACATGTCGGCGCATTCCAATGCCTGTGCCGCGGTGACGAAAGTGGCCAACAACAGACCACCCAGGATGCGTAGCATTTTGGTTTCTCTCCCTTGACCGGTCCTTCCGGATCAATTCAAAGCCGCGGCAAAGCGGGCCGCGTAAGCCGCTTATCCCGCCCCGGCTTCAGTGGCGAAAATGGCGCGCGCCGGTAAACACCATGGCAATGCCGCGTTCATCTGCGGCAGCGATCACTTCCTCGTCGCGCATGCTGCCCCCCGGCTGGATGACCGCCTTGGCGCCGGCGTCGATCACCACGTCCAGCCCGTCGCGGAAGGGGAAGAAGGCGTCCGAAGCGACCACCGATCCGGCCAGGGTCAGCCCCGCGTTTTGCGCTTTGATCGCGGCGATGCGGGCAGAGTCGACGCGGCTCATCTGGCCGGCGCCCACGCCCACGGTCTGGCCTTCCTTGGCAAACACGATGGCATTGGATTTGACGAACTTGGCCACGCGCCACACAAATAGCAGATCGGCAAGCTGCTCGGCGGTGGGCGCCAGGCGCGTGACCACCTTGAGCTCAGCAGGCGCAACATTGCGCGCATCGGCGGTTTGCACCAGCAAGCCGCCGCCGACCCGCTTCAAATCATAGGGATTGGCTGCCCTGGCCGGGGGCACTTCCAAGACCCGCACATTGGCCTTCTTTTGCAGGAACTCCAAGGCTTCGGCCGTGTAGCCGGGAGCGATGAGCACTTCCATGAACTGCCCGGAAACCGCTTCGGCGGCCGCCTTATCCACCGCCTGATTGAAGGCGATGATGCCGCCGAAGGCGGAGGTGGGATCGGTAGCAAACGCCTTGCGGTAGGCGCCCGTGAGGCTGGCGTCGACGGCCACGCCGCAAGGGTTGGCGTGTTTGACGATGACACAGGCCGGCGACTCGAAGGTTTTGACGCATTCCCAGGCAGCATCGGCGTCTGCGATATTGTTATAGGAAAGCTCTTTGCCCTGATGCTGGCGGTAATTGGCGATGCCGCCATCGACGGGAGTTTCATCTCGATAAAACGCTGCGTGTTGGTGCGGGTTCTCGCCATAGCGCAGATCCTGCACCTTGCTGACCTGAAGGTTGAAGCGATCGGGGAACTCGGCGGTTTGGGTGCCGGCTTCGTCGCGCGCGGTCAGCCAATTGCTGATTGCACCGTCATACGCGGCAGTGTGCGAAAAAGCCTTGCGCGCCAGTTGAAAACGAGTCGCCTCGCTCAAGACGCATTGCTTGGCACGCAACTCCGACAGCAGGCCAGCATAGTCCGCCGGATCGACCACGATGCCGACATGCCGGTAGTTCTTCGCCGCGGCACGCACCATGGTCGGCCCGCCGATATCGATGTTTTCGATCGCATCTTCCAGCGAGCAATCGGCGCGCGCCACGGTCTGGCGAAAAGGGTAGAGATTGACCACGACCAGATCGATGGTGGGTGTGCCATGCGCCGCCAGCGCCGCGCAGTGCTCGGGCAAATCGCGCCGCGCCAGGATACCGCCATGAACTTTGGGATGCAGGGTCTTCACCCGCCCGTCGAGCATTTCGGGAAAGCCGGTGTAGTCCCCGATTTCGGTAACGGCAAGGCCTTCCTGAGCCAGAAGTCTGGCCGTCCCGCCGGTCGAGAGCAGGCGCACGCCCAAGGCAGCAAGGCCCCGCGCGAATTCAACCAAGCCGGTCTTGTCGGAAACACTCAGCAGTGCTTGAGTTACTGGCGCAGACATGATTTTCACTTGATATCGTAGAGTCGGATCTTGGAGCGCAAGGTGTTGCGGTTCATGCCCAGCATGGCAGCGGCATGGGTTTGATTGCCCTCGGCGCGCTTCATCACTTCGCTGATCAGCGCGCGTTCAGCGTGCCCGATCACCAGTTCGTAAAGTCCGCTGGGCACCTCGCCGTCGAGGCGGCGAAAATAGTCGTCGAGCGAGCGCTCGACGGTTTTGGCAATTTCACTTTGCCCGTGATTGACGACCCTCTTGTTCACGCTGCCAGGCCCTCCCCTGCCCCCAGATTGTCGTTCCCCGCAGCCGCGGCAAGATCCTGCAGGCGCTGGAAGAACTGAGTAATCGCCGCCATCTGCGCCGCGCTGCTGGTCAGTTCGTTGACCGAGCGCCGGAACGCGGCGGCACCACAAATTCCTTTCACATACCAGCCGATGTGTTTGCGCGCGACCTTGACTCCGGTCGCCTCGCCATAAAAACGATAGTGGTCTTCGAGATGCTCCAGCAGGAGCGCCGACATCTCTTGCAGAGTCGGCGGCGGCAGTTTTTCGCCGCTGGCAAGATAGTGGGCGATTTCGCGAAAGATCCAGGGCCTCCCCTGCGCGGCGCGGCCAACCATGATGCCGTCCACTCCGGTGTATTCGAGTACCGCTTGGGCTTTTTCCGGCGAGTCGATGTCGCCGTTGGCGATGACTGGTATGGACACGCTGCGTTTGACTTCCCGAATCGTGTCGTACTCCGCTTCGCCCCGGTACTGATCAGCGCGCGTGCGCCCATGGATCGCCAGCGCCGCGATGCCCGCATCTTCGGCAATACGCGCCACGCGCAAGGCGTTGCGCTGGCTCCGGTCCCAGCCGGTGCGGATCTTGAGCGTTACCGGAATACCCGCCGGCTGTGCCACATCGAGTACTGCGGCCAAGATGCGGGCGACGAGATCTTCATCCTTCAGAAGTGCGGAGCCCGCTTGAACATTACAAATCTTTTTCGCCGGGCAGCCCATGTTGATGTCGATGATCTGCGCGCCTTTGGCGATGTTATAGCTCGCCGCATCGGCCATCATCTCCGGATTGCCGCCCGCGATCTGGACCACCTTGGGTTCGACCTCACCCTCATGATTGCCCCGGCGCAGCGTCTTCTCCGAGCCCCAGAGCAAGGAATTCGAGGCCACCATTTCCGACACCGCGAGCCCGGCTCCCAGCCGCTTGCACAACTGGCGAAACGGCCGATCGGTGACGCCAGCCATGGGCGCGACGACCAGGTTGTTTCGGAGCGTGTAAGGTCCGATGCGCATGAAAGGAACTGCCGGGGAAGGGGAGCGAATTATAGCGCGACTCGCCCTCCGGAGCGCGCCGATTATGCAATTCGCATGAAGCTTTTTTTTGCTTCGAGGCCTCAGCGCCAGCCGTGCATCAGCAGGTGACTCGCGACTTGCCGCAGGCGCTTCGAGGCGCCAAACATCTCCAAGCCCTGGTCGCGAAGCCGGGCCATGCTTGGCGATTGCCAGCCAAACAACTCCACCAAACCGTGAGTCGCCAAAGTGCTACCCCAGCGGTCCTTGCGTCGGCCAGCTTTGTAAGCTCGAAGCTGGCGCTCACTGCCAAGCTCGGAAGGATCTTCGTCCAGGAGTAATTGCGCCAGTTCGTAAGCATCGCGCAACCCCAGGTTATATCCTTGTCCCGCGACGGGATGCAGGGTCTGCGCCGCATTGCCCAAACGCAGCAGGCGGCGATTGCCCGTCTCGCGCCCGAGTCGCAGGCGCAAAGGAAGGCTCGTGCGTGGACCCGGTTGGCCGATCGCTTCTCCTCCCGGGCCAAATTGCTCCGCGAGGCGGGCCAAAAACGCCTCGTCATCGAGAGCGAGCACCTCGCCGACCTTCGCGGTGGGGAGGGTCCAGATCAGTGCATGGCGGTCCCCTTGCGGCAGCAAGGCGATCGGTCCGGAATCCGTGAAGCGCTCAAAGGCGCAAGCGCGAGCGCCTGCAACCGTCACGCTGGCAAGCACGGCATGTTGCCGGTAATCGTGTTCCCAGAACGATCCCTTCGGTGCGCCGTCGGCCCATGCAATCAGCGCCGCCGTTCCTCGCACCGCTCCCGCCTCATACCAGGCATAACTTTCGGTAGCGCGGGCTTGCGTCAGGGGTGTTTTCCAAAGCACTTCGACGCCACCAGCGGCCAGTTCGGCGTCGAAAGCGGCGATGAGGTCGCCATAGGCCACCACATAACCCAGGGCCGGGAGGCCCAATTCCGCACTGCGAAAGACAAGCTCCGCCCGCCCTACTCGCTGCGCCACGCGCACCTCCGCAATGGGTGTGAGGACGGGTCCGGCCAACGCCAATCGCCGCCAGATGCCGAGCCGCTCGAGTATCAATCGGCTGCCGTGCGAGAGCGCCAAGGCGCGGCCTTCGGAGGGGAGGTTTCCCGGCGCGCGAGCCTCGCAGACCAGTAGGCGCAAGCCCGCATCCCGCAGCGCCAGCGCCAAGGCCGCGCCGACCGGCCCGCCGCCGGCGATGACCAAGTCCCGGTCGAAAGCCATTTCGCTTGCGAGTTACTTCCTCGCCCGCGCGTCCCGGCGAATCGCCTCGATCTCGGCCACCGCCTTGGGCGCCTTCGCCGTGAGGTTGCGCCCGCCGGTCGCGGTGATCAGGATGTCATCTTCGATGCGAACGCCGATGTTCCAGAATCGCTCATCGACGTTCTCTGCCGGACGGATATAACAGCCCGGCTCCACCGTAAGCACCATCCCCGGCGCCAGCGCAACCGACTGCCCGGCTTCGCGATAGGCCCCGGCATCGTGCACATCCAATCCCAGCCAATGCCCGGCGCGATGCATGTAGAACCGTTTGAAATCCCCGGTCTCCATCACCGCGTCGAGCGTTCCTTGGCAAAGGCCGAGGTCGATCAGGCCCTGGGCCAGCACCTTTTCGGCGACGTCGTGGTAATCGTGAAAGGGCTTGCCCGGCGCCAGCGCGGCAATGCAAGCTTCCTGCGCCGCCAGCACCAGTTCATAGACCGCGCGCTGCGGCCCGCTGAAGGCTGGTCCGACCGGAAAGCTGCGGGTGATGTCGGAGGCGTAGCCGGAAAGCTCGCAGCCGGCGTCGATGAGCAACAGATCGCCGTCCGCCATGAGCCGGTTATTGTCGCGATAATGCAGAACGCAGGCGTTCGGACCGCTCGCGACGATCGACGGATACGCGGGCGACAAGGCGCCGTGGCGCAGAAACTCGTGCGCCAATTCGGCCTCGACTTGATATTCATGCCAGCCCGGGCGCGTGCGCTCCATGGCCCGCCGATGCGCTCCCACCGAAATCTCGGCGGCGCGCTCCATCATCGCGATTTCATCTTCGTCCTTGAAAAGGCGCATGCGGTCGAGGAGATCTCGCGCGTCGTGCAAAACGGCCGGCGCAGTGATGCCGGTGCGCACCTGCGCTCGAACGCCATTGAGCGCGGCGATGATGCGCGCGTCCCAGGACGCATCCAGCCCCAATGGGGTGAAGACCGTGGGCTGATCGGCCATGAGCTTGGGCAACATTTCTTCGAGCGCCGCGACGGAATGCGCCTCGTCGAAACCGAAGCGCTCGCGGGCGACTTCCGGCCCGAAGCGAAAACCATCCCACACTTCTCGTTCGGCGTTTTTTTCGCGGCAAAACAGAATCGATTTCGGTGCCTCGCCGGCGATCAGCACCAGCACGGCTTCGGGTTCCGCAAAGCCGGAGAGGTAAAAGAAATAGCTGTCGTAGCGATACGGAAAATGCGAGTCACGATTGCGCAGTGTTTCACGCGCGGTTGGAATGACGGCGATGCCGCGGCCCATTTGTTCGGTCAGGCGCGCGCGTCGGGCAGCGTAGGTGCCCGGGCGTATGGCGGGAATGGAATGCTCCATGAATCCTCGACAAAAAAGTGGGTGGCGAAGGGCGGCAAGCTGCTGGCGGTCGCGCAAAACCCCTCGCCGCCCAGGGCCGCGCCCATGAGCGCCGCTTCCCTTGCCCCCGGCGTTATGTGCGAGATTATAAGCGTGCCCGGCGCAGCGGGTGCAGCGCGATGCGACAGATTCTTGCGAATCTCCGCCGGAAAGCGTCTCGCCCTTGGGGCCTCTTGGGCTTGCCGCGAGGCCGGGTTAAGATTCCACCATGCCCGCTGCCACTCCCGCCCGCCACGCTTCGCCCTTGCGCCTGGAAAAGCGAAGCTTGCGCTCGCGCATCATCGCTTTGCGCGATGAAATGGCCGCGATTCAGCGCGCCGCGGCGAGCAGCGCCATTTGCGCGAAGCTGGCTGCCTTGCCCGATTTCGTCGCCGCGCGCCGTGTCTTGTTGACTTTGCCATTTGGCAGCGAACCCGATACCCGTCCCCTGGTCGAACATGCCCTCGCCGCGGGCAAGGAAGTTTTGCTGCCTCGCGTGGACCACGAAGCGCGCATGCTCGATTTGCATCGCGTCGCCGACCTGTTGCATGACATAGCTCCAGGACGCTGGAGCATACCCGAGCCGCGTCCTGAACGCTGCCTTCGCGCGGCTCCCGAAACGGTCGATTGGGTCTTGGTGCCTGGTGTCGCTTTTGATGTTCAAGGCGGCCGCCTGGGTTATGGCGGGGGCTTCTACGACCGCTTGTTGCCGTTGCTGCGAACCGGCGTTCCGCGAGTCGCCGCGGCTTTCGCACTGCAGATGGTCGGTCGCGTGCCGCGCGGCAAACATGACCTTGCGATCGACTTGATTGTCACCGAAACCGCGGCGCATGCCGCATCCCCCCAGCTCGAAGAAGGTAACTCATGAGTGCTCAGATCATCGACGGCAAAGCCATCGCCGCTGCCGTGCAAGCCGAATGCGCCGCCCGCGCCGCGACCCTCCAAACGCGCGGCCTTCAACCCGGCCTGGCGGTCGTCATCGTCGGGGAAGATCCCGCGTCCCAGGTATACGTCCGCAACAAGATCCGCGCTTGCGAGGCGGCCGGTTTTTATTCCGAGCACCGCTGCCTACCCGCTCAAACCGCCGAGAGCGAACTCCTGGCCGTGATCGGAGAGCTCAATGCTTCGGCCCGCATTCACGGCATTCTGGTACAACTGCCCCTGCCCAAACATATCGACAGTCACCGCATCCTGGAGGCCATCGATCCGAGGAAAGATGTCGATGGCTTCCATCGTGAAAACGCCGGGCTGCTCGCGCAAGGCAATCCGCGGCTGGTTCCCTGCACTCCCGCGGGCGTGATGCGCATGCTGCAAGTGACCGGCATCAACCCCTGGGCGCAGCATGCGGTCATCGTCGGCGCCAGCAACATCGTCGGCAAGCCAATGGCGTTGCTGCTGCTCAGAGCCGGTGCCACGGTCACCATATGCAATTCCAAAACCCGCGATCTCGGTCACCACACTCGCCAAGCCGACATCCTGGTCGCGGCGGTGGGCAAGGCCAAGTACATCACCGGCGAAATGGTCAAGCCGGGCGCCGTGGTCATCGACGTCGGCATCAATCGCGGGGCTGACGGCAAGTTGGTGGGCGACGTCGATTTTGAAGGCGCTCGCGCGGTTGCGGCTCACATCACGCCCGTGCCGGGGGGCGTCGGCCCCATGACCATCGCCATGTTGCTGGCCAACACGCTTGATGCGGCAGAAGCAATTTAAGCACCCAAGGTAGGCGGTATTGTTCGCCAATAGCGGCCGCTCCGGCGCCGCCCGGGGAAGCACCCAGGCTAAAGCAAAGTCCCCGCGAGGCCGGGCGGAATGCGGCGCCTACGCTGCGCCGTTTCCTTGGCGCGGCCGCTCCGGCGCCGCCCGGCGAAGCACCCAGGCTAAAGCAAAGTCCCCGCGAGGCCGGGCGGAACGCGGCGCCCGTCGATCAGCAGCAGCACCCGAGAGTTGTAGTCTCCGGAACACGCAAAACCGCGCACGCCGAGATAGGTGTAATTGCGGTCGTAGGTGAGATGCAAGCCGGGAATCGTGCGCAGCACGTCGGCGAGGCTGCGGTGCCCGAAATCCCGGATGTCTTGCGCAGTCAGCACGGTAGCGACGAAGGGCGCTTCAGCGGGGCGATGGGAAAGGCGAGATCCCGCCGCCACTTCGAGCCGCAAAAGATGTTCCAAGGGCATTTCGGTCAAGTCCAAGGCTTTGGCTCGAGCCTGCCAGGACACCCCCAAGAGCAGACCCCACAGCAACGCCATGAATTGCTGCGCGAAACGAGCCCGGTGCAACTTGCGTGCGTCCCCGCTTTGCGTCGGCACTATTCCCATGCTCGTCCTCCGAATTGATATTGACTGAACGAGACGGCTCCTGCACGTAGTCAACGGCATTTCCCCTGGCGCCTTGAACCTCAACTCTGAATTCCTTGCGCTGCGGCAATATCCGTGCCGATTGGCCTGGGTTACCCTTGCGCTTGCCGCCTTTCCGGCAGCCAAGATCAAGGCCGTGCGCGCCATGCTCGATCACCTCTTGAGGATTATGGGCAGTCACCTTCCGCAATGGCAGCTTAGCGGCCAGGAACAGTTCTGGCTGCTCTCGGCGCGCGACCACAACGCGCTGCTGGCGACGCGCCGCGCGCGCATCATCGCCACGCGGGTGCGCGTGCTTGCCGGCCTGTTCATCGCGCTGACCCCGATTTGGGTTTTGGTCGAATATCTAACCCTGCCCCTCGAAATCTGGCTGGCCTTGGCGGCGGCGCGCCTGGCAGTGATCGTCGCCTTTTCCGGTCTACTCGTGGCTCTCGCTCGCGAGGGAAGCCGCCCGGCGGCGAGCAAGGTGTCGCTTTTCGGGCTGTTTTTCGTGCCGGCCGTTTTTCACGTTGCCGCCACCCTTCTGCTCGGCCAGGGGCAATTCGCAGGCATGGCGCAGGCGGTAGTGGCCACGCACACTTTCTTCCCGGTTTTGCTGGTGGCGGGTATCAGCCTCTTTCCCCTCACCGCAGCCGAGTCCTTGGCATTGATCGCCCCCGTTTTCGCGGCCCGGGCCTGGATGATGTGGCAAGTGCTTGCTCCCGACCAAACCTTTGCCTTGCTGGGGGCGCTGTGGTTTCTCATTCTGGTGGCCGGCGTCGGCGTTCTGGCTGCCGTGAGTCAATTGAGCTTTATCATCGTGCTTTTGCGACAGGCGATCCGAGACCCGCTCACGGGAGCTTTTTCCCGCGCCGCGGGTGACGAACTCCTGGAACTCGAGTTCACCATCGCCCAGCGCAACGACACCCCTTTTTCCCTAGCCTTCATCGATCTCGACCGTTTCAAGGAGGTCAACGACGTCTTTGGCCACGAAACCGGCGACCGCGTCCTGGCGCAAGCTGCGGCATCCATTGCCAGTGCCCTGCGGGCCACCGACATTCTGGTGCGCTGGGGAGGGGAGGAATTTTTGGTGATCCTGCCCAACACCCGTTGCCCGCAGGCCATGGTGGGTCTGGAACGGCTGCGGCTCGCCGGATTCGGTTTGCGGCCTAGCGGCGAAGCGCAGACCGCAAGCATCGGGGTCGCCGAAAGGGTGACGGACGGACGCGAGACCGCTTCGCGGCTGGTCGATCTCGCCGACGAGCGCATGTACCAGGCGAAAGCGGGGGGACGTAATCGCCTGGTCGGCTGCGTTCCTCCCTACGATGCTTCCGGAGCGATCGCATGAGTGCAGAGGAACGCTTGCCTGGCATAGGTATTCTGGGCGGAACCTTTGACCCGGTGCACCTGGGGCATCTCCACGCTGCGGCAGCGGTAAAGAAGAAGCTGGGCCTCGCAGAGGTGAGGTTGATTCCGGCCGCTACGCCCCCCCATCGCGGCACACCTTCGGCCAGCGGTAGAGACCGTTTGGCCATGGTGGAACTTGCCGTGCGCGATTATCCCGGCCTGGTTGCGGACGGGCGCGAGCTGCGCCGGCCCGGCAAGAGCTACACCATCGAAACGCTGCAAGATCTGGGCGCCGAGCTGCCCGGAAGGATGCTGTATCTGATCCTGGGCGCAGATGCCTTTCTCGGCCTGGCGACTTGGCATCGTTGGCGGGAGCTTGGCAACTTCGCGCGTTTGGTGGTGGTGGACCGGCCTGGCGCTCCCGAGCTCGATGCACCAGAGCCACTTGCCGCCTGGCTCGCCGCGCGCAAGATCGGCCGCGGGCAGAAAACGGGCGGGGAAGTGCTGTTCCTGGAGGTTCCGCCTTGGCCGATTGCCGCGAGCGAGATCCGTGCCCGCTTCCAGCGCGGGGAAGCGGTGGCCGATTTGCTTCCTCCGGCGGTTCTGGCTTATATTCACGAGCATCATCTCTATCAACGGCAGGTCGATGGCGGCAAGAAAGCTTGAGCGCATTGCGGTGGCAGCGCTTGAAGACATCAAGGCGAAAGACATCACCGTTCTCGACGTGCGCAAGCTCACCTCGCTTTGCGACGCCATGGTGATTGCCAGCGGCGATTCCACCCGACAAGTAAAGGCTCTCGCTGATCATGTGGTGGAGAAGTTCAAGGAAGCGGGCGTTGACGTCGTGGGAGTCGAAGGAGAGCAGGCCGCGGAATGGATCCTGGTCGACGCCGGCGACATCATCGTCCACGTCATGCAGCCCGCCGTGCGCAGTTATTACAACCTGGAAGAACTATGGGCGGCGCCTTCCACCCGGCGGGGCGCCAAAGCGGCCTAGGGATGCGCTGAGCCGGTCGTCAGCCAAGCGCGGCGGCACTGGCAAAGCGCCATCGAAATCGCCTCGAAACAACCGCGCCGCGCCCATGAGGGACTTCTTGGAAGAACCGCGGGGTGCCGCCGCATGAGACTGCGCATTATTGCCTTGGGGAACCGCATGCCCGATTGGGTCAACGAGGGCTATGCCGACTATGCCCGGCGCGTGCCCCGCGACTGGCCCTTGGAACTCGTCGAACTGCGGCCGGAAAACCGCAGCGCCTCTCGCAGCACCGAGCAAACCCTGGCGGCCGAAGCCTTGCGCGTCGAAGCAGCCTGCAGCGAAGGCGGGCTGCGCGTGGTGCTCGATGAACGTGGCGCCGCCTGGACCACAGAGAAACTGGCCAAACAACTCGCCGCTTGGGATAGCGAAGGGCGCCGCGCCGATTTTCTGATCGGCAGCGCCGATGGCCTCGCGCCGAAGCTCAAAACCAAGGCCGACGCAATGTGGTCGCTTTCGGCAGGGACCTTGCCCCATGGTCTGGTGCGCGTAATTCTCGCCGAGCAACTCTACCGGGCGGTAAGCCTTTTGCGCGGCCACCCTTATCACCGAGCCTGACTTGGGCGCCCAAACACGCATCTACCTCGCCTCCCGCAGCCCGCGGCGAGCCGAACTGCTCTTGCAGATCGGCATCACCCCTGATCTCTCGCTGCTGTCGGACGCCCGCGAGACCGACGAAACGCCTCGCCCGGCAGAACCGCCGCAGGAGTACGTCAAACGCCTCGCGCGCACCAAGGCGGCGCTGGCCTGGCATCGCCTGACCAAGCGCGGCCTGCCGCAGCAACCGGTGCTGGCAGCCGATACCACCGTCGCCTGCGAGAGCCAAATCCTCGGCAAACCGGTCGACGCCGCCGACGCGGAACGGATGCTGGTACAGCTCTCCGGTACACGCCACGAGGTGTTCACCGCGGTCGCCTTGCGCACCGCCCATTTTATGGAAGTCGCCAGCTCAAGAAGTGTAGTGAGCTTTCGCCAGCTCACGCCGGAGGAAATCGAGCGCTACATCGCCACCGGCGAACCCTTCGACAAGGCTGGCGCCTACGGCATCCAAGGCCGAGCAGCAGCGTTCGTGAGCCACCTGGACGGGAGCTACTCCGGAGTGATGGGGCTGCCTTTGTTCGAAACCAGCGCGCTACTCGCCGAGGTCGGAATTTTTGTTATCTAGCAGAGCACATCGTGAGCACTGAGATTCTCATCAATGTCACCCCGCAGGAGACCCGGGTCACGGTACTCCAGCAGGGCGTGGTGCAGGAATTGCATATCGAGCGCACCAGCGCTCGCGGCCTGGTGGGCAACATTTACCTCGGCCGCGTCTGCCGCGTGCTGCCCGGAATGCAATCAGCCTTCGTGGAAATCGGACTGGAGCGCGCAGCCTTCCTGCATATCGCCGACATCTGGGAGAACCGGCAGTACGGGGAAGCGCGGCCAATCGAGAAAATCTTGTACGAGGGCCAATCGCTCCTGGTGCAGGTGATCAAGGATCCGATCGGTTCCAAAGGCGCGCGCCTTTCGACCCAAATCAGCCTGGCCGGGCGGCTGCTGGTCTATCTGCCGCAGGATTCGCACATCGGCATCTCGCAGCGCATCGAAGATGAAACCGAGCGCCAGGCACTACGCGAGCGCATGCAACAGCTTCTGCCCGAGGGCATGAACGGCGGCTTCATCATCCGCACCATGGCGGAGACGGCCACCGATCACGAGCTGAAGACCGACACCGAGTACCTGACCAAACTGTGGAACGACCTCACTCAAAAGGCCCGCAGCTCTCCGCCTTTGACTTTGATCTACCAGGACCTGATGCTGCCGCAAAGGGTGCTGCGCGACTTCGTCACCGAAGAAACCACGCGCATCCTCGTCGATTCGCGCGAAACCCATCAAAAGATGCTGGATTTCGCCAAGCTCTACACCCACGACGTCGTCGATCTCATTCAGCACTATTCCGGCGAACGGCCGCTCTTTGACCTCTACGGCGTCGAAGACGAAATTGAAAAAGCGCTGGCGCGGCGCGTGGAGCTGAAATCCGGCGGCTATTTGATCATGGATCAGACCGAGGCCATGACCACCATCGACGTAAATACCGGCGCTTTCGTCGGCGGGCGCAACTTCGATGACACCATTTTCAAGACCAACCTCGAAGCGGCCCAGGTGATCGCCCGCCAGCTGCGCCTCAGGAACCTCGGCGGCATCATCATCATCGATTTCATCGACATGGAGAATGCCGAGCATCGGCAGTCGGTGCTCGACGAATTCAAAAGAGCCCTGGAAAAAGACCGCACCCGCCTCACCGTCAACGGATTTACTGCCCTGGGCCTGGTGGAAATGACCCGAAAGCGCACCCGCGAGAGCCTTGCGCACGTCCTTTGCGAACCCTGCCCGGTGTGCCACGGCCGCGGTGAGTTGAAGACGCCGCAAACCGTTTGTTATGAAATTCTGCGCGAAATCCTGCGCGAGGCGCGGCAGTTCAACGCCAAGGAGTTCCGCATCCTGGCCTCGCAGGCGGTGATCGATCTCTTCCTTGACGAAGAATCACAAAGCCTCGCGCAGCTTTCCGACTTCATCGAGAAACCAGTCTCGCTGCAAGTCGAGACCGTCTATAACCAAGAACAGTACGACATCGTGCTGGTGTGAGTCCGCCCAAGCGCCAGAACATGCGGCTGAATCAGCGCATCCTCGTGGGTGATTCTGATCATGGTTCAAGTTCCTTAAATCCATGAGACAATTGCGGGGCCGCCGAAATATTGGGTTTCTTGGATTGATGACAGCAAAGGGAGTGGCTCTGGAATGGTTCACGCGACACAGGTTCAAGGGCGTTCTTTGGCAAGGCTGATTGCCGCGCTGGTGTTCATGGCCCTGCTGGTGGGTTCTGAGGCAGGCAATGCGCGTTACCTTCCGGACACCTCGGTGGGTCCTGAGGGCCGTATCGATATCACGCTTCGTGGTCAGGGCGAGTTCTTTCCGGAGACTGTGGCTTCGTCGCTTGACGGCCTGGGCTTTGTTTCTGCGGCGCTGCGCGGGGGGGATTTGGCGGTTTGTGCATACACCGCCAGCGCGCAGTTCAATGCGAATTTCGGCGCCGCCGGTTGCTGGCGCGCTTCTTTCGATCCGCGGTATCGGATGCGCCAGCTTCTCACCGGCCGTTCGGGGTACTGGCTGCTTCTCACCCATGAGAGCGATACCCGGGATTTTTTGATTGTGCGCCTTAATGCCCAGGGTCTTCCCGACACGAGTTTTGGCTATGGGGGTCTACGCGTTTTCCGGCTTTCCTGCGGAGCAACCGACACGGCCCCGAACTGCCCCGAACTGATGGGGCCGGTAGACAGCGTCTACGGCAAACCCGACGAATATCGCATTCTGGCGGAAACGAAGAGCCGGAATCTCTGGTTGTTGGCACGCCGCCGGACCTCGTTGGGCTTTTACGAGGGCGTGGTCTTGCAAATCGATGAGGGCGGCCTCAGCAGTGCGCGTGCGAATCTTTTTGATGCCTTGCCCGCCGCCTGGTTGAGTGAGTCGCTCGACAATCGCCTCGCACCCATTGGACTGGTTGCTCATGGCGATGGAGTATTGGTGAAGCATCGCACCCGATACGGTTACGTTGTGTTGCGCGTCAATAGCAGCGTTGCGATCGATCGCGCCTTTGCGGCAAGCCGGCCCGGGGGCTTCATCATTTCAGGAGACGGCTCGATGCCGCCCGACCTGTTTCATTTGCCCACCGTTGCCGACGACGATACCTTCGTATGGGGAAACATCGACGGCGCTGCGGACGGCGAGCGCTACGACAGGAACGGACAACTCCTTGGCCCCGCAACGGTTTCCGGGCGGATTTTGGCTGCGCCAGCAAGTTTCAAGGATGCATCGAACCCGCTTTGGGTTTTCGATGGGCGTCGCGTGGGCCGTTGGCAAAACGGCCAATGGGATGCCACGAGCTTTGCCGGCCACGGCCCGTATACCGTGCCGCTGGCCTTGAATTCGATCACCTTGGCGTTCGGCGGGGGAGCGTTTGCCTTGACGATGCCTTCGGGCACCTGGGAGGGTTCGCTGTCGATGTTGGCCACAGCCGCGGCGCCTAGCCCTGTTCAGGCGCCCCTGGCGACGCAGGTGGGTTCCGCTTTGACCGCCACGTTTTTTGAGAAGAGCGCAGGCAGTGACTTTGTTTGGCGCAGCGCGACCCAGGCGGACGGGACGGTGAAATGGCAACGCATCGATTTCGGCCTTGCCGCGCCGCTGCCCAGCATAGCCGTCGGCACGGTTCCAGCGCTAGCCTTTCCTTATGTGTTTTTGAGTCAGGTGCTGACCAGCAATGCAAGTGCCTCCGGGCAACGCTGGATCATTCGCCGCGCCGGCTCAGACGCAGCTTCTCCGACCGAGCTGTTTGCTGATGCGGAACTCGGCGGGCACTCGACGCGACGCTTGAACCTCGCTTCGATTCGAGGGCGGCTTACCCCCAGCATCGGAAACTCCTTCCTCCAGAGCGATATCTATCCGATCGACTTGATCGCCTCTCCCGGCGGTGGCGCGAACCTCCTGGTTGGCTTTCCGGTTGGCACGAGCGCCTATGGCTACAACTGGCATCTGGCACAGCTGCGTTGGGACGCGAATTCGGTCCAAAACGGCGACTTTCAGCCCCAAGTGCAATGGGAAGTTCAATTTGGAGCGCGCGTGCCCGGGATCAGGGAGATCTTCCGCGACACGGCAGGCGGCATCACGGTCGTGGAAAGCACCAATCGAGTTCGAAAGATCTCGCCGCAGGGTGTCTGGGACACGGGTTTTGCCGATGCTGGCACGCTCGACTTGACCACTCTGGGCTTCTACGCCAACCAGCATCCTCCCCTCCTCAGGGTCAGCGCCGCACCGGACGGCGGCCTCTGGTTCTTGCAGACCCAGGACCGCTATGGTGGGGCTGGAACGCAGGATTTCGACCTAACCCAGGTTGCGCGTTTCGACGGCAATGGCCGCTTGGTATCGCGATTCAGAAAGTTCTGGCCAATGCGCCCGTTGTCGAACAATGTCCTCTTTTCGCAAATGTTGGGCGCCGGCGATGGTGGCATGCTTTTGCTCTCGGCTTTTTACAAGAAGAGCAGCGGCATTTCGCTGTCTGGCGACTACCGGGTGCTTCGTTACACGGCGGGAGGGGTACTCGATACCGATTTCGGCTTGCGGGGGGCGGAGAAATTCTTTTTCGCTTCCTTGACCACGCCCCCAAGTGGTTTCCCCGATCACTTCTTTGCGCTGGGCAATGGCAATTTGGCAAACATCTCGAACAATACCAGCAATACGCTTTCG
The DNA here is from genome assembly GCA_964517465.1 of uncultured Alcaligenaceae bacterium. Classification (GTDB taxonomy): domain Bacteria; phylum Pseudomonadota; class Gammaproteobacteria; order Burkholderiales; family Casimicrobiaceae; genus JACPUX01. The sequence goes on from CAZFEK010000003.1 coordinate 118,891, forward strand.
ATCTTGCGCCGTGATCCTACTGTCCCGGGGCCGAGCGGCGGCACCCATCCCGTGGTCGAGTACTACAACACGGCTCTCAATCACTACTTCATGACTGCCGATGACGAGGAAATCAATTTTGTCGAAACGGGTGGAGCTGGGCCGGGTTGGTCGCGCACGGGACAGAGCTATCTCTCTTATGCCACGATGCTCGACGCGCCTGGAGATGCCTTGGACGTTTGCCGCTTCTATGGCAACCCCGCGCCAGCCCGCAACTCGCCCAATGGCCGAGTGGGCCCAAACTCGCACTTCTATACTTTCGCGGGCGACGAATGCCGTGGTCTTTCCCGCCAAGACTGGGGTTGGGTTTACGAGGGCACGCGCCTGGCGCTGCTTCCCTTGCTGCCTGACGACTCGTGCCCGGCCGGGCAGACGATCGTCTATCGCGCCTATAACAACGGCTACGAAGTCCGTAACGGCGTGTGGACGAAAAATGACGCCAACCATCGCTACTCCACGTCGTCGTCGGTCATGGACGAAATGGCAGCCCAAGGCTGGGCTTTGGAAGGGCCGCGCTTCTGCGCGCCGCATTGAAGGGCGGCGCTTCAGGAGCGCGCTTCGCTCCGGCGGGAGATGGGGCCTTGTTACCGGGTTTCGCTTACGCCCCGCACGGCGACAGTGGATTCGCTTGTCGCCGGCGATTGTGGGCCGGATACTCGCTTCCTCCAAGGATGTTCTGAACAAAAAAGCCGGCACGCAGCCGGCTTTTTCTTGTACACCGATCGATCAGAGCGTGAGGATGTGCTTGACCATCGCTTTGACGTCGTCATCCTTTACCGCGGCATTGGGCGGCATCGGAACTTGGCCCCAAACGCCCGAGCCACCCTTCTTGACCTTGTCGGCCAGCTTGGCTTCGGCGCCGGCGTCGCCTTTGTACTTCTTGGCCACGTCCTTGTAGGACGGACCGACCACTTTTTTGTCGACCTGATGGCAAGCCATGCAGCCGGACTTGGTGAGCAATTCTTGTGGCGTAGCAGCCGCAGCACCGCCGGCAACCAGGGCACCCGCAACCAGAGCGACCAGAGACAACTTCATTTGTAACTCCCGAGAGGACGATTGAAAAAAACCGCGCGTGATGATAGCTGAAAAACCACCCCGGCGCCAGAAAAATGTCCCCGCCTTGGTTTAGCTCAAAACCAGCAGCAAGGTCTTGTGCTTAACCGGCGGTAAGACCCATAACGTCTCGATAGGAGGAAAAGTTAACCATCGGCGGCAAACAAGTCCCTTCGCGACATATCCAGGCAGCGACTGAGGTCAAAGTGGCCGCTGGCGGCGCGGCCTGCGGACCGGGCGCTTCCCCCAAAGCCAAAGCCAAAACCCCCGGACGGTAGGCAGGCAGGGCGGCAAGCCAGCTTTCCATCTCCTGCCTGGGTCCCCGCAGGTAGACGAGGGTCAGCGGTTCTTGCCATTCCAGGAGGGCCGAAAGCATGGCGCCCTGTCCCTCCCCGGGGTCGTCACCGCGCGGAGCAAGGGCGCGCAGCGTCGCCTCCGCAGCGTCCCGATAGCGCCGGTCCGAACCCAAATGCCCCAAGCGCAGCAGGGATTTGGCAGCCACGCCGTTGCCCGAGGGCGTGGCGTGATCATAGCCATCGCGCGTCCGGGCGAGCAGATTCTCGTGTTCAGCGGCGGTAAAGAAGAAGCCGCCACCGTCGGCACCCAGGAATTGAGTGATGAGCACCTGGGCAAGTTCTCCAGCCAAGGAAAAATCCTCCTGCCGCCAATCCGCTTCCATCAGTTCCAGCGTCGCTTCGAGCAAGAAGGCGTAATCATCGAGATAAGCCGCGAGGCGAGACCGCGGGGGCAGAGCGATCGCCGAGAGCCGTCCACCATGCCAGGCTTGGTCCAACAAGGCACGATGGGCGCGGCGCGCGGTGGCGAGCCAGTCCGGGCGGCCAAAAACGCGCGCCCCTCGCGCCAGCCCGGTAATCGTCAGCGCGTTCCAAGCGGTCAGGCATTTGTCGTCGAGCCCCGGTCGAACGCGTTGATCCCGCTTCGCCTTCAGGTGTCGCCTGATCGCCGCGAGTTCTGCCGCGATCCGCGCGGCGCTTTGGCCCCGGCGCTCGGCCAGTTGCTCGACGTTGTTCTTCACCCGAAGATGCCAGGCCTGCCCTTCGAAGTTGGGCATATCCCTCCAGCCCCAATGCTCCGACGCCAAGACAAAGGCCTCTTCACTGAGCAAGGCGCGCAATTCCTCCGGGCTCCACACATAATACTTGCCTTCCTGCTGCTCCGAGTCCGCGTCCAGGCTCGAAAAGAACAACCCCTCGGAAGAACACATTTCGGCCAGCAGCCAGCCGTAGATGCCCTCTGCGGCCTCGCGATAGACCGCTCCACCCGTGAGGGCAAACGTATCGGCATACAGGCGTAGGAGGAGCGCATTGTCGTAGAGCATTTTCTCGAAATGCGGAATCTCCCAAAAACCGTCGACGCAGTAGCGGAAGAATCCGCCCCCGAGATGGTCATGCAGGCCGCCTTCGGCCATGCGCCGCAAAGAAAACAGCGTGGCCTGGAGTAACTCCGCGTCTTTCGCTTCGTGCGCCGCCCGCAAACAAAACTCGAGCTCGGGCACGCGCGGAAACTTCGGCGCGTGCCCCAGCCCCCCGTGCAACAAGTCAAATCCGGCGAGAAACCGGGCGCGGCTGGTTTCCACTGCGCGGGCGCTCATTTCCTGCGCCGGTGGCGTTTGGGCGAGCTGGTTCAGCGCTTCACGCACCGCCTGGCCGTTGGCGCGCAAGGCCGCATTTTGCTTGCGGTACACCTGCACGATGCGCTCAAGAACCTCTCCGAAACTCGGCATGCCATGACGAGCTTCGCGCGGAAAATAAGTCCCGCTGAAGAAGGGTGCCTGGTCCTCGGTGAGAAAAACGGTCAGCGGCCAGCCGCCGGATCGCCGCGTAAGCAGTTGGTGCGCGGCCTGATATATGTGGTCGAGATCGGGGCGTTCCTCGCGATCGACCTTGATGCTGATGAAGTGTTCATTGAGCAGGTCTGCCGTGGCTTGATCTTCGAAGGACTCATGAGCCATGACATGACACCAATGGCAGGCGGCATAACCGATAGACAACATTAGCGGCTTGCCCTGCTGTTTCGCCGCGGCGAAGGCTTCCGGGCCCCAGGGGTACCAATGGACCGGGTTGCCGGCGTGCTGCCGTAAATAGGGGCTGCTCGCGTTTGCGAGGCGATTGGCTGCCACGGTTTCGGGGTTTTGCACTTTGCAGGAATCTAAGCCGGCAAGTTCACTCGGCTTCGCAGACCACCCGCTCGAAATCAACCCCTCGCTGCACCGAGCGAACCAGACGGTAAACCTGGGCCGCGCTCCCGCCCCGGGTCTGCAAGCGCCGGTTCGGGCTGAACACACGCAAGGGCAAGATCAGGCTTGCGGGCTCTTGGCCAGATTTGGGCAACAGCACCGCCGGCAGGTTGGTTTCCTGCTTGAGAAGGGAACCGACGGGAATGAGGTCCAGCGCTTTGGGCTCCCCGGGCCAGCTCATGACCACGATTTCGAGTTCACCGTTATTGCCGAGGCCCAGGCGCTTGACCCAACCCGGGCTGCGGTGGCCGCGTTCGTCGCGCCAGACCACCAACTGATCGATTTGCCAACTGATCTCGGCTTGCGGCTTGGCATGCAAGACACAACCTTCCGGTCCGATATTCCCGCGCCAAGGGGTCCACGGCCAAGCGCGGTCGGCTTGTTCACGCTCGCGGTCGTACCCGGTCACCACGGTGAAAGTCGCCAACTGCTGGGCGCTGCGGTAGTTCGCCCGAGCGTGCGCTTCAACGGTCGAAAAAGTCTGGCCGCCGATGCGAAAGAAGGCGCCCGGCAAACCGCCTGCCGAAACCGCCAGGGAAACCTCGGCCAGACCGGCCACTCCGCGTCCGCGATAGGTGCACCAGTGCCGATGCAAGTGCTCCAACAGCGTGATACAAGTCTCCACCGCACAGTCCGCCCCTAGGCCCAACTCACCCGGCAAAGCGCCGCTCTTCAAGCGGCGCAACCGCTTGTCGATGCTGGCGTTGAGCTTGTCGGTCATGGCGTAGCGCACCGCTTCCGGATCGCTGGCCGCCCCCGGAATGGGCTGAGTCAGGCCATGCGCGGCCTTGAGGTCGACCACGAACACCACTTCGCCGGCCGGCGGTTCCTGAGCCACCGGCCGCAGTTTTCTTGCCCAGCGCTCCAGCCAGCGGTCGGTGAGTTCGAGCTGCCGCGCGGTGAGGCCGAAGGGATCTGCGGCATCGATCAACAAGGCATGGCTATAGGTCGAATAACACGACACCGCCCCTGCGGCGGGAATCAGCTTGTCTTTGACCATGTTGTCGGCGCATTGCAACATCTCGGCAAAACGAAAATAGGCGTGCAGCTCCAGCCAGTAGTCTTTGGGCGGGTGCTGCCGCGCCATTCCATAGACCAAGGCAAGCTGCTTGCCGACGTAGAGCCCGCGCTGCAGGATGTTGGGCGCCAGGGCTTGGATGTTTGGCTCCCCTTCCAACATCGGCTTGATGCACAAAGAAAACTGCGCCCAGAGTCCTTGCCACAGATCGCGCAAGTGGGAGAAGTTCGCCAGATCGGCGCTCGCGAAAGGCAGCGGTTTCTGCATGAAGCGCTTGCTGAATTCGCCATGCAAAAAAAAGACCGGCTCGCGCAGCGTTTCAGCAATCTTGGCCCGCTCCACCCCGTCCAGGGGCACTTCCGCCAGCGAGCGCATTTGTGCCGTCAACATCTCGGCCGCCCGTTGGGAATTGGTCAGCGGCACTTCCATCAGCCACTTGCGGCAGCCTTTGCTGTCAAAGAAACTCGGCGCGCCGGGGCTCAGGCCGGTAGTCTCTTGATTCAATTCATCGCTCCTTGACCGCGAGTTGTGCGGCGAGCGCAGCGCTCAGATTCTCTTTCCAGCCCGGGGGAAGCCGGCGCGGCGCTGCCTCCCGCAACGACTCCGCCCACACCGGTGCCGGGTAATGGCTGTCGTCAGCAAACCGCGGGATCACATGCCAATGCAAATGCGGGGTCACGTTCCCGAGACTGGCCAGGTTCATCTTCTCCGGCGACATCAACTCGCGCAAGTTGCGCTCCACGGTGAACACGACATTCATCAGGCGCTCGCGTTCGGCTGGCGCAAGATCGCTCATTTCCCGAACATGCCGCTGCCAGATCACCCGGCAAAAGCCGGGGAAATCCGGTTCAGACGCAAGCACCACGCGGCATGCGCCATCTTGCCACAACACCTCTCCGCCGGTTTCCAGGCAGTATTCGCATGTCATATTGTTGACCGTGCTGGCTCGCTTGGCAAGATTCTACGCGCCTGCCAGCCAGGTGCAATGCTGGGCGACGCGGCCAAAATCGCCGGGCTGCTAGAGCAGCACGCGCTCGATGCCGCCGCGATTGGCCGCCGCCACATAATCTTCCAGCCAGGTCTCGCCAAGAATGCGCTTGGCCAAGGCAATGACCAGGTAATCGGCCGAGCTGCGGGTATCGTCACGATAGCGCTGCAAGCCCTGGAGACACGACGGACAGGAGGTGAGGATCTGCACCTCGCCCGCAAACCCGTCTTCCCTCAGGCGCTCCGCTCCCGCGCGCATCTCCAGCTCCTTCCTGAAGCGCACTTGGGTGGCAACGTCGGGACGGGAAACCGCAAGGCTTCCCGATTCGCCGCAGCAGCGCTCGTTGAGCTCGACGGCTTGGCCCAAGAGATCTTTGGCGACGCGCAAACCCGAATAGCTCTTCATCGGATTGTGGCAGGGCTCGTGGTACATATAGCGCAGCCCGCTGATGCCGTCGCTCTTCAGTCCCTTTTCAAACAAATATTCGTGAATGTCCAAGAGCCGGCAGCCCGGGAAAATGCGCTCAAACTCGTACTTGCGCAATTGGTCCATGCAAGTGCCGCAGGAGACGATGACGGTCTTGATATCGAGGTAGTTGAGGGTGTTGGCCACGCGATGGAATAGCACCCGGTTGGCAATGCTGATGGCCTCGCCTTGGTCGTGATTGCCCGAAGCCGACTGGGGATAACCGCAGCAGAGGTAGCCCGGCGGCAGCACACATTGCGCCCCCAAGTGGTAGAGCATGGCCTGGGTGGCCAGGCTGACTTGAGAGAACAGACGTTCCGACCCGCAACCCGGGAAATAGAAAACGGCTTCGCCTTCTTCATCCCTCGCCGGATTGCGAATGATGGGAATGACCTTGTCGTCCTCGAGATCGAGCAGGGCGCGCGCCGTTCGCTTGGGCAAATTGCCGGGCATGGGCTTATTGAGAAAGTGAACCACCTGCGCCTTGAGCGCAGGCCGACCCACCGTTGCCGGCGGCCGACGGGTGACCGGCTGGATCAGGCCCAAGCGCTTGGCGACGGCATGGCCCAGGCGCTGCGCGCGGTAGCCCCAGTCGATCATCAGCGTCTTCATCAATTTGATGGTCGCCGGGTCGGTGGCCGAAAGATACATCATGGTCGCCGCCGTTCCCGGGTTGAAACGCTTCTTGCCCTGCTTCCTGAGCAGGTTGCGCATGGCCATCGAGACATCGCCGAAGTCGATGTCCACCGGACAGGGGGTGACGCACTTGTGGCAGACGGTGCAATGGTCGGCGACGTCGGAGAACTCGTCCCAATGCTTCAAGGAAACGCCGCGCCGGGTTTGCTCTTCGTAAAGAAAAGCTTCGATAAGAAGCGAGGTGCCCAGGATTTTGTTGCGCGGACTATAGAGCAGGTTGGCCCGCGGCACGTGAGTCGAGCACACCGGCTTACATTTGCCGCAGCGCAGGCAGTCTTTGACTTGATCGGAAATGCCGCCGATTTCCGATTGCTCGAGGATCAGGCTCTCGTGGCCGATCAGGCTGAAAGAAGGCGTATAGGCCCGCGATAGATCCGCCCCCGGCAAAAGTTTGCCGCGGTTGAATCGCCCCTCGGGATCGACGCGCTCCTTGTAGGCGGCGAAAGGCGCCAGTTCCTCGGGTGTGAGATATTCGAGCTTGGTGATGCCGATGCCGTGCTCGCCAGAAATCACCCCGCCCAAACCGCGCGCCAAGGCCATGATCCGGGCCACCGCGCCGTTGGCGCGCTGAAGCATCAGGTAGTCGTCGGAGTTCACCGGAATATTGGTGTGCACATTGCCGTCGCCGGCGTGCATGTGCAGCGCCACGAACACGCGCCCGCGCCGGACTTCGGCGTGAACTTCGCGCACCCGCGCGAGCACCGGGGCAAAAGCGAGGCCGGCAAAAATTTCCTCCAGCGGCTCTTTGATCTCCCGCTTCCACGAAACCACCACGGAATGATCCTGCAGCGCCGAGAAAGCCTCTTCGATCCGTGCGAGCAAATCCCGCCAGCGCGCCAGCGTGGCGTCGATCAGTTCGCGCGCCGCGCCGAGCTTTTCCTCCAAAATTTCCGCTGGCGGTTGAACTTCATCGTCGGGACCGTAGGGCATAGGCCCGCGGAAGAACTCCGCGAGCGCGGCACAAAGCTCGATTTTGTTGCTTATGGACAGTTCGATGTTGATGCGCTCGATGCCGTCGCTGTAGGCGCCGAGCTTATCCAACGGGATGACAACGTCTTCGTTGATCTTGAAGGCGTTGGTATGTTTGGCGATGGCCGCAGTGCGCGCGCGATCGAGCCAGAATTTCTTGCGCGTTTCCGGCGAAACCGCGATGAAGCCTTCCGCGCCGCGTGCGTTGGCCAAGCGCACCACTTCACTGGCAGCGGCCGCCACCGCGTTCTCGTCGTCGCCGACGATATCGCCGATCAGCACCATCTTGGGCCGGCCGTGGCGCTTGGCTTTGGTGGCATAACCCACGGCCTTGACGTAGCGCTCGTCGAGGTGTTCGAGGCCCGCCAGCAAAACGCGCGGTGCGCCGTTTTGTTTGGCGCGTTGATCGAGGAAGGTCTTGATCTCCACGATGGCTGGCACCGAATCGCGCACTTGACCGAAAAATTCCAGGCACACGGTGCGCACGCAGGGCGGCATTTTGTGGAGCACGAAACGCGCCGAAACGATGATGCCGTCACAGCCTTCTTTTTGCACTCCAGGCAGACCGGCCAGGAACTTGTCGGTCACGTCCTTGCCCAGACCTGCTTTGCGGAAAGCGGCCCCGGGAATGTCCAGCCGCTCTTTGCGCAAGAGCGTTTTTCCGTCGGGCTGGTAAAAGGCCAGCTCGAAACTCGCCAAGGCCACATCGTGAATCTTGCCCCGGTTGTGATCGAGGCGAGTCACCACCAGCCACTCAGCCGCCGGCGTCACCATGCGCCAGGACACCAGATTGTCGAGCGCCGTGCCCCACAGTACCGCCTTTTTGCCGCCGGCATTCATGGCGACATTGCCGCCGATGCAAGACGCGTCAGCCGAGGTGGGATCGACCGCAAAAACCAAACCGGCGCGTTCCGCGGCGTCCATCACCCGGCGCGTGACGACACCGGCGCCGCAGCTAATGGTGGCGGTCGGTTCGGTGTGCCCGGGCAGCGTGATCCATTCGACTTCGGACAGCCGCTCGAGTTTTTCGGTATTGATGACCGCCGACAACGCCGTCAGGGGAACGGCGCCGCCGGTATAACCGGTGCCGCCGCCGCGAGGGATGATGGTGAGCCCGAGTTCGACACAGGCCGCGACCAGGCCCGCCGCTTCCTCTTCGGAATCGGGGCAAAGCACCACGAAGGGGTACTCCACCCGCCAGTCGGTGGCGTCGGTGACGTGACTGACGCGCGCCAAGCCGTCGAAGCGGATATTGTCGTCGGCGGTGTGTTTGCCCAAGACGCGGCGCGCCCGCCGGCGCAGTGCCGCAGTTTGGTCAAAACTCGCGGCAAAGCGGTCGACCGCGCCTTTGGCGGCTTCGAGCAGCCGCAGCACCTTGTGCGCCCGTTCAGCATCTTCGCTGCCGCGCCGTTTCTCGATCTCGCGCAGGCGGTGGCGCAAGGCTCCAACCAGCAGTTCCCGGCGCCTGGGATTGTCTAGCAGGTCGTCGACCAGGTAGGGGTTGCGCTCCACCACCCAGATGTCACCCAACACTTCGAAGAGCATGCGGGCCGAGCGGCCGGTGCGGCGCTCGCCGCGCAGTTCCTCCAGCAGCTGCCACATCGGCGCGCCGAGGAGGCGAATGACGATCTCTCGGTCGGAGAAGGAGGTGTAGTTGTAGGGAATCTCCCGCAGGCGGGCCTGCCCTGCGGTGGGCTCCACAACGGCGCTGCTGAGTTCGGCGGGAGCGTTCATGGCGGCATTTTACCGCATCGCAACATCAGACTCTGCCGGACGCGCGCCGAATCGCGGCGCCCCCCTTTTTAGCCAAGCGAATCGGGACTATGATTTCCTGGCGTTCGATCGGGTGTCGTAGCGCGACTGAAAAGCGTGCCGCGAGCCCATCGGCGCACCCCGAACTCCCCGTATGGAGGATTTCATGCGCAAAGCTCTCGGACTGACCCTCGCCATCGGCAGCCTCGTTCTCGCCGGATGCGCCACCACCGGCTCGGGCGACGGCCTGGTTTATGACGTAGACCACGTCAAGATCGCCCTGGTCGAGAACTACGCCAAACAGAACAATCTGACGGTGATCTGGGTCAACTACCCGCAGCGCGCCTTCGCCGCGGGCAAGTGATCCGGCCTGCTGGCCAGTGGTAACCGCGGCCTGGAAGCCGCGGGGGTGGTTTTTTGTTTTCCTGGGCGCTGAGGAAAACGCTTTCGCCGCGGCGCCGAATTCCTTGAGGTGCTCGCTATAATGTAGCCCATGGGTAAATCCCCTAGCATCGGCACGTCTATTCGTCCCCACTATACAAATGCGAAGACCTGAGGCCTCAGCGATCAACCGGTTTGCGCCTGGCGACGTCCGGCCCACTGGTCCGGGATGAAGCGCGCGCTCATCCTTTCCGGCGGCGGCGCGCGAGCGGCCTATCAGGCCGGCGTGCTCAAAGCCATTGCCGAACTCGTTCCGCCCGGCAGCCGCAATCCCTTCGGCATCATCTGTGGCACTTCGGCCGGGGCGATCAACGCTGCGGCCCTGGCGTCCGGCGCGCACGATCTTTTGGGCGCGAGTGAAGCGATGTGCCGCGTTTGGGCGGGACTCACCATCGATCGCGTCTATCGTGCCGAAACCTGGCCGCTGCTGCGCATCGCCGGCCGCTGGGCGCGCGCTTTCCTTTCCGGGAAACCAGCGCAGCGCCCCGTGGGTCTGCTGGACAACAGTCCCCTCAAAGAGCTGCTGGCACAAGCCATTCCATGGTCCGCGATACGCACCAACCTCGATCTGGGCGTCGTCGATGTTCTGGCCATCACCGCGTCGAGTTACGATTCCGGCCTGTCGGTGAGCTTCTGTATGGGTGCCGAATCGCTTCCGATGTGGGAACGCTCGCAGCGTCTGGGGGTGCGCACTTCCATCGGCATCGACCATCTGATGGCTTCGAGCGCCATCCCTTTTTTGTTCCCGCCGGTCAAAATCGGCGACGAGTTCTTTGGCGACGGGGCCATCCACCAAGTCGCACCCACCGCGCCGGCGCTGCATTTGGGAGCTGACCGCATACTGGTCATCGGCGCCAACCGGGCGCGCAATCAACGCGCGCCCCGCCGCCCCGAAGGCGGCCCGAGCCTCGCCCAAATCGGCGGGCATGTGCTGGCCAGCATCTTCACCGACGCCCTGGGCACCGATCTGGAAAAGGTGCGCTTGGTCAACGTCGCCGTGCGCCAGATTCCGCCCGAACAATTGCCCATGAGCCCCATGCCCTTGCGCGACGTGGGCCTGTGTGTGCTCACCCCCAGCGTTTCGCTGCAGGCCCTGGCCCTCGAACACCACGGCCGCCTGCCCCGTTCCCTGCGCATGCTTCTGGGCCGTGTAGGCGGCACCGACGAGGGGGGCGCGGCGCTTTTGTCGTATCTGCTCTTCGACGCCAGCTATTGCCGCGCCTTGATCAATCTGGGCTATCGCGACGGCATGGCGGCAAAAAAAGATCTCTTTGCCTTCTTGCGTGAAGCGTGAGGCGGCGCGCGCCTCGAAAACCAGCGGCTCCTCGCCGCCAGCCAGGCGCTTGCCCGCTTGGACTTTCTCTAGATGAGTCCCCGGCCCGGGATTAGACCCGGGCCTGCGCGGCCATTGTCCCTGGGCCGAGGCCGGGTCGCGCTCCGAGAACCTTGGCGGCAACGATCTTGGTAGGCCCGAAACACGTCGTTGCAGCCCTGCTTGCGCTGTACGAAGCGCTGCTGTTGCGCCGCGGCCTCTGCGTGACACTCGGCTTTCACCCGCGCAAGACAGGTCGCCGATTGCCGACACTGCCGATTCCGGTTGCGACAAGTTTGCCGCAGCCCCTCCAGATAGCGTTTCTTCTCGAAATCGGCATCGTTGATACACTGAAGCCGCATGCTCTGCTCATACTCCCACGCGGCACGGCCACAGCCGGTGACCGAGTCGTTGGCGAGAATGATTCCATGGGCTCCTAGCCAGGAATCATTGGCAAAGCTGCGCCAAGCCTGGAGCATGGCCAGTGACGACGCAAGAGTTGGCCTTCATGTTGCTGCAAATCCGACCATTGCCACCTCCCTCACAAGCTCCGAGGGATCATGCTAGTGTAGTGTCTCTCAAATGACTATGCATTTAGGCCGCTGCCTGCTGTTGGG
>CAZFEK010000004.1:0-118938 GCA_964517465.1 uncultured Alcaligenaceae bacterium
TGCAGTGTGCGCGACAGCGTGAGCGATCGGAAGGTGGGGCGGGTGGACGCTTACGTTTGTCCCTCCATCTTTCTTGACAAGAACGTTCGGGCCTTTCTTGAATTGGCTGACATAATATTTCGCGTCAAAAATTGGTCTCACCGAATGAGAGTCATTCGCTCTATATTCATTGCATACCCCTAGTTTATGGGGCGGGCTTTGCGTTGCGGCCTGAGGCGACTTGGCCTCTGCCACGATATAAATCGCTGGCGCGGCAGCCTCCAACGTGGGTGCATCTAGAAGCATTCGTAAGTCCTCCATGGAGACCGACCGCGCTTCGAAGCTCCGCTGGCTGCGCCCCGCCCCCGCATGCAGCAGGCTTGCCGCCCCTCCCGCAACCGTCAAACGTGCAGCGCGTGCCCCAGCGCCCGCAGCGCCGCTTCCTGCACCGCTTCGCCCAGCGTGGGATGGGCGTGGATGGTGCCGGCGATATCTTCCAGGCGCGCGCCCATTTCGATCGACTGCGAAAACGCCGCCGCGAGTTCCGAAACGCCGCGCCCCACCGCTTGCCAGCCGACGATGAGGTGGTTGTCGCGCCGCGCCACCACGCGCACGAAGCCTTCGGTGGATTCGAGGCTCATGGCGCGGCCATTGGCGACGAAGGGAAAGGCGGCGTGCTGGCAATCTAGCCCTAGTTTGGCGGCGTCCTGCGGCGAGTGACCCACGGTAACCACTTCGGGGTCGGTGAAGCAGATGGCGGGTATGGCCGCGGGCGCGAATTGGCGGCGCTTGCCGGAGATGATTTCGGCCACCATTTCGCCTTGGGCCATGCCCCGATGCGCAAGCATGGGTTCGCCGGTGAGGTCGCCGATGGCCCACACATTGCGCATGGAGCTGCGGCATTGATCGTCCACTTTCACGGCGCGTCCCGCCCGATCGAGTTGCAGGCTTTCCAGCCCGAAGCCTTCGGTGCGCGGCTGGCGGCCCACGGCGACCAGCACCTGATCGGCGGGCAACAAAAATTCGTCGGCCATGGCGCTTCTGACGCGCACGCCTTTGCCGTTTTCGCTGAGGCCCTGCACGCTGCAATTCAAGTGCAAGACCACGCCCAGCTTCTTGAGCATGGCCAGCACGGGCTTGGCGAGTTCGTCGTCATAGGCGGGCAAGATGCGCTCGGTGGCTTCCACCACCGCCACTTCGGCGCCCAGTTTGCGGTAGGCCATGCCGAGTTCGAGACCGATATAACCCGCGCCCACCACCACCAAACGCTTGGGGAGCGCCGCGGGCGACAAGGCTTCGGTGGAAGAAATCACCGCGCCGCCAAAGGGCATGAAGGGGAGTTCGGTCGCTTCCGATCCGGTGGCGAGCAAGAGGTGTTCGCATTGCAGGCGCAAAACCTCGCCCTCCAAGGGTTCGACCTCCACCGTTTTGCCATCGACGATACGCGCCCAGCCTTTGAGAACTTGCACGCCGTTCTTTTTCAGCAACGCGCCCACGCCTTGGGTGAGCTTGTTGACGATGCCGTCCTTCCAGCGCACCGTTTCAGTGAGATCGATGCTGGGGTTTTGCGCGCGTATGCCCAGCGCCGAATGATTGGCGAAGTGGCGCAGCTTGTCGAACTCCTCAGCGGCGTGGATCAGCGCCTTGGAGGGAATACAGCCGATGTTGAGGCAGGTGCCGCCGAGTTTGTTGCCTTCGACCAGCACGGTTTGCACGCCCAGTTGCCCGGCGCGTATGGCCGCCACGTAACCGGCGGGGCCGCCGCCGATGACCAGCAGGGTGGTGGATTGGGTTTTCATGACGGGTTTTCTAGAGCTTGTGAAGGAATCGTAGCGAGCGATCCGAGTGCGAGGATCGCGCGATCCGAAGACGAAGCGAAGCCAGGCCGGGAGCGCGATCATACGGCGTGCCTTCGCTACGCCGTTTCCTTGGCGTGGCCGCTTCGGCACGCCAAGGAGCGCAGCGACGAGACATATCAAACGGATAGGCGAGGAGCGAGCACCGCCCAACGAAGCAATCGGATCGCGCAGTAGATTTATTCACAAGCTCTTACTCCACGAAAAGCATGGCCGGCGCTTCAAGCATCGCGCGTACCGCTTGAATGAATTCCGCCGCATCCATGCCATCGATCACCCGATGGTCGAATGAGGAAGACAGGTTCATCAATTGCCGCGCCACCACCTGACCTTGGCGGATCATCGGCCGCTCGACCATGCGGTTGACGCCGATGATGGCGACCTCGGGGTGATTGATGATGGGCGTGGTGACGATGCCGCCCATGGGGCCGAGGCTGGTGATGGTGATGGTGGAGCCGGAAAGCTCCTCGCGCGCGGCTTTGCCGATACGCGCGGCGTCCGCGAGGCGCGCGATTTCGGAAGCGCAGGACCAGAGGTCGCGCGCTTCGGCATGCTGCACCACCGGCACCATCAGGCCCGAAGGCGTCTGCGTGGCAATGCCCAGATGCACCGCGCCATAACGGGTGATGACTCCGGCGTCATCATCGAAGCGCGCATTCATTTGCGGAAAATCACGCATCGCCAGCACCAGGGCCCGGGCGATGAAAGGCAGCAGAGTGAGCTTGCCTCGGGCCGCCGCATATTTGGCGTTGAGTTTCTGGCGCAGGGCTTCGAGTTCGGTGACGTCGATCTCTTCGACGTAACTGAAGTGCGGAATGCGGCGCTTGGCATCCTGCATTTTCTGCGCAATCTTGCGCCGCAGGCCGATCACCGGAATGGCTTCTTCCTCGTGGCGCTCCGCGAGCGCGGTGCTGGTTCGCCCGCTGCTCATGGGCTGGCCGCGCGAGGCGAGGTAAACCTCGAGGTCTTGCTGGCTGATGCGTCCGGCGGGGCCGCTGCCGTGCACATATTGCAGCTCTATGCCCAAATCCCAGGCACGGCGGCGCACGGCGGGCGAGGCCAGCGGCCTCTCCCCGGCGGCGCGGGTGGGCACCTGCGGCGCACGCGGCGGCGTGAGGCCCGCACCGCCGCCAGCGGCTTTGGCCACGGGTACCGGCGCGGCTTGCGCCGCGGCGCTGGTTTCGGCCGCCGCGGCTTCCACTTTGGCCAGTGGGGCCGGCGCCGCCGAGGTCGCGGCCCGCGCAGCAGGCGCGTCACCCGCTTTCACGTTGCCCGCACCTTCCACTTCGAGGCGTATGAGTTCCGAACCCACCGCCATCATCTCACCCACTTTGCCACCCAGGGCCAGCACCTTGCCGGCAACCGGCGAGGGAATTTCCACGCTGGCTTTGTCGGTCATCACGTCGGCGAGGATTTGGTCTTCCCTCACCACGTCGCCTTCTTGCACGTGCCAGGCGACGAGTTCCACTTCGGCGATGCCTTCGCCGATGTCGGGCATTTTGATCGTATACAGTCCCATGATCAGGCCTCCATGCTGCGCTTGAAGGCCGCGCCGACGCGGGCCGGGCCGGGGAAATAGAGCCATTCCTGGGCATGCGGGTAGGGGGTGTCCCAGCCCGCCACACGCTCGATCGGCGCTTCGAGGTGATAGAAGCAATTCTCCTGCACCAGCGATTCGAGTTCGGCGCCAAAGCCGCTGGTGCGCGTGGCTTCGTGCACCACCACACAGCGGCCGGTTTTCTTGACCGAAGTGACGATGGTTTCGAGGTCCAGCGGCCAGAGCGAGCGCAGGTCGATGATTTCGGCGTCGATGCCGGTTTCGCGCGCCGCACAATCGCTCACCCAGACCATGGTGCCGTAAGTGATGACGGTCAGCTCCTTGCCGGGGCGGAAGACCGCGGCTTTCTCCAGCGGAACGTTGAAGTAACCCTCAGGCACGCTGCCCATGGGATGTTTACTCCAGGGCACCACCGGCTGATCGTGATGGCCATCGAAAGGGCCGTTGTAGAGGCGCTTGGGTTCGAGAAAAATCACCGGGTCGTCGCATTCGATGGACGAAATCAGCAAACCTTTGGCGTCGTAGGGGTTGGAAGGCATCACCGTGCGCAGGCCGCAGACATGCGTGAAAATCGCCTCGGGGCTCTGGCTGTGCGTTTGCCCGCCGTAGATGCCGCCGCCGCAAGGCATGCGTATGGTGAGGGGGGCGGTGAAGTCCCCCGCCGAGCGAAAGCGCAGGCGCGCGGCTTCGGACACGATCTGGTCGGTGGCGGGGTAGAAATAGTCGGCGAACTGGATTTCGATCACCGGCCGCAAGCCGTAGGCGCCCATACCCACCGCGGCGCCGACGATGCCGCCTTCGTTGATGGGCGCATCGAAGCAGCGGTGTTTGCCATATTTCGTTTGCAGGCCTTCGGTGACGCGAAAGACGCCGCCGAAATAACCGACGTCTTCGCCGAAGACCACCACGTTTTCATCCCGCCCCATCATCACGTCGAGGCCCGAGCGCAGGGCCTGGATCATGGTCATGGAAACACATTTGCCGGCCGCGCTGGCGGGCGCTTCGCTTGCGAGATCCCGGGTTTCCGTGAGCGTATTCATCACACCCCCAATTGTTGGCGTTGCCGGCGCAGGTGTTCCGGCATGTCTTTGTAAACGTCCTCGAACATCGAGGCGGCGCTGGGAATGTGCCCGTCGAGGAGCGAGCCGTAGCTCTCGGCCTCTTTCTGCGCGGCAGTCACTTCGGCTTCGAGTTCTTTTTGCGCTTGATCGTGCTGCGCTTCGGACCACTCGTTGAGCCCGATGAGATGTTGTTTCAAGCGCTGAATCGGGTCGCCCAGGGGAAAGCGCTGCCAATCATCGGCGGGGCGGTATTTCGAGGGGTCGTCGGAAGTCGAGTGTGCGCCGGCGCGGTAGGTGACCCATTCGAGCAGCGTGGGCCCCAGGTTGTTGCGCGCCCTTTCCGCGGCCCAGCACGACGCGGCGTAGACCGCGAGGAAATCGTTGCCATCCACTCTGAGTGAAGCGATGCCGCAACCCACGCCGCGCGCCGCGAAGGTGGTCGCTTCTCCGCCGGCGATGGCCTGGAAGGTGGAGATGGCCCATTGGTTGTTGACCACGTTGAGGATGACCGGCGCGCGATAGACATGGGCGAAAGTCAGCGCGTTATGAAAGTCGCTCTCGGCAGTGGAGCCGTCGCCGATCCAGCCCGAAGCGATTTTGGTGTCGCCTTTGATCGCCGAGGCCATGGCCCAGCCCACGGCCTGAATGAACTGGGTGGCGAGGTTGCCCGAGATGCTGAAAAAGCCGGCACGCTTGTAGGAATACATCACCGGCAGTTGACGGCCTTTGATGGGATCTTTTTCGTTGCTCATCAACTGGCACATCATTTCGACCAGGCTGATGTCGTCCCGCGCGAGCAACAGGCCTTGCTGGCGATAGGTGGGGAAACACATGTCGCCTTGCTTGAGCGCATAGGAGTGGGCGATGGCGATGGCCTCTTCGCCCAGGCATTGCATGTAGAAGGAGAGTTTCTTCTGCCGCTGCGCCATGACCATACGCGCGTCGAAAATGCGCGTTTTCATCATTGCCCTGAGGCCCTTGCGCAGCAGCACGGGATCGAGCTCCGGATTCCAGGGGCCTTGCGCTTCGCCGTTTTCGTCGAGCACGCGAATGAGCTCGTAGGCGAGGTCCTGGGTCTCGAAGTGCGGCGTGTCCACCGGCGGACGACGCGCCGCGCCGGCCGGTGAAACGTGCAAATAGGAAAAATCGGTCTCGCAGCCCGGACGCCCGGTGGGCTCCGGCACATGCAAGCGCAATGGCTGGGTCATGTTCTCTCCTTGGCGCTCGATCGTGTCTCGCGCGGTGGGTAATACGGTCGACCTGCGCTGGTGGCGCCGACGAACCGCGGTTTTTCGCTTGCCTTGCGGGGTGGCCGCCCGGCGCATCGCCCGGCCTGCCGGCGGGGTCGAATGGGCCGGGAGTATCGCCAAGGCGAACTGCGGTGTCAACATCGGCGCGCGACATTCATTTTAGCCCCATCGCCCGCGGCAGCGCTGCCTTTTGTGCGCTTTTGGACTTGCTGATAAATTGGCGTCACTGGATAGGTCTCTCGTATGGAACCATTGGTCGAATACACCGCCTCGGCCGAGCAGGCCTGGAATGTCGCGGCGCTGGCAAAGCCCGTCGAGCGCCCGAGCTTTCGAGTCTGGACCTATGAGGCTCCGAGCATCGTGCTGGGCTGCGGGCAGGGAGCTTTGCTCGCCCAGGCGCTGCACCGGCGCGATAATCGTTTGGCTTGCCTCAAGCGTGAATCGGGCGGCGGCGCCGTGCTCACGGGGCCCTGGTTGGTGAGTGCCTCGGTGGTGCTGCCGGTCGATCACCCTTGGGTGGGCAAGGTCGTCGAGAGCTATCGGCCCTTGGGCGAATTGCACCGCGGCTTGCTGCGCGGTTTAGGCGCAAGCGCGGAGGTTTTGGCACCCGAAGACTTGCCCCAAGCCAGGAGCAAGAACGCGATGGGCCTTGCCGATTGGGCTTGCTTCGGGGGGCTGTCGCCCTGGGAAGTGGTGAGCAAAGAGGGCCGCAAGATCGTGGGTTTGGCGCAGCGGCGCCGGCGTACTGGTGTTTTGTTGGTGGCCGGCACCCTGGTCAACCCGCCGGACTGGCGCCTGCTGTGCGATGCCCTGGGCCACCCGGAACACGAAGACCCCCTGCGGCGCTGCACCGCGTCGGTGGCCGAAACCCTGGGGCTCGGGGTCGATGCCTTGCGATTCGGGGAAGTGCTCCACGAGACGCTTGCAGCAACCCTTTCGCGGCGCCCGGTCCTTTCGCACTGGCCCTAGCGCCGGTGCCGGGATAGACTCTGCCGGAACCCAACAACGGACTTTCTTATGCCGAGCCGACCCCTAGCCTACGCTGGCGCCTGCGCGTTTTGGATGGTCGTGGCGCTGCTGCTGTCCTCCTGCGCCGGATTGGCTCCATCGCCGCCGCCCAAACCGGTGCTGCGGGTACCGGTCTCGGCCGGCGACATTGCCGCACGAATGGCGGCAGAAGAATTCGCCAACCGCTTTCCAGGCATCGAACTTCAACTCGACGCCGGCCCGGGTGGCAACATCGAGGCCTGGGCGCAAAGGCTTTGCGCGTCCGCCGAAGGTTTAGGCCGAGTTGCCGCCAAGGAGGTGCTCGCCGGCCAGGCGCCCAAAACGGTGTATGTGCTCAACGAAACCACAGCACGCGAGACTGCCGAGGCGTCAGCCTTCCGCAGTGCGATGAAAGCCGCCGGAGTCCGCGTGGCCCTCTCTACCGTGGTTCACGAAGGGGAGCGCGACTTTTCGCCGGTCTTGAACCGCGCGGCGGTGGACAAACCCGAGATCATCCTTTTCGCCGGCAAACCCGATGCGGCGGCGGTTCTTTTGCAGCAGCTCAAAGAGCGGCGTTTGGATATTCCACTGCTCCTTGCCGACACCCACCGCCGCGGCAGCGCGATCGCCGGCGCCGCTACGCTCACCGCCGCGCCGCCCCTCGCGCTTGTGCCCGAGGCCGCGGGTTTCCTGGCCGCTTACCAGGCCAAAGCGGGCCGGGCACCGGACTGGCCCGCGGCTTGCACCTACGATGCGACCCGCGCTTGGCTCAGCGCTGCCGCGCTCGCCCGAACCGCTCGCGGCGGCGCTTTGCCAACAGCCGACGAGGTCGACGCAGAGCGCGCTCGCGTGGACTTCGCCGGCGCCTCCGGGCCGGTGGCTTTCACGGCGCAGGGGCAGCGCAAATCGCAGCCCTATGCTCTGCTCAAGCTCGGCCCCGGCGGGCCGGAGCGGATCAAGGCCATCCCGCCAGAAGGCTCTTGATGCGCCGCCAAGGCGGCAAAACGCTCAGGCTCGGTTCAACAGCCCCTGCAGCACATAAGGCAAAATGCCGCCGTGCTTCAGATATTCCGCCTCGACCGGGGTATCGACGCGCAGGCGCAGTTGGCATTCGATCAGCCGGCCGTCCGCTGCGCTGATGCGCAGCCGCACCCCTTGTTGCGGTGTAATGCCGCCGGCAAGATCGAGAACCTCGACGGTTTCATCACCGGCGAGTTCTGGCACCACGCTGCCCGGCAACCATTGCAGCGGCAGCACGCCCATACCCACCAGATTGGCGCGGTGGATGCGCTCGAAGCTCTTGGCGATGACGGCCTTGACGCCCAGCAGGGCAGTGCCCTTGGCCGCCCAATCGCGGCTTGATCCGGTGCCGTATTCCTCACCGGCGAAGATCACCGTGGGCGTGCCCGCGGCGAGGTAGCGCATGGCGGCATCGTAAATCGGCAGCGTTTCGCCGCCGGGCCAAAAGCGCGTGAACCCGCCTTCCACCCGCGAGCCGTCGGCCATCGGCGGTAAGATCAGATTCTTGATGCGCACGTTGGCGAAGGTGCCGCGCATCATCACTTCGTGATTGCCGCGGCGCGAGCCGTAGCTGTTGAATTCCGCCACCGCCACGCCTTGCGCCTGAAGATATTTGCCGGCCGGCGAATCGGGCTTGATGGCACCCGCCGGGCTGATGTGGTCGGTAGTCACCGAATCGCCGAAAATGGCGAGAATGCGCGCCTCGGCGATGTCGCCTTGGGGTTTCAGACCCGCCCCGAAGCGCTCGAAGAAGGGTGGTGCGGCAATGTAGGTCGAAGCCTCCCAGACATAGGCGGCGGTGCTCGGTGCCGCGATCTCGCTCCACAGCGGGTTGGCGGTGGCGAGGTTCCGATAGCGCTGGCGATAAACTTCCGGTCGCGTGGCGTACTTGAGCGAGGCGGCGATTTCTTCGGCACTGGGCCAAAGATCGCGCAGATACACCGGGCGCCGGTCGGCGCCAAATCCCAAGGGTTCGGAATCGAGATCGATGTCAACTCTGCCAGCCAACGCAAAAGCCACCACCAGCGGCGGACTCGCCAAGAAGTTGGCCTTGATGGCGGGATGAATGCGTGCTTCGAAGTTGCGGTTGCCGGAGAGCACGGCCGCGGCCACCATTTCGCCCGCGGCAAGGGTCTGCTCCAAGGCCGCATCGAGGGGTCCGGCGTTGCCAATGCACGTGGTGCAGCCATAAGCGACCACGTTGAAGCCCAGCTTTTCGAGCTCAGGCAAAAGCCCCGCCGCGGCGAGATAGTCGCTCACCACGCGTGAGCCAGGAGCCAGCGAAGTCTTCACTCGCGGATCAACTTTGAGGCCGCGCTCCACCGCCTTTTTGGCCAAGAGGCCCGCAGCCAGCATCACCCCGGGATTGGAGGTGTTGGTGCAACTGGTGATGGCGGCGATGAGCACATCCCCGTTGCCCACATCGCTGCGCGCACCCGAAGCAAGGCTCACCTCGCGTCGCTGGCTCAGGTGCTCGGCCGGGCGGCCATATCCGCCCTCACCAACCGGCGCGCTGAATAAAGCCTTGAAGCGCTCCTTGAGCGCGCCCAGTTCGATGCGGTCCTGCGGGCGCTTGGGGCCGGCGACGCTGGGTCGAATGTCGGCCAGATCGATCTCGATCACTTCGCTGTAGTCGATCTCCCCCAGCTGCGGCATGCCGAACAAACTCTGGGCTTCGAAGTAGGCGCGGAAGGCGGCCACTTCGTCCGGCTCGCGCCCGGTCGCGGCAAGATAAGACACCGTTTCTTCGTCCACCGGAAAAAGGCCCACCGTCGCGCCATACTCCGGCGCCATGTTGGCGATGGTGGCTCGATCGGGCAGAGTGAGCGCAGCCGAGCCGCGACCGAAGAACTCAACGAACTTGCCCACCACTTTGGCGCGGCGCAAGCGCTCGGTGATGGTGAGCACGAGGTCGGTGGCGGTGAGCCCTTCGCCCAAGCGTCCCTTGAGGTGCACGCCCACCACGTCGGGCGTCAAGAAATAGACCGGTTGCCCCAGCATGCCGGCTTCGGCTTCGATACCGCCCACACCCCAGCCGACCACGCCGAGAGCGTTGATCATGGTGGTATGCGAATCGGTGCCCACCAAGGTGTCGGGGTAATACACCCCGTTATTGTGCAAAACCCCCCGGGCCAAGTGCTCCAGATTGACCTGATGCACGATACCGATGCCCGGCGGCACCACGCGAAAGCTCTCGAAGGCCTGCATGCCCCATTTGATGAAGCGGTAGCGTTCGGCATTGCGCTGGAATTCCAAGCGCAGGTTGAGGTCGAGGGCGGCGGCGCTGCCCTGGTGATCGACTTGCACGGAATGGTCCACCACCAGGTCCACCGGCACCAGCGGCTCGATGAGTTTTGCGGAGCGCCCGGCGCGTTGCGCCGCATCGCGCATCGCCGCGAGATCGCACAGGAGCGGCACGCCGGTGAAATCTTGCAGGACGATGCGCGCCACCACGAAGGGAATCTCCTCGGTGCGGGGCGCCTTGGGCTGCCAGGCCGCGAGCTGGCGCACATGCGCCGCCGTAACACGCTCACCGTCGCAGTTGCGCAGCAGCGATTCGAGCACCAAACGCAGCGACACCGGCAGCCGAGAAACCTTGCCCAGACCCGCCGTTTCGAGCGCCGCCAGCGAGTGGAATTGGCCGCTGCCGCTGCTACCGAAGCGAAAGTGGCGAAGGGTGTCGAAAGCCGGATGTGGCATGATGGTTTTCTCAGTTTGTACGGTTTCGCTGTGACCAGGCCGCGCGCAAAAGATTCGCCCTCGGCTCGTGCAATCGATCCCTTGGTTCGGCTGGCCAACGCCGCCAATGGTCGCCGATGCCGCTTCGACGTCTAGATGCTCACGCGAAGGCGCGCCAACCGCGACGCGACGGCACCTGGAGTGCGGCGAGGCGCCGCGAGAGATGCTCTTTGGTCCCGGCTTTGCGGGCGCGACTTACCCAACCCGACTCAAGCGCGGTCGCCTCGACGGTAACCGATGGCTTCGGCTACCTGGCTTTGCGCGACGCGTTCCTCGCCGGCCAGGTCGGCGATGCTGCGCGCGACTTTGAGGATACGGTGGTAAGCGCGTGCGGAAAGCCGCAGTTGGCTCATGGCACGCGCGAGCAGCGCTTCTCCGGCCGCGTCGGGCTGACACCAGCGGTCCACTTCCCGCGGACCCAAAGCCCGGTTGGGTTTGCCTTGCCGGTCGAGCTGGCGAGCCCGGGCCGCGCTCACGCGGGCGCGCACCGCGGCACTCCCTTCGCCTGCATCCGGCGTGCGCAAGGTGTCCGCCGGCACTGCCGGAACTTCGACCTGCAAGTCGATGCGGTCCAAGAGCGGCCCCGAAATCTTGCCGCGATAGCGCTGGATCTGGTCTGGCGTACAGCGACAGCTCCCCTGCGCATCACCCAAGTGACCGCAGGGGCAGGGATTCATCGCCGCGACGAACTGGAAAGCGGCGGGGAATTCCGCCTGGCGCGCGGCGCGCGAGATGTGGATGCGGCCCGACTCCAGCGGCTCGCGCAAAACTTCCAAAACGCGCCGGTCCCATTCCGGCAGTTCATCCAGAAACAGGACTCCGTGATGGGCAAGAGAAATTTCGCCGGGTCGAGGATCTCCGCCTCCGCCCACCAGCGCCACCGCCGAAGCGGTGTGGTGCGGCGAACGAAAGGGCCGCTGTCCCCAGCTCTGCGCGCTGAAGCGCCCGGTGAGGGAATGGACGGCCGCGGTCTCCAATGCTTCGTCGCTTGCCATGGGCGGCAGAATGCCGGGCAGACGCGCGGCAAGCATCGACTTGCCGGTGCCCGGAGGGCCGATGAACAAGACGCTATGGGCTCCTGCCGCGGCCACTTCGAGCGCGCGTTTGGCTTGATGCTGGCCCTTCACCTCCCCGAGATCGAGCACGCGTGCAGCTTCGCTTGCCTCCAGGGGTTCAGCCGCCGCGAGCAGCGCTTTGCCGGTGAGATGCGCGCACACGGCCAACAAGCTCTCGGCGCCCAGTACCCGCGCTTGCGGCACCAGCGCTGCCTCGCGCGCGCTCGCCGAGGGCAGCACGAAGTTCCGCCCCTCTCGCTGCGCCTTGAGGCACATGGCAAGCGCGCCGCGTATCGGCCGCAATTCCCCGGTCAGCGCAAGTTCTCCGGCAAACTCGTATTCCTTCAGATGATCCGCGGGGATTTGGCCGCTGGCGGCAAGTATGCCCAGGGCGATGGGAAGATCGAAGCGGCCGGACTCCTTGGGCAGATCGGCCGGCGCCAGGCTCACGGTGATGCGCCGGGCCGGAAACGCGAACTGCGCGGTTTGCAAAGCCGCGCGAACGCGGTCGCGGCTTTCTCGCACTTCCGCTTCGGGCAGCCCGACCAAATTGACGGCCGGTAACCCATTGGCCAGATGCACCTCCACCGTGACCAGAGGCGCCTCCATGCCCTCGAGGCCGCGGCTGAATAGGACGGCGAGGCTCACGGCGGCGATCGGCCGGCTTAAGAAGCGTCGGTCTTGGCTTTGGCTTCCATTGCGGCAACGCGCGCTTCGAGTTGCTCCAGGCGCTCGCGCGTGCGCAGAAGCACTTGCGCCTGGGTGTCGAATTCGTCGCGGCTCACCAGCTCCAGCTTGGCGAAGACGCCCGCCATCACCATGCGCGCATTCTTTTCGATATCGGCCACCGGACTGTTCTTGAAAACGGCTTCGAGCTTGCTGCTGATCTCTTCGAAAATTTTTGGGTCTGGCATGGGAGGTCTCGATTCGGGTTTGCCCAGTTCGGAGTCTACACCGAAGCCGCACGCTCGAACTTGGTGCGTGCCCTTGCACGAGCGCCTCGGCTTGGTGCGTCGGGGCTGCGGCATTTTCTAGCAAATCGTTTAAGTCACGGAATAAGCTGAATAAATCGTCCTGGCACGGCTTTCGCTCCGAGCCTGGGCAAGTCTTTTGCCCAATCAGAGAGGAATCCATCATGTCATGCACGCGCCCCATCTTGAGACATCTCGTCCCGGCCCTCGGCCTCGCCGCACTGACCGCCGCGGCACAGGCGCAAACCGCCGCCCCGGCCGCACCCGCGTCGCCGCACAGCTTCACCGGCAACTTCGGACTCTACAGCCAATACGTGTTCCGCGGCCTCACCCAAACCAATGAGAAACCCGCGCTGCAGGGCGGCTTCGACTATGCGCACAGCAGCGGCTTCTATGCCGGGGTGTGGGGCTCCAACATCTCCTGGATTTCCGACGCCGTGCCCGATGTCTCGGCGAGCCTCGAACTGGACACCTACTTCGGCTACAAGAAATCGCTGGCCGACGACCTCAGTCTCGATGTCGGTTTCTTGCGCTACAACTACCCGGGCAGCTACCCCAGCGGCATGACCAAGGCGGACACCAACGAGCTTTATGCCGCCATCACCTGGAAGTGGATTACCGCCAAGTACTCCTACAGCCTGGGTGATACCTTCGGCGTCAGCGACGCGCGCGGCACCGATTACATCGATCTGGCCGCGAGCTACGAAGTCGCTCCCAAGCTCACGCTCTCGGCCCACTGGGGGCGCCAGAAGTACCGTGGCGCAGGGCATAGCGATTTCACCTACGACGATTGGAAGGCGGGCATCGCCTACGAACTTTCGGGCTTCAACCTGGGGCTCTACGGCACCGGCACCAATGCCAAAGACTCGGCCTACACCATACGCGGCAAAAACATCGGCAACAGCCAAGTCGTGGTGTACGTCTCCAAGACCTTCTAAAGCCGCCTCATTTCATTCCAAGGAGCTGACATGAAATTCGTCACCGCCATCATCAAGCCCTTCAAGCTCGACGAAGTGCGCGAAGCCCTCTCCGCCATCGGCGTGCAGGGCATCACCGTCACCGAGGTGAAAGGCTTCGGACGCCAGAAAGGCCACACCGAACTCTACCGGGGCGCGGAATACGTGGTCGACTTTCTGCCCAAAGTGAAAATCGAAGCCGCGGTCAAGAGCGAACTCTTGGACCGCGTGATCGAAGCGATCGAAAAAGCCGCCAACACCGGCAAAATCGGCGATGGCAAGATCTTCGTCTTCGACCTGGAACAGGTCTATCGCATCCGCACCGGCGAAACCGGTGTCGATGCCCTGTGAGGAGCCCGCGATGAAACGTCTTCTTCCGACGCTTGCCTTGCTGGGCGCGCTGCTGCTGCAAGGCCCAAGCTTCGCGCAATACGATACCGGCATGAGCAAGACCCAGGCTCCGGCGGCCGCCGCTCCCGCGGCAGGCGACGCGAAGCCCGCGGCGGCACCCGCGGCCGAAGACAAACCCGCCGAGGCGAAGCCGGCCGAAGCGCCCGCAGCGGCTCCGGCTCCGGCGCCGACCAAACCCGAAGTCGTCGAGGCCAGCAAAATCAACAGCGGCGACACCGCCTGGATGATGACCTCCACGGCGCTGGTGCTGTTCATGACCATCCCCGGCCTCGCGCTCTTTTACGGCGGCATGGTGCGCAAGAAGAACGTGCTCGCCACCTTGATGCAAAGCTTCGCCATCACCTGCCTGGTCACCTTGATCTGGGTGATTGCCGGTTATAGCCTCGCTTTCATGCCCGGCAGCGCGTATCTGGGGGATCTGTCGCGCGTATTCCTCAACGGCATGGTCTACATCAAGGACCCCGGCAAGCTCTCGGTGCACCACTTGGCGGGCAACATCCCCGAGTCGGTGTTCATGATGTTCCAGCTCACCTTTGCCATCATTACGCCCGCGCTGATCGCCGGTGCCTTCGCCGAACGGATGAAGTTTTCCGCGATGCTGGTGTTCATGGCCCTGTGGTCCCTGGTGGTTTATGCGCCGATCGCGCATTGGGTCTGGGAGCCAGGCGGCTGGCTGGCCTCCAAGGGCATCCTCGATTTCGCCGGCGGCACCGTGGTACACATCAACGCCGGCGTGGCGGGCCTGGTCTGCGCCTTCGTGCTGGGCAAGCGCATCGGCTTCGGGCGCGAGGCTTTGATGCCGCACAACCTGACGCTGACGCTGATCGGCGCCTCCATGCTCTGGGTGGGCTGGTACGGCTTCAACGCGGGTTCCGCGGTGGCCGCCGACGGTCGCGCCGGTTTCGCCATGATGGTGACCCACATCGCCACCGCCGCCGCGGCGCTTGCCTGGGTGGCCGCGGAGTGGATCGCCAAGGGCAAACCTTCCGTGCTGGGCATCGCCTCGGGCGCGGTGGCGGGTCTCGTGGCGATCACTCCGGCCGCGGGCTTCGTCGAGCCCAAGGGCGCTCTCATCATCGGCATCGCCGCGGGTGTGCTGTGCTACTGGGGCGCCACCGGCTTGAAGCACATGCTCGGTTATGACGACTCGCTCGACGCCTTCGGCGTGCATGGCGTCGGCGGCATCGTCGGCGCCATCCTCACCGGCGTGTTCGCGGTGAAAGAGCTCTCGGGCCTCGACGCCAGCGTGACCACCCAGCTCCTGGGTGTGGGCGTTACCCTGGTCTACAGCGGTGTGGTTACCTTCGTACTGCTCAAGCTGGTCGACCTGGTCATCGGTCTGCGCGTCACCGAAGAGCAGGAGCGCGAAGGCCTCGACGTCGCTCTGCACGGCGAACGCGTCGACTGAAGGAATCGATCTACCCTGCCTGCACTCTCCTCCGTGCAGTTCTATCCGGGCGCCTCTTTGGGGGCGCCCGTTTTTTTCGAGTGGCCGTCGGGCGCAATAGGCATCTGGACATACCCGCTTGGCACAGCATATCCTTTGCTTTTGACACTGCCATGTCTCCATTCACCCGCGCCTGAATGATGCCCACGACGCGGGCGTAATCATCGGCGACCACGGAGGGCTCACTCGGAATGCTCATGAAGGGCATCTATTCCAACAAGCCCAATTTCAGCAAGCGCTGGTTGCCGCTGCGCGCCGATCCCCATTTCAAGCTCGCGCAGATGACGAGCTGTTTTCCACCCACGCCACAAGGTTTGGCGGATGGCCGCGGCTTCGTGTTTGGCGACCTCACGGATTGCGTACGCAATACCCTGGAGAACTTACGTTTCGAGAACTGCGATTTCGGCGACAGCAGTTTTCGGCAATGCAACTTGAGAGATCTGCGCTTTTCCGGCTGCGTTTTTGAAGGCGGCGACTTCACTGGAATCGGTGTCTGGGACACCCACTTCCAGGACTGCCGCTTTCGGCGTTGCGTCTTTACCGGGCAAATCGGCGTCGACAGCAGTTACGCGCACTGCAAGTTCGACGCTTGCACCCTCTCCAACCCGAACCGGGGCATCATGGGAGGCAACACGCAATACCTTGGCTGCCGCTTCGCGGCCTGCAAGATCAAAAGCGCGCATTTGTGCTCCTTGGTCTTGCGGGACTGCCGATTCGATAGCATTCTGAGTTCCGTGCGCTTCATGGGCGCGGCCGCAGCGGCCATCCGTGCCGGTGGTTTTCCGGTTCAATTGATCAATTGTGACTTCAGCGGCAGTCGCTTCGACAAGGTGATCGTGGACTACGATTGCGAGGCGGAAAACACGCTTTGGCCGGCGGCTCCCTGCGTCGAGGATGCGACCGGCCGAATCTACGGCAAATGAAGGATCTATCGGCGTCGCCACACGCGCGTCATCCCTGCCCGGATCGTCTGTCGGGCGGGAACCGTCGGTCAGTGGGGGCGGCCGATGAGGTGGCGCGCGCGAGCTGACCGGCATCGCTGCGCCGGCGATGAAGGCAGGTGGCAAACGCTTGCAGCGGCGTTTCGATCGACCGACACCCGCGCCGCGAACGGCAGGGGAAAACCGCAGGCCACCGCCCAGCAAGTCCTGCCCAAAGGAGGATGCCATGCCCCAAGTCGAGATGGTGAGCGTAGAAAACGTGAACCTGCCCGGCACCCGCAGCCGGGTGAATGCAGCGAAGTATGAGGCGATGCGCAAGGTCTTGCTGCACGCGCTTCCCGCTCGGCCGCCTGGCCTAACCCAAGGCGAAATGGCGGCGGCCATCGCACCCTTGCTTCCCCGAGACATCTGGCCCGGCGGCCACAAGGCGCTGTGGTGGATGAAAACCGTACAGCTCGATCTCGAAGCCAAGGGCCTCGTTGTGCGCGACCGCAAAGCACGGCCAATGCGGTGGTGGCGCACCTGATCCGCCATCGGACAAGCCGGAGCCAAAGAAGGATCGCTTGGCTACACTGGCTCGTCCGCAAACGACGAGCAAGCCCTTTTGCCAGCAAGGGGAGTTCCGCTTGCTCATCCCCCAAATTTTTCTCTTCGACTCGAATCTTCTTCGGAAAGGTGAAGACCAGAGGCTTTGGTGACGAGAGCATTGGCCGCTTCGGGCGATTGGAAATCGCAAAAGGATGTCGGAGTATTTTTTGTCTTGGGCGCCCACCTGAGCGTGGGCCGCTACTCAGCGCGTAATGCGCCTGCAGCTTCGAAGGAACGCCGCCTTCGGCTATACTCTGGGCCTTGCCGCGCCAGCGCAGCGCGCGATCGATGAAACCGAGGTTTGCTCATGCATTTTATGTTCCTGATCCTGGCAATCCTGCTTTATCTGGTTGTTTGGGGTCTTTTCCAGACCAATCCGAAGGGTGTTCCCAAGAAGAACCTCTTGATCTACAACCTCGTGGTGCTTGTTGTTGCAGCAATCATCGGGCCCCTCGTCGGCTATTATCTCTACCTCGATGCCGCGGTCGTGAAAGCGCACGAGAAGGGTTTGGCTGCGTACTTGGGCATCATGGCGGGAGGCACGGCATTCCTGATCGTGGTGGCTGCGGCGGGCATGGTGCGTAATTTGATCGTTTTCCCGCTCTCCAAGCGCCAGGTGGAGGCGCCGGCCAATCCAGGCGAGCCGCCCCAGGCTTGAGCTTAAGCCAGCAGTCGCTGGGGATGGGTATAAGCGCTCAAGCGGCCCCCGCGCACGAATCCGCATAGGGTGATGCCGCAGCGCTCGGCGGTCTCGATCGCCAGGGAAGTCGGCGCCGAGATCGCCGCGACGAGTTCCAGGCCGGCGCGCGCTGCCTTTGCGATCAGCTCCAGGCTGACCCGCCCCGATAACAGCGCGCCGCAACCCGCCTGGAGTTGCCCGGTGAGCAGCGCCTCGCCGATCACTTTGTCGAGCGCGTTGTGGCGACCCAGGTCTTCGGCCACGGCGATGATTTCGCCTTTCGCATTGAACAATCCGGCGGAGTGAGTGCCGCCTGTGGCTCGGAAGATCGGCTGTCTGGCTTCCATTTCCGCCATGAGACGCGCCAAGTCGCGCGGATCGAGCCTCAAGGTTGCACCGACGCGGCCCAGGCCTCCCGCGGGGTCCTGAAGTTCTGAATCGCCGCAGATTCCGCAGGCGCTGGCAACCAGACGCCCGCCGCGCGGCGCGCTCGAAGGGTCGGAGATCCGGACCTTGAGATGCCCCGGCGCGTCGGCGCACAGGGCCATGCATTGCACTTCGCCAAAATCGCCGACGATGCCCTCGCTCAAAAGAAAACCGGCGGCCAGGGCCAGGGTGTCGGGCACGCCGCTCTCGCCCAAGAGCCCCTCGGCCGCCGTGTAGGCGCAATGCGCCTCCGGCCCTTGTGCCGCAGTGCGCATGAGGGTGTAGCGCCCGGCGCCCTCGATTTCGATAAAAAGCGCGGTTTCTTCGACGACCCAGGCATGTTCCT
Source organism: uncultured Alcaligenaceae bacterium (assembly GCA_964517465.1). GTDB lineage: Bacteria > Pseudomonadota > Gammaproteobacteria > Burkholderiales > Casimicrobiaceae > JACPUX01. The sequence continues at coordinate 18,271 of CAZFEK010000004.1, forward strand.
CGATGCTGCGTCCGCCGTGGTGACGCCGCGCCACGGCAGGCCGCATGCCTCTTGGCGCGTGCGGCGAAGACTTCGGTTTACGCAGCGGCAGGTTCATGGTGTGCGGGGCTTGGCGAGTTCGCCCTTCAAGCCGCCAAGCGCTTCAATTGCACCCGCACGATGTCGGCGCCCGAGCCGGTGGCGTCGGTGAGTTCTATGGACATCGGGGCGATGGCGTTGAGGCTGGGCGCGTTCATGTCTTTGGCGTAGGGGGTGGCCCAGTGCTGGAACTGGCCGACGATGAGCAAGGTATCGGGCCGTATGCCCTGGGCGACGATGGCCGCACCGCGGGTGCTGCCGATCGCCGAGCTGAGTTCGACCTGGTCCCCTTCTTCGATCCCCAGGCGTTCGGCGGTTTGGGCGTTGATCATCACGCCACAGTGACCACGCACATTACGCGAAAGTTCATCCATGAGCTGAATGGCGACATTGCCGCCCGAGTGGTATTGCATGCTCTTGGTGGCCAGCAGCCAGAAGGGAAAGTCCTTGGGATCGCGACCGCGGGCCTTGAGGTCGTCGTCCCACATGCCCGGAAAGTCGTGCCACACCGGTAGCGGCTGGTACTCGTCGAGCTGGCGGTTCCACCATTCCACGCCGACTTCGTGCAACCGGTTGCCCAGCTCCTGGCCGGCGCGGAACAGGCGCTCCTGGTAGGGCAGCTCGAAGCGCAGGCCCTGGTCTTTCAGCGTCGGATAGAGATACCAGCCCTTGCGCGAATAGGGCCGGGTCATCAGGCCGTGCTCCTTGAACCAGTCGAGGTCATGCACTTCGGCGCCGTCCGAGAGGTGATGGCTCGCGGCCTTGCAGGCGGCGTTCCAGACTTCGTCGACGCTGTGCACTTCATTTTCGCTCAGGGCGTAATCGAAGCCTTCGCCTTTGAGCGGCACACCGGTGGCGCCACGGTTGACGGCGGCGTTGTAGGGTTCCAGCAGGTCGGCGCGGCGCGCGATTTCGGTGGCGATCCAGGTGAAGTCGCGCGCTTCGCCCTGGGGCGCAACGGCGGGCTGGCGCAACACGAAACCTTCATGCGTCCAGTACTGCTCCATGAATTTGGTTTTGCCCAGGCGGATGAGCTGCGTGGCTTCGAGGTCGGTGGCCTCGGGCAGCAAGATGTCGGCCATGTGGTTGGTTTCATCGTGGGTGAAAGCGACACACACGGTGAAAGGAAAACGCGCCATGGTCTCGACCACGCTGTCGGTATCCCAGAACGAGATCGAAGGATTGGTGCGATAGGCGAACCACATCTCCGGCATCGTCGGTGCGGGCCAGTTCTGGGGCACCTTCTGCTGGAACATCCAGGCCAGGTGGGTGGGCCCCAGCGCCTGGCTCCAGGCGCCGTTGTTGCCCACCAGCGGCACCAGCGAGCGATGGGCGTTGCGGCTGGTCGGCCGGCGCGTCCACTTCTCGCGCGAGGTCGGGTTGAGGTTGTTGGCCATGAAGCCATCAGGCCCCGGGGTGACGCTCTGGTGGCGGTTGTCGTGCGGCTTGTTGATGCGCACCGTGGTGCCCAGGGTGCCGCCCGGTACTTCCAGCGCACCCACCAGCACCGCCAGCATGGTGCGCGACCAGCAGCATTCGAACGCGCCCCAGCCATTGTTGACGGTCTTACCCAGGGTCACCGAGACCGGACGGAAAGGCAGCCGTTCGCCATCGACTTCGACCGTCTCGCCGACGCAGGCGTGGTCGAGGTATTCACCGGCGACGCGGCGGATCACCGCGGCGGGCGCCTCGCAAATGGCTTCGGCCCATTCGGGGCGGTACTGCTTCATGTGTTCGGCGAGGCGCGTGAAGGCGGTGGCGCCTTCGACCTGTTCGTAGTCCCATTGCTGCTGGTCAGCGCCCAACTCCAGCGCATGGATGACCGCGAAGCGCCCCTCGAGCGCGGGCACCACACCCGGCGCGTCGAAGCACACCGCCTTGTGCGCCACGCTGTCCCAGACCAGAGGCTTGCCGCTGGCCGGGTCGCGCAAATAGAAACCCTGGGGTCCGACGAGGTAGGGCGAGGACGTTCGGTCGCGCAGGAATTCGAGGTCCAGGCGCTCGCGTGGATGCTCATGCAGCATCACGTGGATCATGGCGAACATGAAAGCCGGGTCGGTCTTGGGCTTGATCGGAATCCACTCCGCCGAAGCGGCGGCGGTCACCGAAAGATGGGGCTCGATCTGCACGCGTTTGGCGCCGCGGATGCGCGCATCGGCATGCCGTGCGACCGCACACACGCCGCCGGTGACTTCGACATTGGCGCCGAAGGAGACGATGTAGCGCGCATGGGGCGTATCGGCCGACACGGTGAAGGCCCGATGCCAGAATTCGCCATAGAGGTGTTCGGAGTGTACGCACTTCACGCCCTGGCCCGAGCCAAAGCTGTAGTCGATGGCGCCCCAGGCGGCGAGAAAGGCGGGAAAGGTGCCCATGTAATTGGCGGGCGTGCCGCCGTGCCCAAAGGTGGCCGCGAGACGGGGCAGGCCGGCTTCGTCCAGCACCCCCTTGGCGCGGATTTCGCGCAGCTTGGTCGCCACGATGTCGAGCGCCTCGTCCCAGGAGATGCGCACCCAGCCGGGGTCCTGATCGCGCCCCTTCTTGGGGTTGCCGCGCTTCATCGGGTGCAGCACGCGGCCGGGATGGTAAGTTTTCTGCACCAGGCCATAGGCCTTGACGCAGGGCTTGCCATCACCCGGGTGTATGCCCTTGCCGCTGAAATTGGGCCCAATTTCGGTGACCACACCATCTTTGACTTTGACGCTCAGCAAGTCGGGGCCGGAAACGCAGTTATAGCAATAAGTGGGAACCCAGCGTTCCTGGGCAGGCTTTGATGGGGTGGCAGTGTTCATGGCGGTGTTTCGAGCTGGGCGGCGGGCGCGAGTCCACGCCAAACCCATAGACGGAGAATGGGCACATTATTTGATACACAACCGGCGAAGTCAAGGCCGCGCTCTGTATCATTAGAGCAATTTTTCGCCTCCTTTTCCCCGCTCGCCGCAGGAAGCGGCGCGCCATCGACCAGAGGCCCCCGGCGCAGCGCTTTCGGATAGAATGAACGCCCCCCGCTTTGCGCAGGAACCTTCCGATCATGGTGCCCCGCCTGACCACAGCGCTTACTGGACCGCTCCAGGCCCTCGAAGCCAAAATCCTCGCCTCCACCCCCGAGATCGAGCGCTGGCTGCGCACCCAGTGGGCCGAGCACACCGTGCCCTTCTATTCCTCGGTGGACCTGCGCAACAGCGGTTTCAAGCTCGCGCCGGTGGACACCAATCTCTTCCCGGGCGGGTTCAACAATCTCAACCCGGATTTCCTGCCCCTCTGTGTGCAGGCGACCATGAATGCGGTGGCGCAATTCTGTTGCGCGGCGCGCGGCGTGTTGCTGATTCCGGAGAATCACACTCGCAACCTTTTTTATCTCAAGAACGTGGCGACGCTGCGCAACATCCTTCGCCAGGCCGGTATGGCGGTGAGGATAGGAAGCCTCATCCCGGATCTCACCGAACCAACCACGGTTGAGCTTCCCGATGGCGAACAAGTGCTCTTGGAGCCGATCGTGCGCCAAGGCCGGCGCCTGACCCTGCCCGGTTTCGACCCCTGCGCGGTGCTGCTCAATAATGACCTCTCCGCTGGAGTGCCGCCGATTTTGCAGGGCTTGGACCAAGATGTCGTGCCGCCGCTCCATGCCGGCTGGACCACGCGGCGCAAATCCCGGCATTTTGCCGCCTACGACCGGGTGGCCAGTGAATTCGCGGCGCTCATCGATGTAGACCCCTGGACCATCAATCCCTTTTTCGGCGTTTGCGCCGAGGTCGATTTCCAAAACCACGCCGGCGAGGAGTGTTTGGCCGCCAATGTCGATTTCCTGCTCGGCCGCATCGGCGCCAAATACCGCGAATACGGAATCGACGAAAAACCTTTTGTCATCGTCAAGGCAGATGCGGGCACCTATGGCATGGGCATCATGACGGTGCGCGACGCCAGCGAGGTGAAAGGACTCAACCGCAAGCAGCGCAACAAGATGGCGGTGGTGAAGGAAGGCCTGGAAGTGAACCAGGTGATCATTCAAGAAGGCGTTTACACCTTTGAAACCCTGCGCGAAGCGATCGCCGAACCGGTGGTCTATATGATCGACCGCTACGTCGTCGGCGGTTTCTATCGCGTGCACACGGCGCGAGGCAAAGACGAAAACCTCAATGCGCCGGGCATGCAGTTCGAGCCCTTGGCCTTTGCGGCGCCTTGTCAGCCGGACCTCAGCGGTCCGCCCGGTTGTCCGCCCAACCGCTTCTATGCCTACGGCGTGGTGGCCCGCTTGGCCATGCTCGCAGCGGCGCTGGAGTTGGAGGAAATGCACGCGGAAACCGAGGAGGGCGTGCCGGCCTAGGTGCTGCGGCGAGCGAGCACTCCCTTGCCGCTCACCGCTTCTTCGCCCGCGGATGCGCCTGGTCGTAGATCTGGGCGAGGTATTGGAAATCGAGATGGGTGTAGATCTGCGTCGAAGCGATGCTGGCATGGCCCAGCATTTCTTGAACGGCGCGCAGGTCGCCGCTCGATTGCAGCAAGTGCGAGGCGAAGGAGTGGCGCAAGACGTGCGGATGCACGTGGCGAGCCAAGCCCTGTTGCCGCGCGAGCATCGCCAGACGGCTTTGGATGCTGCGCACGCTCAGGCGCCGGCCGCTGCTCGCCACGAACAGAGCCCGGGCATCGACTCGGGGAATAGCCGAGCGTTCTACCAGCCAGGTTTGCAGCGCTTCCGAGGCCAGGGAACCCAAGGGCACGATGCGCTCTTTGGCGCCTTTTCCCCAAACGCGCACCTCTCCCTGAGCGAAATCGATCGCTTGCAGATCGAGGCTCGCCAATTCCGACACGCGAAGTCCCGAAGAATAGAGCAGCTCGCACATGGCGCGGTCGCGCGCGCTGAGCTTGCCTTCGGCCTCGATTTCCATGAGCTTCGCCGCTTCGTCCGGCGAGAGCGCATTGGGCAAGTGTTTGGGAGACTTCGGCGCCCTCAGCCCGGCGCAGGGGTCGGCCGAAAAGCCGGGCTGGGTCTCTGCCAGATAGCGAAAGAAAGCACGCCAACCCGAGAGCATGCGCGCCAAGCTTTTGCCTGACAGCCCTTGGGTATGCAGCGCGGCCAGCGCGCGGCGCAGCGCCAAAGCATCCACCCCGGCCCAGGGCAACTCGCCCACGACACGGCGCAATTCGGCGAGGTCGCGCAGATACGCAGCGCGGGTGCGTGGCGAGGCGTGCGCCGCCAAATGCGAAGCAAACGCGGCGATCAGCGGATCGGGTCGATGATCGCCGTCGCCGCTCACATCAATCGGCTTTGAGGAAGCGCTGGAAACTCATGCTGGCCAGCTCACCCAAGCGCGTGAGATAAAGCGTGCCGATTTCCGCATAGAAGCGGTTGGGGTCCGAGCTGCCCAAAACCAAAAGGCCGAAGGTCGAGCGCGTGCGCAGCGGCACCAGGGCATAGGAACTGGCTTCGGGTGTGCCCACCCAGGCCATGACCTCGGCCGGCGGCTCCGTGCCGCAATAGGGCTGGCCCATGGTGGCTGCGTAATCGCGCAGTTCCGGGGTAACCGGATCAAGGGACGCGAGGTGTACGTCTTTGATTGGCTGGGCCCAGAGCCGCAGGCCCACGTAGGGCACGGAAAAATCCTCCCAAAGGCTGTGCTCGAGCACCTGCACCGAAGTGGCGATGTCCGGCGCGGCGATGGTGGCCAGCGTCAGCCGATGCATCTTTTCGCTCAAGGTATCGTTCTCGGAACCGAACTTCACCAGTTGCGTGAGCTTGCCCTCGAGCTGCCTGGTGCGTTCGCGCAAGGCGAGAATCTGGCGCTCGGCCAGCGGAATGGCGCGGCCATCGTGAGGATGCGGGAGCGAGATTTCTCCCAGCAACTCGGGATGGCTCTCGAAGAACTCGGGGTGAGTCTTCAGATATTCGGCAACGCTGTCCGCGTCGAGTGGGCTCATCGATTAGTCTCCTTGCGGCCATTGGCCTTCGAATACAGTTTCCGCCGGGCCGGTCATGAACACCGGCGCACCGGCTCCCCCCCAGGCGATCAAAAGGCGTCCGCCGCGGGTTTCGACGCACACCGGCGACGCGAGGCGCCCCCAACGCAGGCCCGCCACCGCCGCCGCGCAGGCGCCGGTGCCACAAGCCAAGGTCTCTCCGACGCCGCGTTCGTAAACCCGGAGGCGGATCCGCTGGCGGTCGACGATTTGCATGAAGCCCGCGTTGACGCGCCTGGGAAAACACGGGTGGGTTTCGATCGCCGCGCCCAGGGTTGCGACCGGGGCAGCGTCGATGTCGGCGACGATTTGCACGGCATGGGGGTTGCCCATCGACAGCGCAGCGATGTCCAAGACGGCTCCGTTCACCTCCAGCCTGTAGGTCTCGGCCTCACGCTCGGCCAGAAAGGGGATTTCGGCGGGGGCAAAGCGCGGCACGCCCATATCCACCGTCACCTCGCCATCGGCTTCGAGCCGCGGCACGATGATGCCCGAGGCGGTTTCGACGCGAATCTCGGTCTTGTCGGTGAGGCCCTGCTCGCGCACGAAGCGCACGAAGCAACGGGCACCATTGCCGCATTGCTCGACCTCGCCGCCATCGGCATTGAAGATGCGATAGCGAAAGTCGACTCCAGGCGTGGGGCTCGCCTCCACCAGCAGCACTTGGTCGCAGCCCACGCCCAAGCGCCGATCGGCGATGCGGCGCAGCTCCTCGGGACCTAGTTCCACTCGCTGGCGCACGCCATCGAAGACCACGAAATCGTTGCCGAGACCGTGCATCTTGGTGAAGCGTAGGGGCGGCGCCATGGGGCTGTTCGGCTCGGGAAAGCCCAAAGTTAACAGCGCCGGGCGACGCTGGCAAGGGTTGCGGCATGCGGCAGCTCTCGGCGCGCTCCGAGGGGCAAAGGTGGCGTACGTGCTTCAGGTCACCTCGGTTTGCGTGCCGGTCTTCGCTTGCGACTGTCGCGCTTCCTTACGCAGCGAGAGCACGATCGACGTGGCGATGATCGCCGCGACCACGCCCAACGACAACAGCACCGGAATCTTGATGAGATCGATCAGTACCATCTTCGTGCCGACGAAGATCAGCACCATCGCCAGGCCGTATTTGAGCAAGGTGAAACGGTCGGCCATGTCCGCGAGCAGGAAATACATGGCGCGCAAGCCCAGAATGGCGAAGATGTTCGAAGTGAGTACGATGAAAGGATCGGTGGTGATGGCGAAGATCGCCGGAATCGAATCCACCGCGAAGATGAGGTCGCTCAGTTCCACCAGCACCAGCACCAGAAAGAGCGGAGTGGCATAGCGCAGGTACTTGCCGCCCTCATTGAGCCTTACGAAGAAGCGCTCCCCATGCAAGGTGTCGGTCACTTTCATGTGCCCGCGAATCCAGCGTAGCACCGGGTTGTTGGCGAGATCGGGTTGTTCGTCGGCGAACCACCACATCTTGATGCCGGTGAACAGCAGGAAGGCGCCGAAGACGTAGAGCAGCCAATGGAATTTGGCGATCAGCCACACGCCGGCGAAGATCATGAGGGTGCGCAGCACGATCGCCCCCAGCACCCCCAGAACCAGCACCCGCTTCTGCAGTTCCTGAGGCACGGCGAAAAAGGAGAAGAGCAGCAGCCAGACGAAGACATTGTCCACCGCCAGGGACTTTTCGATGAGATAGCCGGTGATGAACTCCAGGGTCTTTTCGTTGGCGACTTCCCGCCCGGCGCTGCCCTCGAGATACCACCACAAGGCGCCGGCAAAGGCGAAGGATAGACCCACCCACACCACCGACCAGCTCGCCGCCTCGCGAAAACTCACCCGGTGACGCTTGCCGCCGCCCACGAGAAACAAGTCGACGCACAACATCACCAGGACGATGGCGAAGAAGCCCGTCCACATCCACCAGGTACCTATCGATTCCATGCCCAGCACTCCTTGTCGTTTCAGTCGTGCCTTTGCTCGGGGTGGCTTGCACCCAAAGAAAAGGCCCTCGATCCAGCGCGGATGAAGGGCCTTTCGGTCGTGCCCGGGAGCCTTCGCCAGCGCGGCAAAGGTCTTGCTCGTGACCAGAAAGACTCCTGGCCACCCAAGGCGCCGGGAAGCGGCCCGCTTCGGCCGGCTGCTTCCGGATTGACGACGCCCTGGCGGAGAGCTACTCCCCTTTGGGATGCCGCGACTCTACTAAACCAAAGCGAATTCGTCAACTATAGCTTGCGTCGCTTCGGCAGTTCGCCCCTCGGCCACCGATCGGGGACGCCCGGGTGTCGCTCTGCCCATCGTCCAAAACGGCAGTTCGACCCGGCCGGGGCACCACTTGTCGCAGGCCTGCGGCAAACCTCCCATCACCGGAACTAGCATGGCTCTTTTTAACCCCCTGGAGCTGGCAATGAACAAATTGTGGCGTTCCCTCGCGGTTCTGGTTCTCGGTCTGGCGGTGCTTTCGGCGGCTCCTGCGCTCGCCGCGCCCGGCCCGCGCCTGGTCAGTACGTTGTGGCTGGCCAAACACCTTGGCCAGGCCGATTTGTTACTGCTCGATGCCTCGCCTTCCCAGTTGTACGCCGTGAAGCATATCGCCGGCGCGGTCAGCGTGGATGTCTTCAGCTACGGCGGACGCGAGCGCTCCCTGGCGGACATGGAAAAACTGATGCGCTCCTGGGGGCTCGCGCGAGACCGGCAGGTGGTGATCTACGATCAGGGTGCCAGCTATCTCGCCACCAGTTTGTTCTTCGATCTCGTCTACCACGGCTTTCCCGAGGAGCGGCTGTTCATTCTCGATGGTGGCCTGGCCAAGTGGCAGGCGGAGAACGGCGCGGTGAGCAAGGAGTCCACGGCGATCAAACCTGGGGATTTTTCGATCGCCGGTACCCGCGAAGAAGTACGCGTGCGCTTGCCCGAGTTCCTGGTGGCTACGGGTGACCGCCACCACAATGCCCTGGTCGACGCCCTCGATGCGGCCTATTACTACGGTGGCAAGAAGTTCTTCGAGCGCGGCGGCCATGTGCCGCAGGCCATCAACCTGCCGGCGGCGGAATTGTTTAATGCCGACAAGACCTTCAAGTCCCCCGAAGAACTGCGCGCGATGTTCCAGTTTCTTCAGCTCCAGCCGGAGCAAACCATCCTGACGCACTGCGGCGGGGGCGTGGCGGCGAGCGGGCCGTTTTTTGCGCTCAAATACCTCGCCGGCTACCCCAAGGTCAAGCTCTACAAGGAATCGCAATTGGAGTGGCAACGCGACGAGCGGCAGTTGCCTTTCTGGACCTATGCCGCGCCCTACCTGCTGCGCGACCGGGCCTGGCTCGAAGGCTGGAACGCGCCCATGCTGCGTGCTTTCGGGGCCGCGCGCATGAGCATCGTCGATGTGCGCCCGTCCGAGCAATACCTGGCAGGACACGTAGCTTTTGCGCTGAACCTTCCCGCCGCGACCTTGCGCAAGCATCTCCACGACCCCAAGAGCTTGGCCCAGCATTTGGGCAGCGCTGGGGTCCACTTCGAAGATGAAGCGGTGGTGATCTCCGCGGGGGGCCTGACGCCGGACGGGGCGCTGGCCTACCTGGCGCTGGAACTGGCGGGCCAGAAGCGGGTTTCCCTGCTCATGGAGTCGATGGACGACTGGGGTCTGTCTGGGCAAGCGCCGACCCGCGAGCCCACGACACTTGGCCCGCCCAAGTCGCTCAAGGAATTCGCCGTCATGCCGGCGGTTTACGCGGCCCAGGCGCGTGAGGGTGTTCTGGCACAGGCCGACGCGCCGCGGCCGGCGGGGTTTCCGCGGGTCTACATCGCCGCGGAAAAGAACGCCGCGGTCGCGCCCGCGGGGGAAAAGGTGGTCGTACTGCACTATCGGGAGTTGTTGACCCCCGAGGGCCGCCCCAAGCCCGCCAAAGATCTCCTCGCCCTCTTCGAGAAGGCCGGCCTGCCGCGCTACGCCGAACTCGTCGCGGTCGGCGATGACCCGGGGGAGGCCGCGGTGGTGTACGTGGTGCTGAAACTCATGGGCTACCCCAGGGTTCGGGTGATGGCGGGTTGACTCCGGGGCGAGGGCGGCGAGGTTAAGGCTTCCGGCCTTTCTTCGCCGCTTTGGGTTTGGGCAGGGGCAAGGCGTCCGCCGTGAGGCGCACCAGGCCGGTGAGCGCTTCGCCGTCGTCGAGGCCTTCGTCGAGCAGGAAATAGCGCTTGGCGCCGGGGTAGGGTGGCGCTTCGACCACCTTGCCCAAAGCCTCGCGGCCAGCCAGGGTCGGCTTCAGGAAGAACTGGTTGTCGCACAGCAAGGCCACCACCTTGCCCTCGCAATAGAGTGCGAACTCGCCGAACATGCGGCGGGTTGATACTGCCCCGGCGCCTTTGATCTGGTCGAGCACGAAGTCGGCAAATTGTTGATCGGTCGCCACGGTCACACCCTCCTTGCGCGGATTGCCCAATCAGATCGGGGAAGCGCCAAACTCCCGCAAAACCTGTTCGATGAAAGGCGCCTTGGCCTCGGTATAGCGCTGGCGATTATCGCCCCAGCGCGCGGCCAGCTCGAGTTTGAGCCGATGATACTCCCGCGCCAGCGCCGGGCGCGCACGCAGCGCGTCGCGAAAGGCGAGATGGTCCTTCCAGAAGCTTGAACCATGCACCACCGCATGCAAATGGACGCTGCGCGGATGCGCCGCGGGCTTGGCAAAGAATCGCCGCTCGGGCAACAGGGCTTCGAGTCTGGCGACATAGGCATAACCCAGCGCTTGCAGCGCCGGAATGCGCGCCTCGATGAGCGCCAGCTCCGACGCGCCGAGCAGGATGTCGACAATGGGTTTGGCGGCCAGGCCGGGCACCGCGGTGCTGCCCACATGCTCGATCATCACCCGGGCACCGGCGAAGGCTTGCTGCAAAAGGACGCACTCGGCCTCGAACCGCGCCGGCCATGCCATCGAGTAGGGTGCGAGTTCGACTCGCGCTGCGTTGCCGGGGGTCGGGTTCAAGTGACGGACTCGCCCTCATCCGGGACAACGCCAGGCGCCATGCCCAGACGCGGCATCAGAGCTGCTCAGACGTTAAATGCGAAGTGCGGCCTGAATGCCGCACCGTTACGAGATGTCCGGCTCGGGCTACTCATTTCGTACCCGGTTCCATACCCGGTTTTCGTTTCGCCAGCGGGCATCATGTCGCTTGCGCCGCTTGCCGGATCGCTTCGGCGGCCCACTGGTTGAGGCTTTGCCCATGCGCGGCAGCGGCAATGGTAGCGGCCTCGTGGAGTTCGGGATCGACACGCAGGGAGAACTTGCCGGAAAAGTGCTTGCGCGGATCGACGCCATCCTCGGCGCAGGCTTCGAGGAACACGCGCAATGAAATCTCGCCCTCATGGCGCAGGCCATCAACATCCTTGGCATAGAAGTCGGCCCCACCGTTTAGCCCAACGAACTCCCCCCGGAACATCTGAATGTCCGGGTCATACGAGATAACTGCCTGATAACCGTTGATCGTCATGGTATTCATGGTTTCACTCCGTGATCTTCCAGCCACTTGCGGATGGCTTCCACCGCGCCCTTGTCTGTCGTCGGCTCGGGATGCGGTCGATGAAACACCCGCCTGTCACCAAACAAGCGCACCAGCACGCGCGAACCTTCCCGCTCAGCCACCTGCCCGCCCAACTCGATGAACAGCGCCTCAATGTCGGCCCAGCGAACATTCGCCGAGACAGGCCGGGTGAAGATCAGTTCAAGGGTGCGCTGGTGCTTTCGCTTCATGACTGAATGGTAGCAAATAGTGGTATCACGAATCAAGCAATATCACATCTGACCGCCCGTCATGCGGCTTGCTCCTGGCGCGGGGTACGGTCATCAGGGCGCCGCAAGCCGCCTGCCGGGCTACCGCATCACGAACTGAACCCCGCCAGCGCGCATGAAGCCGCGCCCTGGCTTTGTGCCTCCGGCCACCGCTGTTCCCTCCTGCACCGCCGCCGCTACGCCACTGCGCCGGCCAGCGGTAGGGCTGCTCGCCGGCTTGCGGCTTGCAGGCGGCTACCGTGTCGCGTACTGAACCACGCCGTCACGCGATAAAGCCGCGTCACGGCTTTGTCTCTCCTGCTATCGCCGTCCCGCCAACATCGACTTTTTGCCTTGGCTAGCGTTCGCGCGTGCTGCCCGCCGTCTGCGCCGCCAGCTTTGCTCGTGGCTTCGTCGGCTACCTCAAGGCTGGCTTGCTCGCTGTGCTCGATTGCACCCAGGCCGGCCGGGGGTAAATCGCAAGCGATTGAACATAACAGCGCATTACCCAAAGCCACTGCGCCTCCCGCAGCAAAGCTGCTCCCGGCTTGGGCCGCTGCGCGCCCTGCGGGTTCGGGTAATGGTCTGTTATGTCTTGCGCCCCCGGCCGTCCCAACATCGATATTCGGCGCTGCGCGAGGTTCCAGTCAGTGCTGCGCACCGGTGGCTTACGTTCAACCGTGGGGCCGCGCTTCCGCGCCTGACGGCGTGCTCGCTGGCCGGCTGCGCCCGGCAGTCAGTTGGTGGGTGCCGTCCCGCCACGACTGACTTTTGGCGTTCGCCGGCCATGTCCGTATACTGGTCAGCGTGCACATAGGCAGAGGGGGCTTGGCATGTCACTGAAAGATCGCATCATCAAGCTGTTCGCCCGAAAGCCAGTGCAGGCCGAGGAGTTCGCCCCTGATGTCGCCATGCGTCAGGCCAGCCCTACCCAAGAGTCGGCCGATTCCATGTCCATCTGCAAGCACATCGTCCATGACGATGGCTTTGTCTCGCATATCCGTGTTCGCGTTCGTCGCGACTGAGTAGCGCCGCCATGACCAGATTGCCCCTAAACGACGATCCCGGCTTCGGCAATGTGCGCCTTAACGATTTGATTCCCACCGTCCACCACTGGCCCCAGTCCGAGCGCGATCCGATAGACGACTCGCTGCCCCGGCATGCCTTCGATTTCCGCCAGGGCGTGCAGTTGAGCATCTGGCGCAGGCTGGATGATTTGCTGGAGCGGCTCATTCTCCGCCCGCTCGGCAAACTGCTGCTTTGGATTCTCGATAGCCGCTCGCGCTGAATGGATCGGCAGGGTTCGCGGCACAGTGCGCCGTCCTGCCAGCGCCGACTTTTCGAATAGTGCCCAGCCTGCGAAGGCTCTATACTCCGGCCCGGTGCAATAGCTCGCTGACGCTGATTTGCAGGCAGCGGCTAATGCGCAGCAGGTTGATGATGGTCATGTTGTGCTCGCCGCGCTCGATGCCGCCCATGTAGCTCCGATCCACTCCGGCATCGTGGGCCAGTGCTTCCTGCGACAACTCAGCCTCTGCCCGAAGTTCGCGAATCGCCTGCCCGATGCTCACCAGAGCAGGGTCGCCAGCATGAATTGGAGATGGTCTTGCCATGTCCGTATGCTGGAGTCTTGCCGGACAAGGCACCACGGGATAGGATACCCATACAAAGATCATCGGGGGTATCCATGAAAATCAAACGCTGGCTTTTTGGCCTTGCACTCTCGGCAGCTATGGCCACGACAGCCATTGCCTATGAGCAATGGGACACGGCAATGAAGGCTGCGGAATCGCCCACGGGCGACCCCATGCTGACAAAGTGCCACTACGAAACCACCACTGGCTACAAGTTTTCCATAGTGGTCAGGGGAACGTGCCCCTACATCGTCAAGATCAACCCTGAAACCGGGCAGGTGAAGACACAATGAGCCGGCGTGCATCCAGTGTGGCGCTGTTTGCCGCCGCCATTTTTCTATCGCAAGTCACAGCGGCAAATGCAGCTTGCCTGAATTTCCTTGGTGGTTACACGGCATCAAAGCATTGGCTGGCAAGCGCGGAAAAGGGCGATCCATTGGCACAGGCCAATGCTGGCGATATGTATCGGCGTGGCGATGGAGTAGAAAAGGATTTCGACAAGGCACGTGCCTGGATACAAAAGTCCGTCGAACAAGGGTGCGAGCAGGGGGAATATGGGCTGGCGCAACTCTATTTCTACGGACAAGGGGTTGAGTTCGATTTGTCCAAGGCTGCTCAATGGGCGCGCAAAGCAGCTGAGAAAGGACTGCCGGAAGCCCAGCACCAGCTTGCATCGCATCTTGAAACGGGAGTGGGGGAACAGAAAAACGAGGAAGAAGCCTTCCTCTGGTATCAGAAGGCAGCAGACCAAAGCTATGCCTATGCCCAATGGGCATTGGGGAAAATGTTTATCGATGGCCGGGGCACCGACAAGAACCTTATTGACGGCTATTACTGGTGGTCAATTGCGACAATGCCGGATGTAGAGCATGCGAAATCCGAACGCGAAAAGGTTCGTCAGCATATGACCGACTCGCAGGTTCGCATTGCTGAATCAAGGATTCAGGCATGGAGAGAAAAGCATGAATTTGAAGCCGTGAAGGCCCGAGCAGAGTCCGATTGGCCGGCGCCATCACCCGATGCGCAACTTGCGCTTGCATGGAAGTACCATGATGGCAAGGGTACGCAAAAGGATGCAAAGCTCGCATTCAAGTGGTTCCTGAAAGCGGCAGAGCATGGCTTGACAGTGGCACAATATGCTTCGGGTATTTGTTACCGGGATGGTGATGGCGTTGAGAAAGACAGTCGCCGAGCTTTTGAGTGGCTCCAGAAATCGGCTGAACAGGGCTATGCCAACGCACAGGGCGCTTTAGGTGATTTGTATGGAAATGGTGATGGCATTCCAAAGGACGAACAGTTGGCGGTGGCGTGGCACCAGAAGGCAGCTAAGCAGGGCAACGCCATTACCCAAAACAACCTCGGCGTTGCTTATGAATATGGTAACGGGGTTTCAAAGGATGTCCAGTCAGCATATTTTTGGTATCTGCTGTCGGCTGCTGGGGGAGTAGAAATAGCGATCAAGAACCGTGATCGCATTGAGCGAGCCCTGACACCCGATGAACGCGCAAAAGCGCAAGCCGCTGCAAGAGATTGGAAACCCAGTTCGGCCAGTAGCAACCTGTCGCCTAGTGATGCGTCCACTCCATCCAATGCCAAGCCTAAAGCGACCGGCAGCGGTTTCTTCGTTTCACGCAGCAGTGTGGTTACCAACTTCCATGTGATCGATGGCTGCGCACGGGTCGCTGTCAGCGGAAAAGGTGCCGCACGGGTTCAATCCAGCGATGCGCGAAATGATCTGGCACTTCTGGAGGTAAAGGCAGGAAACGACTCTACAGCGACACTCCGAGACGGTAAGCTCCGAGCAGGTGAGCCGATCACTGTCATCGGCTACCCTCTGGCCGGTTTGCTTGCGCAAGGCGCGAATGTCACCACGGGAAACGTCAGCGCCCTGGCTGGCCCGCTTAACGACGTGCGGCTGATTCAGATAACCGCTCCCGTGCAGTCTGGCAACAGCGGCGGGCCATTGATTGACGCCAGCGGCAATGTTGCTGGCGTGGTGGTCAGCAAGCTTGATACGCTGAAGGTAGCCAAGGCGACAGGCGAGATTACCCAGAACGTCAATTTCGCCATCAATGGCACGATGCTTCAGGCGTTTCTTGATTCCGCCGGCATCCAATACAAAACTGCGCCGTTGGGACGAAAGTTATCTTCCGCTGATATTGCCGAGCGTGCCAAACAATTTACTGCGCTGGTAGAGTGCTATTGATCGTGCAAAATCACCCATAACGCCAGCCATGCCATGACTGACACCTCTACGCACACCGGACCTACTCCCGCTGACGATGCCGCCACCGTCGCGAGACTTTCCGCTCTATCGAAAGAACAGTTGCGCGAGTTTGCGGAGATGCGCATCTATTTCCGTGATGATGCCCCTGTCGAGGTGCGTCAGGCGTTTCATGCCAGCCAGCGTCTTATAAGGGAATTGCTCGGTGACTGTAGCCATCGCCGCGAACAAGAAGAGCTTGATGATGATGATGCGCCCCCGCGATTCTGACCCCATCATCATCGACGGTTGCGGTCACAAGCACTATCGCCAGGAATTCCGCTTCGAGGGTAAAGGCTTCTTCGGGCGCATCCATGCGGCCATCCTCAACTGGCTGCGCCGCAACAGCGATTGACGCCGTGCATGTCGATGACTTCCGGGAGATGCAGCGGGCGGGCGCCATGCCCTTCTTGTCCAGCCTGGTCGATGCCTGCCGCCGGAAATTCCTGAACGCGGCGAACCTGCTGGAACTTTGTAGCCCGGCCATCGAGCGGCTACGCACGGTCGGCATCGAGACCCGCATCGACCTGTGGCCGCTGCTCAATCCCTTCATGGTGCTGGCCGAGCGTTACGTCGCCACATTCTTCTCGCCGCAGGAGGCGTTGTTTCCCGCCCCCAGCGGCAAGGAGGACGAACGCTGGAGCCGCTACTACCATCATGTGCTGCTGCCGCATCTGCTCCAGCATGACGAACTGGTGCGCAACGTGCTGCGCGCCGTCCGCGCGCTGCCCTGCAATGATTCGCAGGGCGCGGCAAGCGCGGTCGGTCATTTCTTCGCCGAATTGACCCTGCCGGAAACGGCACCGCTCTGGGTGCCCGAGAGCATTCTCGACAACTGATCGAGCCGCCATTCGTGGTGCAGTGCCTTGCGCAGCTTACGGCTGCCGTGACTCTCACGCTGACTGGCGTAGATCAACCCATGGCACTGGCGGCAGATGAGTTTGCCAGCATAGAGATACAGCACCGCACGGCGGCTGCCGCAATCCGGGCAGACGAACCAGCGCCGCCCTCCGCCATGCCGATGTGGGGTGGTGGTGAAATGAACATCGAACACCCGGCATCCGAAGAAATTGATCCGCACCCAATCCTCGGACAGGTACAGCACGCCGATATTGCGCATGGGCGGTGGCACGTAGAGCAGCCCACCCACGGTCAGCCGCATGGCATCCGCCGTAGTCGCCCTGCCGCCGCGCGGCCCGAATCGCCCGCTACCGCGCCCGCCCATGGCCGCCTCCGATTGTGTCGAAATCATCCGTGCGATTCAGGGGCAACAGGTTTCGCTGCCCTTGGTCGCCGTCTCGCCAGCGCCGACTTTTCATGATGTGCATCCCGGTTCTGATGTGTCCTGAAGATGCTCAATATTTCCGAAGGTGCTCACCTCATTATGGTGGGCATCTTCGGCATTCTTGAACGCCTTCGCGCTTTCAAGGATTGTCCGTGCCGCTTCCTGCCCAGGCATCTGCCAGAGCCATCCGCCTTTCATGCCATCCTTTATTGCCTCGATGCCAAGCGCCTTCTGTGCCCGGCGGATCGTTGCTTTCGTATGCCCCGCTTCTTCGGCATCAGCCTTGATGGTCTTGCTGGGTACGGGGCCGTTGGCCAACTGTTCGGAGAGGAAATGTTTTGCCTCGGCCAGAGCGCTGCTTTCGCCATCGTTGTTCGGCGCATCAGCCATTGCCAGCAATTCCCGCGCGGTGCCGGCCACTTTGTCGCCCCATTGCACCCTTGAGGAGTGAATGCCGGGATAGTCGGGCAGTTCGGTCTGATGCAGATCGTATTCATAGCCGCCATCGTCCGGCCCGATATTGGATTTCGCGCGCAGGAACAGCCGTACCGTGCGACCGTCCTCGCCTTCTGTCTGGTGCTTGGCCGCCACCAGCACCACGCGCGCCTGTGCGCCGAAGGCCAGGCTGCCGGTAAGGCGTTCCACCGGATCGCGTCCGCCGGTTCCCTTGGAAAAGTGCGTGATGCCCAACAGTACGCAGCGCATCGACAACGCCAGATCAACCAGCGGCTGCAAGTCACGTCGCGTTTCCGCGTTCTTGTGGCTGTCGTTGCCGATGGCCGACACGATGGGATCGACAATCAGCAAGCGCACGTCACCAATCGCCTCCAGACTGCTCCGCAGCGGCCCCATGTCGCGTGCCGGGTCGAATGATCGGCGCATGTCGCCATCGCGCACGCCCGTGACGAAGCGGATGCGATCCATGTTCGCACCCGCCAACAGCAGCCGGGGCGCCAGGGTATCAGCCGGATCGTCCTCGCCGCTCCACATGACCACGCTCCCCACGGGCGAGCGGGTGCCGTCAGGCCATTGCCCACCGTTACTCATGGTCGCTGCCAGCGCCAAGGCTATTGTGGTCTTGCCGGTGCCGGGCGCACCGCCGAAGATGTGCATCTTGCCTGCTGCCAGCCAACCATTCCAGAGCCAGGCAATCGGCTCGGGAACGATGTCGCTGGCGCGCAGGAGTTCGACGGACTGCCCTTGCATACCGCCCTGCTGCGGCCCGCTCTGGCCGCCGCGTGCCGCGTTGCTGAGCGGGTTTGTCCATCCCTGCCGCTGAGCCTCGGCGAAAACGGCCTGATAACCCGTGTGGCTGGGCTTGAAGCTGTCCCATGCCCGCGCATCGGCGGCAGGATCGAACTTTTCCGAGGTCATACTCCATTCGAGGAACAGGCCGCGTCCGACCTCACCCAAGGTTTTCAGGGCATGGCTCATGCGCACCCACAGGCCGCGATCATCAGCCCGCATGAAAAGTAATGCGCTGCGCAACTCGGTGACAACTTCCGGGGCGACGGTCTCACACGACGGCGAACTGTGGCACTCTGCTCCGGTTGTCGGTTGTTCAGGCGAATGCTGCGGCTTGAGGCGCTGCTCTACGAAGTCAGCGATGCAGACGGGATCATGTAGTCCAGCACCTGCCGCCGTCACAGTAAAGAAATGCTTGTGCGCATAGGCTTCAATACCACTACTGTTGCTGATGAGCTTACCGAACGGCCTGCCGTAGCCGATGGCGTGCATGCCTGTTCCACTCGGGCTGCTCTCTGTATAGCCGGGCAGGTCATCGACAAGCAGTTGCAGTGCGGGGCGATTCGGCACGCCATCGAGGTCGATGCCCTGCCAGCATTGCCCCGTGCCATCCGGCCCAAGGGCAAAGCCCAGGCCGGTATAGCTGCCAGTTTGCAGCGCGCGCAATGCCTCGTTGAACGTGGCCAACCTTGCCTGATCGTCTGGCGTGTCCAATTCACCATGACGTCGCACGCCATCGACGTAATAGGGCACCTTGGCGGGCTTCTTTGTCGGGTCTGGTTTTGGCTCCGAGCGCCACACCAGCCAACGCCGCGCATCGCGCATGGCATGGGGCAGGTCGGCGTAATCGTCTGCCGTCACGGTTGGGGTGAGATGGGCAATCATCGTTGCCACCCTATGCCGCTGCGATCAAAGCGCGGATGTCCTCGACGCGCCACGCCGTCACGCGAGGGCCGAGTTTCACGGGTTTGGGGAAGCGCCCGGATTTGACACCGGCCCACCAGCAGGTTTTCTTGACAGGGATGATGGGCGGCAGGCCCGTTTTCGGATCGCCGATGATCTGCGGCAAGCGCAGGAAGCCGGTTTCGGGAAGGCGGGAGGTATTGTGTTCAGTGGTCATTTCGATCTCCAGTCCGTGCCGCCGCGAATTTGGAAAGGGCGGCCACGGCGTAATTCACCGTTGCCTCCAGAACTTTCCCTGCTTTGGCGTGGAGATCGGCCTCAGTCCGGTTATCGCTTCGGACTCGGCGAGATGCAGGTCACTGAATTACTGCGCCGACAGTGGTATCTCGGCCCCCATGTCGCCGGGGAGCGGGTGCAGTGCTGTCACGATAAGCTATCTGGAGCAATTCGACTCCGTTGCGAGCCGCTGACGCGCGCGAGCGGTCAGGGATGTTTGCCCTTGTCCGTTACTCCGCCTGCCGGATGGGCGTTACATTGCTCTCGCCCTTCTTCCAAGTATCGAGCATGTCGGCCCATTGCTGCATCATCCTGGCGCGGTCGGCTAGGTGCTCGGCATGGTTGTAGGTGCGCCGCACCGCATTGGGTTCGGTGTGGGACAACTGACGCTCGATCCAGTCGATTGCATAGCTCAACTCGTTCAGGCGCGTGCTGCCCGTTGTGCGCGTGGCGTGCGGGCTGTACTTGCCGGCCCAGCCGAGCGCTTTCAGGGCCTGACGGAACGATGCGGCCGCCATGGGTTTGGTCTTGTCGTCCCGATGCGGGAACAGGTGGGCGTGACGGCCGGTAAGAGCATGCAGTGTGCGCAGCATGTCCACGGCTTGCGTGGGTAGCGGAACGACATGCTCCTTGCGCTTTTTCATCCGCTGGGCGGGGATGCGCCAGATAGCTGCATCAAGATCGAACTCGTCCCACCTAGCTTCGACGGCCTCTCTTGGGCGCGTCAGTGTCAGCCACATCAGGCGAAATGCCGTGATGGTTTCATGCCGCCCGCCGTGGCCATCAAAGTCGCGCAGCAGTTTGCCGATCTCGGCAATCTCCAGCGGTCGCTTGTGCTGGGTCTTGTTCTTGGGCAGGGCTTCGCGCCACTGATGCACTGGGTTGGAATCGACGCGGAAGGTTTCGGCAGCCAACTCGAAAATGCCGAACAGGGTGCGCTTGGCTTCGTTCATGACGGACACGCCGTTTTTCTCGGCGGCTTTCTTGAGGATGCCGAGAATGACCGGCGACGTGATCTGCTTCACCTGCATCTGGCCGATGGTGGGAAACACCACCCGCGTGAGCATGTCCAGCCGGCGCTTCTTGGTAATTTCCTCCCAGTCCTTCAAGGCCAGCCATTCCTTGGCCACGGCCTCGAAGGTGGTGGCGTTTTCCTGCTCGCGCTTGATGCGCTCAAGCTGCCGATGCTGTGCGGGGTTGATTCCCTGTTTCACCAGCGCCCGCGCC
The DNA here is from genome assembly GCA_964517465.1 of uncultured Alcaligenaceae bacterium. Taxonomy (GTDB): domain Bacteria; phylum Pseudomonadota; class Gammaproteobacteria; order Burkholderiales; family Casimicrobiaceae; genus JACPUX01. The sequence continues at coordinate 38,869 of CAZFEK010000004.1, forward strand.
TTGGTGCGCTCATCCCGTGCTTCGGCCAGCGTAAAGCGCCTACCATCCCGCCGCGCCTTGGCTTCCTCCGGGGTCTCGCCGCTGGGCGCGTTGGCATAGTCGCCAATGGCAAAGACGCTCTCTTTGATCTTGCCGTCTTCGCGCAACTCGAAGCGATAGCGCCATGCCTTGACGCCGTTGGGCTTGATTTCCAGATACAGCCCGTTGCTATCTTTCAGCTTGTAGGGCTTGTCCTGGGGCTTGGCATTGCGGCATTGGGTGTCGATCAGCATGGCCGGGTCTCCGAGTTCCGAGTCATACCCGGCTTTCTCTTACCCGGTTTTGACTCCATACCCGGTATCGTACCCGGTTCATACCCGGCTGGCAACGGAATCTAACGGCTAATCACGGCCCATGTGACCTATACAAAACATGAAGTTAGGCGCGTTTCTTTGTTCGTCTTGGTTCGCCAAAGTTCGAAATTTTGTTTAGACGTTAAACCGAAAATGCATGACATCCCCGTCATGCACCACATATTCTTTGCCTTCGAGCCGCATCTTGCCGGCCTCCTTGGCGCCGTGCTCGCCTTTGCAGGCGATGAAGTCGTCGTAGGCGATGACTTCGGCGCGAATGAAGCCGCGCTCGAAGTCGGTGTGAATGACGCCCGCGGCCTGGGGCGCGGTGTCGCCGATGTGGATGGTCCAGGCACGCACTTCTTTCACGCCGGCGGTGAAGTAGGTTTGCAGGCCCAGGAGCTTGAAGCCGGCGCGGATGACGCGGTTGAGGCCGGGTTCGGCCAGGCCCAGGTCGGCGAGGAAGACCGCCTTGTCTTCGTCGGCGAGGTCGCCGATTTCGGCTTCGATGGCCGCGCAGACGGCGACCACGGGCGCCCCTTCGGCGGCGGCGTGTTTTTCGACCGCGGCGAGGTAGGGGTTGTTATGGAAACCGCCTTCCTTGACGTTGGCAACATACATGGTGGGCTTGGCGGTGATGAGGCACAGTGGTTTCAGTACCGCGCGCTCCTCGGCATAGAGTTCCAGGGCGCGCACGGGTTTGGCTTCGTTCAATTGCGCCTGGCATTTTTCGAGCACGGCCACCAGGCGCTGTGCTTCCTTGTCACCGCCCGCGCGGGCGGCCTTGCCGTAGCGCGCCAGCGACTTCTCCACGGTTTGCAGGTCGGCCAGCGCCAGCTCGGTGTTGATGACTTCGATGTCGGACAGGGGGTCGATCTTGCCGGCGACGTGCACCACGTTGCTGTCATCGAAGCAGCGCACCACGTGGGCGATGGCGTCGGTCTCGCGGATGTTGGCCAGAAACTGATTGCCCAGGCCCTCACCCTTGGAGGCGCCGGCCACCAGCCCGGCGATGTCGACGAATTCGACGGTTGCGGTCAACGTGCGTTCGGGGCGCACGATGTCGGCCAGCGCCTGCACGCGGGCATCGGGCACCTCGACGATGCCGACGTTGGGCTCGATGGTGCAAAAGGGGTAGTTCTCGGCGGCGATGCCTGCTTTGGTGAGCGCGTTGAAAAGGGTGGATTTGCCCACGTTGGGCAAGCCGACGATTCCGCATTGAACGGCCATGGTGTATTCCCGATTTCAGGGTTTGGGTTTGGTGTGCAGCGCCTGCGTGGCGCGCACGATTTCGCCGGACTTGAGCAGAGGCCAAACTGCCAAAGCGCGATCGATCGCTTCATCGATTTTGGCCTGTTCGTCTCGCCGCGGGGCGTTGAGTACGTAATCCGCAACCACTGCCTCGGGCGCGTTCTCGCGCGGGTGCCCAATGCCGATGCGCAAGCGCCAGAAGTTGGGATTACCAAGCTGCGCCACGATGTCGCGCAAGCCGTTGTGCCCGGCGTGCCCCCCGCCTTGCTTCAAGCGAACCTCACCCGGCGGCAGGTCGAGTTCGTCGTGTGCCACGAGTATTGCCTCCGGTGCAATGCGGTAATAACGCGCCAGCGTTCCCACCGAAAGGCCGCTGCGATTCATGAAGCCCTGCGGCTCCAAGAACATGAGGTCGCCTCCAGCTTTGCCGACGAGACCGGTGAAGCGCGCTTCCAGCGAGAGCGAAACGCGTTCCGCAGCCGCCACGCGATCGAGCCACCAAAAGCCGGCGTTGTGCCGGGTGGCGGCGTAATCGCGCCCAGGATTACCCAAGCCAACAATGAGGCGAAGAGGCGTGGATGCGGACAAAGTGTCGACTCGCGAAAAAAGCAATAAAAACGGCCCGCGGTCTCACGACGCACGGGCCGGTGGGTTTGCGCCGCGCGTTCAGCTCTTGGCGGGTTTCGCGGGTTTGGCCGCTTCGGCCGGTGCTGCCGCAGGCGCGGCCGCGGCTTCGGTGGTTTCGGCTTCGACGGCGGCACGCGGCAGGTTCGCCGCCACCACCACCGGATCTTCACCGCGGTGAACCACGGCAGTCACGCCAGCAGGCAACTTCAGTTGGCTCACGTGCAACGGCTGGCCAAGCTGCAGCTCAGAAAGATCCACGCTGATGAACTCGGGCAGGTCTTTGGGCAGGCAGCTCACGTCGAGCTCGGTGACGATGTGGCTCACCAAAGCGCCGGACAACTTGACCGCTGGCGATACATCTTCCTTGACGAAGTGCAGCGGCACGCGCATGTGAATCTTTTGGTTCTCGTCCACGCGCTGGAAATCGACGTGCTGAACTTCCATGCGGAAGGGGTGCATCTGCACGTCGCGCAACAACACACGCTGGGTTGTGCCATCGAGTTTCATGTTCAGAATGGAGGCGTGAAAAGCCTCGTTCTTCAAAGCATGGAACAGCGCGTTGTGGTCGAGCTCGATATCTTGCGGCGCAGCGCTCCCGCCATAAACGATGCCGGGAGTCTTGCCCGCGCGACGCAGGCGGCGGCTCGCACCTTTGCCCTGTACGCTTCGCGCGAAAGCGGTAAATTCAAACTGCATGTCTAACTCCTAAAAGAACGGGTTGGCGCGGGCGCCGCCCCGGAACGCCGCCCGCGACCAGGAGACGTTCGGTGATGTCCACAAGGGACAAAAAGACCGCGCAGCAAGCGCTGCCCGGTCAAAATCTACTCGGTGAAAAGCGAGCTGACCGAATCTTCGTTGCTGATGCGCTGCATGGTTTCGGCCAGCAATTGTGCGCACGAGAGCTGACGGATGCGGCCGCATTGCGCCGCGTCCGACGACAGCGGTATGGTGTCGGTGACGATCAGTTCGTCGAGTTCCGACGCGGCCACTCGAGCCACTGCGCCTCCGGACAACACGGCATGCGTGCAATAAGCGATCACCCGCTCGGCACCCTTTTCTTTCAAGGCCGATGCGGCTTTGCAAAGGGTGTTCGCCGTGTCGACCATGTCGTCCATGATCACGCATGTGCGGCTTTGCACTTCGCCGATGATGTTCATGACTTCGGCGACATTGGCCTTGGGGCGGCGCTTGTCGATGATGGCCAGGTCGCAGTCGAGGCGTTTGGCAATGGCGCGCGCGCGCACGACGCCGCCGACGTCCGGAGAAACCACGACCAAGTTGCCGTAGTTTTGTTTCCACAAATCGCCCAAAAGCACGGGGGTGGAATAGACGTTGTCGACGGGAATGGAAAAAAAACCCTGAATCTGATCGGCGTGCAAGTCCATGGTCAGCACCCGATCGACGCCGGCCGCCACCAGCATGTCCGCGATCACCTTTGCGCTGATCGGCACCCGCGCCGAGCGCGGACGGCGATCCTGGCGGGCGTAACCGAAATAGGGAATGGCGGCAGTGATGCGCCCGGCCGACGACCGCTTGAGCGCGTCGACCATGAGCATCACTTCCATGAGGTTGTCGTTGGTCGGAGCGCAAGTGGATTGCAGGATAAAGACGTCTTTGCCGCGGACGTTTTCGAGGATTTCCACCATCACTTCGCCGTCGCTGAAACGGCCCACCGTGGCCTTGCCCAGGTGGATGTTGAGGTGGCGCACCACCGCTTCCGCCAGGCGCGGATTGGCATTGCCCGTGAAGACCCTCATCCGCTCGAACAGCATCTTGCCCTCGGAATCGCCCCAAAGAGAAGGGCAGGAATCAGGGTCCGCCCTCGCGTGTATTGGCTGGGGAGGAAGGATTCGAACCTTCGCATGCCGGAATCAAAATCCGGTGCCTTAACCAGCTTGGCGACTCCCCAACGGCCTTGCTCAATCGTGCTGCTCAGTCGGCCACCCAATCGAATAGCGGGTGTCTCTCCAAACCCGGCGCCAAAAAGCCGCGCCACGCCGGCGGTTTTGCGGACCAGGCACGCTGCGCCTCTGCGGCCGTTGCAAACGCCGCAAAAACACATGCGCCGGAACCGCTCATACGCGCCTCACCGAAAGCGGAGAGCCAATCGAGACAGCTTGCAATCTGCGGATAGCGCGGGCTTGCCACGGCCTGCAGATCGTTTTTCCCGTAAGCCTCGGAAAAGACGGCTATTTTGCTGGATTGCCCGGACCTTGTCAATTCCGGCGCAGCAAAGATTTCCGTCGTCGGCACCGCAACACCCGGATCCAGGACGAGGTACCAAGCGCGTGGCAGGGTCATTGGCCGCAAGACTTCGCCAATACCGCTGACCAGCGCGTTCTGACCCCCGATGAAAAAGGGGAGATCAGCCCCCAGGGTCAGCCCGAGTGCCGCCAGTTCCGCCCGCTTGAGATTCGTCCCCCAAAGGCGATTCAGCCCGATCAGCACGGCGGCGGCATCGGAGCTTCCTCCCCCCAGTCCGCCCCCCAGCGGCAGGCGTTTGATGAGCCCGATGTCCGCGCCTTGCCGGCAGCCGGAGTGTTCTTGCAGCCGCCGCGCGGCGCGCCAGCAAAGGTCGTTTTCAACCGGCACCCCGGGCAAAGGACACGCGAGGCGGATTTCACCGTCGCCGCGGACCGCAAGACTCAAGTGGTCGCCATAGCCCACGAGGACGAAAAGCGACTCCAGCAAGTGGTAACCGTCGGCGCGGCGCCCCAGGACATGCAGAAAGCGATTGAGCTTGGCCGGCGCGGGGAGAGCCGCAAAATTCATTGCCACGGGTTTTCCTCCCAGCGGTCGATCACCAAACGCAGTTCCAAGTCGGCGCTTTTCATCACCAGGCGGCGCGGGCGCTGCGGGGGCTCTTCCTGATACGCTGGATAGGTAATCTCCCACCCGTCCTGTTGCAGCCGCGATAATCTGCCCGAGGCGTCGCGCTCGGCAACGTGCGGCGTCTGAGCTCGGGGCAGGCCGCGCACCCAATCGGGCAAGCCCGCCAGCGGCAAACTCCAACCCAATTCTCGGGCCATCAGCGCACCGGCCTCGTCGGCCTCCACGACTCGGTCGGCCAGGCGCAAGCGCGCGTGCGCCGGGCGCAGTTCCAGCTCGGCAAGCATTTGTCCCAGCGGGGTGTGAAACCGAATCTCATCTGCACCTTGCCCATGTCGCCAGGTCAGGCCGCCGGTGAAGCCTTGCTCGCCATGCCGAACGCCCAAACGCGCGCTCAGCGCGAAGCCTCCCGGCAAAACGTTGCCGGGCAAAAGCGGGGGGGCGCTCGCGCAGCCGAGAAGAACCGTCAGCACGAACAAGCCGAACGCAACGGAAACTCCAGACCCCAGCCCGGTTCGATGACGACCGGGGGTCAAGGTACCAGGCGCCGCATGGTTTCCAAAAGGAGGGTGTTTCCCGGGTTCGTCTTGAGCTGCGTTTCCCAGACGCGCTTTGCTTCCTCTCGATCGCCTTTGACCCATAACACTTCGCCCAGGTGGGCGGCGATCTCTGCATCCGGCCTTTCCTGGTAGGCGCGCTTGAGATAGGCGATGCTGCGATCGAATTCGCCTCCGCGGAAAAGCGCCCATCCCATGCTGTCGAGTATGAAGGGATCATCCGGGGCCAATTCGAGCGCGCGCTGGATGAGCTTCTTGCCTTCTTCGATTCGTGCCGTGCGATCCACCAGCGTGTAGCCCAAAGCATTGTAGGCATGAGCGTTGTTGGGCTTGATTTCCATCAGGCGGCGCAGATGTTTCTCCATCACCGCGAGTTCGCCCACGCGTTCGGCTGCCATGGAAAGGTCGTACATCAGTTCGGCAGACTCGGGATGACTCGCCAAGGCTTCACCCAGCAGCGCATAAGCTTCGCGGTGTTTCTCGTCCTCGCGCAGGATCTGGGCCTTGGTCTGCGCAAGTTGCACGTTTTGGCTTTCGCCCTCAGGCTTCATCCCCCCCAGAACCTCAGAAGACTCTTGCGCGCGTCCGGCCCGCGCCAAAACGGTGGCAAGTTTCAACTTCGCCTCAAACACGTGGTCGCCGCGAGTAATGCTGCGATATCGCTCAATTGCCACCGGCCATTGTTTGCGCTCCTCGGCCAACTGTCCGAGCAGCATGCGTAGCTGGTCGGGATCGGCAGGATCTTCCCGCAAGGCAAGCTCCAGAAGGCGCTCGGCTTCGTCGTGTTCGCCAAGCTGCACCGAAAGGCGGGCCGCGGCGATGCGTAGTTCCTGGGTCGATGCACCGCTTTCAGCCAAAGTATTGAGATGGGCGCGAGCCTCGCGGTAGCGTTTCTGCTCGACCAGGAGCTGCGCCAGGATGGCTCGTAGGGGTCTGTGTTTGGGCTTTGCTTCAAGCTGCGATTCCAGAAAAACAATGGCGTCTTTGGGCGAGGTCTTGCCCAGAATCTGTCCTTTGAGCTGAATCGCCGGCTCCCAATCCGGCTTCAAGGCGAGGGCGCGTTCAACTGCCGCCATGCTGACCTCGGCCATGCGCAAGCTGCCCAAACCGGCCGCGTAGCCTGACTGAGCGACTGCGAATTGCGCTTCCGGCAAATCGCCGTAGGGTGTCGCGAGATCTCTCACCAGCTGAAACGCTTCTTCCTTCTCTTTGTGGCCTCCAAGGAGTCGCGCGAGCTGGAGAAAGACCTCGGGCCGATTGTCCTCCGCCTGGGCCAGGAGTTCTGCCAGCTTCGGTTTTGCCTCGTCGAATTTACCCGAGGAAACGAGCAGCGAAGCCAAGAGTTGCCGCGCCCGCAGCGAGCTGGGTTCGAGTTCGTTCCAATACCGCGCTGCTTCCATGCCTACGGCGTATTCTTTTGCAAAAAGGGCCACTTCGGTGGCCCTGCGGGCAAGCCCGGCGTTGCGGGTTTCGCGCGTGGCGTCGGTCAGGGCTCGCGCAGCCAAACCGTACTGGCCCCGCTGGAGCGCGATTTCGCCCAGCAATACCTGGTACATGGTCGTTGGCGTAAAAGATGTCGGCGCCGCTGCGCTGGAATCCCCGGCGGCATAAACCGGGTGGAGAAGACCGCCGGCAAAAAGGATTGCAGCAAGCGCCGGCACGCGACGGGAAGGGGGCATGGGGGAAGGAAAACGCGGGAATGGAGACGCGAGTTTAGGGTATATTGCCTGCCGAACCAAGGACTGCCGAGTCATGCCCGAACTTCCGGAAGTGGAAACGACACGTCGGGCGCTTGCGCCTCGCCTCGTAGGGCGGAAGATCGTCGCCGTCAGGATCTATGACGCCCGTTTGCGCTGGCCGGTTCCCGAGTCGCTTCCCGGGTCGCTAGTGGGCGGCCGCGTCCTGGCCTTGGAGAGGCGGGCCCGTTACCTGCTTGTGCGCTGCGAGGGCGGGACCCTGATCGTCCATTTCGGCATGACCGGAACCTTGCGCTGTTACCGTCATGCCCCTCCCCGGGCCGCTCACGAGCATTTGGAGATCGGCCTGGACTCGGGCGACTGCCTGCGCTATCGAGATCCCAGGCGCTTTGGCGCAGTGCTTTGGACCGCTGTCGCTCCGGAGGAGCACCCTATGCTCGCCCCCCTGGGCCCCGAGCCGCTGGGTCCGGATTTCAACGGGTCAAACCTCTATTCCGCCATCCATAAACGACGAATCGGGCTGAAGCTGGCTCTGATGGACAACCGGATCGTTTGCGGCGTGGGCAACATCTACGCCGCGGAGGCGCTGTTTCGTGCCGGCCTGCGGCCCAGCCGCCCGTGCTCCCGAGTCTCTCGGGCGGCGTGTGATCGACTGGCGGCGGCCGTCCGGGAGGTGCTCGAAGAGGCCATCGCCGCCGGAGGCAGCACCCTGCGCGACTATGTCGATGCCGAGGGTGAACCGGGGTATTTCCAACTGGCGCATCGCGTCTATGGCCGCCGCGGAAAACTCTGTCTCGTGTGCGGCGCGGTCATCCGTGAACTGCGCATGGGGGGGCGCTCCTCCTGCTACTGCCCGTCTTGCCAGAAATGAAGAAACTGGGCGCCTGCGGCAAAACGAGGCAGAGAATGCGCGAAAGCGGACGCTTTATGCTAGAGTGATCGGAAGGTCTTCTATAGGGGGAGAACCATCATGGCGGAAACACGCCACTTCACATCGCAATTCGAAGCCTACGGCGCGTGGCGAGGCGAGTTGATCGGGGGCGTCGTCAGCCTTCGCGACTGGCTGCAGCAGCAAGAGCTGTCCGATGCCCAAACCGACCAGCGTTTGGGCCAGTTGATCGACAAGCTGCACGAAGACAAGCTAGTGATCGCCTTTGTGGCCGAGTTTTCCCGCGGCAAGTCGGAGCTCATCAACGCGATTTTTTTTGCCGATTTCGGGCAGCGTCTCTTGCCTTCGAGTGCGGGCCGCACGACCATGTGTCCGACCGAGCTCTTATACGACAGCTCGCAGCCCCCGAGCATCCGGCTCTTGCCCATCGAAACCCGGGCCAAAGATGCGCCCGTCCAGGAGTACAAGGCCTATCGCGACGAATGGATGACGATCCCGCTGGATCTGTCATCGGCGGACAAGATGGGCGAGGCGCTTTCGCACGTCAGCGAAACCAAACGCGTTCCCGTGGCCACCGCGCGCGACTACGCGCTTTACCACGACGACGATGCGCTCAACGCGGTCACCGTCCACGAGGACGGCACGGTGGACATCCCGGCCTGGCGCCACGCGGTCATCAATTTCCCGCATCCGCTGCTGCGCGAAGGCCTGGTCATCCTGGACACGCCCGGCCTCAACGCCATCGGCACGGAGCCGGAGCTTACCCTCAACCTGCTGCCCAATGCGCACGGCGTGCTGTTCATTCTTGCGGCCGATACCGGCGTCACCAAGACCGACATCGAAACCTGGCGCGGTTATATCGACCCGGAAAACGGGGGCGAGTCGCGCGGGCGGCTGGTGGTTCTGAATAAGATCGACGGCTTGTGGGACGAGCTCAAAACCGAGGCGGAAATCGACGCCGAGATCAACCGCCAGACCGATACCACGGCGCAGTTGTTGGAACTGCCGCGGGATCAGATTTATCCCGTTTCGGCGCAAAAGGCCTTGGTCGCCAAAGTGAATGGCGACGAAAACCTCCTCGCCAAGAGCCGTCTGCCTTTGCTCGAGACCGCCCTGGCCTGCGAGCTGGTGCCGGTGAAACACGAGATCGTCGGCGCCGGCGTGAAGCAAGAGCTTGCCCTGATCGCACACAAAGTGCAGACCATCCTGCGCTCCCGCGACGGCAACGTGCAGGAACAACTCGCGGAACTAGTGGGGTTGCGCGGCAAGAACCAAGAAGTCATTGCGCAAATGATGCGCCGCGTCGGGCGCGAGAAGGAAAGTTTCGAAAAGGGGTTGCAACGCTTCGTGGCGCTGCGCAGCATTTTCTCGCAGCATACCTACACCCTGTTCAACTACCTGGGCCGCGAAGCTTTGCGCACCGAGGAGGCGCGTACGCGCAAGTCCATCGAAGCGGCCAAGTTCACCAAGGAAATTCGCAGCGCGATGAGTGATTATTTCCGCAACTTGCGCCTGAACATCGAGCGAGCGAGCGAACAAATCGCCGAAATCCACGACATGATGGTGGCCATGTATGACAAGTTCAACCGCGAGCACGGTTTGGACAAGTTCGCGCCGCCCACGCTGCCGACGCTGAAATACCAGAAGGAGCTGCAGCGGCTGGAACGCGCCTACAACCTGCACGTCAATACGCTTTGGAATATCGCCACGAAATCGGCCCTGCAGCGCAAGTTCTTTGAAACCGTCGCTTCGCGGGCCAAACAAATCTTCGACATGGCCAACCGCGACGCGGAAATGTGGCTCAAGACCATCATGGGCCCCTTGGAAAGCCAAGTGCGGGAGAGCCAGGTGCAGCATCGCCGGCGCCTGGAAAGCATCAAGCGCATACACAACGCTTCGGACGAACTCGAAGAGCGCATCGCTGAGCTCGAACAGGTTGAACAGGCCGTGCGAGAGCAGATGCAGGGGCTCACCCAACACGTCGCCAATACGATTCGCGTAGCCGACCGGCCGCCGCAATTGGAAGAAGCTGCGGCTTGATTTAGGGCCAAAACTTTCCCGCCGGCGCCGAGATGCCTCAGGCGCCGGCTTTTTGCTTCTCCGCCTGCAGCCGCAAATATTTGTCGTAGAGCTGCTCTTTGGTTTCGATGTGGGAGGGATTGACCGGAATACAATCCACCGGGCAGACCTCGACGCATTGCGGCGTGTCGTAGTGTCCTACGCACTCGGTGCAGCGCTTCGGATCGATTTCGTAAATCTCCTCGCCCTGGGAAATCGCGTTGTTCGGGCATTCGGGTTCGCAGACGTCGCAATTGATGCATTCGTCAGTAATGATCAGTGCCATTGCTTTCCTCTCAGGACACGCGCGGATTGAGCTGCGCGATCTTTTCCGCCAACCGAGCGTTTACGCTGGGCTGCACAAACTGTGAAACGTCGCCGCCGAACCAGGCGATTTCCCGCACCATGGTTGCAGAGATGAACATGTACTGGTCCGAAGGCGTCAAGAATATGGTTTCGACATGCGGGTGAAGATTGCGGTTCATGCCCGCCATCTGGAACTCGTACTCGAAGTCGGACACCGCGCGCAGACCACGCAGAATTATGCTTGATCCCGTGCGCTGCAAAAATTCCATCAACAAGCCATCAAAGCCCTGAACCTCGACATTGGGAAACGCGGCCAAGGCTTCTCGGGCCAAGGCAACGCGTTCGGCGAGGTCAAAAAAAGGCTTCTTCCCTCGGCTCTCCGCCACCCCGACGACGACGGCAGGAAAGACCTTGGCCGCGCGGCGCACCAAATCTTCGTGACCTTTGGTGAAAGGGTCGAAGGTACCGGGATAGACCACGCGCATCATATTGATCCCCTGTCGCCTGCGGCAGCGCTGTGCCGGAGCAGTTGATAGAACACTTTGCCGGCACCGCCTCGGCGCACCATCTCCCAGCCGGGAGGCGGCACCACCGGCGCCGGCGTTTCGATATAGACCCACCCTTGCGCCTCAAGCACGCTCGGCAGGGCTCGCCAGAGCTGCGGAAGCAAGTTCTCCCGAAACGGCGGGTCGAGGAACACCAGATCAAACCGCCGCTGCTCTAGGGTGACGAATTGTAGCGCATCACCCGCATGGAGTTCGAACCCGGCCGCCTGCAGGATTTTGGCATTCTCCGCCAGCGCGGCAAGAGCCCGGCGGTCCTTTTCCACGGCAACGACCAGCCGGGCGTGGCGCGAAAGTGCCTCAAAGGCAAGCGCGCCGCTGCCGGCAAACAGATCGAGGCAGCGCCAGCCACTGAGGTCTTGCCCCAGCCAATTGAACAAGGTTTCTCGCACCCGGTCAGGGGTGGGTCGGAGGTCGGGCAAATCCGGAAAGCGCAGATAGCGCCGTCGCCACTGTCCGCCGATGATGCGGACGCGATTGGCGTTCATGGAAGGTGGGGAGAGGGCGGAAACGGGTAAAATTATAGCTCTTTTGTTCCCGCCACCCGCGCCATGCTCGACTTCCTCAAACCCTCCCGCAGCCCATCCGAAGGGTCGAGTTGGCTCGTTCGGCTGCGCGGCGGCCTCGCCAAGACGCGCGAGCGCTTGGGCCGTCGGCTCGGGCATTTGCTCAAAGGCGGCAAGCTCGATGCTGAGGACCTCGAAGCGCTCGAGGCCGAACTCCTGGCGGCCGATGTCGGCGTCGGCGCAACTCAAGAACTGCTTGGGCGATTGCAGGCGCGCTGGAAGAAATCCGGCGGCGAGGGCGATCCGTTTTCGATGCTGCGGGATGCCCTGCTGGACGTTTTGCGCCCCATAGAGGGGCCGCTGGTGGTCGGCAAAGAGCGCCCCTGGGTGATTATGCTCGCTGGCGTCAACGGCGCGGGCAAGACCACCTCCATCGGTAAATTGGCAAAACACCTGCAATCCCAGGGACTTTCCGTGCTGCTGGCGGCGGGGGACACCTTTCGGGCCGCGGCCCGCGAGCAGCTGGTCGTGTGGGGGGAGCGCAATGGCATCGCAGTCGTGGCACAGGAAGGCGGAGACCCCGCTGCGGTTATGTTCGACGCCATCACTGCCGCACGCAATCGCGGGATAGACGTAGTTTTGGCCGATACCGCGGGCCGCTTGCCGACTCAGCTCCACCTCATGGAGGAGTTGAAGAAGGTGAAGCGGGTGATCGGCAAGACCCTTCCCGGAGCGCCCCATGAAGTCTTGCTGGTGCTCGATGCCAACACGGGGCAGAACGCAGTCACGCAGGTGCAGGCTTTTGACGATGCCTTGAAGCTGACCGGCTTGGTCCTTACCAAGCTCGACGGCAGTGCAAAGGGCGGGGTGGTCGCCGCCATCGCCCGTGCCCGGCCCGTGCCTTTGCGCCTGATTGGCGTGGGCGAGGGCATCGATGATCTGCAAACCTTTCGCGTCGAGGAATTTGTCGATGCCCTGCTCGATTCCAGGTCCGGCGATTGAGCGCTGCCTGAAGACCGAAAGGTCCTTGGGCGAGACGGCCATGAAGCTGAGGCGGCGCCCTCAGCGTGATCTCATGGCGTACGGGCGCTGCAGGCGGTTCTTTTCCTTGGCGCACGCCAAGGTCAGCGACGCGGCCGCCTCTCTTCCAGAAGCAGGCGGCAACCCGGCTCGCCTCCAATGATCGCATTCAGTGAAGTCAGCAAGCGCTATCCGGGCGGACACGAAGCGCTGAAAGGTGTCAGCCTCAACATTGCCGCGGGTGAGGCGATCTACCTCACCGGCCATTCTGGTGCCGGCAAGAGCACGGTCCTGAAGTTGATCGCTGGAATGGAACGCCCCAGCACGGGAACCGTCTTGGTCAATCAGCAAAACGTCGGCAGCTTGCGTGCCCGCGCGATCCCCTTTTTGCGCCGCAAGCTGGGTCTCATTCTGCCGGAGGCACAATTGCTGTTCGACCGCAGCATCCTGATGAATGTCCTGTTGCCTTTGCAGATTGCCGGATATGACCCGCAAGAAGCCCTGCGCCGCGCGCGCGCGGCCCTGGACAAGGTCGGGCTGCACGGTCGCGAGCGCGCGCTCCCGATGATGCTCTCCGGCGGCGAACAGCAACGCGTTGCCATCGCCCGGGCGGTGGTGGCCAGGCCTTCGGTGCTTCTGGCCGACGAGCCAACGGCGAACCTCGATGAAGCTCAAGCGAACGCCATCATGGAGATATTTCGCTCCTTTCATCAGGTGGGGGTCACGCTGGTCGTCGCCACCCACGACTTGCACCTCGCCGACCGATTCCCAGCCCGGCGCATCGTCCTCGCGCAAGGCAGGATCGCGGCATGAGACGCTGGCTCGGGCAACAACGCTTGCTGCTGGCCGATGCCGCGCGCCGGCTTTGGCGCAGCCCCCTCGCCAGTGCCCTTAATGTGATCGTGCTCGCCACCGCGATGTGTTTGCCGATCGGCGCCTACTTCTTGCTCGCCAACCTGGAGCGTTTGCTTGGGCAGGCAGGAACCGACCCGGAAATCAACCTCATGTTGGTACCGGAAGCGAGTGCGGGCGACCGGCCCGGCATCGAGAAGGCGCTTCGGCAGCTGCCGGGCATCCAAGGGTTTCGACTGGTCACCCGCGAGCAGGCCTTGGCGGACCTGCAGCGTCGCTCCGGTTTGAGCGATCTGCTCGAAGGCCTGCCGGCCAACCCTTTGCCGGATGCTTACGTGGTTCGTCCGAGCGGAAGCGATCCGGCGGAAATTCAGCGTCTTGCGGCAGCTTTAGGCGCTTTGCCCAAAGTCGCTGCCGCCATTTACGATGCCGAATGGACCCAGCGCCTGCAGTCGGGGATGGCCGCGGGGCGATTCCTGGTGCTCGCCTTGGGGATCATGTTGGCGGTCACCATGCTCGCAATCACCTTCAATACCATACGCATGCAAGTGCTCACCGACCGGATCGAGATGGAAGTGGCCTCCCTCCTCGGGGCAACTCCTGGCTACTTGCGCCGCCCTTTCGTCTATTTCGGCGCTCTGCAGGGCTTGCTTGCTGGGCTTGTGGCCTGGGGCATCTTGGGGCTGGGGTTTGCCTGGCTGCGGGTTCGCCTCGCCGCGCTGCTGGGCGAGTTTGCCCTCGCCGCAGACGCGGTGGTCTTGAGCCCGGCGGATGGCCTGAGCATCGTTCTGTTTTCTGCCGCCCTTGGCTGGACCGGTGCGTGGCTGTCGGCGCGCCAGTACACCGCCGCCTGAGGACCGGTTCGCGGCCGAGCTTGCGACCCGGACAGCTTCGTCCCCAGAATTCGGCGCCGACGGGTTCGACGATGGGCGAGGAATCCCTCGCCTGAGTTCGCAAGATATCGACCGAAGGCCCCCCGGATTGCAGCCCGACTGGTTCTGGGTCGGCCACCGATGAGCCGCCCGCTGAGTCAGTGCTCGTCCGCTGGTCAAGGCGACCGGCTTTGGAATCCGCGTGAGGAACTCCGGGCGCGATTAGCACTCTCACTCCGCGAGTGCTAAAATGGCCTCGAGTTCATTTGGAGGGTTTGCAATGTCCGCTGCGTCGCCGGTGATGTCCTTGCCCGTTCCCGCCTCTTTGGGCACGCTGGACCATTACATCAGCTACGTCAATCGCATTCCGCTTCTGACGGCCGAGCAGGAGCTTGCCCTCGGGCACAAGCTAAAAGAGCAGAACGACCTCGATTCTGCTCGCCAACTCGTCCTGTCCCATTTGCGGCTGGTGGTTGCGGTAAGTCGCAACTATCTTGGCTATGGCCTGCCGCAGGCGGACCTCATACAGGAAGGAAACATCGGGCTGATGAAGGCGGTCCGGCGTTTCGACCCGGACCGCGGAGTGCGCTTGGTTTCGTTCGCGCTGCACTGGATCAAAGCCGAGATTCACGACTACATCCTGCGCAACTGGCGCCTGGTAAAGATCGCGACGACCAAGGCCCAACGCAAATTGTTCTTCAATCTGCGCAGCCTCAAGACCGGCAGCGGTCGCCTGAGCCCCAAAGAAACCCGCGCGATCGCCGACCAGCTCGGCGTCAAACCTGAGGAAGTGACGGAAATGGAAACCCGCCTCGGCGGGCAGGACATTGCGCTCGATCCGACCCCGGGAGAGGAAGACGAAGGGGTGGCCCCCATCCACTACCTCGCCGACCACGAGACCGAGCCGGCGCGGCAGCTCGAAAGCAAACAGAAAGAGCAAAACCAGACGCGCGGTTTGAAGGAGGCTCTGGCCGCGCTCGACGCGCGCAGCCGGCAGATCATCGAGTCTCGGTGGCTGAACGAAGACAATCCCGCAACCCTGCAAGAGCTTGCCGACCAGCACGGCGTTTCGGCCGAGCGGATTCGCCAAATCGAGCAAAAGGCCCTGAAGGCGATGCGGGCTCATTTCGCCTGAACCACTCGGGGGCCGGTGCTTCGACCGCGCCGGATGCGGTGCTTCGCGCTGGGGGTCTCGCTACGATCGAGAGTTGGTGTTGTCTTCGTGACGCCGGCTAAAGCGAATGCCGAGCTGCTTGAGCTTGCGATATAGGTGGGTGCGTTCCAGACCCGCCTTCTCGGCCACACGGCTCATGTTGTGCTGCTCTTTCCCCAGCAGGTGTTCGAAATAGAGCCGCTCGAAGCCTTCTCTGGCCTCACGCAAGGGCATGCCGAAAAATTCTCCTTTGAGCGAGGGCTGGTTCATCGCCGCGGTCTGATTGCCCAGCAAGCCCTGCAACTGGGCGCTGGTCCAGGCTTGCGGGGCCACCAACGAAAGATTGCGAATCGCCGCTTCGAGTTGCGCGAGATTGCCGGGCCAGCGCGCGGCGCAGAGCGCCGCTTTGACCTCGCCAGGCA
Organism: uncultured Alcaligenaceae bacterium; assembly: GCA_964517465.1. Taxonomy (GTDB): domain Bacteria; phylum Pseudomonadota; class Gammaproteobacteria; order Burkholderiales; family Casimicrobiaceae; genus JACPUX01. The sequence goes on from CAZFEK010000004.1 coordinate 54,803, forward strand.
ACCCGCCTGCCTTACCAGCAACCCTTTGCCATAGCCGATCGACCAGTCCCGGCAAATCCTCGGCTCGCGCGCGCAGCGGTGGGAGAACGACCTGTCCCGGCAACAAGATCGGTAGTAGGCTAGGGTCGATGCGACCCTCGTTGGCTGCCTGCGCCAGGGGTTCCGCGGCAGCGCAAACCACGGAAACCTCGTGTTTGGCCGCTTTAGCCGCCAGAAAACCCAGTCCTCGCTGTTCAACCCGCGACAAGCCGAGCACATCCCGGCAAAAAATCAGACCCTCGCGCGCGTCTTCGAGAAGACCCAGGGGATTGCTGCTCAGTCGTTGGTTCTGATCGCGATCGATCGCCACCCAAGGCGTTGCTTCCCGGTGCAGGGCACGGGCAACCCACTCGAACTCGGTGCCGGGCTCTCCGATGAGCAAGAGCGGCAGCTTGGCATCCAACACTTGCCGGACTTGGCGCGCCAACTCCCGGATGACGGCGCTGCTGCCGAGTTCAGAAAGATCCACCTCCCGGGTTTCACCCAAGGTGCCGAGTTTCAGGGCCCTTTGCACCGTCGAGAGGAGTTTCTGCAATCCGACCGGTTTCTCGAGAAAATCCACCGCGCCGATCCGGGTTGCCTCCACGGCCGTTTCAATCGTGCCGTGACCCGACATCATCACCACCGGCATAGTCAACTGGCCGCTAGCGGCCCACTCGCGCAACAAGCTGACTCCGTCGGTATCTGGCATCCAGATGTCCAGCAAGACCAATGAAGGCTGAGTTTCATTGCGCAAAAGGCGCGCTTGTTGCGCGTTCTCGGCGCAGCGGACGCCATAACCTTCGTCTTCGAGGATCTCGGTGAGCAATTCGCGTATGCCCACTTCGTCGTCCACGACGAGGATGTCTTTGGTACGATTCATGACGGTTTGTGTGGCTCGAAAGCGGGAAATTGCATCACGATGCGCGCCCCCTGCGGCCGCCGATTTTCGATCTGGATGCGGCCGCGATGTTCTTCGACGATCTTCTTGACGATGGCTAAGCCGAGCCCGGTCCCTTTGGGTTTGCTCGTTATGTAGGGTTCAAATGCGCGCTGCAGGATGTCCTCCGGGAAACCTCCGCCTTGGTCATCGAAAATCAGACGCACCATTCCATCGCCGGTTTCGGTGGCGATTCGTATGCACGCCCCGGGCCTGTCGGCCTGCGCGTCCAAGGCATTCTGCAATAAATTGTGTATCACTTGCCGCAATCGAGTCGGCTCTCCCTGGATGATCGCTGGCCCGCCGCTCGGTGCCAGCGCAATCGACGGGCTCTGATTCTCGTACAGACCCAGCACCTCTGGCAACAACTGGTTGAGATCCACCGGCTGTTGCGCCCCGGGGCGCGACTGCCGGGCGTAAACGCCGAAGTCGTCGACCATCTGTTTCATTGCCGCGACCTGCGTGACGATGGTCTGGGTGCCACGCGCCAGGGCCTCGGCCGGCACACCACTCAGATGCTCGGAAAGTTTCTTCTGGAGGCGTTCGGCCGAGAGCTGAATCGGGGTCAGGGGATTCTTGATTTCATGCGCGAGACGCCGGGCCACTTCGGCCCAAGCCGCATCGCGCTGCGCCTGGGCCAGATCGCTCACGTCGTCGAAGACGATGATGAAGCCGCCGTCCACTTCTCCAGGCAGGCGTGTGCCTCGCAGCAAGAGTACGCGCGTGATCTCGTTCACGGTGATCTCGGCTTGGCGCTGCCACTGTCCGTCGGGGCTCTGTGCAAATCCCTCGGTGACCAAGCGGCAGAAATCTCTCAGTTCGGGCAGGGTATCCGGCCAATGGCCCAAGGCCTGCCCGAGCAACTCGGTTAGCGGTTGCTGCAGGATCACCGCCGCGCTGGGATTCACCGCCCGTAAAGAGAAACTTCGATCCAGCGCCAAAACGCCGGCAGTGAGATTGCGCAGCAGGCTTTGGAGATAGGCGTTGGCGGTCTCGATGTCCCGCCGGTTTTGCGCCTCGCGCAGTCTAGCCTCATCGAGCTGGGCCGTCATTTCGTTGAATGACTGGGTGAGCACCCCCAGTTCGTCCCGGCTTTGCACCTGGGGCCGCCGGCTGAAGTCCCCCTGCGCCACCGCGCGGGTCCCTTCGGCAAGCAAGGCCAGAGGCGCGCTGAAGCGCTCGGAAAAGTACACCGCCAACGCCAGCGCCGACATCAGCGCCAGAAGAAGTGTCAGCGTGAGCGTAAATCCGTAAAGCCGCTTCAGACCCTGGCGAGCAAAGGACAACTCTTGGTAGTCGCGAAAGCCGCTTTGCACGATTTCCGCGTTTTCTTGAAACTGCCTGGGAACCGGCTGCAGCACCTGCAGAATGCGCACCGGGTCCGCGGGATCAAAAGTAACCACCGGAGTGCTCACTCGCAGCACCAGTCCCAGCTCCGGGAGCGATTCGATTTCGCCGTAACTTTGCTGAAGTCTCGCGCGCCGCGCCGCTTCCGGTGGCGGCGCCTGAGGCGCCATGGCAAGGCGCGATTCGCTTGAAAAGACCAACAGGTTCCCGCGCTGACTGTAAACCGCAGTTTCATAAAGGCCCGCCTGTTCCCTCAGGCGGTTGAGGCGGGCGGACAAATTGCCAGTCTCGTTTTCCCCCAAGGCGAGCGCCATCTGCCGCGCCCGGTTGGTGGTTTCGTTGAGCTGGTCCTGCAGGGCGCCCTGGCCCAGGGTAAGCGCCCCCTCCAGCGCTCTATCGATCCGCACGTCGAACCACGACTCGATGCTTCGGCCCAGAAATTGCACCGAAACACCGTAGACCAAAGCGCCGGGCAATACCGCGATCAGGCTGAAGAAGAACACCAGGCGCAGCATCAGGCGCGTGCCAAAGACCCCTCGCCGCCAGTTGCGCAACAGGCGAAGCAATTGGTAGCCTACGAGCGCCATGAGCGCCGCCACGATGGTGCCGTTGATCACCAGAAGCGCGTTGTAGTGCTGGGCAAAAAGGGCTGAATTCTCGCTCGCCGAAGCAAGCAAAAACAGCATGATTACGCCCAAGCCGGTGAACAACACCAAGGAGTAGCGCACCACCCGAGCCAGGTTTTGCGCGCTCATCGATATCGTCCTCAAGGCGCCACCGCCCAGCGCCGCCATTCCGACTGCAGATTCCAGTCTCGCGAGCCCAGCGCAGAGAGCTGAAACGGCTTGGGCATTTTGGCCACGTCGAGCCTCATGCGCGCCGCCGCCTGGTAGGACTGTCCATGCTGCAGCAGCCCCTTGTCGAACACCGGGCGCCCCCGCACCCGGGAAAGCAGTCGAACGACGTCCTCGATGCTAGCCACGTTCTGGTTATAGAGTCCGCTGGAGAGCCGGTACTGCCGAGTCAGGACGTTATAGGAAACGCGATAGCTGAATTCCTGTGCGCTCAGCGTCTCGTCCAGCCAATACCAGCGCGGGCGCGTCAGCTCGAACTCAAGCGTGAAATAGAGCGGCACCCCATGGTGCAAAGCCTCTTCGAGGGTGGTATTGAAGGCGAAATCGAATTCGGCATTGAGTACGTAGCGCTCTTCCTCGTCGAGGCTCAGCTCGGCAGATTTGACCAAAATGCCTTCGGCGTGCGCGAGTCCGCCGCCGAGGGCAATAAGGATCAGGATCAGGCGAACGAGCGGCATGCGGAACCGGGCTACCGCTGCGCGGCGCCACCTCCCTCGGTTGAGCGTTCAGGTTTTCTCGAGCAAGGCGTAGAAGAATCCGTCGTGATTGTGCGCCGCATCGACGGCGGCTGGCAAGAGTTGACCCTCCTCGAATTCAGGCAAATCGAAGGCGATGTGACGGGCGTCGCCGTGATCGGCAAGAAAGGCTTCGACGACTGCGGCGTTTTCCACCCTGAATACCGAGCAGGTCGCGTAAACCAGGCGTCCTCCCCGAGCCAGCAACGGCCAAAGCGCGTAGAGGATTTCCCTTTGTTTCTTGGTCAACTCGCGCAGATCGCTTTCTCGTCGCAAATACTTGATGTCGGGATGGCGGCGCACAACGCCGGATGACGAGCAGGGCACGTCTGCCAAGATGCGCTCGTAGCAGCGTCCGTCCCACCAATCTCCAGGCCGTCTGGCGTCCCCCAGCCGCAACTGGGCGCGCAGGCCCAATCGGGCCAGGTTTTCATCGACCTTGGCCAAACGGGCCGACTCGCAGTCGAGCGCCACGAGGTCGAGGTCCGCGACTTCCAGAAGCTGGGTGGTCTTCCCGCCCGGGGCCGCGCAGGCGTCCAGCACGCGCATCCCGGTTTTGGCGCCGAGCAGAAGCGCCGCATGCTGGGCGCCGGCGTCTTGCACCGAAAACCAACCTTGGGTGAATCCGGGCAAGCGCCCGATCGGCCTCGGGCGGGCGAGGATCACACCGAAATCGCCGACCGGCGCCGCCTCGATGCCCTCCGCGGCAAGTGTGGCAAGCAGTGTCTCGCGGTCGATGCGCCGGCGATTGACTCGCAGCGTCATGGGCGGCCGTGTATTGTTTGCTTCGAGCACGGTGCGCCAGTGTTGAGGATGATCCTCCTTGAGCTTCCCTATCCACCAGCGCGGGTGCGAGTACCAGGCCTCCTCATCACGCTCGGCGCGGTGCAGCAACTCGTCTCTTTGGCGCAGGAATTGGCGCAGGACGGCATTAACAAGCCCCTTGGCCGAAGTCAGTCCAGCGCGCGCCGCGGCTCTCACCGCTTGATCGACGACGGTGTGTTCAGGCGCGGTGGTTTCCAGCAACTGATACAAAGCGACGCCGATCAGGCAACGCAGCTCCTGCTGGGGCGGCTTCTTCTTGAAAATCTGGCGAGCGATCGCGTCGATGCGGCCCCAGCTACGCAGGCTGCCGTAGCAGAGTTCCTGGACCAGCGGAACATCGATCTGAGCCGCCGACCATTCCGCGCGGCCAGCGAGCAAATCGGCCAGGCTCCGGCCGGCGAGGACTTGACCGACGATTTGCGCGGCGCGGCGCTGCTCGGCCTCCAAGACTATCCAATCGGGCCGGGTCTCAGCGCACCATTGCCAGCAACCGCCGAATGCGCTCGCCGGTCTCCGGGTGGGTGCTGAACAATCCCCGGAAGCCCCCTCCCGACAGCGGATTGATGATCATCATCTGCGCCGTCGCTGGATGCTGTTCGGCCGGTTCCAGCGGCAGCCCTTGCGCATAGCGTTCGATCTTGGCCAAGGCATCGGCCAGCGCCCGTGGATCACCACAGATTTCCGCCCCGCCGCGATCGGCCTCATACTCTCGCGACCGCGAAATGGCCATTTGCAAAAGCGCCGCAGCGATGGGCGCGACCACCAGGGCGACGATGCCCAGCAGCGGATTGCGATCTCGATCGCCGCCCAGGGCGCCGATCCACGCCAGCGACGAGATCGCACCGGCGATCGACGCGGTGATGGTGGAAGTCAGGATGTCGCGATGTTTCACATGCGCGATTTCGTGAGCCAAAACGCCGCGCAATTCCCGCGCCGAGAGCAATTGCAAAATTCCGGTAGTTACTGCCACCGCCGCATGATCGGGATCGCGGCCCGTGGCAAATGCGTTGGGTTGGGCTTCGTCGATCAAATAGACCTTGGGCATGGGCAAATCGGCCCGGCCGATCAGCTCCTGAACCATGGCGAAAAGCTGAGGCGAACTCGCGGCATCCACCTCTTGCGCGTTGTACATGCGCAACACCATCTTGTCCGAGAACCAGTAGGCCCACAGATTGGTGCCCAGCCCCAGCAACAAGGCCAGCATCATGCCGCCGCCGCCGCCCAGCGCCGCGCCGACGATGCCGAACAGCGCCATGATGGCTGCCATCAAGAGACCTGTTTTGAACCAATTACCCACCATGAGCCCATGCTCCTCGTCGATCCGCCACACGATTCACCCTAAGCCAAAACCGGGAAAGCGCCGGGCGGTGGCGGTGCCGTCCGGTTCGCGTGGCTTAGATGCATGCGGAGCGGCAAAATTTCAATGCTTGCCCGGATAAGTCGTGCTCAACCCAAACGCTGCCCCGCGTGCAGCTTGTGTCCAGCCAAAAAAGCCCCCGCTTCCAAGCGCTTCGATCCCGCCGCTTGGAGTTCGAACACGCGCAGCGCCCCCTCTCCGCAAGCTACAATCAAACGCTGACGATCCGCCTGGAGGATTTCGCCCGGATTGCCTTGGACGGGAATCTTCTGCGCCCGCCAAATCTTGCAGGTTTCGCCATGGAGGCGCGTCGCGGCCCCGGGAGCCGGATTCAAGGCGCGCACGCGCCGCTCGACTTCGTCGGCGCTCGAAGACCAATCGATCTGGCTGTCCTCCGGTTTGAGCTTAGCCGCATAACTCGCCCCGACCAGGGCTTGTGGCCTGCGCGACAAGGGCTGGCCCTTGGACTCCTGCTGCAGGGCTTCAACCACCAGGCGCGCTCCGAGCGCTGCGAGTCGGTCGTGCAAGCTTCCTCCGGTTTCCTCCGGCCCGATCGCAATGGCTTCGCTCGACAGGACCGGTCCCGTATCGAGACCCTGGTCCATTTGCATGATCGAGATACCCGTCTCTTTGTCGCCGGCAAGTAAGGCGCGTTGTATCGGGGCCGCGCCTCTCCAGCGAGGCAACAAAGATGCATGGATGTTGAGGCAACCCAAGCGGGGCCAAGCCAGAACTTCTTTGGGAAGAATCAAACCGTAAGCCGCCACGACCAAGATGTCTGCCGGATGAGCGACCACCTCATCCCTGGCTTCTTCGGCCTTCAGACTGGCAGGCTGCAGCACCGTGATTCCCGCTTCGAGTGCGCTGCGCTTGACCGCGCTGGGCTGAAGTTTCAAACCTCTTCCCGAAGGCCGGTCCGGTTGAGTGAGCACCAGGGGAACTTCAAAGCCTGCAGCGAGTATGGCCTGCAGCGCCTGGGCAGCGAAAGCCGGTGTTCCGGCAAAAGCCACTCGCATCAGCCGGCGAGCCGCTGACGTTTGCGCAAGCGCGTCTGCAAACGCGTCTGCTTGAGCGCGGAGAGGTATTCGACGAAAACCTTGCCCTGGAGATGATCGAGTTCATGCTGGATACATACCGCCAGCAACCCCTCGGCGCTACGCTCGAATGGTTGCCCCTGCGCGTCCAGCGCCTTGAAGGCCACGCGCGCCGAGCGCCGGACCCTTTCATAATACCCGGGCACCGATAGACACCCCTCTTCGGACTCTTCTTCGCCCTCAAGCGCAGTGATTTCGGGGTTGATCAGGACCAGGAGATCACTCTTGGTTTCGCTGATATCGATGACTACGACCCGCTTGTGAACATCGACTTGGGTCGCGGCAAGACCAATTCCCGGAGCGGCATACATGGTTTCCGCCATGTCGCGCACCAGTTTCCGGATTTCTTCGTTGACCACGGGGACCGGAGATGCAACTTTATGCAGCCTGGGGTCGGGATACTCCAGAATCCTGAGAATTGCCATATTTACTTGCCAAATGAATAATATGAATGCAGAATCTCAAGCAATTCCTGATCTCCAGGTCCAGGCTGCCATCGATCTGGCTGCAACAACCAGCCCCCATCGACGTAAGAGGCCCTTATGAATAGAAAGTTTAGCACACCGCTCAGCCTGCTCGCCGCAGCGAGCATTGTCTGCCTCTTGGCTCTTTCGCCGGCTTTGGCCGATGAGATCAAACTCGCAGAAGATGCCCCCGATCACTATGTGGTGCAGAAAGGGGACACGCTTTGGGCTATTTCCAAGCGCTTTCTCAAAGACCCTTGGCGTTGGCCGGAAATCTGGGGAATGAACAAGGATCAGATCAAGAACCCTCATCTGATCTATCCCGGAAATATGGTGATTTTGGAGCGTGGTCCCGACGGCCCTCGTTTGCGGCTGGCGCAAGGCTCGGCAGCTCCTTCGGGTGAAGGTGGCCGCGCCCGTCCAACGATCAAACTTTCGCCCACGGCAAGGGCGACCCCGATCGACCGCGAGGCCATCCCCAGCATTCCACCCCGCGATATCGAGCCCTACCTGACCAGGCCCTTGGTCGTATCCGCGACCGCCCTGGACACCGCACCCAAGATCGTTGCCGGGTCGGAAAGGCGAGTGGCGCTCACGGTGGGAAACACGGTTTATGCATCCGGCTTGACCGAATCCATGGGGGAGAACTGGACGATCTACCGTCTCGGTCGCGCCCTCAAAAGCCCGGGCAAAGATGAGGTCCTGGGCCATGAGGCGCTTTTTCTCGGAGATGCCCGGGCGCTGCGCTTTGGGGAGGCCAGCACGCTCCAGATTCTGAATGCCAAAGAAGAAATTCAGGTGGGCGACCGTTTGGTTGCGGCGCAAAAGGATGCGGTGATCAACTATGTGCCGCACGCCCCGAGTTCGCCGGTGGAAGGAAATATCATCGGACTGACTGGTGCCGTGGCGGAAGCGGGCGCGGGAACCGTAGTCACCGTTGATCTGGGCCAGAACTCCGGACTGGAGATCGGTCACGTTCTGGCGGTATACCGACCCGGACCCAAGATCGATACCAAGAAGAATTGGTTCGACTACAAAGCCAAGCCGCTGTCGGTGCCAGACGAACGCGTTGGCTTGGCCTTCGTATTTCGGGTTTTCGACCGAGTCGCTTACGCTTTGGTATTGGATGTACAGCGCCCGGTCTTCATGGGCGACATCGTTCGCAACCCGTAGGCGCTGCAGCGTCTTCGTAGGCGAGTCTTGTCCGAAAGCCGGCTTGCGGCCTGGGTCCGCTTATCGCTGATTCCTGGCCTGGGGCCTCGCAGCGCCCACGCACTCCTGCAGAGTCTCGGCACACCCGAGAAAGTAATCGACGCGTCGATTGCCACGCTCGCCCCGCTGGTGGGCGGTGATCTGGCCCGTGCCGTGCGCGCGGGCCCTGACCCGGACCTGTACGCGAAGACCTTGGCTTGGGCCGAGAAGCCAGGAAACCACTTCCTGACCTGGGCAGACCCGAGTTACCCGCAGGCTTTGTTGCAGATTCCCGATCCCCCGCCCTGCATCTACTACTTGGGGCGCATCGAACTCTTGCGCGCACCCGCCCTCGCCATCGTCGGCAGCCGCAACGCGACGGCGCAAGGGCAAGAGACCGCGCGAGGCTTCGCCTTGGCGCTTTCCAACGCCGGCCTGACCATCGTGAGCGGCTTGGCCCAAGGCATAGATACCGCGGCGCACGAAGGCGGTTTGGAGGGCAGCGCGTCGAGTCTGGCAGTCCTGGGAACCGGAATCGACCGGGTCTATCCGGCGAAGAACCGGGCGCTGGCGCATCGGCTTGCCGAAGATGGCGGTCTCCTCTCCGAGTTTCCACTCGGATCGCCTCCTCAAGCAGGGCATTTCCCGCGCCGGAACCGCCTGATCAGCGGTCTGGCCAGAGGCTGTTTGGTTGTCGAAGCGGCAGTCAACAGCGGCTCTTTGATCACCGCGCGACTTGCCGCGGAACAGGGCCGCGAGGTCTTCGCCATTCCCGGCTCGATCCATTCCCCTTTTGCGAAAGGGCCCCACCGGCTGATTCGTGAGGGTGCCAAACTGGTGGAAACAGCCCAAGACGTGCTGGAAGAACTGCAACTGGCAGAACCGCGGTCGGGACGGTCCGAGACACCACTGGAAAAAAGCCCCGGTTGCGACAGCGATCCCTTTTGGGCCGCCCTGGGCCACGATCCGATTAGTCTGGACCAACTGGCGGCGCGCAGCGGGTTGGGTATCGACCGCCTATCGGCCAGGCTCTTGGAATTGGAATTGGCTGGGGAATTACAGCGCCTGCCGGGCGGCCTCTATCAACGAGGTGCGGCCCGGACTTCAGGTCATACCGGCAATAAATCAAGCAGTTAGATTACCCCCTTCGGAATCGGCCCGCAAACTTTGCTTGTCAGCGGTGGGCGAAGTTCTTATCATCTGGCCTCCCTTTCGCCGCCTCCTATCCCCCCGCCCATGGCCAAAGCCTTGATCATCGCCGAGAAACCCTCTGTCGCTGCAGACATTGCGCGCGCTTTGGGCGGTTTCACCAAACACGATGATTTTTTCGAGAACGAACAGTACGTGCTTTCTTCTGCCATCGGCCATTTGGTGGAAATCGGCATGCCGGAGGACCAGGAGGTCAAACGGGGCAAATGGACTTTCGCCCACTTGCCGGCGATCCCCACCCATTTCGAACTCAAACCGATTGAAAAGACCGAGCCGCGACTGAAGCTCCTGGCCAAACTGCTCAAGCGCAAGGACGTTATTTCGGTCATCAACGCGTGTGACGCCGGCCGCGAGGGCGAACTGATCTTTCGTTATATCGTCCAGTACACCAAGGCCGCGAAACCCATACAAAGGCTCTGGCTGCAGTCGATGACTCCCGCTGCGATACGCGACGGCTTTTCCCATCTCAAGACCGACTCGGCTTTGCGCCCCCTTGCCGATGCTGCCGTCTGCCGCTCAGAAGCGGATTGGCTGGTGGGTATCAACGGAACCCGGGCGATGACCGCCTTCAACTCCAAGAGCGGTGGCTTTCAGCTCACGACCGTGGGCCGGGTGCAGACCCCGACTTTGGCGATCATGGTGGAGCGCGAGGAAAAGATACGCAAATTCGTCGCGCGGCCATATTGGGAGGTCGTTGCCAGCTTTCAAGCGGCAGCTGGGGAGTACACCGGCCGGTGGTTCGACGAGGGTTTCCGCAAATCGGACACCGAACCCGATGGCCGCGCCGAACGCATTTGGTCCGAAACCAAAGCCTCCGGCCTGGTCGCCAAATGCCTGGGCGGCAAGGGCGAAGTCAGCGAGGAATCCAAGCCCTCCACCCAAGCCCCGCCGCTGCTCTATGACCTAACCAGCCTGCAGCGGGAAGCCAACGGGCGATTCGGTTTCTCCGCCAAAACCACTCTCGGCTTGGCGCAAGCGCTTTATGAAAAGCACAAAGTGCTTACTTATCCCCGCACCGACGCGCGCGCCCTGCCTGAAGACTATTTGGCCACGGTGCAGGATACTCTGCGGGTGCTCGATGAAAGCAACGCCTACGGTGCGCACGCCCGCGAAATCCTTAAGAAGAAATGGGTAAAGCCAAACAAGCGGGTTTTCGACAATACGAAAATCTCCGATCACTTCGCCATCATTCCGACGCTGCAGCTCCCGAAACATCTGAACGAGCTGGAGGCCAAACTTTATGACCTCGTGGTCAAGCGGTTCTTGGCGGTTTTTTTTCCAGCGGCGGAGTTCCTCGTCACCACACGGATCACCCGGGTCGAAGCCGAACCCTTCAAGACCGAAGGCAAAGTGCTCGTAAACCCCGGCTGGTTGGCGGTTTACGGCCGCGAATTGCCGAGCGAAGAGACCGCGAGTTTGGTTGCCGTCGCGCCGAACGAGAGGGTGCTGGCCTCCGAGGTCTCGGCTTTGGCAAACCAGACCAAAGCTCCCGCGCGTTTGTCGGAGGCAACCCTCCTTTCCGCGATGGAAGGGGCTGGCAAATTGATCGAGGACGAAGAGCTACGCGCCGCAATGAGCGCCAAGGGCTTAGGCACTCCGGCCACACGCGCTGCCATCATCGAGGGCTTGATCACCGAGAAATACGTGCTTCGCGAAGGCAAGGAACTGCGCCCTACCGCCAAGGCATTCTCTTTGTTGACGCTGCTTCACGGGCTTGGCGTACCGGAGCTTTTTTCGCCGGAGCTGACCGCTGACTGGGAACACAAGCTCGCACGCATGGAGCGCGCCGAGCTGGCGCGCAAGGACTTCATGGCCGAGATCGTGGCCATAACCAAACACATCGTTGCCCAGGCAAAAAATTTCGAAAGCGATACGGTTCCGGGCGACTATGCCACCCTCAGGGCGCCTTGCCCGAAATGCGGCGGCGAGATCAAGGAGAATTACAAGAAGTTCCAATGCCAGTCGTGCGACTTCTTCCTTTGGAAGATCATCGCCGGCCGCCAGCTCGCGGTCGAAGAGACCGAAACGCTACTGACGCAGAGGACATTGCCCCTGCTCGATGGCTTTCGCAGCCGGCTGGGCCGAGCTTTTTCCGCCGCGCTCAAATTGAACGAGGCACATGCGGTTGAGTTTGATTTCGGCAATGCGGCTAGCGACGGGAGCGACGAGGAATTACCCGATTTCAGCCAGCAGACGAGTTTGGGCCCCTGCCCGCAGTGCGGTTCCGCGGTCTACGAACATGGCGCTTCCTACCTTTGTGAAAAAGCCCTGGGTTCCGAAAAGAAATGTTCCTTTCGCTCCGGCCGGGTCATTCTGCAGCGCGCGATCGAGCGCAAGGAAATGGAGACGCTGCTTGCTGAAGGCCGCAGCCCGCTGCTGCACAAATTCATTTCCAAGAAAGGCAGGCCTTTTTCGGCCTTTCTGGTGCGGCAGCCCGACGGGAAAATCGGTTTCGAGTTTGAAAAGCGGGAAGCCAAGACCACCAAAGCCGCAAAACCGGCTGCGCGAACCCGCAAAAGCGCCTGATTAGACTTTGACGAGCCGCGCCAAAGCCGCAACTAGCGTCGCTTCCTGCTTGGCGAAACAGAAACGCACGACCTTACGGTCCAGGCCATCTGCATGGAATACCGACAAGGGTATCGTGGCGACCCCATGTTCCTTGGTGAGCCAAACGGAGAATTCGCGATCGGGCATCTGGCTGATTTGTTCGTAGCCGGCCAAAAGAAAATAGCTCCCGCGCGATGGATAGGTGGTGAAGCGGGTTGCCGCAAGACCTCGTTGCAGCAAATCCCGCTTGGCTTGGAAAGAGGCCGGGAGCCCCTCATAGTGCGCTGGTTGCGCGAGAAACGCCGCCAGGGCATGCTGCAAAGGGGTATTCACGCAAAAGACGTTGAATTGGTGCACGCGCCGGAATTCTCGCATGAGCTCCTGCGGCGCGAGAATGTAACCGATCTTCCATCCGGTGGCGTGAAAGGTCTTCCCGAAGGAAGCCACGATCAAACTGCGCTCGGCCAGTTCGACCGAGCGCGCCAAACTCTGATGGCTGGAGCCATCATAAACCATGTGCTCGTAGACCTCGTCCGATAACAACACGATGTTCGTCCCCCGCGTAAGCTCTTCGAGTGCGACGAGGTCTGCTGGAGTAAGGATGCTGGTGCCGGGGTTATTGGGCGAATTGATCACGATCATTCGCGTACGGGGGCCGATCGCCCTTTTCAGCGCCGCCCAGTCTATGGCATAGCCGGGGAAAAGCAGTTGCTGGCGAACGACACGCGCTCCTTGCAGGCGAATCGCCGGAGCGTAGCTGTCGTAGGCGGGCTCGAAAATGATCGCCTCATCCCCGGGCCCCAATAACGCGGCAAAAGCGGTAAAAAGGGCCTGGGTCGCACCGGCGGTGATCGTGATTTCTTCTGCGGGATCGTAGTCGCGGCCGTAGAGCCGGGAATACTTGGCCGCCAGGGCTTCCCGCAGGACCGGCAATCCCGCCATGGGCGCATATTGGTTGTGCCCTGAGCGTACCGCCTGCTCGGCGAGGGATACGAGTTCTGGGTCGAGGGAATAGTCCGGAAAACCTTGGGAGAGGTTGATAGCGCCGTGTTCCTGGGCCAGCGCCGACATCACCGTAAAGATCGTGGTGCCAACCTCCGGCAGCTTGCTGTCCACGCGCAAGCCTTTTCCCAAAGACAGCACGGCCCCCTTCATGGCTTGCTTTCCGTCAGACGTCCAGGTTGCGCACACCCAATGCATTGGTTTCGATGAAGGCCCGGCGCGGCTCGACTTGCTCGCCCATCAGCGTAGTGAAAATCTCATCCGCGGCTATGGCATCTTCGATCTGCACTTTCAAGAGCCGGCGGGAGCCCGGGTCCATGGTGGTTTCCCAAAGCTGCTCCGGGTTCATTTCGCCCAGCCCTTTGTAGCGCTGGATGTTCAAGCTGGCACGAGTTTCGTCAAACAGCCACTCGATCGCCTGGCGGAAATTGGCTACTTCCTGAACGCGCTCGCCGCGTTTGACGGTGGCGCCGGGTTTGATCAGGCCCAGGAGGAGGTTCGCGGCCTTATGTATGGGTTCATAGTCGCCGCCTTCCAGAAACTCTCGGTCCAGCAGGGTCGTACGGACCGTTCCGTGAACGCTGCGCCGAATGCGCAAATGGTAGGACTCTTGCGCTTCGTCAGCAGCGGCCTCGACTTGGACGTTGGGGTCGGCGAGTTTCTCTTGCAGGGCGAGAGCGGAAGCTTTGGCGCTTGCTTCTCCAGACAGATCCGGCGAAAAACCGTCCAGCAGACTCTCCAGAACCTCGTGGTCCAGAACGCGTGACAAGCGCTCGACTACCGCCTCGGCCAGGAGAAAAGCCCGAGCAACCTCTTCCAGCGCTGCGGCACTCATCGCCGGAACACCGGCGCTCGCGGTCACTTGGGCGCCTTTGAGCGAGAGCCGCAGAAGATATTGTTTGAGCTCGAAGTCGTCCTTGAGGTAAGTCTCTTCTTTTCCTTGCTTTGCTTTATAGAGCGGGGGTTGCGCGATATAGATGTGTCCGCGTTCGACCAGGTCGCCCATTTGGCGGTAAAAGAAAGTCAACAGCAGGGTGCGGATATGCGAGCCGTCGACATCCGCGTCGGTCATGATGATGATGCGGTGGTAGCGCAATTTCTCAACGCTATACTCGTCTTTGCCGAAGCCCGTGCCCAAGGCTGTGATCAAGGTAACGATTTCTTGTGATGAAATGAGTTTCTCGAACCGGGCTTTTTCGACGTTGAGGATCTTTCCTTTGAGCGGCAAGATCGCCTGAAACTTCCGATCCCGTCCCTGTTTCGCGGATCCACCGGCGGAATCGCCCTCGACGAGATAAAGCTCGCACAGCGCAGGGTCCCGCTCCTGGCAATCAGCGAGTTTCCCCGGCAGATTGAATCCTTCCAGGACGCCTTTGCGGCGCGTGAGTTCCCGTGCCTTCCGAGCCGCTTCCCGGGCGCGGGCAGCCTCAACGATCTTACCGCAAATGATGCGTGCGTCGGCCGGGTTCTCCAGCAGGAACTCGGCAAGCTTGGCCGCGACGACTTCTTGCACCACCGGCTGCACCTCGGACGAAACGAGTTTATCTTTGGTTTGGGAAGAGAACTTGGGTTCGGGCACCTTAACCGACAGGACGCAGGTCAAGCCCTCGCGCATGTCATCGCCCGTCGTTTCGACTTTGGCTTTCTTGCCCAGTTCTTTCTCTTCAATGTAGTTGTTCAAGGTACGCGTCATCGCGGTTCGCAAACCGGTCAAGTGCGTGCCGCCGTCGCGCTGGGGGATGTTGTTGGTGAAGCATTGCACCGACTCCGCATAGGAATCATTCCACTGCATCGCCACTTCCACCGTGATCCCTTCTCGCTCGGCAATGGCGTGAAAAATCTTGGAGTGCAAGACCGACTTGCTTCGATTCATGTACTCGACAAACCCTTTGATACCTCCGGAATGCGCGAAATTTTCGCTTTTGTTGTCGCGCTGATCGACGAGCTCGATCCTGACGCCGTTATTCAAGAAGGAAAGCTCTCGTATACGTTTGGCTAGGATCTCGTAGTGGAACTCGATCTTCGTGAAAGTATCGAGCGACGGAAGAAAATGCACTTCGGTGCCTCGGCGGTCGCTAGTCCCGGTCACCGCCAAGGGTGCCACGGCTTCGCCGCGTCGAAACTCCATCTGGTGGATTTGGCCATTGCGCCAAATCCGCAGCCTCAGCCAATCGGACAAGGCATTGACGACCGACACGCCCACGCCGTGGAGACCTCCGGAGACTTTGTAGGAGTTCTGGTCGAACTTGCCTCCGGCATGCAGCTCGCACATCACGATTTCCGCCGCGGATCGCTTGAGTTCGTCGTCCTCTTTGATGTCGGTGGGTATGCCGCGCCCATTGTCGATGACGCTCACCGAGCTATCGGCGTGGATGATGACTTTGATCTCGTCGCAATAACCTGCCAGCGCCTCGTCGATGGCGTTGTCCAAGACTTCAAAGACCATGTGATGCAAGCCGGTCCCGTCGGAGGTGTCGCCGATATACATGCCCGGACGCTTGCGTACCGCATCGAGGCCCTTCAGGATCTTGATGCTATTGGAATCATAATCGTTGCCGTTGCCGTTGCCGTTGGGTTCTTGCTGGGACATGAGTTACTCTGCTGCAGAAGTGAAAGAGCGGCCGGTAGCCCAGCCGCTTGGAGCGGGATGGCGAGAACTGCCCAACACTAAATGCGCATGGGCATGACCACGTACTTGTAATCGCTGCGCTCGGGTATGGTGATCAGGGCGCTGCTTCCTGAATCGCCGAAGGAAAGCGTGATCTCCGGGGTTTCGAGATGGGTGAGCACGTCTTGGAGATAGGTGATGTTAAACCCGACGTCGAGTTCGCCGCCTTGGTAATCAACTTCGACTTCTTCTTCGGCTTCTTCTTGCTCGGCATTGGTACAGATAATACGCAAGGACCCTGGCAATAGAACCAGACGAACACCGCGGTATTTCTCATTGGCAAGAATTGACGCACGCTGCAAAGTCTGCAGGAAGACAGAACGATTCAGCAAGACGTGCCGGGTATAGCCTACCGGGATGACGCGATTGTAATCGGGGAATTTCCCGTCGATCACCTTGCTGACTACTTCAATGTCGTGGAACCGCAAACGGACTTGGTTGGCCAATATCTCCAGGAGCACCGGGGCGTCGCTGTCTTCCAGAAGCTTGGAGAGTTCTTGGACGGTCTTTCGCGGAATGATCACCTCTTGACGTTCATGGCTGGTCTCCAGGGCCGTAGAGGCAAAACTCAGTCGGTGCCCATCGGTAGCCACCGCGATCAAGGCCTGGCCTTCGATAACCAAGAGCAGTCCGTTCAGGTAGTAGCGCACGTCTTGCTGAGCCATCGCGAACTCGACCAGATGCAGGAGGCGCCGCAGCACCTTTTGCGGGAAAGTCAGACTCTGCTTGCGCTCGGGGTTGGCTTCGATGCGAGGAAAGCTCGCTGCCGGAAGCGTCTGCAGATGATAGCGACTGCGGCCGGCTTTGATGTTCAGCTTCGCGTCGGTAGCCTCCAGGCGAAGCACCGCTTCTTCAGGCAAGGCGCGGAGGAGATCCTGAAATTTGCGCGCAGCAACGGTAACCCCTTGCGCAGCTTCGCCGTCGAGCGGCGTCTTTGCGGTGATCTGAATCTCGAGGTCGGTGGCAGTGAAAGACAAAACGCCCGCTTGATGTTCAACAAGAACATTGGAGAGCACCGGAAGCGTTTGGCGGCGTTCGACGATGCCGGAGACCGCTGAAAGCGGTTTGAGCAATGCATCTCTTGGCACTGAATTTAATAGCATGGTTCAAACCTTAAGACTAATGATGAAGGGACCTGGCAAACGTGCAAAACTCAAAAAGCCGATATTTGTTCAAGAGCTTAGCTTCGGGAAAAACGGGCGCATGACCTCGGAATAGTATGGGGACAACTTGTGCATAATTTGCGGGCCGTGCCCTGAAAGGGCGAAAATCAACAAATTATAGCCCGGTTGTCCCCAAAACGTGTCGTGAGGAAGCAACTTGGCGTAGCGCCAGGCGTTGAAAGCCTCGCCGACAAAGGGAACGCTAGTGCGGCGAAACCTGGGGCTCCTAGCTGCGCAAAACCTGCAGAAGGAAATTGACGTCATGATTGAGCGCGGGGAGAGTCTCTCGGAGCTTGGCGATCTGGCGGCAGGCATGGAGTACCGTGGTGTGGTCTCGCCCGCCGAAACTGGCTCCGATTTCCGGCAAGGAGAGGGGGGTTAGCTCTTTGGCGAGGGCCATGGCCACTTGCCGCGGGCGAGCGATAACGCGAGACCTCTTGCGGGAGTGCATCTCGGCCACTTTGATCTTGTAGTACTCGGCTACGGTCTTCTGGATATTGTCGATGGAGATTTGGCGGTTTTGGTGGGCGAGCAGGTCGCGCAGCGCTTCTTTGGCTACGGCGAGCGAGATCTCCTGGATATGATTGAAACCCACATAAGCGACCACGCGCTTCAATGCACCCTCAAGTTCGCGGACATTGGAGCGAATGTGCTTGGCGATGAAAAAGGCGACGTTCTCATCTAAGCTGAAGCCGAGTAGCTCGGCTTTGCTGAGCAGGATCGCGACACGCATCTCCAATTCGGGAGGCTCTAGGGCTACCGTCAAACCCCAGCCGAAACGGGAGATCAGGCGTTCTTCGAAACCGGAAATCTCCTTCGGGTAGGTATCGCAGGTGATCACAACTTGCTTGTGCGCGTCAAAAAGGGTGTTGAAGAGATAGAAGAACTCTTCTTGAGTGCGGGTCTTGCCGGTAATGAATTGAATGTCGTCGATCAGAAGCAAGTCCAGGGATCGGTAGAACCGCTTGAATTCGTCGAAGGATTTGTGTTGATAGGCGCGGACTACGTCGGAGACATAACGCTCGGCATGGATATAGAGAATGTTGTATTCCGGATGATGTTCGCGGACCCGGTTGCCTATGGCCTGGACGAGGTGTGTTTTGCCCAGGCCGGAACCACCGTAGATAAACAAAGGGTTGTATGCGAGACCGGGGTTTTCGGCGACTTGCAAACCGGCCGCGCGAGCCAACTGGTTAGCTTTTCCCGTAACAAAATTAGCAAAAGTGAAGCTGCCGTTTGGTGAACTCCGCTCCTGACCGTTCGGCAAGGAAGGAGCCGGGACCGGCGGGGTGCTCGGAGCCGCTTGAGGCGCCGGCGGCGCGGCGGGAAGAACTTGGGGGAGGCTCTCCGGCGACTCCTGAACGGCCAAGGTGATCGGCACGGGAAAACCGAAAGAATTGCGAGCGCTTTCCTCGATGCGCTGCAGAAAACGATCGCGAATCCACTGCATGTGAAAACGGTTGGGGGCGAAAAGCTGCAAGCCTTCGGAACTGCCTTCCAAGGAAAGCGGCCGTATCCAGGTGTTGAACTGCTGCGGCGTGAGTTCTTGCTGGAAAAGGACGAGGCAATGCTGCCAAAAGGCCGGCGCGTTCATACGAGGGAAGGGAGTCGCGGAGTTTTCACAGAGGAAGGGACAACATTCTAGTCGCGCGAAGCACCCATTGAGCGATCGTTCGCAAAAATATTGCCTTGACGGGAGGGAGGCTTTCACGGTCTAATAACAGGCTTTTTTTCTCGCAAGTAATTGGGGCATAAGATGAAACGCACTTATCAGCCATCCGTTGTGCGGCGCAAGCGCACACACGGCTTCCGCACTCGCATGAAGACCGTTGGCGGCCGCGCGGTGCTGCGCGCTCGCCGAGCCAAGGGACGCGTCCGACTCGCCGTCTGAGGGCTCGAGACCGGGCGGCATGGCGCTAGAAGCAGCGGGCCAAGTGGCGCTTCGGCAGGCTGATTTCGAGCGCGTCTTCCAGTTCGGCCGCAGGCGCCAGCGAGTTCTACTGGCGCTTTGGGCAGCGCCGAGCTCCGCAAGGCAGGCGCAAATTGGCTTGGTCGTGAGCAAGCGCTGGGCAAAGCGAGCGGTGGATCGGAACACCGTCAAGCGCATACTCCGCGAGGTTTTTCGGCAAGAAGCGCCGGAGCTGCCGGCATTGGACCTGGTCTTCCGCTTGCGACTGCCCTGGAGCCCTGATCAACGGCGCATCCTTGCCGAGGAAGCCAAAGGCATGTTGCAGGGACTCAAGCAGTGAGCGCGGCGAGCTTCGTGGTGCGCGGTTTACTTCGGGGCTACCAGCTCGTCTTTCGGCCGGTGCTGGGGCAAAATTGCCGCTTTTTTCCCAGTTGTTCCGATTACGCCCTCGACGCGGTGAATAAGTACGGGCCCGCCAAGGGAATGTGGATGGCCGGGCGCCGAGTTTGTCGCTGTCATCCCTGGAATCCCGGCGGATACGATCCAGTCCCCTAACGTTTGTTTCTGATCCTATCCTGAGCCACACCATATGGACACCCAACGCCTGATCCTTTTCGTCATCTTTTCGATGTCGATGTTCTTTCTCTGGCAGGCCTGGGAGAATGAGCGCAATCCAAAACCAACGGTTGCCGCGGTGAGCGCGCCGGTGGCACCCGAGACGGCGAAACCAGCCGCAGACACGCCCAAGCCGAGCCAAATCGCGGCAGGGCCGAGCGAAATTCCAGCCCCCAGCGGGGTGATGCCCGCGACGAAAGGGGAGCGCATCAAGCTCGTCACCGACTTGTTGGAAGTGACGGTCAATACCGAAGGTGGAGTGATCGAGCGGGTTGCCCTGCTCAAACACAAGGACACGCTGGACAGGACGCAAGCCTACACGCTCTTGCAAAGCGCTGACGGGCGAGTGCATGTCGCTCAATCCGGATTGCTGGGCGAGGCTTTGCCCAACCATAGAACCAGCTTCGAAGCCGAGCCGGGGCCGCGGTCTTTGGGGCCAGGCGCCGAAGCGCTCGAGCTTCGCTTGCGCAGTGCGACGGCGGAGGGCGTGCGGGTCAGCAAAGTGATTCGCGTGAAGCCAGGAAGCTATTTGATCGCGGTGGCTTTCGAGATCGAAAACGGCAGCGCCAAGCCAGTGGAGACGCACGCCTATTTTCAACTGTTGCGTGACACCAAGCCACCCGCCGGGGAACACAGCATGGTGCCCACTTACACCGGCCCGGTGGTTTACAACGAGCAGGACAAGTTCACCAAACTCGAGTTCGGGGATATCGACAAAGGCAAAGCCCGGTTTACGAAGATTGCGGATAATGGCTGGATCGGGATGTTGGAGCATTACTTCGTGGCGGCGTGGTTGCCGCGCGACGGAGAACCGAAGCTGAACCGCGAGTTTTACGTCCGGAAAAGCAGCAACGATGCCGGGCAGTACATTGCCGGATTACTCGTGCCGATGGCCAGCGTCGCACCTGGCGCACAAGGCCGGGTGGAAGTCCCGCTTTACGCCGGTCCTCAGGAGCAAGAGAAGCTCGGTTCTTTGGCCAAAGGCCTCGATCTGACCACCGACTACGGGATTTTCACGGTCATTGCCGCTCCTTTGTTCGTCGCTTTGCAGTGGTTGTACAAACTCGTTGGAAATTGGGGCTGGGCCATCGTGTTGCTGACCATTTTGCTCAAGCTCGTGTTTTACCCGCTTAACACCTCGGCGGCGCGGTCTATGGGCAAGATGAAGCTGATCGCGCCGAAGTTGAAGGCCCTGCAAGAGCAATACGCCAATGACAAGCAGCAGCTCCAGGTGAAGATGATGGAGTTGTACAAGACCGAGAAGATCAATCCTCTGGGGGGCTGTCTGCCGATTTTGGTGCAAATGCCGGTATTCATTGCACTCTACTGGGTCTTGCTTGCTGCCGTGGAGTTACGCCATGCCGCGTGGCTGGGTTGGATCGTCGACCTGTCGGGACCCGATCCGTACTACGTCCTGCCGGTGATTTATGCCATTACGGCTTATTTGCAGGTCAAACTTTCGCCCACTCCGGTGAGCGATCCGATGCAGGCGCGGATGATGCAAATCATGCCCATCGCGTTTTCCGTGATGTTTATCTTCTTCCCCGCCGGCCTGGTGCTCTATTGGCTGGTCAACAACGTCCTCAGCATAGGCCAGCAATGGCACGTCAATCGATTGCTCGGGCGGGAACAAGCCGCAGCCAGCGCCAAGCGCTGAAGCTATGCGCCAAGCGACCTGGGCTTGGCGCATGAATGGCCGAGGTAGGGTTCGGGGAGAACCCGATACCATCGTAGCGATTGCGACCGCCCCAGGCCGGGGCGGGGTGGGCATCGTGCGCCTTTCCGGTCCCCGGGCAAAAAGCATAGGCCAGGCGCTGAGCGGGCGCGAGACGCGGCCTCGTCAGGCGGTTCTGGCTCGATTTTGCGATGAAGAAGGCGCCGTGCTCGACCGCGGCCTGGTGCTTTTTTTCCCCGGGCCCGGCTCATTCACCGGGGAAGATGTGATCGAACTTCACGCGCACGGTGGGCCGGCTCTCCTGAGGCTCTTGGTGTCTCGCTGCCAAGTGCTGGGGGCGCGGCCGGCGCAGCCGGGCGAATTCAGCCAGCGGGCCTTCTTGAATGGAAAGATCGATCTCACCCAGGCGGAAAGTATTGCCGACTTGATCGATGCCGCCAGCGCGACCGCGGTTCACGCGGCGGCACGGAACATGGAAGGGGCGTTTTCGCGGGCGGTAGAGCGAACCGATCAAGTCTTGACCGAACTACGCGCCTTGGTCGAGGCGGGCATCGATTTTCCGGAAGAGGAGGGTGTGGAACTCGTTCCCGAGGCCGCGTTGAGCTCGCGGCTGGCGGCCCTGCGCGATGGTTTGGCGGAGCTGCTGGCCAAAGCAAAGCGGGGAAGGCTTCTCGGTGACGGTCTGCACGTCGTTTTGGTGGGGCCGCCCAACGTCGGCAAATCAAGCCTGCTTAATCGCCTTGCCGGCAGGGATGTGGCGATTGTGACACCAGTGCCTGGAACTACCCGTGACGCATTGCGCGAGGCCCTGGAGATTGGCGGAATCCCGCTTCATCTGGTTGACACTGCGGGTTTGCGCGAAAGCGCGGACGAGATCGAGATCTTGGGCATGGAACGCACGCGCCGCGCGATTGCGCAAGCGGACTTGGCGCTTATGGTCTCGGCTCCCCCGTTTGGCGCGGGCGAAACCGCCGACTTGGTGGATGAGCTGCCGGCCGATTTGCCGCGGATTTTCGTCCATAACAAGATTGACTTGAGCGGGGAACCGGCGGGGCTGTGGACAGGCCAAGCACCTCTGCAGCTTGGCGTATCGGCGGTCACCGGCGCCGGGATCGAAGCTTTGGAGCGAGCCATACTCGAAACGGTTGGTTGGCGGGAAGAGGGGAGCGAGGTCTTGATGGCGCATGCCCGCCATATCGAGGCGCTGCAGGAGACCCTGTCGTACCTGGAAAAGGCGGCGGTCTTGCTGGCAGAGCGGGAAATTTTTGCTGAGGAGCTGCGATTGGCACATCGGGCTTTGGGGCGGATCTGCGGGCAGGTGGTATCGGACGAGCTTCTGGGCGAGATTTTCGGGCGATTCTGTATTGGAAAATAGGCCTTTCCTCAGGGAGTACGGGGGCGCGATACAAGACAGGTAGCCGCGCGGTGTTGGGTGCGGCAGGCAGATCATGCTAAAGTTGCGCCCTTGCCACGCCCTCATCCCTTTTTGTTTCTAGCTCCCCGAAATGAACCAGCCCAATATTTTAGCGACGCTTGCCGCAGCGGTCAGCGCGCCTGCCCACGTGAAACACCCCGCCCTTCTCACTTGGGTGCGAGAAATCGCGGAATTGACCCAACCGGACCGGCTGCATTGGTGTGACGGGACGCAGGAAGAATACGAAGCACTATGTGCCCAGATGGTGGCAAGCGGCACGCTGAAGAAACTGAATCCCGAAAAACGGCCCGGCGGCTACTTGGCCTGGTCGGATCCTTCCGATGTCGCCCGAGTGGAGGATCGCACCTTCATCTGCAGCGAGCGCCAGGAAGATGCCGGGCCGACCAACAATTGGAAAGCGCCGGCGGAGATGCGAGGCATCCTCAAAGGCCTGTTTTCGGGGTGCATGCGCGGGCGCACGCTGTATGTCGTTCCGTTTTCCATGGGCCCGCTGGGATCGCACATCGCGCATATCGGCATCGAGTTGACGGATTCGCCTTATGTGGCAGTTTCCATGCGCACCATGACCCGGATGGGCAAGGCCGTGTACGAAGTCCTGGGCGAGACCGGGAGCTTCGTTCCTTGTGTCCATTCGGTCGGTGCTCCCTTGGCTGCAGGGCAAGCCGACGCGCCTTGGCCTTGCAACAAAGACACCAAGTACATCGTTCATTATCCGGAAACGCGGGAGATTTGGTCTTACGGATCGGGATATGGGGGAAATGCGCTGCTGGGCAAGAAGTGCTTCGCTTTGCGCATCGCCTCGGTGATGGGGCGCGACCAGGGTTGGCTGGCCGAGCATATGCTGGTGCTGGGAGTGACCGCACCGAATGGGGAAAAGACTTATGTCACGGCCGCCTTTCCCAGCGCTTGTGGCAAGACCAATTTCGCCATGCTCATTCCTCCGGAGGGTTTCGAAGGCTGGAAAGTAAGCACCATAGGTGACGATATTGCCTGGATCAAACCAGGCTCCGATGGACGGTTTTACGCCATCAATCCCGAGGCGGGGTATTTTGGGGTTGCGCCGGGCACCTCGGAAGAGTCCAACCCGAACGCCATGGCGATGCTGCGCGAGAACACCATCTTCACCAACGTGGCGCTGACCGAGGACGGCGACGTGTGGTGGGAAGGGATGACCAAGACACCCCCGGCAAAGCTGACGGATTGGACGGGTCAGCCCTGGGAACCGGGCTGTGGGCGCAAGGCGGCGCATCCCAATGCGCGCTTTACGGTGCCTTCGACCAATTGCCCGTCGCTCGACCCGGAATGGGACAATCCCGCGGGTGTGCCGATCAGCGCGTTTATTTTCGGGGGGCGACGCAGCGACACTACGCCTTTGGTGGTGCAAGCGTTTAGCTGGGATGACGGCGTCTACAAAGCCGCCACCATGGGTTCGGAGATGACCGCCGCGGCAGCCGGAAAGATCGGCGAGGTTCGGCGCGATCCCTTCGCCATGCTGCCGTTCTGCGGCTACCACATTGGGGATTATTTCCAACACTGGCTGAACATGGGGCGGAAGGTTACGCGGATGCCCCGTATCTTCAACGTCAATTGGTTCCGCACGGACGAGCACGGAAAGTTCGTTTGGCCAGGATTCGGTCAGAACATGAGGGTGCTGAAGTGGATCGTTGACCGTTGCCAGGGGCGCGGGCGCGCTATGGAAACGGCGCTGGGCTGGCAGCCCGAGTTCGACGAGCTGGAATGGAAGGGTCTGGAGCATTTCAGTCACGGGCAGTTCTGGAGCATCATGTCCATCGACGCGGCGGCCTGGAGACGCGAACTGGCCTCGCATGACGAGTTTTTTGCCAAGATCGGCGCCAAGCTGCCCAAAGCCGTGCGTTTGCAGCGCGAGTTGCTCGAACTGCGCTTGGACGGCTGAGTTCCTACGCGAGGCACAAGAGGGGCGGGCGCTACCGCCCTTTTTGTTTTTTGGGGGGCGGGATGGATTACGCGGTTTTGGTCGGTGTGGCCTTTCTTGCCGGCTGGGTCGACGCAGTAGTCGGGGGCGGTGGCCTCTTGCAGGTGCCCGCTCTCTTCGCCGCTTATCCCCAAGCGGCTCCCGCGACGCTGTTTGGAACCAATAAGTTGTCGTCCATCGCCGGGACGAGCGTTGCAAGCTTGCGGTATTTGCGCGTGGTTCGGGTGCCCCTTCGGGTCTTGCTGCCGTCCTTTCTTGCTGCACTGCTCGCCGCTTTCCTGGGTGCCAAAGCGGTTGCGGTGCTGCCGGTGGGGTGGTTGCGACCGGTCATTCTGGTGCTTTTGGTGTTGGTGGCCGGCTATACTTTCTTTCACGGTGAGCTGGGGCAGAAGCATGCGCCGCGATTGAGCGCCCGCGCGGAGTGGGCATGGGCGGTGGCGGTCGGAATGGCGCTCGGGTTTTATGACGGGTTTTTTGGACCAGGTACGGGCACCTTTCTGGTTTTCATTTTCGTGCGCTGGTTTGGTTACGACTTCCTCAGTGCTTCTGCTGCAGCGAAGGTCGTGAACTTTGGTACCAATCTTGCCGCTCTCGCGTATTTCGTACCGGCGGGTCACGTTTTCATGGCGCTGGGTTTGGGTATGGCCGCTGCCAACGTCGCCGGTTCCGTCTTGGGAACCCATTGGGCCTTGCGGCATGGCAGCCGATGGGTGCGGAAGGTGTTCTTGGTCCTGGTCAGTGCTTTGATCGCGAAGTTCGCCTATGACACCTTCGCGCTGTAAGTGGCGGGTCTCGCGCTGAGTCGACGCATGGGTCGGGGTGTCGCGGTCGCGCTGGGGCGGCGTTGAGGCGGTTTTTGCGGAGGCAGGCAAGCCGTTTGCGGCCCCGGGGAGGGGTTGAGTCCGAGGAATCCGGAGAGGTCGGTGGGGCGACGGTTGGGGGCAAGCCCCTTACTCAGGACCCAGTGGTCGGGAAGGTGGGGGGGCTTGGTGTGGTAGCGAGGTCGGTAGGTTTCACGTGAAACTTCCCGAAAACCGATCAGGCCGGTTGTTTCACGTGAAACCTGCTTTTCGCGAAATCCGATTCCGACCACTCCCCGATCGCCTTTCGCATTGCCCAGACTCCGGGGCTCACGTATCATTCGCCCTCTTTTGGCGAGGTCCCTATGTTGTACCCGAAGCGCTTCGACGTCATCGTCGTCGGTGGTGGCCATGCTGGCACCGAGGCGGCGCTTGCCGCGGCGCGTATGGGATGTGAGACGCTGCTGCTCACTCACAACATCGACACGCTCGGCCAGATGTCTTGCAATCCCTCGATAGGCGGCATCGGCAAGGGGCACCTGGTCAAAGAGGTAGATGCTTTGGGCGGGGCCATGGCACTGGCGACGGATGAGGCCGGGATTCAGTTCCGCATCCTCAACTCCAGCAAGGGGCCTGCGGTCCGCGCGACGCGCGCCCAGGCGGACCGTCGACGCTACAAGCAAGCGATCCGGAGCCGCCTAGAAAACCAAGCCCATTTGGAGCTGTTTCAACAAGCCGCGGAAGACCTCGTGTTGGAGGGGGACCGGGTTCGTGGCGTTCGAACCCAGTCGGGAATCGAATTTGCGGGCGAGACCGTGGTTCTTACCACGGGCACTTTTCTCGCTGGGCTGATTCACATTGGCCTTGAACACTATCCCGCCGGTCGCGCCGGAGACCCACCGGCAATTCGGTTGGCGGCTTGCCTCCGAGAGCTTAGGTTACCGGCCGGTCGACTCAAGACCGGTACCCCGCCTCGGCTGGACCGGCGCAGCCTAGACCTCTCGGTCATGGAAGCCCAGCCGGGGGACGACCCTGCGCCAGTCTTTTCCTTCTTAGGCAGCCGGGCCATGCACCCCCCGCAACTGCCTTGCTGGATTACGCACACCAACTCGCGAACCCACGATCTGATCCGCGCTTCGCTCGATCGGTCGCCGATGTATACCGGCATCATCGAAGGCGTCGGGCCGCGTTATTGCCCCTCGGTAGAAGACAAAGTAATGCGTTTTGCCGGCCGCGATGCGCATCAGGTTTTTCTCGAACCAGAAGGACTGGAAAGCAACGAAATTTATCCCAACGGGATCTCTACCAGCCTGCCCTTCGACGTCCAGCTGTCCATTGTGCGGTCCATTCGCGGGCTCGAACAAGCGCGCATCGTTCGGCCCGGCTATGCCATAGAGTACGACTTCTTCGATCCTCGCGGCCTGCTCGCGAGCCTGCAGACCAAAGCTCTCCGCGGGCTTTTCTTCGCCGGCCAGATCAACGGCACTACCGGATACGAAGAAGCAGCCGCGCAGGGTTTGCTTGCCGGGCTCAATGCCGGGCTGCTGGCTCAGGGCAAGGAGGGGTGGTACCCGAGGCGAGACCAGGCCTATCTGGGTGTATTGGTAGACGATCTGGTCACGCGGGGCGTCACCGAGCCCTACCGCATGTTTACCAGCCGCGCCGAGTACCGTCTGCAGTTGCGTGAAGACAACGCCGATTTACGACTCACCGAAACGGGGCGCGAGTTGGGTTTGATCGATGACGCGCGCTGGGCGGCCTTCGCCCGCAAGCGCGATGCGGTCGCGCGCGAGCGCGAGAGGTTGAAGTCCACCTGGGTGAACCCGCGCGTGCTCGATTCGGTCCGGGCGGGCGCGCTGTTTGGGCAAGTGCCGGAGCAGAGCGCCACGCTGGAGGAACTGCTTCGCCGTCCAGGGGTTGGCTACGCGGAATTGTTGGCGTTTGCCGGAGTGCCCGAAGTGGCGGGCGACAAAACCGTCGGCGAGCAGGTTGAAATTCAAGTCAAATACCAGGGCTACATCGAGAGACAGCACGAAGAGATCGCCCGCAGTACCCGCATGGAGGACACCGTTCTGCCGCCAGGGTTGGATTATGCCGCGGTGCGAGGCTTGTCCCACGAAGTGCGGCAGAAGCTCGCGCAACACCGCCCGGAAACCCTCGGGCAAGCGAGCCGCATTTCCGGCATCACCCCCGCGGCGATCGCATTGCTCCAGGTGCATCTGCGGCGGCTTGGCGGGTCCGGGGACGAGCCAGGGCGCACCCACGCGGAGGTGCGGCGGGCATGAACCTCGCAAGCGGACTCGCCGCAGGCATGGCCGCGCTCGGGCTCGCGGTAAGCGAGCAGCAAGAGCGCTCCTTGTTGGGGTATCTCGGACTCCTCGAAAAATGGAACCAGGTCTATAACCTTACCGCGGTGCGCGAGCCGGAGCGTATGCTCACGCTCCATTTATTGGATTCCTTGGCGGTTCTGCCCGCTTTGCTCGATCTCCCCGCCCGCCAAGACCTCTTGGACGTAGGTAGCGGGGGCGGTTTACCGGGAATTCCCCTGGCAATCCTGCGGCCGCAGTGGCGGGTGAGTTTGCTGGAAGCGAGTCATAAGAAGGCCAGCTTCCTGCGCCAAGCCGGCGCGGAGTTGGGCCTCGCTAACGTGCGGGTAGTCCAGAAGCGACTGGAGGATTTCGGGGAGACGGCCGGCTTTGACCTGGTGATCTCGCGGGCCTTTGCCGAACTCAAGGACTTCCTGGGCGGCGCCGCCCGCTTTGCCAAGCCGGGGGGGAGAATCCTGGCCATGAAAGGTATCTGCCCCGATGAGGAAATCGCACAGATCGACCCGCCATGGGTTGCTCGCATGACAATCCGTCGTTTGCACGTTCCCGGCCTCGATGCCGAGCGCCATTTACTGACCTTTCCGATACCTTCATGACCAAAATTATCGCCATTGCCAATCAGAAAGGCGGGGTGGGGAAGACCACCACCAGCGTCAATCTTGCCGCCAGCCTATGCGCGATGAAGCGTCGCGTCTTGTTGGTCGATCTTGATCCCCAGGGCAATGCGACCATGGGCAGCGGCATCGACAAGCGCAGTTTGGAGGCGACGGTCTATCACGTGCTGCTGGGCGAGAAGACCATCCGCGAGGTGCGCATCGCCTCGCCCAGCGGGCAGTTCGATCTGGTGCCGGCCAATCGCGAGCTTGCCGGTGCCGAGGTGGAACTGGTCGATTTGCCGGAGCGGGAGATGCGTCTGCGCGATGCGTTGGCGGAGGCGCTTTCGCAGGTGCGAGAGGCTCTGGCGGAAGTGGCCGAAGACTATGACTTCGTCCTGCTCGATTGTCCGCCGGCGCTCTCTTTGCTGACCCTCAACGGCCTATGCGCGGCGGACAGCGTGCTGATTCCCATGCAATGCGAATATTACGCGCTCGAGGGACTTTCCGATTTGGTCCAAACGATCAAGCGGGTGCGCGCCCATCTTAACCCCAAGCTGGAGATCGAAGGTCTGCTGCGCACCATGTTTGATCCGCGCAATACCTTGGCTCAGCAAGTGGCGGCGCAACTGCAGCAACATTTCGGTGACAAGCTGTACCGCACCGTGATCCCGCGCAATATACGCCTCGCCGAAGCGCCCAGTTACGGCATTCCGGCCTTGCAACTCGACCGAGCCTCCAAGGGAGCCCAGGCCTATCTCGCTTTGGCCGGAGAGATGCTCCGTCGCTATGAACCCGGCGCGACTTTGCCGGCTTGAAAGGAAGGACATGGTAAAACTGAAAGGGCTGGGACGAGGCCTGGATGCGCTGCTCGATGGCGACGCGCCTGAGCGTACCGGCGACGCGCTCAAGACGCTCAAGACCGATGCGCTTCGGCCGGGCAAATATCAGCCGCGCAGCTTCATGGACCAGAACTCCCTCGCGGACCTCGCCGCGTCGATCCAGGAACAGGGTGTCATGCAGCCGATATTGGTGCGACCGGTCGATGGCCAGCGCTATGAGATCATCGCCGGTGAGCGTCGCTGGCGTGCTGCACAACTGGCCGGGCTGACCGAAGTGCCCGCCTTGGTGCGTGAGGTACCGGATCAAGCGGCGCTCGCCTGGGCTCTGGTGGAGAACATTCAGCGCGAGAACCTCAATCCGCTCGAAGAGGCCCAAGGTATATCGAGGCTAGTCGAAGAGTTTGGGCTCACTCACGAGGCCGCCGCCAAGGCCGTGGGTCGCTCGCGCAGCGCCGTGACCAATCTCTTGCGCTTGCTGCAGCTGGCAAAGCCTGTGCAAGAAATGCTGCTCGCTGGCCGGCTGGACATGGGACACGCTCGAGCCCTGCTCCCGCTGCCCTCGGGATCCCAAGTGCTCCTCGCCGGACAGATCGCTCAAAAAGGCCTCTCGGTCCGCGAGGCGGAACGTTTAGCCACCCGCGCGGCCCAGCCCCCTGCGGGCGCCAAGTCAGCAAAGGGCAACCCATCTCGGCGGCTCGACCCCGATGTGGCTCGCCTGCAAGAGGAACTCGCCCAGGCGCTGGGTGCGCCGGTTCGCTTGGAAGCCAAGCGCGCCGGCGCAGGACGGCTGGTAATCGACTACGCCAGCCTGGACCAGTTGGATGGGATCCTGGCCAAGTTGCGCCCAAGACACTGATTAGCCGAGCTCCTTGAGCATCACTTGCGCGCTCGAAACATCGAGTTTCCCGCCTTCTTCGAGGTTGAGGCGGCGCACTACCCCATCTTCGACCAGCATGGAGAACCGCCGGCAGCGAACGCCTAAGCCTTTTTCGGTGAGGTCTAGGGCCACACCGAGCTTTTGGGTGTAAATGGCGCTGCCGTCAGCCATCATGCGCACTTTGCCCATGGCATGGTTGGCTTTGCCCCAGGCCGCCATGACGAAGAAGTCGTTGACTGCGAAGCACCAGATTTCGTCTATGCCCTTGGCGCGGAATTTTTCGAAATTTTCCACGTAGCCCGGCAGATGCTGTTCCGAGCAGGTTGGCGTAAACGCGCCGGGCACGCCAAAGATCACCACCCGCTTGCCCTTCAGCAGGTTCTGGATCGGATGCACATTGGGGCCCAGCGCGCACCCTTCGGTGGGCGATTCGACGAACTCACTGATGACGCCCTCGGGCAGGCGGTCTCCAAGCTGGATAGACACGGTATTCTCCTTTCTGGGGAAGTGATGCAGGTCAAGGAATAGGATGTCAGTATAGTCCGATAATTCCTTCCGCAAGGCAATTGCCGATGGCTTGGGGAGCCGCGATTGGCGGGCGCAAACGGGCATGATGCGACGCAACAATTCGCCTTGACCCTCAGGGTTTTCCCCAAGTATAATCAGCAAGTTTGCTCCTTGGCACGATGGGCGGATACGATTCGCCGGGCAAACCGGTGCGTTTTCTGTTGCGGCTGCAAGTCGCCGCGACGCTGATTCTCGCTGCCGCTGCCGCGGTGGTGGGAGACAGGCTGGACGCGCTTTCAAGTCTGATCGGGGGATCCATCGGCTTCGCGGGTAGCCTCGTCTATGCGGTGGTGGCGCTGTCGGTGCGCACCCTAGATCCGCAAAAGGCGTGGCGCGCGCAGGTGCTCGCAGAGGCCTGCAAGTACGCGTGGACGATCCTCGCTTTCGTGCTGGTGTTTGTGGTGTATGGGACGGTGCGGCCCTTGCCTTTGTTCGTGGCCTTCATCCTGACCATGCTGCTGTATTTCGTGCCATTGGCGCGGGCGCGCCAGGGCTAGCTCAAAAACACGGCGAAGTGGGATCATGGCTTCAGGCGCTGCGCAGACTACCTCCGAATACATCACCCATCACCTGACCAATCTCACCTTCGGTCAAGGTTTTTGGACCTTCCATCTCGATACGCTGATCATTTCCGGCCTTCTGGGTCTGCTGATCTTCGGCTTCATGGCCAAGGCGGCAAGCAAGGCCACCAGCGGTGTGCCTGGCGGCTGGCAGAATTTCGTGGAAATGGTGGTCACCCTGGTGGATGGCCAGGTCAAAGACACCTTCCACGGCGACCGCAGCTTCATTACTCCGCTGGCCATCACCATTTTCGTCTGGGTGTTCCTGATGAACGCCATGGACTTGATTCCGGTGGATTGGCTGCCCATCGCGGGCGGCGCCGTGGGCGTTCATTACCTCAAGGTCGTGCCCACCACCGACCCTAACCTCACCTTCGCCATGTCGCTGACGGTGTTCGTCCTGATCTATTACTTCAACCTCAAGGTCAAGGGTGTCGGCGGTTTCCTGCATGAAGTTTTCACCGCGCCCTTCGGCCCGTGGCTTGCGCCGGTGAACCTTTTGTTCCGCATCGTCGAAGACATCGCCAAACCGATTTCGCTGGCGCTGCGTTTGTTCGGCAATATGTACGCGGGCGAAATGGTGTTCATCCTGATTGCGCTGCTGGGCCTGTGGCAACTGCCCTTGGCCCTGCCCTGGGCGCTGTTCCACATCCTGATCATTACCCTTCAGGCCTTCGTGTTCATGATGCTGACGGTGGTTTACCTCAGCATGGCCCACGAAAGCCACTAAGAGCTTTTAGATTTTCCAACTCAACCCACACCCTTTCATCAAGGAGAAAACATGGAACTGTCTCTGCTGCTTGGCAACACCGCGATCGCCGTTGCCATTCTGATCGGCGCCGGCGCGCTGGGTACCGCCATCGGCTTCGGTATCCTGGGTGGCCGTTTCCTCGAAGGCTCGGCTCGCCAGCCCGAGATGATTCCCACGCTGCAAGTCAAGATGTTCATCGTGGCCGGTCTCTTGGACGCGGTGACCATGATCGGTGTGGGTATCGCGCTCTACCTCCTCTTTGCGAACCCCTTCATCGCAATCGTCTCGAAGGCCGTAGGCGGTTAACTCCACCCTCTACCCTTCTAGGAGTCTAGCGTGAACATTAACGCTACTTTGATCGGCCAGGCGATCTGGTTCGCATTCTTCATCTGGATTACGATGAAGTTTGTCTGGCCGCCGCTGCAGCGAGCCATGCAGGAGCGCCAGAAGCAGATCGCCGACGGCCTCGCCGCTGGTGAACGCGCCAAGGCCGACCTGATTCAGGCCGAGCACAAGGCGGCCGCGGCACTCACCGAAGCCAAGGGTCGCGCCACCGAGATCATTGCCCAGAGCGAGAAACGCGCCGGGCAGCTGATCGAGGAAGCCAAGGTCGCCGCCAAGGCCGAAGGGGAGCGCATCCTCGCCGCCGCCAAGGCTGAAATCGAGCAAGAGGTCTATCGCGCCAAGGAAGCGCTGCGCGACCAGGTCGCCGACCTGGCCGTGGCCGGCGCGGCCAAGATTCTCACGCGCGAGGTCGACGCCAAGGCCCACGCCGAGCTCCTGGCCCAGTTGAAGCGAGAGCTGTAATGGCCGAGCTCACCACCATCGCCCGACCCTATGCGGAAGCGGTCTTTGCGATCGCGCAGCAGGGCAACGCCCTCGAAGCCTGGTCCAAGATGCTGGGGTTCGCCGCGGCGGTTGCGGCTGATCCCGCCATGCAATCGGTGGTCGACAACCCGCGTTTGTCCGACGAGCAAAAAGCCCAGGTGTTTTACGGGGTCTGCGGCGATCGGCTGGACGAAGCCGGCAAGCGCTTTGTGCGCGTGCTGCTGGAGGCCGGGCGTGCCAAGCTGCTGCCCCAGATCCAGGCGCTGTTCGAAGCCCGCAAGAACGAGGCGCAGCGCGCCGCCAAGGCCGAGATCACGTCCGCCCAGGCGCTTTCCGAGGCCGAACTCAAGGAGCTCAAAGCCGCGCTGGAGCGCCGCTTCAAGCTCAAGATCGAGGCCGAGGTCAAGCTCGATCCCAGCCTCATCGGCGGGGTGCGTGTGGTCGTGGGCGACCAGGTGGTCGATGCTTCGGTGCAGGGCAAGCTCGCGGTAATGGCGAGGGAATTGCGCGCCTAAAGCGGCACCAGGAATTTAACGTCAGTCCGCGGCAAGCGGAGAGCGGAGAAATCATGCAGTTGAATCCATCGGAAATCAGCGAACTGATCAAGAGCAAGATCCAGAACCTGGATACTGCCTCGGAAGTGCGCACGCAAGGCACCGTCGTCTCCGTGACCGACGGCATTTGCCGCATTCACGGCCTGGCTGACGCGATGCAGGGCGAAATGCTGGAATTCCCCGGCAACACCTTCGGCCTGGCGCTGAACCTCGAGCGCGACTCGGTGGGCGCGGTGATTTTGGGCAAGTACGAGCACATCTCCGAGGGCGACACGGTCAAGTGCACCGGGCGCATTCTCGAAGTGCCGGTCGGCCCCGAACTCACCGGCCGTGTGGTCGACGCCCTGGGCGCGCCCATCGACGGCAAAGGCCCGATCAATGCCAAACAAACCGACGTGATCGAAAAGGTCGCGCCGGGCGTGGTCTGGCGTAAGTCGGTGTCGCAGCCCGTGCAGACGGGCTTGAAGTCGGTCGACGCCATGGTGCCCGTGGGCCGAGGCCAGCGCGAGCTGATCATTGGCGACCGCCAAACCGGCAAGACTGCGGTGGCCGTCGACACCATCATCAACCAGAAGGGCAAGGATCTGCTCTGCATCTACGTCGCCATCGGCCAGAAGGCCTCGACGGTGATGAACGTGGTCAGGAAGCTCGAAGAGCACGGCGCCATGGCCTACACCATCGTGGTGGTGGCCACCGCTTCCGACTCCGCGGCGATGCAATACCTCGCGCCCTACTCGGGCTGCACCATGGGCGAATATTTCCGCGACCGCGGCCAAGACGCCCTGATCATTTACGACGACTTGACCAAACAAGCCTGGGCCTATCGCCAAATCTCCCTGCTGCTGCGCCGCCCGCCGGGCCGCGAAGCTTACCCGGGCGACGTGTTCTATCTGCACTCCCGTCTTCTCGAGCGCGCGGCGCGCGTCAACGAAGAGTACGTCGAGCGCTTCACCAAAGGCGAAGTCAAAGGCAAGACCGGTTCCCTCACCGCCCTGCCGGTGATCGAAACCCAGGCGGGTGACGTGACCGCCTTCGTGCCGACCAACGTGATTTCGATTACCGACGGCCAGATCTTCCTCGAGACCGACCTCTTCAACGCCGGCATCCGTCCCGCCATCAACGCCGGTATTTCGGTATCGCGGGTGGGTGGTGCGGCGCAGACCAAGGTGATCAAGAAACTGGGCGGCGGCGTGCGTCTGGCGCTGGCGCAGTACCGCGAACTGGCCGCCTTTGCGCAATTCGCCTCGGATTTGGACGAAGCCACCCGCAAGCAGTTGGAACGCGGCCGCATGGTCACCGAACTCATGAAGCAGCCGCAGTACCAGCCGCTGCAGGTGAGCGAAATGGCGCTGACGCTTTTCGCGGTGAACAACAACTACCTCGACGACGTCGACGTGAAGAAGGCGCTTTCCTTCGAGCGCGCCCTGCGTGACTACGCCAAGACCAAGGCGGCCGACGTGATGGAGCGCATCGAGTCGACCAAGGACCTGTCCAAGGAAGACGAGGCCAAGCTGCACGAACTCGTCAAGGACTTCAAGAAGAACGGCGCCTACTGAGTGAATCGCGGCGCGCTTTGAGGCACGCCGCGGCGCACCCAGGGCTCGGAGATTACGATGCCGGGTAGTAAAGAAATCCGCATGAAGATCCGAAGCGTGCAAAACACGCGGAAGATCACCAAGGCGATGGAAATGGTGGCCGCCTCGAAGATGCGCAAGGCGCAGGAGCGCATGCGCGCAGCGCGTCCCTACGGCGACAAGATACGCAATATCGCGGCCCATCTGGCCAATGCCAATCCGGAATACAAGCACCCCTTCGTGGTGAAGCGCGGCGAGGTCAAGGGGGTCGGCGTCATCGTCGTCACCTCGGACAAAGGCTTGTGCGGCGGTCTCAACACCAACGTGCTGCGCCTCGCCCTGCAACGCATGAAGCAGTGGGAAACGGCCGGTGCCGCGCCGCAAGTCACCGCCATCGGCAACAAGGGTTACGGCTTTTCCCAGCGCATGGGTGCGAAAGTGGTCTCGCACCTCGTGGGCATCGGCGACACGCCGCATCTCGATCGCCTGATCGGCCCGGTGAAGGTGCAGCTCGACGCCTATAGCAAAGGCGAAATCGACGAGCTCTACATCTGCTACACCCGCTTCATCAACACCATGAAGCAGGAGCCTGTTTTCGAGCGCCTGCTGCCGCTACCGGCCGAGCGCTTGCAGGAAGACGCCGGCGCCAAGACGGCCTGGGACTACATTTACGAGCCCGACCCCAAAGTCGTCCTCGACCAACTCCTGGTGCGCTACGTCGAACACCTCATCTATCAGTCGGTGGCCGAAAACATCGCCTCCGAACAGTCGGCGCGCATGGTGGCCATGAAGGCCGCCAGCGACAACGCCGGCGAGGTGATCGACCAACTGACCCTGGTCTACAACAAGGCGCGCCAGGCGGCAATCACCAAGGAACTGTCGGAAATCGTCGGCGGCGCCGCGGCCGTGTGATGGCCGGAACCGAATTCAGTCTGGAAATCAAAGGAACCCGAAAATGAATGCTACGGCAGCGAACGAAGGCAAAATCGTTCAGTGCATCGGCGCGGTGGTGGACGTGGAGTTCCCCCGCGACGCCATGCCCCACGTGTACGACGCCCTGACCATGGACGGCAGCGAACTCACCCTCGAAGTCCAGCAGCAGTTGGGTGACGGCGTGGTGCGCACCATTGCCCTGGGCAGCTCCGACGGTCTGCGCCGCGGCATGATGGTGAAGAACACCCGCGCGCCGATTTCGGTGCCGGTGGGCGCCAAGACCCTGGGCCGCATCATGGACGTGCTGGGCCGCCCGATCGACGAACTCGGGCCTATCGGCGCCGATCGAGTCGCCTCCATTCACCGCACCGCTCCGGCCTTCCAGGAGCTGTCGCCCTCGACCGAACTCCTGGAAACCGGCATCAAGGTGATCGACTTGATTTGCCCCTTCGCCAAGGGCGGCAAGGTCGGTCTTTTCGGTGGCGCCGGCGTGGGCAAGACCGTGAACATGATGGAACTCATCCGCAACATCGCTGCCGAGCACTCGGGTTACTCGGTGTTCACGGGCGTGGGCGAGCGCACCCGCGAGGGCAACGACTTCTATCACGAAATGAAAGACTCGAACGTGCTCGACAAAGTGGCCCTGGTGTACGGCCAAATGAACGAGCCGCCGGGCAACCGCCTGCGCGTGGCCCTGACCGGCCTGACCATGTCCGAAGCTTTCCGTGACGAAGGCCGCGACGTGCTTTTGTTCATCGACAACATCTATCGCTTTACCCTGGCCGGTACCGAAGTGTCCGCACTTTTGGGTCGTATGCCTTCCG
This sequence comes from uncultured Alcaligenaceae bacterium, assembly GCA_964517465.1. Lineage (GTDB taxonomy): Bacteria > Pseudomonadota > Gammaproteobacteria > Burkholderiales > Casimicrobiaceae > JACPUX01. The sequence goes on from CAZFEK010000004.1 coordinate 91,615, forward strand.
CGGTGGGTTACCAGCCGACCCTGGCCGAAGAAATGGGTCGCTTGCAAGAGCGCATCACCTCCACCAAAACGGGCTCCATTACCTCCATCCAGGCGGTGTACGTGCCTGCGGATGACTTGACCGACCCTTCGCCCGCCACCACCTTCGGCCACCTCGACGCCACCGTGGTGTTGTCGCGGGATATCGCCGCGCTGGGTATCTACCCTGCGGTGGACCCCCTGGATTCCACCTCGCGTCAGGTCGACCCCAACGTCATCGGCGAAGATCACTACAACACCACCCGCGCGGTGCAAGGTACTTTGCAGCGCTACAAGGAATTGCGCGACATCATCGCCATTCTGGGCATGGACGAACTGGCGCCCGAAGACAAACTCGTCGTGGCCCGCGCCCGCAAGATTCAGCGCTTCCTGTCGCAGCCCTTCTTCGTCGCGGAAGTGTTTACCAACTCTCCGGGCAAGTACGTGCCGCTCAAGGAAACGATCAAGGGTTTCAAGATGATCGTCTCCGGCGAGTGCGACCACCTCCCCGAACAGGCCTTCTACATGGTCGGCGGCATCGAAGAAGCCTTCGAGAAAGCCAAGACCCTGCAATAAGCGGGTGAGGGCGCCAGCCGGCGCCCTCGGTCAAGCAAAAAAGGATTTGGCATGACAGCAACGATCCATGTCGACGTGGTGAGCTCCGAGGCGGAACTTTTCTCGGGCGAGGCCGAGTTCGTGGTGGCCCCGGGCGAGTCGGGGGAGCTTGGCATTTACCCCAAGCACACCCCGCTCCTGACCCGCTTGAAGCCCGGTTCGGTGCGCCTCAAGGTTGCCGGCAAGAACGAGGAAGAGCTGATCTACGTTTCCGGCGGTATGCTCGAAGTGCAGCCCAACCGCATCACCATCCTCTCCGACACCGCCATCCGCGGCCATGACCTCGACGAGGCGCGTGCCCAGGAAGCGATGCGTGCGGCCGAAGAGGCGCTGAAAAACCGCACCGGCAAAATCGAATACGCGCAGGCGCAGGCCGAATTGGCGCAGGCGGCGGCCCAGTTGGCGGCCATCCGCAAGCTGCGCAAGAACTAAGGCGCCCCGCGCTGACTGAACAAAAGGCGGCTGCGGCCGCCTTTTTTGTTCACCGCCTCTTGCGCACGCAAGCGCGGGCTTTCAAGGCATAATCGTCCCTACCGAGTCGAGTCACAAACCATCGGAGGAGACCATGATCGTTCGCATTTCGCGCGCCCTGGGCGTGGGCGCAGCCGCCTTGTTGTTGGCGCTACCGGCGCAGGCCCAACAGTTCATCAACGTCCTCACCGGCGGCACCAGCGGCGTCTACTACCCGCTGGGTGTGGCGCTGTCGCAGATCTACGGCAAGGCTTTGCCCAACGCCAAGACCGCGGTGCAGGCCACCAAAGCGAGTGCCGAGAACCTCAACCTCCTGCAGGCCGGGCGCGGTGAAGCGGCGCTCACTTTGGGGGACTCGCTGTCCGACGCCTGGAAGGGCGACGAGGAGGCCGGCTTCAAGACGCCGCTCAAGAAGCTTCGTGGTATCGCCGCGATGTACCCCAACTACATTCATCTGGTGGCCAGCGCCGATTCGGGCATCAAGAGTCTCGCCGACCTCAAAGGCAAGCGGGTGGCGGTCGGCGCCCCCAAGTCGGGCACCGAACTCAATACCCGCGCCATCCTCAAGGGCGCCGGCATGAGCTACAAGGACTTGGGCAAGGTCGAATATCTGCCCTTCGGCGAGTCGGTGGAACTGATGAAAAACCGCCAGCTCGACGCCACGCTCATCTCCGCCGGGCTCGGGGTGGCCGCGGTGCGCGATCTGGCCACGGCGGTCAAAATCATCATCGTGCCCATTCCCGCCGAGGTGATCACCAAGATCGGCGACCCTGCCTATCAGCCGGCCAGCATTCCGGCCAATACCTACACCGGCCAGGCCGAGGCCGCGGCCACGGTGGTCATTCCCAATTTTCTGGTGACCCACGAAGGGGTGCCTGCCGACACGGTGTACACCATGACCAAGTCGATGTTCGAGAACCTCGACCAAATGGTTGCCGCACACGCCGCCGCCAAGGCCATCAAGCGCGACCACGCCACCCAGGGCATGCCCGTGCCCCTGCATCCCGGGGCCGAGAAGTATTATCGCGAGGTGGGCCTCATCAAGTGAGGCCGCTTTTGTAGCAGCGGGGCCGTGCCGAGGTCGCGCACGGCCTCGTCGTTTTCGGGTTGTGGGGGAGCGAGATGTCGCAGGCCGAGGCCGAGTTTTCTGAACACGGTGTCCAACGCCGCTTGGGCGGCAACGCCGCTCTCCTGGTCGTTGCGGTGGCGCTGACCTTCTCCACGTATCAGTTGATGGTGGCGGCCTTTCATCCGCTCTCCAGCCTGGTGATGCGTTCGCTCCACGTGAGCTTCCTGGTGTTGCTCACCTTTTTGCTCTACCCCATGTTCAAGGGGGGCAAGAACACCCGCATCCCCTGGTACGACGGCCTGCTGGCGGCGCTGGGTTTCGGCCTCGGATTTTACCAATGGGTTTTTGAAGGCGACTTGATCCAGCGCGCGGGCGACCCCACCACCCTCGATCTCGCGGTCGGCACGGTTATGGTGCTGCTGGTGTTCGAAGCGGCGCGGCGCATCCTCGGCCTGGCCCTGCCGCTGGTGTGCGCGGCCTTTTTGCTGTTTGGTCTCTTCGGCCAGTACTTGCCCGAAGCGCTCGCCCACCGCGGTTATAGCTACGCCCAGATCGTCGATCAATTGGGCTTCGGCACCGAGGGCATCTACGGTATTCCGACCCTGGTGTCGGCCACCTACATCTTCTTGTTCATCCTCTTTGGCTCGTTCCTGGAACACGCCGGGATGATCAACCTCTTCAACTCCCTGGCTCTTGGTTTCGTCGGCCACACCAAAGGCGGCCCGGCCAAGGTGTCGGTGATTTCATCGGCGCTGATGGGCACCATTTCCGGCTCGGGGGTGGCCAATGTGCTGACCACCGGCCAATTCACGATTCCCTTGATGAAACGTTTCGGCTACTCAGGGGTTTTCGCGGGCGCGGTCGAGGCGACCTCCAGCATGGGCGGCCAAATCATGCCCCCGGTGATGGGCGCCGTAGCCTTCATCATGGCCGAGAATCTCAATGTGCCCTACGCCGAAATCGTCAAGGCGGCGGCGATTCCCGCCATCCTCTACTACGTCACCGCGTTCTGGATGGTGCACCTCGAGGCGGGCCGCGCGAACCTGCTCGGCTTGCCCAAGGAGCAGTGCCCAAACCCCTGGCGGGCGATGCGAGAAAGCTGGTACCTGGTGCTGCCGCTGGCCGCGCTGGTGTGGATGCTCTTCAATGGCTTCACGCCGATGTTTTCCGGCATGGTGGGTTTGGCGCTCACCGCCATCCTGATCCTGGGCGCCGCACTCGCCGCGCGTATGTCGGATACGGCCTTCCGGGTCGTTTTCTGGATTGCCTTGGGGCTGGGCGCATCGGCCTTTGCCAAATGGGGCATCTACCCTGTGCTGACGCTGATTGCGCTTCTGGTGGGCGCCTGCGTGGGCGTCAAGGGCGGGCGCAAGACCTTGCACACCATGAAAATGAGTTTGGTCGACGGCGCCAAGCAGGCGCTACCGGTGGGCGTGGCCTGCGCCGTGGTGGGGGTCATCATCGGCATTCTCACGCTCACCGGCGCGGCCTCGAGCTTCGCGGGCTTCATTCTGCAGGTGGGGGAAAAGAGCCTCTTCCTTTCCCTGGTGCTCACCATGCTGGTGTGCCTGGTGCTGGGCATGGGCATTCCGACCATTCCCAATTACATCATCACCAGCGCCATTGCCGCGCCCGCGCTGCTGAAGCTCGGCGTGCCCCTGATCGTGAGCCACATGTTCGTGTTCTATTTCGGCATCATGGCCGATCTCACGCCGCCGGTGGCCCTGGCGGCGTTTGCGGCGTCGAGCATCGCCAAGGAGTCGCCGATGAAAATCGGCTTCAAGGCGGTGCAAATCGCCATTGCCGGCTTCGTCGTGCCCTACATGGCGGTCTACGAAAACGCCCTGATGCTGCAAGGCGAGTGGACGGTGCCGGCGGTGGCCTACATCGTTTGCAAAGCGGTGCTTTCCATCGCCCTGTGGGGCGCGGCGGCGATCGGCTATCTGTTTGCGCCGCTCCACTGGCCCGAGCGGTGCTTCGCGGCGGCAGCAGCCTTTTTTTTGGTCGCCGCGGTGCCGCTGACCGATGAAATCGGCTTCATTCTGGCCGCGGCATTTTTCGGTTGGCACGTATGGCGCTGCCGGCGTGCGGCGCGCGAGCAGGGTGTCGCGTGAGCGTATGCCTCGCCGCCGGCGCTTTGCTGGCAACCCTTGCCGGGAACGACTTCACTTTGGCCTGGACACACTCCATCGAGAAAATCCGCTGGGAAGAGGATTGGCGCGCCCAAGGCGGGGCACTCCAGATTGTCGCGGCACGAATCCGCGGTTCGGGCGCGGGCATGGAAACGCCCGAAGGCGCCGTGCTCAAAGCGGGTGTTTGGCACTACCAGCCACAGCAGGCGCCCCAAACCCAATTGCTCCTAGCCCATACGCCTTATGTCGCCGAGTACGAATTGTGCGCGGGCGGCAGGTGTCGCCCATTGACCGAGTGGCTTCCCGGTTTGCCGGCCAACGCCACGGTTGCGCTTCGGGCTTGCCCAAGGCCCAAGGTTCTGTCTGAACCCCACACCCCAGGAGTTCGCTGATGGCACTACTCATCGCCGGTCTGGTTCTTTTCCTCGGCGTGCATTCGACGCGCATTTATGCGGGAGACTGGCGCGCCCGGCAGATTGCCGCACGGGGGCTCAACGCTTACAAGGGCGTCCACTCGATCAGCTCGGCCCTGGGTCTGGCGCTGATTGTCTGGGGCTACGCCCTGGCGCGCGCCGAGCCGACGATGCTCTGGGTGCCGCCGCCGTGGACGCGCCATGCGGCGGCGACGCTCATGCTGCCCGCGTTCATCTTGCTCACTGCCGCCTACGTGCCCGGCACCCACATCAAGGAGCGCCTGGGCCACCCCATGCTGCTGGGCACCAAGGTCTGGGCCTTTTCGCACCTCCTGGCCAACGGCAATCTCGCCGACCTGTTGTTGTTCGGGAGCTTCCTCGCCTGGGCCATCCTCGACTTCCGCAGCGCCCGGCAAAGGGATGGCGCTGCAAACAAGTCCTATCCCGCCGCAGGCTGGGGGCGGGATCTCGTGGCCGTCGGGGTCGGTGCCGCGGTTTGGACTTTCTTTTTCTTTTACGCGCATCTGTTGTTGATGGGAGTGAAGCCGTATTGAGGCGGTGGGGCCAGCAGCAAGCAAAGCCGCGGGAAGCTCGGCTTGGTCATCGCTCCGCCCTCAACACGACAGATGGTCGCGCGCGGAAATTGACCATACCCTAATTGGGCACTACCGTACCCTTTGTGGGTACGCTCTCTCATCCGCCGACACCGCGGGTCAACCTGACGGACGCGCTCTTCTCGGGCACGCAGCAGCGTGTGCTGGGATGGCTCTTCGGCCAGCCGTCGCGCAGCTTTTACTCCAAGGAACTGATCGGGCTGGCCGGGCCCGGCAAGCCGCTCAAGGCCGAGCCGCCCGATGCGAAGGAATTCGCCGGTTTGAAGCGCTCCGGCGTGGCACGGCTGACGGACGCGGCCAACGCGACGCTTGCGTTCGAGAGCCGCTTCGACCTGGCCTACAATGCCGCGCATGCGCTCAGCCTGGCGGCGCTGCGTCGGCACGGCTACCGCTCGGACAATCGCTACGGGAAAACTCGATACGCTGCCGCCCGTCAGTGGCCCATGAACGGCGACTTTGCCGTTTCGAACCGAGACTTCTCCATCCCCTTACGCCAGCAACTATTGCGGTCAAAGTCTGGCCCCGCCCGATGGAAAACCCAATAGATGCCCAAAAAAGGAACCGCCCGCATTTGAGGATCGCAAAAAACGACGGGGGCCGCAGCCCCCGTTTTTGTAGCATTCCGCGGCGCTGTTCAGGCGCTCACGCGCTTGCGATACTCCGCGGTGCGGGTGTCAATTTCGATCTTGTCGCCGGTGGCGCAAAAAAGCGGCACCTGAATTTCGAAGCCGGTGGAGATCTTGGCGGGCTTCAAGACTTTGCCGGAGGTGTCGCCGCGTACGGCGGGTTCGGTGTAGGTGATTTCGCGCACCAGGCTGTTGGGCAGTTCCACCGAAATCGGTCGGCCCTGGAAAAACACCACTTCGCAGGCCAGGCCGTCTTCGAGGTAATTCAAGGCGTCGCCCATGCTCTCGGCATCGATTTCGTACTGGTTGTATTCGCCGTCCATGAACACGTAGGAAGGATCGGCGAAGTACGAATAGCTCACTTCCTTGCGGTCGAGAATGATGTCGTCGAACTTGTCGTCGGCGCGATAGACCTGTTCGGTGATCGAGCCGGTGAGAATGTTCTTCAACTTCATCTTCACCACCGCCGCGTTGCGGCCGGATTTGTTGTATTCCGCCTTGAGCACGACCAGGGGGTCATTGCCCATCTGGACGACGTTGCCGGTGCGGAGTTCCTGGGCGAGTTTCATGGCGAATCCTGAAGAGTCATGGGCTTGGGGAACCGCGCATTATAGCCGTTTTTTCGGCAAATTCAACCAGTTGTCGGCACAGATCGGGTTGACCGGCGAGATGTGAGGCCCAGGCCTGGGCGCCCGCCACATCGGCCTCGCCTTGGGCTGCAAATCGCAACCAGGCCGCCTGCACGCCGCCTTCGCCAGACCAGGCCCGTGTGAGGTCCGCCAAGGCTTTCCCGGCCGACGCGGGAAAATACACCCCCTGGCGCAGCAGGAAAGCGGCGAGTTTGGCGAGGTGTGCGCTTGCCTCCTGCCGGTAGGGCTGCCAGATCATGGGCCGCGCCGCCCACTGGGCACGCACGAAAGAGTCCTCCCCGCGCACAAAATTGAGGTCGCAGGCCCAAAGCAGCGTGTCGAAAGCCTCTTGCGGGAGGAAAGGGTACACCCTCAGCGTCAGCGCGCCGCGCTGCTCCTGCGCCCCGCAGGGCAGCGTCGCTCGACCCCAAAAGGGAGCGCAGGCCGTTGCCACCGGCCCCTCGGGAACGAGGCAAAAGATCTCTTCCGCGCCATCAGCCCAGGCCTGCAAGAGTTCGGTCACCGGGCTATCGGGATAACAAAACACCGAGACTTTGCGTCCCGCGGGTTCGACCGCGAGTGCCAGCGTTTCCCAGAACCGCAAGCGCGCCGCGGCGTCGCATTGAAAAGCGTCGCGCCGCGCCAGGAGATCGCGCTCGCGCAGCAGGCCACCGGTGGCGGGCGCAAAGCCGGGAAAGAAAAAATATTTGGTGAGCGGCAGCCGCGGATGGCGCGAGGGCAAACCGTGATGGTCCTCGACCCAGGCTTCCGCCGAGAGGTATTCGAGGTTGATCCATACCGGCGCAAGTGTGCATCGCGCCATCGCTTCTACGAACGCCTCCGGCAAGGCGCAGCCGAAGGCCTCGATCACCACCTGGCCGGGCTCGACTTCGGTCCAGGGCTGCGGCCAGCGGCGCAGATCGACACCCGCAAGCCGCTGCGCCATCGCCTTGCGGTTAAAGTCCGGGACCAAAGGCGCCAGTGCTTCCACTTCGTCGATCCACAAGCGCACGCGAAAGCCGTATTCCGCGGCGAGCTGACGTGCCAGGCGCCAGCACACGCCGGCGTCGCCGAAGTTGTCGACGACCTTGCAAAAGATGTCCCAGGGTTTGCTCATGCGCCCACCACCCTTGTGCCCATCGGTCATCATGCCATACCCCGTATAATCCAAGCATCTGCCCCCGGCCCCGGGCAAACGCGCCACCCCCTGCCATGTCCACGCAACCCCTAGCTGTGATCGCGGTCACCTCCGGCGAACCGGCCGGCGTCGGCCCCGAGCTGTGCGCTCGGCTCGCCGAGGCGCACGCCGAACGCGCCTGGCCGGTGCGTCTGGTGATCTTGGGCGACGAGCATCTTCTGCGGGAGCGCGCGGCGCCTAAGGAAGCAATCTTTGCCCCTTATGGCGAGGCGCCCGGCGGCGAAGTGGTGGAGTTGCTGCACTGCCCGCTCGCGAGGGCCGCAGTGCCCGGCCGGCTCGACCCCGGCAACAGCGGCTACGTGCTTGAACTTCTGCAGCGTTCGCTTGCGGGTTGCCTCAGCGGCGAATTCGCGGCCGTGGTCACCGCGCCGGTGCACAAAGGCATCATCAACGAGGCTGGGGTGACTTTCACCGGGCACACCGAGTTCTTCGCCCAGGGTTCGCACACACCGCAAGTGGTCATGATGCTCGTCGGCGGCGGTCTGCGCGTGGCACTGGCCACTACCCACTTGCCGCTGGCCGAAGTGCCGCGAGCAATCACGCGCGCCTCGCTCAAAGCGGTGCTCACCATACTCGAAAGCGAACTGCGCGAGAAGTTCGGTCTGGCGCGCCCGCGCATCGCCGTCTGCGGCCTCAATCCCCACGCCGGCGAGGGCGGGCACCTGGGCCGCGAGGAAATCGAAGTCATCATTCCGACCCTGGACGAGCTGCGGGCGGCGGGCATGGCGCTCGTCGGGCCGATGCCCGCCGACACCCTGTTCATTCCCAGCCATCTCGAAGGCAGCGACGCCGTGCTCGCCATGTATCACGATCAAGGCCTGCCGGTGTTGAAACGCGCGAGTTTCGGGCAAGGCGTCAACGTGACCCTGGGTCTGCCTTTCGTGCGCACCTCGGTCGATCACGGCACCGCGCTCGATCTGGCGGGCAGCGGCCAAGCCGACCCCGGCAGCCTCTTTGCGGCCGTGGAACTGGCCATCGACATCGTCTCGCGGAGGTCCGTGAGGCGATGAAGGCGCGTTGCCGCAGTGACCAGACCAACTCCGCCCGGTCCTCGACGGCATTAACCCACCCGCCCCGTTTGCCAGCGCACAAAGCGGCGGGATTGCGAGCTAGGCAATGAAACACATCCCGCGCCGCCGTTTTGGGCAGAACTTTCTTGTCGACACGCATTATCTCGACCGCATCGTCGCCGCCATTGCGCCCAAACCCGGCGACAATCTGGTCGAAATCGGGCCGGGTCTGGCCGCGCTCACGCGGCGCTTGATCGAGCGCTGCGGGCGAGTGATCGCGGTGGAAATCGACCGCGGCCTGGTGGCGCATTTGCGCGCCGAGTTCTCGGCCGAAGTACTGGAACTGCACGAGGCCGACGCCCTGGCCTTCGACTTTGCCAGCCTGGGCGAGAACCTGCGTATCGTCGGCAATCTGCCTTACAACATTTCCACTCCCATTCTTTTTCATCTTGCCGGGTTTGCGCCGCGCGTGCGCGATCTGCACTTGATGCTGCAAAAAGAAGTGGTGCTGCGCATGGCCGCCGCGCCGGGCACGCCGGACTATGGGCGCTTGTCGGTGATGTTGCAGGCGGGTTTTGCCGTGGAGAAACTGTTCACCGTGCCGCCAGGCGCTTTTCGGCCCGCACCGAAAGTCGATTCCATGGTGGTGCGTCTTCTGCCGCTCGCGGAACGCGCGCCGACCATCGCAGACCCCAAGTTGTTCGCGGCACTGGTGGCCGCGGCCTTCGGGCAGCGGCGCAAGACCTTGCGCAATACCTTGGCGCCCTGGTTCGACGCCGCCGGTCTCGAGGCCTTGGCGGTGAATCCCGGCGCGCGGGGCGAGACGCTGGCCGTGGCCGATTACGTGCGTCTGGCCAACGCTGTGGTGCTCAAGGCTCTTTAGGCGTCGCTGCGGCTTCCTCGCGCCAGGGGGCGACTTTCAGGAGCAGCAACATCCCGGGCACGGCCAGCAGGGTACAGAGCAGGAAGAAGTTGAACCACCCCGTTTGCTCGACGATCCAGCCGGTGGTGGCATTGATCACGGTGCGTGGAATAGCCATGAAGCTTGTGAACAGGGCAAACTGCGTGGCGGTATAGGGCGGGTGCGTGGCCCGGGCGATAAAGGCCACGAAGGCGGCTGTCCCCAAACCCACGCCCAGGTATTCCGCTCCGATGACCAGCCCCAAGTCCCAGCCATTGGGCTGAGGCAAAGAAGCGAGCCACGCAAAGCCCAAGATGGTCACCAACTGCACCACACCGAACACCCAAAGGGCGCGGTTGATGCCCAGTTTCAACATCCATATCCCGCCCAACAAGCCGCCCACCACCGTGGCCCAGAGGCCGACGTTTTTGGCGATCAAGCCGATGTCGGTTTTGCTGAACCCTTTTTCGAGATAGAACGGAGTGGACAGCGCCGTGGCCATGCTGTCGCCGAGTTTGTAGAGGAAGATGAAGCCCAATACGGTGAGTGCCGCGCTCCAGCCCGAGCGCTGAATGAACTCCCGGAAAGGTTCGACCACCGCTTCACGCAGGGTCTTGGGGCCAACTTTGGCGAGCTGCGGTTCGCTCACCAAAAGCGTCATGGCCATGCCAGGCAACATGAACAGAGCGGTAAAGAGAAACACCGAAGACCAGGGCAAATGATCAGCGAGAATGAGCGACAAAGCGCCGGGCACCAAGCCCGCGATGCGATAGGCGTTGATGTGCAGCGCATTACCCAGGCCCAGTTCGGCATCGGGCAAAATCTCGCGCCGAAAAGCGTCGAGCGCGATGTCTTGCGTGGCGCTAAAGAAAGCGACCGCCGCCGCGAGATAGGCGATGGTCCACAAATCCTGGCGCGGCGCGAACCAGCCCAAAAAGGCGATGGAGGCGAACAGGGCAATCTGCGTGGCCAACATCCAGCCGCGGCGGCGCCCCAGCGGCAGGGCATAGCGGTCGACAAAAGGCGACCAGAGGAACTTCCAGGTGTAAGGCAGTTGCACCAGGGCAAAAAGCCCGATGGCTTTGAGATCGACCTGTTCGGTCTTCAACCACGCCGGCACGAGGTTGATCAGCAGATACAGCGGCAGCCCGGAGCTAAAACCGGTGAAGAGGCAAATCAGCATGCGGCGATTGAACATCGCCTCACGCAAGGTCGGGCCCCGGGCGCTCATCGGCCCGGCGCCCGGCGAATGCGATACACGGCCAAGGTGCCGAACCAGTTGGGCAGGCGCTGAACTTCTTGTCCTCCATGCAGTACGCGCCGGTCCATGACCTCGAGTCGACGCTGGGCGCAGAAATCGTCGAAATCGAGCACCGTGCACAAATGGATGTTGGGCGTGTCATACCACTGGTAGGGCAGATCCCTGGAGACCGGCATGCGGCCACAAAGGATTTGCCAGCGATGTTTCCAGTGCCCGAAATTGGGGAAGCTGACAATGGCCTCGCGGCCCACGCGCAGCATCTCCAGCACGATTTCTTCAGTGTGGCGCATCGCCTGCAAGGTCTGCGAAAGAACGACGTAATCGAAGGATGCGTCGTCAAACCCGGAAAGACCGGCCTCCAGGTTGCTCTGCACCACCGAGACCCCGTTCTTCACGCACGCGAGCACGGAGGCGTCGTCGATTTCCACGCCATAACCGGAAACCTGCCGGTGTTCGCGCAAATAGGCCAGTAAGCCGCCATCGCCGCAGCCCAGGTCCAGCACCTGCGCTTGGGGGCGGATCCACTCGGCAATCAAGGAATAGTCCGGGCGGATGTTCATGATTGAAGCCCCGCCGCAATGCGGTCGAAGTAAGCCCGCACCAGCGCATGGTAGCGCGTGTCGTCCAGAAGAAAGGCGTCGTGACCGTGGGGCGCGGCGATCTCCGCGTAGCTCACGTCCCGCCGATTATCGATGAGCGCCTTGACGATTTCGCGCGAGCGCTGCGGAGAAAAGCGCCAGTCGGTGGTGAAAGAAACCACCAGAAAACGCGCCAATGCGGGCTCCAGGGCGCGGCGCAAATCGCCGCCAAAAGCCGCGGCGGGGTCGAAGTAGTCCAGTGCCTTGGTGATGCGCAAATAGGTGTTGGCATCGAAGTATTCGGAGAACTTGTCGCCTTGGTAGCGCAAGTAAGATTCGATCTGGAACTCCGGCTCGAAGCTGTAGCGCAAGCCGTTGCGCAACTGGCGCCCGAATTTCTCGGCCATCTGATCGTCGGACAGATAGGTGATGTGGCCGATCATGCGCGCGACGCGTAAGCCGCGCCGCGGCGTGACGGCGGCATCATAAAAATGCCCGGCATGGAACTCCGGATCGGTCATGATGGCGGCGCGCGCCACCTCATTGAAGGCGATGTTCTGCGCCGAAAGATTGGGTGCGGCGGCGATCACCAAGGCATGCGCCACGCGCTGCGGGTGGCGGATGGTCCAGGCGAGCGCCTGCATGCCGCCGAGGCTGCCGCCCATCACCGCGGCAAAACGCGCGATGCCCAGGGCATCGGCGACACGCGCCTGGGCATCGACCCAATCTTCCACGGTGACGACCGGGAAGTCGGCCCCGTAGGGGCGGCCCGTCGCGGAATCGAGATCCATGGGGCCGGTCGAGCCAAAACAGGAGCCGAGATTGTTCACGCCCACGACAAAAAAGCGCGTGGTATCCAGGGGCTTGCCCGGCCCCACCATGTTGTCCCACCAGCCCTCGCTATTAACCTGGTCGGCATAAACACCGGCGACATGATGCGAGGCGTTCAGGGCATGGCAGACCAGCACCGCATTGTCGCGCGCCGCATTCAATCGCCCATAGGTTTCGATCATCAAATGATAGGGGCCGAAGGCGCGCCCGCATTGCAAGGGCAAAGGAGCGGTGAATTCGAGCCGCTGCGCTTGGACGACTCCAACGGAATCCGGCGGCGTGAGGGGCAAAACCTGCATCGGCGACATCCATACGGCTGCACCTGGGATCAAGGCGCAGAACCGAAAGAAACAAAAAACCCGATCAGCTCGGCTAATCGGGTTCTCACCTCGCTTTAGCTGATTTGCCCGGGGAGCTGGTTCCCAGCCAACCCAAGGCGCGCCCGCAAGCTGATCTCAAATCGGCGCCCCGCAAAGTTACCGGGAGGGGGGGCGGTTGTCAATTGCGAAGGGCTGGCCAAAAAACCCTGCACGGAGCCCTTTTGGAACAAAGCCATCAACGTTGACTGGGTGCCGGCCGGGGAATAGACTGGCCAGGTTGCCGTTCGAGAGAAACCCTGTCGAGAAGACGTCCGCAAAAAATTCGCCGGTCACCACGTAAGGAGGAATCATGCTTGCCAAATTATTTTGGGTCGCGTTGGTTGTGGTCCTTTTCCCCGGTGGGGCGAAAATCGCCCTCGCGCAGTCGAGCTGGGCGACCTTCGCTTATAGTATCGGTTCGAATTGTGGCGGCACTTGCGACACGCAACTCCAGCTCGCCACCAATACCGGTCCGGTTACCTTGACCGCCACCAACCGTGGATGGATTAGTTCCACGGGCGGCAACAATGGCGCCTTGGCAACCGGCAACTACATTGCGGGTTTCTGCAGCGCCACCGATAGCTGCGGCGCAAACACGCTTTGGCGCAACTGGTTCGCTTTTGCCCTCCCGGTAGGGGCTTTCGCCTCGATTTCGTCGGCGACGCTCTTACTGGAAGTGCCTGCACCTACGGCTCCTGCGCAAGGGGTCTATAACATCGGCGGGCAGTTGACCTATACGGTTTGGGACGTCAGCAGCGCAGCTTCGACGTTTACCACCGGGGCTGCCGGGCTTGCCGAATACACCGATCTGGGGACCGGCGCGGCTTATGGTTCTCGCGTGTATGTCCGTGCCGACGAAGGAACGGTGACTTCGGTGCCGCTTAATGCCGCCGCGGTGACCTGGCTCAATACCCAGATCGGCCAAACCGTCGTGCTAGGCGGGGCAGCGGACTTCTTGCCTTACGGCGCAATCCCGACGCTCTCCGTTGAGGGCCTTGCGTTGCTTACCTTGCTGCTGATGGTGGCGGCAGTCGTGGGGAGACGCCGCCGCCAGAGCTAGACTGCGGTATAGGCACGCCGGGCTCGCCCAGCGAACCACCCGTGCTTAAGCGGCGTTCCCTTCCGCGCACGCCGGAGGCGCACACGCGATGGTGTCGTCGCGGCCCCGGCCTTCGCCGCAGCTTAGTCAACCGGAGTTAATCTTTTCCATCAACACCTGGATGCGCAGGCTGTCGTCCGTTTTCAGCAGACGGTTGACCAGGTCCTCGAGTTGGGGTGCATTGGCGGTGAGCACGCGCTGCTTCACCGTCAGCACGTGCGAGGGGTGCATGGAAAAGCTGCGCAGGCCCATGCCCAGCAAGAGCCTGGTAAAGGCGTGGTCGCCGGCCATTTCACCGCAGATCGATATCGGCACCTGCGCCTTTTGTGCGCCGCGTATGGCCATGGCGAGAAGCTTGATGATGGCGGGGTGCAGCGGATCATAAAGATGCGAGACAGCGTCGTCGGCGCGATCGACCGCCAGCGTGTATTGGATCAGGTCGTTGGTGCCGATGGAAAGAAAGTCGAGCTTGCGGGTGAACATCGACAGCGCCAGCACCGCAGCGGGGATTTCGATCATGCCGCCCACTTCGATTTCCGCGTCGAAGGGCAGGCCCTGCTCGCGCAAGCTGTCTTTGGCTTGATCGATGGCGACGAGCGATTGCTCCATCTCCTGCGCGTTGGCGAGCATGGGGATAAGGATCTTCACCTTGCCGTGGTGCGAAGCGCGCAGGAGGGCGCGCAATTGGGTGTGAAACAACCGAGGCTCGGCCAGGCAGAAGCGCACCGCGCGAAGGCCCAGCGCGGGGTTCTGTGCCGCACGGTTGAGGCCGCCCAAGCCTTCTTTGTGTTTGTCGGCGCCTAAATCGAAGGTGCGGATCACCACCGGCAAACCGGCCATACCTTCGGCCACGGCGCGATAGGCCTCGAACTGCTCGTCCTCGCTGGGCAGCCCCTGGCGGTTGAGAAACAGGAATTCGCTGCGGAAGAGTCCCACACCGGTGGCGCCGCTTTCCAGCACTTCGTCGAGATCCTGCGGCAGCTCGATGTTGGCGTGAAGCTCCACGTGCTGGCCATCGAGCGTGCTTGCCGGGGTGTAGCGCAGGCGTTTGAGCTTTTGCTTCTCCAGTTCCAGCTCGTGCTGTCGGAGGCGATACTCTTGCAGCACGGAGCGGTCGGGATCGACGATAACCAGGTGGTTGCTGCCATCGACGATCAGCGTTTCGTTTTCACGGATGAGATTGCGTCCCTCGTGAAGTGCGACCACCGAGGGGATGCCCAAGCTGCGCGCGACAATGGCGGTATGCGAGGTGGTGCCGCCCAGGTCGGTGAGAAAACCGGCATAGTGATGGCGCTTTAGCTGGATCACGTCGGCCGGGCTCAAGTCGTAGGCCACCAGAATGGTCTTCTGTTCCGGGTTCACGGGGCGCACTTCGCCCGGACGCCCCATCAGCATCTTGAGCACCCGCTCGACCACCTGCACCACGTCGGTCTTGCGCTCCCTGAGGTAGGCGTCTTCGATCTGATCGAATTGCTCGATCAGCACGTTCATCTGCTGGGTCAACGCCCATTCGGCGTTGCAATGCTGGGCTTCGATGATCTCCTTGGGCACCTCGGCCAGCGTGGGATCGTTCAAAATCATCCAATGCACGTCGAGGAAAGCGCCGAACTCCGCTGGAGCATCGCCGCGCGTCATGCTCGTGTGCAGCCCTTCGAGTTCCTTTTGCACGCCTTTCACGGCGGCAATGAAACGCGCCACCTCGTCGCCCACCCGGGCCGCGGGAATGCGATAGTGCGCCACCTCCAGCGTGGCATGCGAGACCAGTTGCGCCCGCCCGATCGCGATGCCGCTGGCTACGCCGATGCCGTGCAAAACGAAACTCATCTTTGCCTCCGCCGGGTCGTCCGGAGCTCGCTTCAGCCGCCTTCGCCGAAATAATCGCCGATCAGCGCCACCAGGGCCTGGAGTGCTGCGGCTTCGTCGACGCCGTCGGTTTCGATCTCCACCGTCGAACCTTTGCCGGCTGCCAACATCATTACGCCCATGATGCTCTTGGCGTTGATGCGCCGGCCCTTGCGCGCCATCCACACCTCGCATTGGAAGCGGCTGGCGAGTTGCGTGAGTTTGGCCGCGGCGCGCGCATGCAAGCCGAGCTTGTTGATGATTTCAACTTCCTGTTTTTGCATGCGGAGCTTCCAAGTCGATGTGCAGCACGCCTTCGCATCCGCCGCTCACCGCCTTCTTGACCATGGTCGGGAGGCCCTTGTTGCGGTAAGTGAAAGCGCGAATCAGCATGGGCAAACTGACCCCCGAAATACCTTCGACGTGCCCCGGCAACAGCAGTTTGCACACCAGATTGCAAGGGGTGGCGCCGAAGATGTCGCTCAGCACCAGCACGCCATCGCCGTCATCCAGGGTCTTCACCAGGGCTTGTGCCCGAGGCAAGAGATCGAGCGGATCGTCTCTGGGGTAGATCGGCAGGGATTCAAACTTTGGCGGACGCGTACCCAGCACGTGCGTGACGCTGCGCACGAGGCTGTCGCCGAGGTCTTCGTGGGCGATGATCAAGACGCCGATCACGATGTTAGCCTCGAACTTCTCTCAGGGCACGAGGCGCAGCGGCCCGTTCTTTTCGTCCCAGGTCAGGCGCGAACGCATCGCTTCGGTGGTTTGCGACTCGCCGTTGATGGGCAGCACCAGGACGTGCGTGACGCCGATCTTTTTGGCCATGGCGGACCACTCGTTGCGCCCGGCAACGAACAGGGGCTTGCTGGTCCAGTCGGAGAGGGTTCCCGCGTGCGGCTGCGCAGTGATCAATACGGTGACGCTGGCCAAGTCGCTAGCGGGCTCTCCCGTGCGCGGGTCGATGAGATGAGAATAGCGGCGGCCGCCGATCTCGTAGAAGCGCTGGTAGTCGCCCGAGGTGCCCACGGCTTCGCCGTCGCGCAATTCGATCGTGGCCATGGAATTGGGGCGACGCGGATGCTGCAAGCCAATGCGCCAGGGTTCTGCGCCTTTGCTGCCGATGGCGATTACATTGCCGCCGATATTGATCAGCGCTCCTTTGACGCCGGCTTCGCGCAGCATTTGCGCGGCACGGTCCAAGGCATACCCTTTGGCATACCCCCCGAGGTCGATTTGCACCGCCGGGTTGCCGCCGCTGAGTTTGTTGTCGGCGAGGCGCAAATCGCTCATCCGCGGCCGGGCTTTGACCAAGGCGGCGACATCTTCTTTGGCGGGGATCTTCTTGCTCGGTTCATCGGCGTGAAAACCCCAGAGGGCAACCATCTTGCCGATGGCCGGGTTGAACAAATGATCGCTCTTCTCCGCGGCAGCACCGGCATCGGCGATGAGACGGGCGATCTCCGGGTCCACGGGCACGTCTTGCCTGCCCGCGGCGATGGCGGCATTGAGATCGGCCAAGGGTCCCGCCTGCCAGGGGTGCAGCAAGCGATGCTGGCGCTCCAGTTCAGCGAACACTTTGGCGGACAGCTCGCGCCCCCGGGCCGGCTCCTCGCCCCAGATGCTGATCTCCACCATCGTGCCGAAGATGAACGCCATCTGCTGCGTATAGGGCGATTTCTTCTGGCAAGAAACCAGGCCAAAGGCGAGCGCCAAGATCGCGAGACATCCGGCGAGGCGGGGAAAAAGGGCGAAAGGACGGGCGGAAGTGGTGAACATAGAGGGCGTGGTTTTCAAGTGGTATGCAGGGTCAGCCGCAGCTTGCTTCTAGCGCGTCGAGGAACATGCCTGCGACATTGAAGCCGGTCTGCTCGGTGATTTCGACAAAACAGGTCGGACTGGTGACGTTGATTTCGGTGAGGTAGTCGCCGATCACGTCTAGACCAACCAAAAAAAGGCCTTTTTCCCAGAGGCGAGGGCCGAGGGTTTCGGCGATTTCGGCGTCGCGCCTCGAAAGCGGCTGCGCTACGCCTTTGCCGCCGGCCGCCAGATTGCCCCGGCTCTCGCCTTCGCGCGGAATGCGTGCCAGGGAATAGGGCACCGGCTCGCCGGCAATGAGCAAAATCCGCTTGTCCCCTTGCGCGATTTCCGGAATGTAGCGCTGCGCCATGATCGTGCGCAGGCCCCTGCGCGTCAGGGTTTCGATGATGACGTTGAGATTGGGGTCGACCGGGGAGACCCGGAAAATGGATTCTCCGCCCATGCCGTCGAGGGGCTTGAGCACCGCCTCACCCTGCTCGCGGATAAATTCACGCAACAGATCCTCGCGCCGCGACACCAGCGTCGGCGCGATAAACTCGGGGTGCCGCGCGAGGGAAAGCTTTTCATTGTGGTCGCGAACGGCGCGCGGGTCGTTGAACACTTTGGCACCTTGCGCCACGGCGCTCTCCAGGAGATAGGTGCTGTATACGTATTCCAGGTCGAAGGGCGGGTCTTTGCGCATCAGCAGCGCGGAAAAAGACTCCGGCGCGCGCACTTGCGGTTCCGCCGGAAGATACCAGGCATCGCTGTGTTCCAAGAGCTCGATCGGCGTCGCCCGGGTCTCCAGCCGGCCATCGCGCCAATAGAGATCCTCCTGCTGCAGCGCATGCAGGGTGTGTCCGCGCCGCGCCGCCTCGCGCATCATGGCGACGGAGGAATCTTTGTAGGTCTTGAGCGAGTCCAGGGGATCAACGAGGAAGGCAAAATCCATAACTGGCGCCTATATGAGCTGCTGTGCCATTCTACCGCGGGCCGCAGCCCAATTCATGTTTCATCGCGGGTGCGCTCGAAAAGCGCGCGCATCTTCCAGAACACCGGGCCGGGGCGGCCATTTCCCACCGCTTGACCGTCGAGACGGGTGACTGCGAGCACTTCGCGGCCCGAGGACGCGAGCCAAACTTCGTCCGCGCCGCGAAGTTCGCCCTCGCTGAGCTCGCGCATGGCGAAGGGCAGGCCAGCCTCCAGCGCCAAGTCCTCGATCACCCCGCAGGTGATGCCGGGAAGAATGCGCCAATCTTTGCGCGGGGCGAGAATTCGACCGTCCATCACCAGCAGCACGTTGGCGGCGGCGCCTTCGCTGAGCCGGCCTTCGCGCAGCAGGATGGTTTCCAGCGCGCCTTGCTCCACCGCATGCTGACGATGCAGCACGTTGCCGATGAGCGAGGTGGTCTTCAGATCGCAGTGTTGCCAGCGATCGTCTATCGCCGTGACTGCGGCGACTCCTTGTTCCAGAACTTCGCGAGTAGGCGGGGCCCACGGGTTACTCATCAGGAAAACCGTCGGCGCCACGCCCTGCGGAAAGGCGTGATCGCGCTTGGCGACACCGCGGGTGACCTGCAAATAGACCGCCTGGTCGGCAAAAGGCTGGAGCGAAATCAAGCGCTCGATCAGCGCCTGCCAGACTTCCCCTGAAAACGGGTTGGCCAGGCGGATTCCGGCCAAGCTGCGGGCAAGGCGGGCCAGATGCGCTTGGAGCCGAAAGGGCCTGCGGCCATAGACCGGAATGACTTCATATATCCCGTCTCCGAAGATGAACCCGCGATCGAGCACCGGAATCCGCGCCTCCTCCAAGGGAAGCCACTCTCCATTGAGGAAAACGGTGTTTCCCGCCCCGAAACCGGGAAGGCCTGACACCCGGGCTGTGGGTTCACGAGCGCTCATTGGAAACGCAGGCGCAACGCGTCCCATTGGCGAGTGAACCAGTTGCCCTGCGGCACATCTTCCAGGGCGAGCAAGGGGTATTCGAGCAGAGGTTTCCCTTCGAAAGCCAGTTTCACGGTGCCCAAGCGTTGTCCCACGGCGATCGGCGCCACGACGGGGTTGGTGTTTTCCATGGTGATTTTGAGCTGGTCACGGGCGCCGCGCGGCAGCGTCAAGAAAACATCGTTAAGAAATCCTGCGTTCACCTGCGCAGCGGACCCTTGCCAGACCTTAAGCGCGGCAACGGCCTGGCGTTTTTCGTAGAGCCGGGAGGTTTCGAAAGATTGAAAACCGAAATTGAGCAGCTTCTGGCTTTCCACTGCCCGCGCCTTTTCCGAGGCCGTCCCCAGGACCACCGCCAGCAGGCGCCGACCTTCGCGCTTGGCCGAACTGATCAGGCAATAACCGGCGCTTTCGGTGAAGCCGGTCTTCATCCCATCCACGCTGGGATCGGCCCAGAGCAAGCGGTTGCGGTTATATTGAGAAACGTTGTTGTAGCGGAATTCACGCAGCGAATAGAGCGGATAGAACTCCGGAAAATCGCGAATGATGGCCGAGGCAAGCAGCGCCAAGTCCGCCGCGTTGGAATAATGCTCGGGGTGGGAAAGGCCGGTGGCGTTGGCAAAGCGAGTGTTTTGCATGCCCAGGCGGGCGGCCTCCTGGTTCATCTTCTGGGCAAATGCTTCTTCGCTTCCGCCGATCAGCTCCGCCAGAGCAATCGAGGCGTCGTTGCCCGATTGCACGATCATGCCTCGCAGGAGCTCGTCCACGCTGACCGCGCGCTTGGGCTCGATGAACATGCGCGAGCCCTCGGCCCGCCAAGCGCGTTCGGAAACCGTCACCATCTGACTGGGCGTGAGCCGTTTGTCGCGCAGCGCCGCAAAGGCGAGATAGGCCGTCATCAGTTTGGTCAGCGATGCGGGATCGCGGCGCTCTTGGGCATTCACTGCGACCAAGGTCTGTTGGCTGGACAGATCGACCAAAAGATAGGACTTGGCTTCCGCCGGGGGCGCATGCACGCCGAGCGCGGCGGCGGTGTTTTGCGCCAGCGCGGAAGAGGCGATCAGGGCGCAAAAGAGAAACACGAGGAAATGGCGCATGGGTGTGGAGCAGAAGAGGAGGCGAGATTATACGGCAGAGCAAGGGTTGCCCTTTGCCTGCGGCGGCGGCTCCGCTACGCCGTTTCCTTGGCGTGGCCGCTCCGGCGCCGCCCGGCGAAGCGCCCGGGCCAAGGCAACGGCCCAGCGCAGCCGGGCGAAACGCGGCGCCTTTGCTACGCCGTTTCCTTGGCGTGGCCGCTCCGGCGCCGCCCGGCGAAGCGCCCGGGCCAAGGCAACGGCCCAGCGCAGCCGGGCGAAACGCGGCGCCTTTGCTACGCCGTTTCCTTGGCGTGGCCGCTCCGGCGCCGCCCGGCAATCCTTTTTGGTTCCGCTTGTCCGGCTTGGGCGTTTCTCTCAGGTGAGCGGATGGCTGTGATGATGGGGGTCGCCGTGATCGTGGTGGCGGTGCGGGGTGTCCAAAGTAACCGGGATCATGTGGAGCTTGCCGTGTCTTACCCCGCGTTCGGCGATGGTGGCGTTGGCGAAATGCCGAACTTGCGTCACCGCTCCTTTGAGCAGCACCGCCTCGAGGCAGTTCTCGTGATCGAGATGCACATGCAAGGTGGCCAGCGTCAGGTCGTGATGCTCGTGGTGATGGTGTGCCAGCCGGCTGGCCAGGCCCAGCTGGTGATGGTTGTAGACATAGGAAAGTGTGGCCACGCAAGAACCGCCGGCGTCTTTACTGAGGCGGTCGTTTTCTAGGGCGGCGCGGATGAGGTCACGCACCGCTTCCGAGCGGGTGCCGTAGCCCCTCCCGGCGACCCAGTGGTCGAACTGGTGGGCCAGATCCTCATCCAGCGATACCGTGAATCTTTCCGTCATTTTGGGCTCCTAAAGAAGGGCTTTCAACCGTCTCGCTCCGTCTCGATGCGGTCGATGGCCTCGTGGGCTGCGAGCCAGGCCTCTTCCGCTTCGCACAGCGCTTGGCCGAGCTCCCCCTGCCGTCGGCTCAGTTCGGCAAGCCGCGTTCGGCCGGCCTCCGAATAGGCTTCGGGCAAGGCAAGCCAGCGCTCATTTTCGCTCTTTTCGCGTTGTAGCCGGTCCATGGTTCTTTCCGCCAGCGCCAGCTGCTCGCGCCAGGGTTTGAGCTCTGCCGAGCGGCGCGTGCGCACTTGGGCGTCGATCCGCCGCTGGGTCCGCCGATCCGGCGCCGCCGCGGCCGCCTTGGGAGTGGATGCCGCAGCGCGACGGGCGGCGACCCAAACGCGGTAGTCGTCGAGATCTCCGTCGAAAGGAGCGACACCCCCGTCGGCGGCGAGCCAAAAGCGGTCGGTGGTTGCGCGCAGGAGATGGCGATCATGGGCCACCACCACCAACCCGCCGGTGTAGTCCTGCAGGGCTTGCGTCAGCGCCTGGCGCATTTCCAGATCGAGGTGGTTGGTGGGCTCGTCGAGTAGCAGCAAATTGGGTCCTTGCCAAACCAGCAGCGCAAGCGTCAGCCGGGCTTTTTCGCCTCCGGAGAATTCACCCACCCGAGCGCAGGCGCGGTCGCCCCGGAAATCGAATCCGCCGAGGAAGTCGCGTTGCTCCTGCTCGCGCACTTGCGGCGCGATGTTCTGCAGGTGCCAGAGCGGAGTCTGGTCCAGGCGCAGCTGTTCGACTTGGTGCTGGGCGAAGTAGCCGACACGGAGTCCCTGCCCGGTATGACGCCTGCCCGAAAGCGGTTGCAGCTTGCCGGCAATGGCTTTGAGCAAGGTCGATTTGCCCGCGCCGTTGGGGCCGAGGAGGCCGACGCGCTCGCCCGCCAGCAGACTCCAGCGCACGCCCCTCAATATGTGCGAGTTATCCCCATAACCGAGCGTGGCATCTTCGAAACTGACCAGTTGCCGCGGCGCTTGTTCGGGTCTGGGGAATTCGAAGGCGAAGGGCGAGTCGACGTGGGCCGCGGCGATGCGTTCCATGCGCTCCAGGGCATGCAAGCGGCTTTGCGCCTGGCGCGCTTTGGTGGCTTTGGCGCGGAAGCGATCGACAAAGGACTGCAAATGCGCGATCTCGCGCTGCTGGCGCTGGTACATCGTTTGTTGCAAGGCGAGCTGCCCGGCGCGCAGGGTCTCGAAGGCGTCGTAGCTGCCGGGGTAAGTCTTGAGGGCACCCTGGTCGACGTGCACAATGGTGTCCACTACCGCGTCGAGAAAATCGCGATCGTGGCTGATCAGCAGAAGCGTTCCTGGATAATTGCGCAGCCAATCCTCGAGCCACATGACCGCATCGAGATCGAGGTGGTTGGTCGGCTCGTCGAGGAGCAGCAGATCCGAGGGACACATCAGGGCTTGCGCCAGATTGAGGCGCATTCGCCATCCCCCGGAGAAGCTCGCCACCGGGCGCTGCTGATCGGCCTCGCCAAAGCCCAGACCGGCAAGCAATGCGGCGGCGCGGGAAGGGGCGGAGTAACCTCCGGCGACTTCGAAGGCGTGGTGGAGTTCCGCCAGCGCTTCGCCGCAGAGTTGGTGATCTCTTTCGGCCGCGGCGAGCTGCGCCTCCAAAGCACGCAAATGCCGGTCGCCATCGCGCACGTGCTCGATCGCCGGAGCGTCCGTCGACGCCGTTTCTTGCGCCACCGAAGCGAGCACCCAGCCGGGCGGAATCGAGATGTCGCCGGCGTCGGCCAAGAGCTGCCCCTGCAGCGCGGCAAAAAGGCTGGTCTTGCCGCAGCCGTTGGCGCCGATCAGCCCGACTTTCTTTTTCGGGCCGATGCAGAGGTTGGCTTCCGAGAGCAGCACGCGGGCGCCGCGGCGCAGGGTCAGGGCGGAAATGCGAATCATGCTGTGCCAAAGGCGGTTTCTAGGATCATGTGCGGTAATCGATGATCAAGGGCGCATGGTCGGAGAAACGTTCGGCCTTGTACACCTCGGCGCGGCGCGCACGTTCGGCAAGGCCGGGCGTGGCGACGTGGTAATCGATGCGCCAACCGACGTTCTTTTCCCAGGCGGCGCCGCGGTTGGACCACCAAGTGTAGCTTTCCTCCGTCGCCTTCGGGTACAGGCGGCGATAGACGTCCACCCATCCCAATTCATCGAACACTCGGCTCAACCATTCCCGCTCTTCCGGCAGAAAACCGGAGTTCTTCTGATTGCTGCGCCAGTTCTTGAGGTCTATGGGCTGATGGGCGATATTCCAGTCCCCGCAAAGCAGGATTTCTCTGCCTTCCCGGCGCAATTGATCAAGGTGGGGAAAAAACGCCGCAAGGAAACGGAATTTGGCCTCTTGGCGGTCTGGCGAGCTCGATCCAGAAGGGAAATAGACGCTGATCACGCTCAAATCATTAAAATCGGCGCGCAAATAGCGGCCTTCCGCGTCGAATTCCGCATTCCCGAACCCGGCAAGCACCCTTTTGGGCCGCTTCTTGGTGAAGATGCCGACGCCGCTGTAACCCTTCTTTGCTGCGAAGTGAAAGTGGCCCTGAGCCCGGCCCAATCGCGTCAAGGTTTCTCCCAGGTCGGCGTGCTGCGCTTTCAATTCCTGCACACAGAGGATGTCCCAGCTTCTGAGGTTCTCCAGCCAAGGCGCCAAACCTTTGCGGGCGGCCGACCGCAAACCGTTGACATTGAGACTCAGAACGCGCATGGAAAGGGGAGCCAGAAAAAAGCGCGAAGCTTAGCACCAAACCGATATCCTCAGCACTGGCGTGGCAATCGCGCTGCGTTATACTTGCCCACTTGTATCAGAGAAAGCAGACATGATCGATTTTCGGCACGAGTTTCTTGGCTTTGCCTTGGCACGGGATGTGCTGAGGTTTGGCGAGTTCACCACCAAGGCAGGACGCAAGTCACCCTACTTCTTTAATGCCGGGTTGTTCAATGACGGCGAAAGCCTGCGGCGACTGGGCCAATATTACGCGCAAGCGTGCCTGGCTTCGGGCTTGCAGTTCGACCAACTTTTCGGGCCGGCTTACAAGGGAATTACCTTGGCCGCCGCCACGGCGGTGGCGCTTGCCGAAAAAGGGCACAATCTGCCGTTTAGCTACAACCGCAAGGAAGTCAAAGATCATGGCGAGGGCGGCAGCATCGTTGGCGCCCCCTTGAAAGGCCGGGTGTTGATCGTGGACGACGTGATCAGTGCCGGCACTTCGGTGCGCGAATCGGTCGCCCTGATCGAGGCCGAAGGGGCCAAAGCGGCGGGCGTTCTGATTGCGCTTGATCGCATGGAGCGGGGCCAAGGCGATTGGTCGGCAGTTCAGGAAGTCGAAGCCAAGTTTGGCATTCCGGTCGTGGCCATCGCCAACCTGCGAGACCTGCTGGGTTTTCTGCAGGAGAAGCCGGAATTAGCCGCCCATCTGGCGGCGACGGAGGAGTACCGCCGGCAGTATGGAGTCGGATAAACAACAACAGGGGCTGAGGAGCTTGTCATGAATGCCTTATCGAGCACAATCGCGGTCTTGGCCTTGCTGGGCGCGGTGTTGGCCGGACCGGCGTTGGGCAACATGTATAAATGGGTGGATGAAAAAGGCGTCACCCATTATGGCGATACGATACCGCCCGAGTACGTCAAGGGCGGCGCCACAGAACTCAATCGGCAAGGTCGCACGGTCAAGCGCACGGCCCCGGCGCTGACGCCGGAGCAAATTCGTGCGCAAGAGGATGAGCGAAACAAGCGCCTGGAAGAAGAAAAGGCGTCCCGCGAACAGCGGCGCAAGGATGACGCGCTGCTGGCGACCTATACCAGCCTCAAAGAAATCGACCAGGTTCGCGCGCGCAGCATTAGCGCGGTGGAGGCGGTAGTGAAAGGCGCGCAGAATCGCGTCGCGGAACTCAAGAAGCGCAAGGCCGAAATCGAGGCCCTGGATGCGGCCAAAAAACCGGTCCCGCCGGAAATGCGTCGCGAGCAAAAGAGCATCGAACAGGAAATGCCGGTGCAGCAGGGCCTGATCGAACAGAAGACCAAAGAGATGCAAGGCCTCCATGCGAAGTTCGATGCCGAGCGCCGCCGTTTCGAGGAGTTGAAGCTGCGCGAGACCGCAGCGCGATGATTTATCGCGATTTGCGCGAATTCCTCGCCCAACTTGAAGCGCGCGGCGAGCTCAAGCGCATCGCTGCGGAAATCGATCCGCGTTTCGAAATGACCGAGATCGGCGACCGCGTGCTGCGTCAAGGCGGCCCGGCGCTGCTGTTCGAGCATCCGAAGGGCCACACCATTGCGGTGCTCGCCAACCTCTTCGGCACCCCGGCCAGAGTGGCGCTGGCCATGGGCCAAGAATCGATCGCCGCATTGCGCGAAGTGGGGCGTTTGCTCGCCGCGCTCAAGGAGCCCGAGCCGCCGCGGGGGTTGAAACACGCCTGGGAGAACACCCTGCCGATGTTGAAGCGCCTGCTCGACATGGCACCGAAAGAAGTGCGGGGCGCTCCCTGCCAGGACGTGATTTGGGAAGGCAAAGAGTTGGACCTCGCGCGTTTGCCCATCCAAACCTGCTGGCCAGGCGATGTCGGCCCGCTCATCACCTGGGGTTTGGTGGTTACGCGCGGCCCGCGCAAGACACGCCAGAATCTGGGCATTTACCGTCAGCAAGTGATCGGACCGAATCGCCTGATCATGCGCTGGCTGGCGCAGCGGGGCGGAGCGCTTGATTTTCGGGAACATCAGGAGCGCCATCGAGGCGAGCCTTTCCCGGTGGCGGTGGTATTGGGCGCCGATCCGGCGACTTTGCTGGCTGCCGTGACGCCGGTTCCTGACACCTTGTCCGAGTTTCAATTCGCCGGCCTGCTGCGCGGCGCGCGAACCGAGGTGACGCGCTGCCTGGGGCTCGACTTGATGGTGCCGGCCGAAGCCGAAATGGTGCTCGAAGGGCACATCCACCCGGATGAAACCGCGCTCGAAGGACCCTTTGGCGACCACACCGGGTATTACAACGAGGTGGAGCGGTTTCCAGTTTTTCGCCTCGAGCGCATCACCCTGCGCCGCGACCCCATCTATCACAGCACCTATACCGGCAAACCCCCCGATGAACCCGCGGTGCTGGGCGTGGCGCTCAACGAAGTGTTTGTGCCTATCCTGCAAAAGCAGTTTCCCGAAATTCTCGATTTCTATCTCCCGCCTGAGGGTTGCTCCTATCGCTTGGCGGTCGTGAGCATCAAGAAGCAATACCCCGGACACGCCAAGCGGGTGATGTTCGGGATTTGGAGTTTCTTGCGCCAATTCATGTACACCAAAGTCATCCTGGTGGTGGATGAAGACATCGACGTGCGCGATTGGAAAGAAGTGGTCTGGGCCTGGACCACCCGCAGCGACCCTGCGCGCGACACCCTGCTGGTCGAGAATACGCCGATCGACTATCTCGACTTCGCCTCGCCGGTGGCGGGGCTCGGTTCCAAGATGGGCATAGACGCCACCAACAAATGGCCTGGCGAGACCCGCCGCGAGTGGGGCCGGCCCATTGCCATGAGTGCCGAAGTCAAAGCGAGGGTGGATGCGATATGGAGCGAGTTGGGGTTGTAGTGGCCCGCTGCTGAGTTTGAGTCAGTACAGTCGCGACGGGCGTTTGGTTTGCAGAGAAACCCCTAATTTGGACTACCATTGCCCGAGCGTAGAGCGGCCTTGGCCGCAAATACATGCTCGATGTCCCGCGCGCCGCCTTCGCGGGCAAGCCCGCTCCTACAAAAAGCTTGGCGCGGACGGGTAGGAGCGGCCTTGGCCGCAAATACATGCTTGATGTCCCGCGCGCCGCCTTCGCGGGCAAGCCCGCTCCTACAAAAACCTTGGCGCGGACGGGTAGGAGCGGCCTTGGCCGCGAAGGGGTTTGGGCTCATGGCCGGCGCCGCAATCGCGGGCGAGCCCGCTCCTTCTATGATGTACGCGCATCTGTCAAGTCGGCATGATTGGCAAAG